>NZ_MJAA01000015.1:0-81400 GCF_001743375.1 Enterobacter sp. IF2SW-B1 | reverse complement strand
TCAGCCTGATACAGATTAACAGAATTTGCCTGGCGGCTTTAGCGCGGTGGTCCCACCTGACCCCATGCCGAACTCAGAAGTGAAACGCCGTAGCGCCGATGGTAGTGTGGGGTCTCCCCATGTGAGAGTAGGGAACTGCCAGGCATCAATTAAGTAGTAAGCCGGTGCATTAATCCGGTGGTTACAAGCAGTCTTCGGTGGAGCGGTAGTTCAGTCGGTTAGAATACCTGCCTGTCACGCAGGGGGTCGCGGGTTCGAGTCCCGTCCGTTCCGCCACTTATTAAGACGTTAAGCCTGCCAGTAATGGCAGGCTTAATGGCAAAAAACTTTAGGGGCGTAGCTCAGTTGGTAGAGCACCGGTCTCCAAAACCGGGTGTCGCGAGTTCGAGTCTCTCCGCCCCTGCCATATAGAATCCTTTGCTTCGGCAAAGGATTTTTTTTTGCCTGAAACCCGATGAGATTTCAGCATTCTTAAATGCAGCCAGCGTCCCTGCTGGCCTCAGCATCAATCCATTACATTGATTTTTAATAGATCTTTTATTTGCGATTGCTTGTCGCTATTTTGCAGCCAAATCGCATACAGCGGCCGCGAAAGGGTAGTGGAATCCACCACGGTATGCAGTCCAGGCTTGGTATCTGCCCAACGGACTGGTAACCAGGTGCAACCCTTCAGCAAGGGGAGTTGCTGACAGGCAATCTCGGCAGAACTGGTTGTTAACTGTGGAACATCATCAGGTGCGATCAATCCCGTCTCATGTTGCTGAAAATCAGGTCCCCACTCCAGCCGCAAATAGGTCAGGTCTGCTTTCATCTTTGAGGGTTCAGAAGCATAAAGAGCCAGACCGAACTGTCCAACAATCTGGCTGCTAAATTCGTCCATCTTGGGGGCTTCTGTAGTGATCAGCAGATCCAACTGACGCTCATGAAGTTGCTTAACCAGCGACTGACGTTGCGCAATTCTGGCTTCAAATTGTAAATGGCCATGGGAGTGATATAGCCGGGTAAGCCACTGACTGAGCATGCATTCCCACAGAGATGCGCTGGCCCCTATCGAGAACTCGTTGTGCCTCGACGTATGCGCAACCTCTTTGCGCGCTGCCTGCCAGGTATTCATCAATGTCTCCGCATACGGAAGCAGTTTTTCACCGGCAGGCGTGAGGCGGATATTGTTGCGATGGCGGGTAAAAAGATTCACACCCAGTTGATTTTCCAGCTGTCGAATACGAAAACTGACTGCTGACTGCGTCAGGTAAAGGGCTTCAGCGGCTCGCCCGAAGTGACGCGTTCTGCTCACTTCAAGGAAAGTTTTTAGCAATTCCGTATCCACATCTTTCTCCGCAAAATAATTTGTCGTTATGATTTAAATGTTTTGTTTTACACTCTGTCAAGCGTAACTAATACTCCGCGCCATAAATAGCTCGGCCAAAGAATTAGGAGCGTGTAGGATGGCGGAAAGCTTTACGACGACTAATCGTTTTTTCGACAATAAACATTATCCGCGCGGGTTCTCTCGTCACGGCGATTTCACCATCAAAGAGGCGCAGCTGCTTGAGCGTCATGGTTATGCCTTTAACGAGCTGGATCTGGGTAAACGTGAGCCTGCAACTGAAGATGAAAAACAGTTTGTCTCAGTGTGCCGTGGTGAGCGTGAGCCGCAGTCTGAAGCAGAACGTGTATGGATCAAGTACATGGCTCGCATTAAGCGTCCAAAACGTTTCCATACGCTGTCTGGCGGTAAACCGCAGATGGAAGGTGCAGAAGACTACACCGAGTCTGACGACTAATAAAAAAAGGGGCTACGGCCCCTTTTTTTATGCCAGTAACTTTTGCAGATGCAAAAGCAAACGATCGATCGCCCGATAGCTCAGCGCTTCCTGCAAGTGTTTCCTCGCAATATCAGTACAGCCCTCCACGTCCGCAATGGTTCTGGCTACTTTTAACAAGCGCTGCCACGCACGTATGGAAAGGCCAAAGCGCGTCAACGTCTCCTCCAGCCAAGCCGCATCTTCAACGTTAAGAGAACAAAACTGTCGGATCCCTGCATTATCCAGTCGTGCATTCAGCCTGTTTTGACGGGCATACTGTCTCGCCTGTGCCGCGATAACCCGCTCGCGAACATGCGCGGAGCTTTCACCCAGTTTATCCGTCTGCCTGAGCAGGCCCGGCGGCGGAAGGGGGATTTCCAGTGATAAATCGAAACGGTCGAGAAACGGGCCAGACAGCTTTCCCAGATAGCGCAGCGTCTGCTCTGGCGTACAGCGGTTATGGTTGCCCTGATAATGCCCCGTCGGACTGGGGTTCATCGCCGCCACGAGCTGAAAACGGGCGGGATAGCTTATTTTGGCTCGCGTGCGTGAAATATGTATCTCACCGGATTCAATGGGCTCCCTCAGCGCATCCAGCACGCGGCGCTCAAACTCAGGCAACTCATCGAGAAACAGAATGCCATTGTGTGCCAGCGAGATCTCACCCGGCCCCGGAATAGACCCACCACCGACCATTGCCGTCAGTGACGCGCTATGATGCGGCGAACGAAAGGGACGTCGACGCCACTGTTTGTGCAACGACGTCGAACCGATCAGGCTATAGATGGCGGCGCTTTCCAGCGCTTCATGGTTATTAAGCGGCGGGAGCAATCCGCTTAGCCTGCTTGCCAGCATGGTTTTGCCCGTACCCGGCGGGCCAATCAGCAGGAGATTGTGACCACCCGCTGCCGTAATCTCCAGCGCCCGTTTCCCTTGTTCCTGTCCCATGATCTCGCTGAGGTCTTCTGGCGCATCCGCTATAGCCTCGTCGCACTCTTCCGGCTCGGACAGTTCGTGGCGGCCTTCCAGCCAGGCGCACACTTCCTGAAGATGCCCGGCGATGAGACATCCCTTTTCTGCAATAAGACTCACTTCTGATGCGTTTTCATTGGCCACAACGATTTGCCGCCCTGCACGTATGGCTTCCAGCGCTCCCGATATCGCACCGGGAACGCCTCTCAGTGCGCCTGTGAGCGCGAGTTCACCCACGAACTCATACGAGCCTAGCCTGGTCGTATTAAGCTGCTCAGAAGCCGCGAGAAGCGCAATTGCGATAGGTAAATCGTATCGCCCACCCTCTTTGGGCAGGTCGGCGGGAGCAAGGTTGATGGTGATCTTCTTCGCGGGGAAGGTATAACCGCTGTTTATTATTGCGCTACGAACGCGGTCCCTGGCCTCTTTAACCGTGGTTTCAGGTAACCCGACAAGCGTGAGTCCGGGCAGCCCATTACTCAAATGAACCTCTACGGAAATAAGCGGAGCCTTTACCCCGAGAGCCGCTCGCGTATAAACAACTGACAGTGACATTTGTACTACCTCCTGGTCTGACTATGCCAGTGCCTGTTTTCTCTGTTTAGCCTCTTTTTACGTATTTACGCCGCCTGTTCAGAGATTTTCAGGGAGCATTGAAACCATTGCATAACCGTGGAAGCACACTCGCAAAATGTAAAAAGGCGCGTTTTAACGGTTAGATCTGCAATAAAAAATGAAAAATATTCACTTCCAAATTTCCTCATATAAAACAATGCGTTCATGAAATTTTGTTCGCTTGCTAACCAAATCCTTCATAAATAAATCTTGTGTTTGATTTAAAAACTGTGATAACTCTTTAGGTATTCCTTCGAACAAGATGCAAAAAGAACTGAAAATGACAGCCCTTCTACGAGTGATTAGCCTGGTCGTGATTAGCGTGGTGGTGATTATTATCCCACCGTGCGGGGCTGCACTTGGACGAGGAAAGGCTTAGAAATCAAGCCTTAACGAACTAAGACCCCCGCACCGAAAGGTCCGGGGGTTTTTTTATGACTAAAAAACTTAAATGAGGAGCAGAGAATGACGACTAGCACAAAATTCTGTTTCTCCAGATTTATGACGGGGAACTAACTATGAATGGGGCACAATGGGTAGTACATGCGTTGCGCGCGCAGGGAGTCGAAACCGTATTCGGTTATCCGGGTGGCGCAATTATGCCGATTTACGATGCACTGTATGACGGCGGCGTGGAACACCTCTTGTGCCGACACGAGCAGGGCGCAGCGATGGCAGCCATCGGCTATGCCCGCGCGACAGGTAAAACCGGTGTATGCATGGCGACCTCAGGTCCGGGCGCAACGAACCTGATCACCGGCCTGGCTGACGCGCTGCTCGATTCAGTCCCTGTCGTGGCGATTACCGGTCAGGTGGCCTCTCCGTTTATCGGTACCGATGCCTTCCAGGAAGTAGACGTCCTCGGCTTATCGCTGGCCTGCACCAAGCACAGCTTCCTCGTTCAGTCCCTCGAAGAGCTGCCGCGCGTGATGGCAGAAGCGTTCGAGGTTGCCAGTTCTGGCCGTCCTGGCCCGGTTCTGGTGGATATCCCGAAAGATATCCAGGTTGCACCTGGCGATCTGGAGCCGCATTTCTCCACCGTGAAAAGCGACGATGCGTTTCCGCATGCAGAGGTTGAAGAGGCGCGTCAGATGATGGCGCAGGCGAAGCAGCCGATGCTGTACGTCGGCGGCGGGGTGGGGATGGCGCAGGCTGTTCCGGCGCTTCGCGCGTTCCTTGCAACCACGCAAATGCCCGCCACCTGCACCCTGAAAGGTCTGGGTGCGGTAGACGCGGACTACCCGTACTACCTCGGCATGCTGGGAATGCACGGCACTAAAGCGGCAAACCTGGCGGTGCAGGAATGCGACTTGCTTATCGTCGCAGGCGCCCGTTTTGACGACCGCGTCACCGGCAAGCTGAATACCTTCGCGCCGAATGCCAAAGTGATCCACATGGATATCGACCCGGCGGAGATGAACAAACTGCGTCAGGCGCACGTGGCGTTGCAGGGCGATCTTAACGCGCTGTTACCGGCGCTGGAGCAGCCGCTGGATATCAACGCATGGCGTCAGCACACTGCAGACATGCGCGCTGAGCATGCCTGGCGTTACGACCACCCCGGCGATGCCATCTATGCGCCGCTGCTGTTGAAGCAGTTGTCCGACCGTAAACCCGCCGACAGCGTGGTGACGACCGATGTGGGCCAGCATCAGATGTGGTCAGCCCAGCACATGACCTACACCCGCCCGGAGAACTTCATCACCTCCAGCGGCTTAGGCACGATGGGCTTTGGCCTGCCGGCAGCCGTTGGCGCACAGGTGGCCCGCCCGAACGATACCGTGATCTGTATCTCCGGTGACGGCTCCTTCATGATGAACGTTCAGGAGCTCGGCACCGTGAAGCGCAAGCAGTTACCGCTGAAGATCGTGTTGCTCGATAACCAGCGTTTAGGGATGGTTCGCCAGTGGCAGCAGCTGTTCTTCCAGGAGCGTTACAGCGAGACAACCCTGACCGATAACCCCGATTTCCTCACCCTGGCCAGCGCCTTCGGCATTCCTGGCCAGCACATCACCCGTAAAGACCAGGTTGAAGCGGCACTCGACACCATGCTGTCAAGCGAAGGGCCATACCTGCTTCATGTCTCAATCGACGAGCTTGAGAACGTCTGGCCGTTGGTACCGCCCGGTGCCAGTAACTCACAAATGCTGGAGAAATTATCATGATGCAACATCAGGTCGCCGTGCAGGCTCGCTTCAACCCGGAAACGTTAGAACGCGTTTTGCGCGTGGTCCGCCACCGTGGTTTTCAGATTTGCTCTATGAATATGGAAACGGCCACCGACGCCCAGAACATCAGTATCGAATTAACCGTTGCCAGCCCGCGGCCGGTCGACTTACTGTTTAGTCAGTTATCAAAGCTGGTAGACGTTGCCCATGTTGCCATCTGCCAGAGCACAACCACATCACAACAAATCCGCGCTTGAGCGTGACAGGACGAAAAAATGACGACAAAAAAAGCTGATTACATTTGGTTCAATGGTGAGATGGTTCGCTGGGAAGACGCGAAAGTTCACGTGATGTCCCATGCGCTGCACTACGGTACCTCCGTGTTTGAAGGCATCCGTTGCTACGATTCTCACAAAGGGCCAGTGGTGTTCCGCCATCGCGAACACATGCAGCGTCTGCATGACTCAGCCAAAATTTATCGTTTCCCGGTCTCTCAAAGCGTTGATGAGCTGATGGAAGCCTGCCGCGAAGTGATTCGCCAGAACAAACTGACCAGCGCCTATATTCGCCCGCTGGTCTTCGTGGGTGACGTGGGCATGGGCGTGAACCCGCCGGCCGGTTACAACACCGATGTGATCATTGCTGCGTTCCCGTGGGGCGCCTACCTGGGCGCAGAAGCACTGGATCAGGGGATCGACGCAATGGTTTCTTCCTGGAACCGCGTGGCGCCAAACACCATCCCGACTGCCGCAAAAGCGGGCGGTAACTACCTCTCCTCACTGCTGGTCGGCAGCGAAGCGCGCCGCCACGGCTATCAGGAAGGCATCGCCCTCGACGTGAACGGCTACATCTCAGAAGGCGCGGGCGAAAACCTGTTTGAAGTAAAAGACGGCATTCTGTTTACCCCGCCGTTCACATCTTCCGCGCTGCCGGGCATCACCCGTGATGCGATCATCAAGCTGGCGAAAGATCTGGGTATCGAAGTGCGCGAGCAGGTGCTGTCCCGCGAATCCCTCTACCTGGCAGACGAAGTGTTCATGTCCGGTACCGCGGCTGAAATCACGCCGGTTCGCAGCGTAGACGGTATCCAGGTGGGCGAAGGCCGCTGTGGCCCGGTCACCAAGCGCATTCAGCAAGCGTTCTTTGGCCTCTTCACCGGCGAAACAGAAGACAAATACGGCTGGTTGGATCAGGTTAATCACTAAATATAAATGTGGGACGGCACGCACCGTCCCATTAAATAGTCAGACGGGAGTCAATAAAGCATGCCTAAGTATCGTTCAGCCACCACCACCCACGGCCGTAACATGGCGGGTGCCCGCGCACTGTGGCGCGCCACCGGAATGACCGACGCCGATTTCGGCAAGCCAATTATCGCCGTGGTGAACTCCTTCACCCAGTTTGTACCGGGCCACGTGCATCTGCGCGATCTCGGTAAGCTGGTTGCCGAGCAAATCGAAGCCTCCGGCGGCGTGGCGAAAGAGTTCAACACCATTGCGGTGGATGACGGTATCGCAATGGGCCACGGGGGAATGCTCTATTCACTGCCGTCGCGCGAGCTGATCGCCGACTCGGTGGAGTATATGGTCAACGCCCACTGCGCCGATGCGATGGTCTGTATCTCCAACTGCGACAAAATCACCCCGGGGATGCTGATGGCCTCCCTGCGCCTGAACATTCCGGTGATCTTCGTCTCCGGCGGTCCGATGGAGGCGGGTAAAACCAAGCTCTCCGACAAAATCATCAAGCTCGACCTGGTCGATGCGATGATCCAGGGCGCAGACCCGAAAGTCTCTGACGAGCAGAGCGATCAGGTGGAACGCTCCGCGTGCCCGACCTGCGGCTCCTGTTCCGGCATGTTCACGGCCAACTCCATGAACTGCCTGACCGAAGCGCTGGGCCTTTCCCAGCCGGGCAACGGCTCGCTGCTGGCGACCCACGCCGACCGTAAGCAGCTGTTCCTCAACGCCGGTAAACGTATCGTTGAGCTGACCAAACGCTACTACGAGCAGGACGATGCCAGCGCGCTGCCGCGCAATATCGCCAGTAAAGCGGCGTTCGAAAACGCCATGACGCTGGATATCGCCATGGGCGGCTCCACTAACACCGTTCTGCACCTGCTGGCCGCCGCGCAGGAAGCGGAAATCGACTTCACCATGAGCGACATCGACAAGCTCTCCCGCAAAGTGCCGCAGCTGTGTAAAGTCGCGCCGAGTACCCAGAAGTACCACATGGAAGATGTGCACCGCGCGGGTGGCGTCATCGGTATCCTGGGCGAGCTGGATCGCGCCGGGCTGCTGAACCGCGACGTGAAAAACGTCCTCGGCCTGACGCTGCCGGAATCGCTGGACCAGTACGACGTGATGCTGACCAAAGACGACGCGGTGAAAAAGATGTTCCGCGCCGGTCCGGCCGGTATTCGCACCACCCAGGCGTTCTCGCAGGATTGCCGCTGGGACACGCTGGATGACGACCGTGCTGAAGGCTGCATCCGCTCGCTGGAGCACGCCTACAGCAAAGACGGCGGTCTGGCGGTGCTGTACGGTAACTTTGCGGAAAACGGCTGCATCGTGAAAACCGCAGGCGTGGATGACAGTATCCTGAAATTCACCGGTCCGGCGAAAGTGTACGAAAGCCAGGACGAGGCGGTAGATGCCATCCTCGGCGGCAAAGTGGTGGAAGGCGACGTGGTTGTCATTCGCTACGAAGGGCCGAAAGGCGGCCCGGGCATGCAGGAGATGCTCTACCCGACCACCTTCCTGAAATCGATGGGCCTCGGTAAAGCCTGTGCGCTGATCACCGACGGTCGTTTCTCCGGCGGCACGTCTGGTCTCTCCATCGGCCACGTCTCCCCGGAAGCGGCAAGCGGCGGCAACATCGCGATCATCGAAGATGGCGATCTGATTGAAATCGACATTCCGAATCGCGGCATTCAGCTGAAGCTGAGCGACCAGGAGATTGCGGCCCGCCGTGAAGCGCAGGAAGCCCGCGGCGACAAAGCCTGGACGCCGAAAGATCGCCAGCGTGAAGTCTCCTTCGCCCTGCGCGCCTACGCGAGCCTTGCAACCAGTGCAGATAAAGGCGCGGTGCGCGATAAATCTAAACTTGGGGGCTAATGATGGCCGAGTCACAACCCTTATCCGCCGCCCCTGAGGGGGCGGAATACCTGAGAGCGGTGCTACGCGCGCCGGTCTATGAAGCCGTGCAGGTCACGCCCCTGCAAAAAATGGAAAAACTCTCCTCGCGCCTCGACAACGTCATTCTGGTGAAGCGCGAAGACCGCCAGCCGGTGCACAGCTTCAAGCTGCGCGGTGCTTACGCGATGATGGCCGGGTTGACGGATGAGCAGAAAGCGCGCGGCGTCATTACCGCGTCGGCGGGCAACCATGCTCAGGGCGTTGCCTTCTCCTCGGCCCGTCTGGGTCTGAAAGCGCTGATCGTGATGCCGGTTGCTACCGCGGATATCAAAGTCGACGCGGTGCGCGGTTTTGGCGGAGAAGTGCTGCTCCACGGCGCGAACTTTGACGAAGCCAAAGCCAAAGCGATCGAGCTGGCGCAGCAGCAGGGCTTCACCTGGGTGCCGCCGTTCGATCACCCGATGGTGATTGCCGGGCAGGGCACGCTGGCGCTTGAGCTGTTGCAGCAGGATGCCCATCTCGACCGCGTCTTCGTCCCAGTGGGCGGCGGCGGGCTGGCGGCAGGCGTGGCGGTGCTGATTAAACAGCTGATGCCGCAGATTAAAGTCATCGCCGTTGAGGCGGAAGACTCTGCCTGCCTGAAGGCGGCGCTGGACGCCGGTCACCCGGTAGACCTGCCGCGCGTTGGGCTGTTTGCCGAGGGCGTGGCGGTGAAGCGCATTGGCGATGAAACCTTCCGTCTGTGTCAGGAGTATCTGGACGATATCGTCACCGTCGACAGCGACGCCATCTGCGCGGCGATGAAAGATCTGTTCGAGGATGTGCGTGCGGTGGCGGAGCCGTCCGGCGCGCTGGCGCTGGCGGGGATGAAAAAATACATCGCCCAGCACAACATTCGCGGCGAGCGGCTGGCGCACGTGCTCTCTGGTGCGAACGTGAACTTCCACGGTCTGCGCTACGTTTCCGAGCGCTGCGAGCTGGGCGAACAGCGTGAAGCGCTGCTGGCGGTGACGATTCCGGAAGAAAAGGGCAGCTTCCTCAAGTTCTGCCAGCTTCTGGGGGGACGTTCGGTAACGGAGTTCAACTACCGCTTTGCCGATGCGAAAGATGCCTGCATTTTTGTCGGCGTGCGTCTGAGCCGTGGCGTGGAGGAACGTAAAGAGATCCTCAGCCTGCTGCACGATGGCGGCTACAGCGTGGTCGATCTGTCCGACGATGAAATGGCTAAGCTGCACGTGCGTTATATGGTTGGCGGTCGTCCCTCAAAGCCGCTCCAGGAACGCCTGTTCAGCTTCGAGTTTCCGGAATCACCGGGCGCGTTGCTCAAGTTCTTGCACACGCTGGGCACGCACTGGAACATCTCTCTGTTCCACTACCGTAGCCACGGCACCGACTACGGCCGCGTGCTGGCGGCGTTCGAGCTGGGCGAGCACGAGCCGGATTTCGAAACGCGGCTGAACGAGCTGGGCTATGAGTGCCACGACGAAACCCACAACCCGGCGTTCAGGTTCTTTCTGGCTGGCTAGTGGTTCGGCAATATCGTCCAGAACGCATCAATAAGCGGCTCATGCAGCCGCTTTTTTTGTGCGCACACGCCTAGCTCAAACGGCGTCTTCTCGTCGCTGCGCTCCAGAATCATCACGCGGTTGCGCACCGGTTCCGGGCTGTTTTCCAGCACCACTTCCGGCAGCAGCGCCACGCCGCAGCCGAGCGCCACCATCGACACCATCGCCTCATGACCGCTAACGGTGGCGTAAATCGACGGATTGCTGATTTTCTGACGGCGGAACCACAGCTCGATGCGGCGGCGCACCGGCCCCTGATCGGCCATGATAAACGGCACCGTCGACCAGTCCGGTTTTTCTACCGATACCTGATTACGCACCGGGCAGGGCAGGGCCGGGGCAATCAGCACCACCGCCAGATTCTCCAGCATCGAGAACGCCACCGCGCCCGGCAGGGTTTCGGGTTTTCCGGCGATGGCGAGATCCGCTTCGCCGGTCACCACTTTTTCCATTGCGTCGGCGGCGTCGCCGGTGGTGAGCTTAATTTCAACCGACGGATGCGCTGCGCGGAAGCGGTCGAGAATGGGGGGCAGATGGCTGTAGGCGGCGGTCACGGAGCAGAAAATATGCAGCTCACCGGAGAGTGATGGCCCCTGCTGATCAATAGAGTGCCGCAGCTGCTGGTACTGTAACAGCGTCTGTTGGGCAAAAATGCGCAGCTCTTCGCCCGCTTCCGTGAGGGTAACGGTACGGTTATCGCGCACGAAAAGCGGCTGGCCTAGGTCTTCCTCAAGGCGCTGGATCTGGCGCGAAAGCGTGGACGGGCTGACGTGCATCGCCCGGGCACTGCGGCCAAAGTGACGGCTTTCCGCCAGGTGCAGGAACATTTTTAGATCGCGTAAATCCACCGATTCCACTCCCTCTTTTTACATTGCAAAAATTGCAATGTGACGTTGTGAATATATCAATTTCCGCAATAAATTTCCTGTTGTAATGTGGGTACATTCTCGCTGAAACGCGAACCGAACAATAAGACACACAACATCACGAGGTATCACCCATGGCTAACTACTTTAATACACTGAACTTGCGCCAGCAGCTGGCGCAGCTGGGCAAATGCCGCTTCATGGCGCGCGATGAATTTGCCGATGGCGCGAGCTACCTTCAGGGTAAAAAAGTGGTCATCGTCGGCTGTGGCGCACAGGGCCTGAACCAGGGCCTGAACATGCGTGACTCCGGTCTGGATATCTCTTACGCCCTGCGTAAAGAAGCGATTGCCGAGAAGCGCGCTTCATGGCGTAAAGCGACTGAAAACGGCTTCAAAGTGGGTACCTATGAAGAGCTGATCCCGCAGGCGGACCTGGTCGTTAACCTGACGCCAGACAAGCAGCACTCTGACGTGGTGCGTTCCGTACAGCCGCTGATGAAAGACGGCGCCGCGCTGGGTTACTCCCACGGCTTCAACATCGTTGAAGTGGGCGAGCAGATCCGTAAAGACATCACCGTAGTGATGGTGGCGCCGAAGTGCCCGGGTACGGAAGTGCGTGAAGAGTACAAGCGTGGCTTCGGCGTGCCGACGCTTATCGCAGTTCACCCGGAAAACGATCCGAAAGGCGAAGGCATGGCGATTGCCAAAGCCTGGGCTGCGGCGACCGGCGGTCACCGCGCTGGCGTGCTGGAATCTTCCTTCGTTGCGGAAGTGAAATCTGACCTGATGGGCGAGCAGACCATTCTGTGTGGCATGCTGCAGGCGGGTTCTCTGCTTTGCTTCGACAAGCTGGTGGAAGAAGGTACCGACCCGGCATACGCAGAAAAACTGATTCAGTTCGGCTGGGAAACCATCACCGAAGCGCTGAAGCAGGGCGGCATTACGCTGATGATGGACCGTCTGTCCAACCCGGCAAAACTGCGTGCTTACGCTTTGTCTGAACAGCTGAAAACCATTATGGCGCCGCTGTTCCAGAAACATATGGACGACATCATCTCCGGCGAATTCTCTTCCGGCATGATGGCGGACTGGGCCAACGACGACAAGAAACTGCTGACCTGGCGTGAAGAGACCGGTAAAACCGCGTTCGAAACTGCGCCGCAGTATGAAGGTAAAATCGGCGAGCAGGAGTACTTCGATAAAGGCGTACTGATGATTGCGATGGTGAAAGCAGGCGTTGAGCTGGCGTTCGAAACCATGGTGGATTCCGGCATCATCGAAGAGTCTGCGTACTACGAATCTCTGCACGAGCTGCCGCTGATCGCGAACACCATCGCCCGTAAGCGTCTGTACGAAATGAACGTGGTTATCTCTGATACCGCAGAATACGGTAACTATCTGTTCTCTTACGCCTGCGTACCGCTGCTGAAAGAGTTCATGACCACCCTGCAGACGGGCGATCTGGGCAAAGCGATTGCGGAAGGTGCGGTAGACAACGCGCAGCTGCGCGACGTAAACGAAGCGATTCGCAGCCACCAGATCGAGAAAGTGGGCCACAAACTGCGCGGCTACATGACTGATATGAAACGTATTGCTGTAGCAGGTTAACAACCTTGTCGGGTAGCGCTTCGCTTACCCGACCTACAAAAACGTAAGATGTAGGCCGGGTAAGGCGCAGCCGCCACCCGGCTTTTTTATTTGCGATACAGCACTTTAATAATGTGATAACCGAACTGAGTATGCAGCGGACCGGTTGGCTCCAGCACCGGGCAGGAGAAGACCACTTTATCGAACGCCGGAACCATTTGACCCTGACGGAATTCGCCTAAATCGCCGCCACGCTTGCCTGACGGACAAATAGAGTGCTTCTTCGCTAGTTTGCCGAAGTCGGCGCCGTTTTTGATCTGCTCCAGAAGATCCAGAGCCAGTTTCTCTTCTTTAACAAGAATATGCAGTGCTGCTGCTGTTTTTGCCATGATCGTGCCTTGAGTGGTATGGATTAGGCTCGCTATACTACCACGCTGTTATTCTCCCCTCCTGACTTTCATTGAGCGATCATTTATGCGTCTAAATCCCGGACAACAACAAGCCGTCGAATTTGTAACCGGACCGTGTCTGGTGCTGGCGGGCGCAGGATCCGGTAAAACGCGCGTCATCACCAATAAGATTGCGCACCTGATCCGCGGCTGCGGCTATCAGGCCCGCCACATTGCGGCGGTTACCTTTACCAACAAAGCGGCGCGCGAGATGAAAGAGCGTGTTGGCCAGACGCTGGGGCGCAAAGAAGCGCGCGGGCTGATGATCTCTACCTTCCACACGCTGGGGCTGGATATCATTAAACGTGAATACGCCGCGCTGGGGATGAAATCCAACTTTTCGCTGTTCGATGACACCGACCAGGTGGCGTTGCTCAAAGAGCTCACCGAGGGGCTGATCGAGGATGATAAGGTGCTGTTGCAGCAGCTGATCTCAACGATCTCGAACTGGAAAAACGATCTGATGACCCCGGCCCAGGCTGCGGCGATCGCCAAAGGCGAACGGGATCGGATCTTCGCCCACTGCTATGGTCTGTACGACGCGCACATGAAAGCGTGCAACGTGCTGGACTTCGACGATCTGATCCTCTTACCGACGCTGCTTTTACAGCGAAATGAAGAGGTGCGCGAGCGCTGGCAGAATAAAATCCGCTACCTGCTGGTGGATGAATATCAGGACACCAACACCAGCCAGTACGAGCTGGTGAAGCTGCTGGTGGGGCATCGCGCGCGCTTCACCGTGGTTGGCGATGATGACCAGTCAATTTACTCCTGGCGCGGCGCCCGCCCGCAAAACCTGGTGCTTCTGAGCAAAGATTTCCCCGCGCTGCAGGTGATTAAGCTGGAGCAGAACTACCGTTCCTCCGGGCGCATCCTGAAGGCGGCAAACATCCTTATTGCCAATAACCCGCACGTTTTTGAAAAGCGTCTCTTCTCCGAACTTGGCTACGGTACGGAGCTGAAGGTGCTCAGCGCCAATAATGAAGAGCATGAGGCGGAGCGCGTGACGGGCGAACTGATCGCCCACCACTTCGTCAATAAAACCGAATACAAGGATTACGCGATCCTCTATCGCGGCAATCACCAGTCGCGCGTCTTTGAAAAGATGCTGATGCAGAACCGCATTCCGTACAAAATTTCCGGCGGCACTTCGTTCTTCTCGCGGCCAGAAATTAAAGATCTGCTGGCCTATCTGCGCGTGCTCACGAACCCGGATGACGACAGCGCGTTTCTGCGCATCGTGAATACACCAAAGCGCGAGATTGGTCCGGCGACGCTGCAAAAGCTGGGCGAATGGGCGATGACCCGCAATAAGAGCCTGTTTACCGCCAGCTTTGATATGGGGCTGAGCCAGACGCTGACGGGGCGCGGGTATGATAATTTAACCCGCTTCACTCACTGGCTGGGTGAAGTGCAGCGCCTGGCTGAGCGCGAGCCCGTGGCGGCGGTACGCGATCTGATCCACGGCATTGACTACGAATCCTGGCTGTACGAAACCTCTGCCAGCCCGAAAGCGGCAGAAATGCGTATGAAAAACGTTAACCAGCTTTTTAGCTGGATGACCGAAATGCTGGAAGGCTCTGAGATAGATGAGCCGATGACGTTAACGCAGGTGGTCACCCGCTTTACCCTGCGCGACATGATGGAGCGCGGCGAGAGCGAAGAAGAGGCCGACCAGGTTCAGCTGATGACGTTGCATGCGTCAAAAGGGCTGGAGTTCCCGTATGTGTATCTGGTCGGTATGGAAGAAGGTTTATTGCCGCACCAGAGCAGCATTGATGAAGATAATGTCGACGAGGAGCGCCGTCTGGCCTACGTGGGGATCACCCGCGCGCAAAAGGAGCTGACGTTCACGCTCTGTAAAGAGCGCCGTCAGTACGGTGAACTCGTGCGTCCGGAACCCAGCCGTTTCCTGCTGGAACTACCGCAGGACGATCTGATCTGGGAACAGGAGCGCAAAGTGATTACCGCGGAAGAGCGGATGCACAAAGGGCAGGCTAACGTGGCGAACATTCGCGCCATGCTGGCAAAAGCCAAAGAGAAGGGATAATGATGAGTAGGCCGGGGTAAGGCGAAGCCGCCACCCGGCAGTGTTCAGCGTATTACTTCACCTCAAGCACCCAGTGCACATAGCTCTGCCACTGGCACTCCTGCTCGATCATCTCTGCCCCAAGCGGGTGATTCTCAATCCAGTTTTCCGGCAGCGTCAGCGTCAGCTTCTCATCATCGGCTAGCAGATTAATGGCGGGTAACAAATCATCGCGGCGGCGGCTGGCAAACAGAATTGCCAGACGCAGCAGGCGACACAGATGCTCGGCCACGCGCGGCGGTACGGCATTTTGCTGATGCAAAGAGGAGAGATCGACGGCGTTGGTCTGGTTCAGCAGCAGCGTTGCCAGCAGCTTTTTCTGTGCGGGCGTGTAGCCCGGCAAATCCAGGTTGCGCACCAGATACGCTGCGTGAGCAGGTGCCTGCTTAAAATCTATACTGAGCCCCACCTCGTGCAGCGCACAGGCGCTCAGCAATAAATCGCGGCTCAGATGATCAAGATCCCAGGCGTTAGCGACCTGGTCGGCAAAGCGTGATGCCAGCTGTGATACGCGGCCAGCCTGATCGATATCAACCAGAAAACGACGCTGGACGTTGCGCAGCGTACGGTTGCGGATGTCCTGATCCACCGACAGATGCAGCATCCCGTAGACCAGACCTTCGCGCAGTGCGCCGCCGGCCAGAGTCATACACTGGATATTCAGTTCGGTGAATATGGCGATCAGAATGGCCAGTCCGCTTGGGAAAACCAGGGCACGTTCCAGCGTCAGGCCTTCAATTTCCAGCTCTTCCAGACGTCCGCACTGAATGGCACGCTGTTTAAGCTGCTGAAGTTTGGCAAGCGTAATCCGCTCGTCCATGCCCTGCGCCATCATGATTTCCTGCAGGGCCTGCACGGTACCCGAAGCCCCGACGCAGACTTTCCAGCCGTGATAGCGCAGTTCGTCCATTACCGGGCGTAGCACTGCGCGCGCGGCGTTTTCCGCCTCGTCGAAGTTCTCTTTACCCAGATTCCGGTCAGTAAAGTAACGTTCAAGCCATGTTACGCAGCCCATCGACAGGCTGAACAGCGACGTTGCCTGCGCGCCGGTGCCGGTTACCAGTTCGGTACTGGCACCGCCGATATCCACCACCAGACGGCGATCGTCACCCCCGGTGGTGTGGGCAACGCCCTGGTAGATCAGGCGTGCTTCTTCTTCACCGCTGATAACCTGAACCGGACACCCCAGAATTTCCTGCGCTTTGGCAATAAAATCTACGGCGTTAACCGCCAGTCTGAGCGTCGCTGTGGCGACAACGGTGATTTGAGCATGCGGGATATCCTGCAGACGCTCAGCAAAGAGCCGCAGGCATTGCCAGCCACGTTCCATGGCTTCAGGCGAGAGGTAATTATCACTGCTCAGGCCCGCCGCGAGGCGGACCTTGCGCTTAATGCGCGTCAGCGTTTGTATGCTTCCCGCCACCTCACGCACAACCAGCATATGAAAACTATTCGAACCGAGATCAATTGCCGCATAGAGCGAGGTGGAGCTGAGCATAATGTATTAACCTGAACGACGACGATTACGCGGTGCGCCGCCTGAACGACGCGGACCATTGCCGGAGCGCGGGCGGGAAAGACGCTTAGGCGGCGGCAGTTCGCTTAACAGCGCTTCCGGATTGTATTTACTCTGCGGAATAGAGTGACCGATGTAGGTCTCAATGGCTGGAAGATTCAGCGCATACTCTTCACACGCAAGGCTAATCGAGTGACCGCTTGCGCCCGCACGACCGGTACGACCGATACGGTGTACGTAGTCTTCGCAGTCGTCTGGCAGATCGTAGTTAAAAACGTGCGTCACGGCCGGAATGTGTAAACCACGTGCCGCCACATCGGTTGCGACCAGAATATCAAGATCGCCACGGGTGAACTCGTCGAGGATCCGAAGGCGTTTTTTCTGCGCCACGTCGCCGGTCAACAGGCCAACACGGTGACCGTCGGCAGCCAAATGGCCCCAGATGTCTTCACAGCGGTGTTTAGTGTTCGCGAAGATAATGGCGCGATCGGGCCACTCTTCTTCAATCAACGTTTGCAGCAGACGCATTTTCTCTTCATTGGAAGGATAGAAGAGCTCTTCTTTAATGCGGTGGCCCGTTTTCTGCTCCGGCTCCACTTCCACATACTCGGCGTTGTTCATCTGCTCGAACGCCAGCTCGCGTACGCGATAAGAAAGGGTGGCAGAGAACAGCATGTTCAGGCGCTGATTTGCCGGCGGCATGCGGCGGAAAAGCCAGCGGATATCTTTAATGAAGCCCAGATCGTACATGCGGTCAGCTTCATCAAGCACCACAACCTGGATGGCGCCGAGGTTGATATGGTTCTGTTTGGCGTAGTCGATAAGACGGCCGGTGGTCCCAATCAGGATATCCACGCCGCTTTCCAGCACTTTCAGCTGCTTATCGTAGCCGTCGCCGCCATAGGCCAGGCCAAGCTTCAGGCCAGTAGCCTGTGCCAGGGGTTCAGCGTCTGCATGGATCTGTACCGCCAGTTCTCGCGTCGGGGCCATAATTAGCGCGCGCGGCTGGTTAACTTTGCGGTCTGCAATCGCTGGGTGAGAAAGTAAATAATGGAACGTTGACGTTAAAAACGCCATCGTTTTGCCGGTACCGGTTTGCGCCTGCCCTGCAACATCGCGACCGGCCAGCGTCAGCGGCAGGGCGAGAGCCTGAATGGGCGTGCAGTTATGAAACCCTTTTGTTTCAAGGGCTTCGATCACTTTTGGGTGCAGGGCGAAGTCGGAAAACTTCTGTTCTGTTAAATGTGTTTTGCTCATAGTGTGGTAGAATATCAGCTTACTATTGCTTTACGAAAGCGTATCCGGTGAAATAAAGTCAACCTTTAGTTGGTTAATGCGACATCAACACGTCGTTGGTGGAGACAAAACCAACGTACCAGGCTTATTCCTGTGGAGTTATATATGAGCGATAAAATTATTCACCTGACTGACGACAGTTTTGACACGGACGTACTTAAGGCTGACGGGCTGATCCTCGTCGATTTCTGGGCTGAATGGTGTGGTCCTTGCAAAATGATCGCCCCGATTCTGGATGAGATCGCTGACGAATATCAGGGCAAACTGACGGTTGCCAAGCTGAACATCGACCAGAACCCGGGCACCGCACCGAAATACGGTATCCGTGGCATCCCGACCCTTCTGCTGTTCAAAAACGGCGAAGTGGCGGCGACCAAAGTGGGCGCGCTGTCCAAAGGTCAGCTGAAAGAGTTCCTGGACGCTAACCTGGCGTAAGGTTTCTCCGCTGTGCGTCCAGAGCCCTCGGCTAAATGATGTGGAACTCTGGACGCCCGGCTGAAGTCGTGCTAAGTTAGCTATGACTTCGTTTTAAACATATCTATTGTTTGAATCTTGTTTTACCCGATACTTCCCTTTGTTGACATGAACAATGCGTGAAGTGGCTAAATTCCGGGCTTGTCACTCAATCCGTCTTGTCGTTTCAGTTCTGCGTTCTTTCCCTGTGACCAGACAGCGAACAGACATGAGGTGATGGCCGCTAAACAGGCATGGATGACCCTGCCATACCATTCACAACATTAAGTTCGAGAATCACTCCGAGTTTAAGAACCCACACCATTATGAATCTTACCGAATTAAAGAATACGCCGGTTTCTGAGCTGATCACTCTCGGCGAAAATATGGGACTGGAAAACCAGGCTCGTATGCGCAAGCAGGACATCATTTTCGCCATCCTGAAGCAGCACGCTAAGAGTGGCGAAGATATCTTTGGCGACGGTGTGCTGGAGATATTGCAAGACGGATTTGGTTTCCTCCGCTCTGCAGACAGCTCCTACCTCGCCGGCCCTGACGACATCTACGTATCCCCCAGCCAAATCCGCCGTTTCAACCTCCGCACTGGTGACACCATTTCAGGTAAGATTCGTCCTCCTAAAGAGGGTGAACGCTACTTTGCGCTGTTGAAAGTCAATGAAGTTAACTTCGATAAACCAGAAAACTCGCGTAACAAGATCCTCTTTGAGAACTTAACGCCTCTGCACGCGAACTCTCGCCTGCGCATGGAGCGTGGTAACGGTTCTACCGAAGACTTAACCGCGCGCGTCCTGGATCTGGCATCGCCAATCGGTCGCGGCCAGCGTGGTCTGATTGTGGCCCCGCCAAAAGCGGGTAAAACCATGCTGCTGCAGAACATCGCGCAGAGCATTGCCTACAACCACCCAGACTGCGTGCTGATGGTGCTGCTGATTGACGAACGTCCGGAAGAAGTGACCGAGATGCAGCGTCTGGTTAAAGGTGAAGTGGTTGCTTCTACCTTCGACGAGCCAGCATCTCGCCACGTTCAGGTTGCGGAAATGGTTATCGAGAAGGCGAAACGCCTGGTTGAGCACAAGAAAGACGTGATCATCCTGCTTGACTCCATCACCCGTCTGGCGCGTGCCTACAACACCGTGGTGCCAGCTTCCGGTAAAGTGTTGACCGGTGGTGTGGACGCTAACGCCCTGCACCGTCCAAAACGCTTCTTCGGTGCGGCACGTAACGTGGAAGAGGGCGGCAGCCTGACCATCATCGCAACGGCGCTGATCGATACCGGCTCCAAAATGGACGAGGTTATCTACGAAGAGTTTAAAGGTACAGGTAACATGGAACTGCACCTCTCTCGTAAGATCGCTGAAAAACGTGTCTTCCCGGCTATCGACTACAACCGTTCCGGTACCCGTAAAGAAGAGCTGCTCACCACCCAGGAAGAGCTGCAGAAAATGTGGATCCTGCGCAAAATCATCCATCCAATGGGTGAAATTGACGCGATGGAGTTCCTCATTAACAAACTGGCGATGACCAAAACCAACGACGATTTCTTCGACATGATGAAGCGCTCGTAACGTAAATAAAGCCAGCGAACGCCACGTTTTTACGTGGCGTTTTTCTTTTATGGACTATACGCTAGTATCGCCTACTCCCAATTTTGACCGGTCAGTGCGACAATAAGATAATTCGCACAGTAAAAACATTAATAGCTTGAATAATAAACAAATGGAATTGTAAGAGGTTTGCTTTATAACTTCAGGCGCGGCCCCTTGATGGTTATACTTCCTTGACTAACATTTGTTGAGAACATCCATTGTGAACCTACTTGATACGTTTACTGAACTAACCAGTATTTTCTTGTTTACCACCTGCTTTTTGTTTCTGGCACGTAAGGTTGCAAAATATCTGGGCTTAGTGGATAAACCCAACTTCCGTAAACGTCATCAAGGCATGATCCCTCTGGTCGGTGGCATCTCTGTTTTTGCGGGGATCTGCTTCACTTTTGCTATTGCAGATTACTATATTCCGCATGCCAGGCTTTATCTCATATGCTCAACAGTTCTTGTTGTGATTGGTGCGCTGGACGATAGATACGACATCAGCGTCAAAATCCGCGCTTTCGTTCAGGCAGCTGTCGCTATTGCAATGATGGTGTTTGCTAAGTTGCACCTGAGTAGCCTGGGCTATATTTTCGGGGCCTGGGAGATGGAACTCGGCCCATTCGGCTATTTCCTGACACTTTTTGCCGTGTGGGTGGCGATTAACGCGTTCAACATGGTTGACGGTATTGATGGTTTGCTTGGTGGCCTGTCCTGCGTCTCATTTGCCGCCATTGGTTTCATTTTATGGTTCGATGGGCAATATAGCCTTGCTATGTGGTGTTTCGCCATGATTGCTGCCATCCTGCCTTATATCCTGTTAAATCTCGGCGCATTGGGCCGACGCTATAAAGTCTTCATGGGCGATGCGGGTAGCACGCTTATCGGCTTTACTGTCATTTGGATCTTGCTGGAAACCACTCAGGGCGATGTGCATCCCATCAGCCCGGTAACGGCGCTATGGATTATTGCCATCCCCTTAATGGATATGGTTGCGATTATGTATCGCCGCCTGCGTAAAGGAATGAGTCCATTCTCTGCTGACCGTCAGCACATTCATCATTTGATCATGCGAGCCGGATTCACTTCCCGGCAGGCATTTGTGCTTATTACGCTGGCGGCTGCTATTCTAGCGGGGATTGGCGTGACGGCGGAATATACGCACTTTGTGCCTGAGTGGGCCATGTTGGTATTGTTCTTGCTAGCATTTTCTCTCTACGGCTACTGCATTAAGCGCGCATGGAAGGTGGCGCGATTCATTAAACGTATTAAGCGCAGGATGCGACGTAACAGTAGCAAAAACACAACATTAACTAAGTAAAACCGGGACTATGATGACTCAACCGTTGGCGGGAGCGAAATCAGTGGTAACAGAGAATGAACTGGACATTCGGGGTTTGTTTCGCGTGTTATGGGCAGGCAAACTTTGGATTGTGGGGATCGCGCTGGGGTTTGCACTGTTAGCGCTAGCCTACACGTTCTTTGCAAAACAGGAGTGGAGCGCCACGGCAATCACGGACAGACCCACGGTTAACATGCTCGGGGGGTACTACTCCCAGCAGCAGTTCCTGCGAAACCTGGATATTAAAGCCAGCCTTGCCACCCCGGACCATGCTTCCGTTATGGATGAGGCCTACAAAGAGTTTGTGATGCAGCTGGCCTCGTGGGATACGCGCCGCGATTTCTGGTCCCAGACAGATTACTTCAAGCAGCGTCGGGTTGATAACACCAAAGCCGATGCCGCGCTGCTGGACGATCTGATTAACAATATTCAGTTCATGCCAGGCGACGTGCTGCGTAACGTCAACGACAGCGTCAAGCTGATTGCCGAAACCGCGCCGGATGCAAACAACCTGTTGCGCCAGTACGTCGCGTTTGCCAGCCAGCGTGCCGCAAGTCATCTGAATGAAGAGCTTAAAGGCGCCTGGGCAGCCCGCACTATCCAAATGAAGGCGCAGGTCAAACGTCAGGAAGAGGTGGCAAACGCCATTTTTGCGCGCCGCGTGCATAACATTCAGCAGGCGCTGAAAATTGCGGAACAGCACAACATTTCCCGCACTGAGACGGATGTTCCGGCTGATGAATTGCCTGATTCTGAAATGTTCCTTCTTGGTCGCCCAATGCTGCAGGCCCGTCTGGAAAACCTGCAGGCCGTTGGGCCTGATTTTGATCTCGACTACGATCAAAACCGCGCGATGCTTAACACGCTTAATGTCGGTCCCTCCCTGGACCCGCGTTTTCAGACCTATCGTTATTTGAGAACGCCTGAAGAACCTGTAAAACGCGACAGTCCGCGCCGCGCATTCCTGATGATCATGTGGGGTATTGTGGGTGCACTCGTTGGTGCTGGCGTGGCGTTAACGCGTCGTCGTACAAACTAAGAACGCCGTTTACGATGAAGGCTGCGGCCTTCATCGCCTAATCGAAGAGAATCGATGTGAAAGTACTTACCGTATTTGGCACCAGGCCGGAGGCCATTAAGATGGCGCCTCTGGTTCATGCGCTGGCCAGCGATCCTGATATTGAAGCGAAGGTCTGCGTCACGGCCCAGCACCGTGAGATGCTCGATCAGGTCCTAACCCTCTTTTCCATCGTCCCGGATTACGACCTTAATATTATGAAGCCGGGACAGGGATTGACGGAAATAACCTGCCGCATTCTGCAGGATCTCAAGCCGATCCTGGAGTCATTCAAGCCCGACGTCGTGCTGGTGCACGGGGATACCACGACGACGATGGCAACAAGCCTGGCCGCGTTTTACCAGCGTATTCCCGTCGGCCATGTTGAAGCGGGTCTGCGCACCGGCAATCTTTATTCTCCATGGCCGGAAGAGGCCAACCGTACGCTTACCGGGCATCTGGCGATGTATCACTTTGCGCCAACCGAGAACTCTCGCCAGAATCTGCTGCGTGAAAATGTCGCCGATAACAAGATCTTTGTGACCGGCAATACGGTCATTGACGCGTTGATTTGGGTACGCGATCGCGTGCTGGCAAACAGCGATCTGCAGAAAGACCTCGCTGCCCGCTATCCTTTCCTGAATAACGGCAAAAAAACCATTCTGGTCACTGGCCACCGTCGCGAAAGCTTTGGTCGGGGCTTTGAGCAAATCTGTCACGCGCTGGCTGAAATCGCCGCGCAGAACGACGATGTGCAAATTGTCTATCCGGTACACCTTAACCCTAACGTCAGCGAGCCGGTCAACCGCATCCTGGGCCACGTCGAAAACGTCCTGCTGATTGAACCGCAGGACTACATGCCGTTTGTCTGGCTGATGAACCACGCCTGGCTGATCCTCACCGATTCCGGTGGGATTCAGGAAGAAGCGCCCTCTCTTGGCAAGCCGGTGCTGGTGATGCGTGAAACCACTGAACGTCCGGAAGCGGTTAAAGCCGGGACAGTGCGTCTTGTCGGCACCAACGCACAGCTCATCGTCGAAGAGGTCACGCGCCTTCTGCACGACGATGAAGCGTATCAGGCGATGAGCCGGGCCCACAATCCCTACGGAGACGGGCAGGCTTGTGGCCGTATTTTGCAAGCACTTAAACACAATCGGGTATCGCTATGAGTTTTACTACCATCTCTGTTATTGGTCTTGGCTACATTGGCCTGCCTACTGCGGCGGCATTCGCCTCCCGTCAAAAGCAGGTTGTTGGTGTGGATATCAACGCACGTGCGGTAGAAACCATTAATCGTGGCGAAATTCATATTGTGGAGCCCGATCTTGACCGCGTGGTGAAAGAGGCGGTTGATGGCGGCTTCCTGCGCGCCAGCACGACGCCAGTGGAAGCGGATGCCTACCTGATTGCCGTTCCAACGCCCTTTAAAGGCGACCACGAGCCCGATATGGTCTACGTCGAGGCGGCGGCAAAATCTATTGCCCCCGTGCTGAAGAAAGGGGCGCTGGTAATTCTGGAGTCGACTTCTCCCGTCGGCGCTACCGAGCAGATGGCGCAGTGGCTGGCCGATGCGCGTCCTGATTTACGCTTCCCACAGCAGGCCGGTGAGCAGGCGGATATCAACATCGCCTACTGCCCGGAGCGCGTGCTGCCGGGGCAGGTGATGGTCGAACTGATTAAAAACGACCGGGTGATAGGCGGCATGACGCCGGTCTGTTCTGAACGCGCCAGCTCGCTGTACAAGATTTTCCTGGAAGGCGAATGCGTAGTAACCAACTCCCGCACCGCCGAGATGTGCAAGCTGACGGAAAACAGCTTCCGTGACGTTAACATCGCCTTCGCAAACGAACTGTCGCTGATCTGTGCCGATCAGGGGATTAACGTCTGGGAGTTAATCCGCCTGGCGAATCGCCATCCGCGCGTCAACATTCTCCAGCCTGGCCCAGGGGTGGGCGGTCACTGTATCGCCGTCGACCCGTGGTTTATCGTGGCGCAGAACCCGGCGCAGGCGCGCCTGATTCGCACCGCACGTGAAGTGAACGATAGCAAACCTCACTGGGTGCTCAACCAGGTTAAAGCGACTGTAGCGGATTGTCTGGCAGAGAGCGGCAAGCGCGCCAGCGAGCTGAAAATTGCCTGCTTTGGTCTGGCATTTAAACCCAATATTGACGATCTGCGCGAAAGCCCGGCGATGGAAATTGCTGAGATGATTGCCGAATGGCACAAGGGCGAAACGCTGGTGGTCGAGCCAAATATTCATGAACTGCCGGCAAAACTGGCGGGGCACTGCACGCTGACGGCGCTCAATGACGCGCTGGCTACGGCGGACGTGCTGGTGCTGCTGGTGGACCATAAAGAGTTTAAAGCGACGTCCGGTGATGCAGTGCGTCAGCAGTATGTGGTTGATACGAAAGGCGTATGGCGTTGAGTGCACTCCACGGCGTGCTGGAATCCCTTGAGTGGGAAAGCGCATTTTTTGCCCGCCCCTCGGCGATAGTCCGCTGGCGTGAGAATGCGCCAGCTTTGCAGGACGCTGACTTCAGCGCCTGGCAGCGCGTGCAGGCTAAGATCCCGGCGGACCGTGCCGACCTGCTTGACGCGCTCCAGCAACACGGTTTTCAGCTGGTTGAAGGCGAGGTAGACCTTTCCATCACCCTCACCCGGCACGATGCGTCCGGCGCGGAAATTGCAACGGAACAGGACATTCCTGTGCTGCGCCAGATGGCGGGCCGGGCGTTTGCGCAGAGCCGCTTTCGCACGCCCTGGTATGCGCCTGACGATAGCGGACGTTTCTATGCCCAGTGGGTAGAGAATGCGGTCAAAGGTACCTTTGACCACGTCTGCCTGATTTTCCGTGCAGCGAACGGCCAGATCCAGGGATTTGTCTCGCTGCGCAAGCTTAACGAGCGCGAGGCGCGTATTGGCTTATTAGCCGGGCGCGGCATGGGGGAGAAACTCATGCAGGCGGCGCTGCACTGGGCGCAGCTGCAGCAGGTTGAGACGCTGCGGGTGGCGACCCAGGTGGGCAACACCGCCGCGCTTAAACGTTATATTGCGAGTGGTGCCAACATCGACGCCACCGCCTACTGGTTATACAGGTGACAAGATGATTCCATTTAACGCACCACCCGTCGTGGGAACCGAGCTCGACTATATGCAGTCTGCTATGGGCAGCGGCAAACTCTGCGGTGACGGCGGTTTTACCCGTCGCTGTCAGCAGTGGATGGAGCAGCGTTTTCGCAGTGCTAAAGTGCTGCTGACCCCGTCCTGCACGGCATCGCTGGAAATGGCGGCCCTGCTGCTGGATATCCAACCCGGTGATGAAGTGATCATGCCGAGCTATACCTTCGTATCTACCGCGAATGCATTTGTCCTGCGCGGAGCGAAAATCGTCTTTGTGGATATCCGCCCGGACACCATGAACATTGATGAGACGCTGATTGAAGCGGCGATCACCGACAAAACGCGTGCGATTGTGCCGGTTCACTACGCGGGCGTGGCCTGTGAAATGGACACCATCATGGCAATCGCCAAAAAGCACAACCTGTTTGTGGTAGAAGATGCCGCGCAGGGCGTGATGTCCACCTACAAGGGGCGCGCGCTGGGCACTATCGGCCACATCGGCTGCTTTAGCTTCCACGAAACGAAAAACTACACGGCGGGTGGCGAAGGCGGTGCGACGTTGATTAACGATCGTGCCCTGGTTGAGCGTGCGGAAGTGATCCGTGAAAAAGGCACCAACCGCAGCCAATTCTTCCGCGGTCAGGTTGATAAGTACACCTGGCGCGATATCGGCTCAAGCTATCTGATGGCCGACCTGCAGGCAGCGTACCTGTGGGCACAGCTGGAAGCGGCAGAGCGAATTAATCTCCAGCGACTGTCCCTGTGGCAAACCTATTACGATGCGCTTGAGCCGCTGGCAAAAGCCGGACGTATTGAGCTGCCAACCATTCCGGCCGATTGCGTTCACAACGCCCACATGTTTTACATCAAGCTGCGCGATAACGACGATCGCAGCCAGCTCATCGCCTGGCTTAAAGAAGCCGAAATTATGGCGGTCTTTCACTATATTCCGCTGCACTCCAGCCCGGCGGGCGAAGCGTTTGGGATGTTCGCAGGTGAAGACCGTTACACCACGAAAGAAAGTGAGCGTTTGCTTCGCCTGCCACTGTTCTTCAACCTCGCGCCAGTTAACCAGCGTACGGTGATCAATACCCTTCTGAGCTATTTCGGCTGATATGTCTCTGGCAAAAGCATCGGTGTGGACCGCCGCGTCCACGCTTGTAAAAATTGGTGCCGGACTGCTGGTCGTCAAGCTGCTGGCCGTCTCATTCGGCCCCTCAGGCGTCGGGCTGGCGGGCAACTTCCGCCAGCTTGTTACCGTCCTTGGGGTGCTGGCCGGTGCCGGAATCTTCAACGGCGTAACCAAATACGTTGCCCAGTATCATGATGATGCGGCCCAGCTTCGCAGGGTAGTGGGCACCGCGTCGGCAATGGTCACGGGCTTTTCGACCCTGTTGGCGATTGTGTTTCTGCTGGCCGCGGCGCCCATTAGCCAGGGATTGTTCGGGCACACCCATTATCAGGGGCTGGTGCGTCTGGTCGCGCTGGTCCAGATGGGCATTGCCTGGGCTAACCTGCTGCTGGCGCTGATGAAAGGTTTTCGCGATGCAGCCGGGAACGCGCTTGCGCTCATCCTGGGTAGCGTCATCGGCGTGATTGCCTATTATTTCTGCTACCGCCTGGGTGGCTATGAAGGCGCACTGCTTGGGCTGGCGCTGGTTCCGGCACTGGTTGTTGTGCCTGCGGCGTTCATGCTGATGCGCCAGGGCGTTATCCCTCTGAGCTACCTGAAACCGCAATGGGACAAGGTGCTTGCCAGCCAGCTGGGTAAGTTTACCCTGATGGCGCTCATTACTTCCGTCACGCTGCCGGTGGCCTACGTGATGATGCGAAACCTGCTGGCGGCGCATTACAGCTGGGATGAGGTGGGGATCTGGCAGGGCGTAAGCAGTATTTCCGATGCTTACCTCCAGTTTATAACGGCTTCCTTTAGCGTTTATTTGCTGCCAACCTTATCGCGTCTGACGTCCAGGCAGGATATTACCCGCGAAATTTTCCGCTCCCTGCGTTTTGTATTACCCGCAGTGGCGGCGGCCAGTTTGACCGTCTGGTTATTGCGTGATGTCGCCATCTGGCTGCTGTTCTCGGCGAAGTTTACCGCCATGCGCGATCTTTTTGCCTGGCAACTGGTGGGTGATGTGCTGAAAGTGGGTGCTTACGTTTTCGGCTATCTGGTGATTGCGAAAGCCTCGCTGCGGCTGTATATCCTCGCGGAGGTTAGCCAGTTTGCATTGCTGACAGCATTTTCGCACTGGCTGATACCCGCGCACGGTGCGCTGGGGGCGGCTCAGGCCTACATGGCAACCTATATCGTTTATTTCGCTGCCTGCTGCGGCGTATTTTTATTGTGGCGTAAACGCGCATGACTGCACTGATTCACATCCTGGGATCGGATATCCCACACCATAACCAGACCGTTTTGCGGTTCTTCAACGACGAGCTGGCATCGGGCAATCCTGATGCGCGCGAGTTTATGGTTGCAGGTCAGGATAATGGCCTGAGCGCGGCGTTTCCGGCGCTGACAATCACCTTCTGGCCGGATAAAGCTACCCTGGCGAAGGCGGTTATTGCCAAAGCCAAAGCGGATCGTGAGCAACGTTTCTTTTTCCACGGGCAGTTCAATACCGGCCTGTGGCTGGCTCTGCTCAGCGGGGGAATTAAACCCTCCCAGTGCAGCTGGCATATCTGGGGAGCCGATCTCTACGAAGTCTCGCGCGGCTGGAAATTCCGTCTTTTCTATCCGCTGCGTCGCATGGCGCAGGGAAGGGTGGGCCGCGTTTTTGCCACCCGTGGCGATCTGAATTATTTTGCGAAGCAGCACCCTAACGTGCGCGGTGAGCTACTCTATTTCCCAACCCGTATGGATCCGGCGCTGAACACCATGGCGAATGACGCGGTTCGCGAAGGCAAGCTGACGGTGCTGGTGGGGAATTCCGGCGACCGCAGTAACGAACATGTCGCCGCGCTCCGGGCGGTACACCAGCAGTTTGGCGACACGGTGAACGTGGTGGTGCCGATGGGTTATCCGGCCAACAACGACGCCTACATTGATGAGGTTCGCCAGCAGGGGCTTGCGTTATTCAGCGAAGAAAATCTGCACATTCTCAGCGAAAAGCTGGAGTTTGATGACTATCTTGCGCTGCTGCGAAAATGCGATCTGGGCTATTTCATCTTTGCTCGCCAGCAGGGGATTGGTACGCTGTGCCTGCTGATTCAGGCTGGTGTACCGTGCGTGCTTAATCGTGAAAACCCGTTCTGGCAGGACATGGCCGAGCAGCATATTCCGGTGTTGTTCACCTCAGACGCGCTGAATGTCGAAGTGGTACGTGAAGCACAACGCCAGCTCACGCTGGTGGATAAAAATAGCATCGACTTTTTCAGCCCGAATTACCTCACGCCGTGGCACCGCGCGCTGCGTATCGCTTCAGGAGACAACGCATGAGTCAGTTGCAGTTTAGCGGCTTACTGGTTGTCTGGCTTCTGAGCACGCTATTTATCGCCACGCTCACCTGGTTTGAGTTCCGCCGGGTGCGCTTCAACTTTAACGTGTTCTTCTCGTTGCTGTTTCTGCTGACCTTCTTTTTCGGCTTCCCGCTGACCAGTATTCTGGTCTTCCGTTTTGACGTGAGCGTCGCGCCGCCGGAAATTCTTCTCCAGGCCCTGCTGGCGGCGACCTGCTTCTATGGTGTTTACTACGTCACCTATAAAACGCGTCTGCGACCAGCGCAGGCCGCTGCCCCGCGTCGGGCGCTCTTTACCATGAACCGGGTGGAGACCCATCTGACGTGGGTGATGCTCATGACGATCGCCCTGGTCAGCGTCGGCATCTTCTTCATGCATAACGGCTTCCTGCTGTTTAAGCTCCACTCCTACAGCCAGATTTTTTCGGCTGAAGTCTCAGGCGTGGCGCTTAAGCGATTCTTCTATTTCTTCATCCCGGCGATGCTGGTGATCTTCTTCCTTCGCCAGGACAGCAAGGCATGGCTGTTCTTCCTGGTCAGTACGGTTGCGTTCGGTATCCTGACCTACATGATCGTGGGCGGTACGCGTGCCAACATTATCATCGCTTTCGCTATCTTCCTCTTCATCGGCATCATCCGCGGCTGGATCTCGCTGTGGATGCTGGTTGCGGCAGGGGTATTTGGCATTGTGGGGATGTTCTGGCTGGCGCTGAAGCGTTACGGGATGAACGTGGCGGGCGACGAGGCGTTTTACACGTTCCTCTACCTGACGCGCGACACCTTCTCGCCGTGGGAAAACCTGGCATTGTTGCTGCAAAACTACGACAAGATTGATTTCCAGGGGCTGGCGCCGATTGTGCGCGATTTCTACGTCTTTATCCCGAGCTGGCTCTGGCCGGACCGCCCTGGCGTAGTACTCAATACCGCGAACTATTTTACCTGGGAAGTGCTGAACAACCATTCGGGCCTGGCGATCTCGCCAACCTTGATTGGTTCCCTGGTGGTGATGGGGGGAGGCTGGTTTATCCTGCCGGGCGCGTTTGTCGTCGGGTTGATTATTAAGTGGTTTGACTGGCTTTACGTGCGCGGTAACGAAGAGACCAACCGCTATAAAGCGGCCATTTTGCACAGTTTCTGCTTTGGTGCCATTTTCAATATGATCGTTCTGGCGCGCGAGGGGCTGGACTCGTTCGTTTCGCGCGTGGTGTTCTTCATGGTCGTTTTTGGCATCTGCCTGTTACTGGCCAAACTGTTGTACTGGCTGTTCGACAGCGCAGGGCTTGTGCACAAGCGTGAGCCACAGGGCAGCACAACGCTGTCGCAAGTCTGAGTAGGGAAAGTAATGACTGATAAAACTTCTGCACCGCGCTATGCGCTTCGTGGTTTGCAGCTGATTGGCTGGCGCGACATGCAGCACGCGCTGGATTTTCTGTTCGCCGACGGGCAGATGAAATCCGGTACGCTGGTCGCTATCAATGCAGAAAAGATGCTGGCGGTGGAAGATAACGCCGAAGTCAAAAGCCTGATAGAAGCGGCTGAATTTAAATACGCGGACGGTATCAGCGTGGTCCGCTCTATCCGTAAAAAATATCCTGACGCTAATGTATCTCGCGTGGCGGGTGCCGATCTCTGGGAGCAGCTTATGGCCCGCGCTGGCGCGGAGGGTACGCCGGTGTTCCTGATTGGCGGTAAGCCTGAGGTGCTGGCCGAGACCGAAGAGAAACTGCGTCGTCAATGGAATGTTAATATCGTTGGCAGCCAGAATGGTTACTTCAAGCCTGAAGACCAGCAGGCTTTGTTTGCCCGCGTGCGCGACAGCGGGGCAAAAATCGTCACCGTGGCGATGGGGTCCCCGCGCCAGGAGATCCTGATGCGCGACTGCCGTCTGGTCTGCCCGGATGCGCTTTATATGGGCGTCGGCGGCACCTACGATGTCTTTACCGGCCACGTGAAGCGCGCGCCGAAGATTTGGCAAAATATGGGGCTGGAGTGGCTCTACCGCCTGCTCTCCCAACCCACCCGCATTAAACGACAGATTCGACTGCTTCGCTACCTCACCTGGCACTATACCGGTAAAATGTAATCAAAATGTAGCGCGATATGCTGTTCGCGCTGCAACTCACCTGCAAAGCTGCTGATAATTTGTGCAATGCATTCATTTTTTTAATGCATCGTTTGCCATTTGGCCGATTTTAAGAAACCATTCGCACCGTATTTTAGTACCCCTAAAAAACAATAACCGGTATTAAGCCGGGAAACAGCAAACACAATCGAGGATCTATGGCAGAGAAACAACCGGAGCTACAGCGTGGGCTGGAAGCTCGTCATATCGAACTGATAGCGCTGGGCGGCACTATCGGCGTTGGCCTGTTTATGGGCTCCGCAAGCACCCTCAAATGGGCAGGCCCTTCCGTATTACTGGCGTATATCATCGCCGGGCTGTTTGTTTTCTTCATCATGCGCTCAATGGGCGAAATGCTCTTTCTGGAGCCGGTGACCGGTTCCTTCGCCGTTTACGCACACCGCTATATGAGCCCGTTCTTCGGCTACCTGACGGCCTGGTCATACTGGTTTATGTGGATGGCGGTGGGCATCTCTGAAATCACCGCCATAGGGGTTTATGTCCAGTTCTGGTTCCCGGACATGGTCCAGTGGATACCGGCACTCATTGCCGTGGGGCTGGTGGCGCTGGCAAACCTGGCCGCCGTGCGCCTTTACGGTGAAATCGAGTTCTGGTTTGCGATGATCAAAGTAACCACCATCATCGTGATGATTGTTATTGGCCTGGGCGTGATTTTCTATGGCTTTGGCAACGGCGGACACGCCATCGGCTTTGGCAACCTGACTGAACACGGCGGCTTCTTCGCCGGCGGCTGGAAGGGCTTCCTGACGGCGCTGTGTATTGTTGTGGCCTCGTATCAGGGCGTGGAACTGATCGGGATTACCGCCGGGGAAGCGAAAAACCCGCAGGTTACGCTGCGTAGCGCGGTGGGCAAAGTGCTGTGGCGCATCCTGATTTTCTACGTGGGCGCAATCTTCGTTATTGTGACCATCTTCCCGTGGAACGAAATCGGCACGACGGGGAGCCCGTTCGTATTAACCTTTGCGAAGATTGGGATTACAGCAGCAGCGGGTATCATCAACTTTGTGGTCCTGACGGCAGCGCTTTCAGGCTGTAACAGCGGGATGTACAGCTGTGGCCGTATGCTCTACGCGCTCTCGAAAAATAACCAGCTGCCTGCGGCAATGAGTAAAGTCTCACGTGCTGGCGTGCCGGTAGCGGGCGTCGCGGTCTCCATTGTCATCCTGCTGATTGGCTCCTGCCTGAATTACATCATCCCTAATCCGCAGCGCGTGTTTGTTTATGTTTACAGCGCCAGCGTGCTGCCGGGCATGGTGCCGTGGTTTGTTATCCTCATTAGCCAGCTGCGTTTTCGCCATGCGCATAAAAAAGCGATCGCCAGCCATCCGTTCCGCTCGATCCTTTTCCCGTATGCGAACTATTTGACGATGGCGTTCCTGATTTGCGTATTAATTGGAATGTACTTTAATGAAGATACCCGCATGTCGCTGTTTGTCGGGCTGATCTTCCTGGCGGCAGTGACGGTCGCGTATAAGTTTTTTGGCCTGGGTCGCCGTGCCACCACGCAGAAAGTGGAGGAATAAGCGGCAAAATGTGCAAACCATAACCAAACGCGCTTTTTTTTCAAAAAAGCACTAGACAGCGGGGACGGAGGTACGTAATATCCAGCCCCGCAACGGCGCTAAGCGCCCGTAGCTCAGCTGGATAGAGCGCTGCCCTCCGGAGGCAGAGGTCTCAGGTTCGAATCCTGTCGGGCGCGCCATTTTAGTTCCCGGCGCTAGAGCTGCGGTGGTCTGAGAAGTAGTCAGTACCGCGTGAAAGAATACAGTGGTGGCTATAGCTCAGTTGGTAGAGCCCTGGATTGTGATTCCAGTTGTCGTGGGTTCGAATCCCATTAGCCACCCCATTATTGAAAGAGTTGTGAATTGCGAAGGTGGCGGAATTGGTAGACGCGCTAGCTTCAGGTGTTAGTGTCCTTAGGATGTGGGGGTTCGAGTCCCCCCCCTCGCACCACGACTTTTTAAATGAATTGAACTAAAAATTCAAAAAAGCAGTACATCGGCGAGTAGCGCAGCTTGGTAGCGCAACTGGTTTGGGACCAGTGGGTCGGAGGTTCGAATCCTCTCTCGCCGACCAATTTTGAACCCCGCTTCGGCGGGGTTTTTTGTTTTCTGTAAGTTTTCTTCCCTGTCGTTATCTCCAGAAAGCACCCTTTATCATTGTCGCGATTCAGTGACATGTAAGTCATTGAAAATAAAATAAATAATTATTTTTGGGATTTACTGTCTCTTCCTGGCGACATATTTCTGCTTTTGCCGATACGCTATGAAGCTTCAGAGGCTACTTAACAGCATAATTTCCTTTTATCTTAAAATGTTGCGCCATGTAAAAGTTCTGCGTGTAAATCTGGCACGTTACGTGCAATAATATACGCGTAGATGCTCATTCCATCTCTTATGTTCGCCTTAGTGCCTCATAAACTCAGGAATGACGCAGAGCCATTTACGGTGCTTATCGTCCACTGACAGATGTCGCTTCGGCCTCATCAGACACCATGGACATAACGTTGAGTGAAGCACCAAATATGTTGTCTTACAGACCTGTTTTAACGCCTGCTTTTATAGCAGGCGTTTTTTTATGTCTTATTCCCGATACCCACGCATGATCAGGGCGACCAACAGCAGGGCCGCTGACGAGACCGTATAGAGCGCCAGCACTGAGCCAAGCCCAACAGCCACTATCGCTGTAATGCCGGTGAAAAGCGAGGCGCTGAGCGTTTGCCAGCGCCAGGCTTTACCGCTGGCTGACGCGGTTTGCGTGAAATGAAAACTGCTGAGTACGCCAAACGTGCCGGCTGCGAAGAGAACGTTTGAGGCCAGATGCGCGATAAAGATCATCCCCAGCGCACATGCCATCCACCCGGACAACAACGGCAGCATTCCATAAGCGACAAGAAAAATACCGAGACAAACGATGATTCGCGGCGTGTGGACGGCAAAGCGCGTCAGGCTCTCTTTTTTTAGCAGCATGGGGCCGCAAAGTTGTCCCATGCTCCTTGCGAAAAGCAGAGGCAGAGCAAGGCCCGCCGCATCCTGAGGATGGAGCTGCTGCGCCAGGGCCGGAAGTAGCGCCATAGCCGGTGAGCCGACGGCCGCCAGCGCCGGCAAAATGAGCAGGCTGCGCTTTTGCCGAACGGTCAACGTCCGCCAGCGCAGTGGCGCGGGGGCTGCCTCTTCACCGGGGAGAGGTAGCAATGGCGCAGAAAACCGCCGCCCAGCCAGCCACAGCAGCAGCAGCGACCCGAGAAAACTGGCGGCATCAATAGCCAGTAAGGTAAACACGGAGGTCTGCTTGAATAGCACCACGCCGAGTCCAGTACCTAATAACACCTGAGAAGCAAAAATCACATTTTCCAGACAGGTCGCAGCAGGCAGCTCTGTTTCGCTAAGTCCGCGTTTAAAGAGCAATGTCAGCGCGGGCCAGCTCATCCCGCTGAGCAGCGCTTCGGTGGATTGCACGGCGAGTAGCGAGGCAATGCTGTGATAACCCGCACCGAGCAGGGGGAAGAGCAGGGCGAGCAATCCCAGCCCCTCGGTCAGTAGCAGCAGGAATACTGGAGAATAGCGCGAGCACAGCTTTTCGCCGATCGCGCTGCCGATGAATCCCGGAACCGTTGCGAAAAGAAAAGCGAGGGTGAGCAGGGCGGGCGGGGCCGACCACGCTAACAGTAAACCAAAGACTACGACCTGGGTTAAACCATTTCCCAGCGAAGAAAAGATAAAAGCACAGGCAAGCAGGCGCAGCCAGCGGTGGCAGCGCAGCGCTTCAATAAGCGCATACAAAAGCGAGTTCATGAAGATTTCCTTTCAAAAACGATTTAATCCACGCTGCAGAAAGTGCGCGTGTGTGAAAAAAGGTTAATGAAAAGACATCGTTACATTGGCGGGTTCGTTTGCAGATGTGGGTGTAAAGAATGTAGCAGGAGAAAGGCGATTAAAAAAGGAGGCCGTCTGGCCTCCTTTTTTATTTATTGCGGGTTACCGTTATTTTGCAGCGTCAGCAATAGCCCATCGCGCCGCATGGCGGCCGCCTCTTCTGGCTTATGCTGTTTGTCCAGCGTATCGGCAAGCCACGCGTAGTCAAACGCATCCGGACGCTGTTTCAGTGCCGCACGGAAGGCCAGGCTCGCCTCTTGCCATTCGCCGTGCTTCATCAGCGACTGGCCCAGGGTACTCCACAGCAGCGGACGGTCACCGACGGTTTTGATCTGCTGGCGCAGCACTTTTTCGACCTGCTCAGGGTTATTGGTTTTCAGGCGCGGGATCACCATGACCAGGCGATCGTCGTACTGGCGCTTCAGGCCGTCGAGAAGGATCTCCTGGGCGGTGTCATGATCGTCACATTCAATAAGATGTTCCGCCATGGCCACCTGCAGGGGGACCTGCAGGCGCGTTTTCCGGCTCTGATTCTTCCACCAGGTTTTCAGGCCTTCGCTGCCCAGGTCGGCGCGCGCCTGATCCATCAGGCCAATCCATGCCAGACGCTGAAGTTCATCACGATGTTCATCATCACCCACCTCGGCCTTCGCCATCGACGGAATGATGTCCAGCAACGAGCCCCACGCTCCGGTACGAATATAGGCCTGCTCCGCAAGGCGCAGGACTTCCGGATGACGCGGTGCGATTTCCAGCAGACGGTCAATGCCGTGGCGCGCCGCGTGGTTCTCATTGCGCGCGAGCTGCAGGCGGACGCGGGTAATTTCCACTGGAATCGGGTCGCCAGACGCCAGTTCTGACGCGCGTTCCAGATGCTGGTTAGCGCGGGCTTCATCACCGCGCTGCTGCGCCGCTTCGGCGGCCAGAAGATAGTTCACCACCGGCTGTTCCGCGTGATCGGCGTTTTTCGACATCAGCTTTTCAACCTGCTGGTAATCGCCTTCGGCCAGCTTTAGCAGTGCCTGTTCCGTTTGCTTACGGGCGCGGCGACGCTTACGGCCAACGAACCAGCCGCGGGTATGGGCACCGGTGCGGAAAATACGGCGCAGGATCCATTCAACGGCAAGCAGGACCACGACGCCGAGGATCAGAACGATCGCCAGACCCGTTACGCTGGTTTCAATGTTGTAGTTATCGGTCTGGATCAGGACGTATCCCTGATGACCTGCAAGCATCGGGCCCAGGACGATCCCGGCGATCAGCAGGATGAAGAGTAAAAGGACTTTTAGCATCATTACTCTCCCTGTGGCGCGCTTTCAGGCGCTGGTGCCGCCGCTGTGCCGGTCTGCCCGGCCGGAACGCCCGGCTGCGCCAGCAGGTTACGCACGCGCGTCTGCATCAGCTTCTCCAGAATCGGCTGGCTGGCCAGTTTATCCGGCACGTTCATGGTGATGTTCTGCTGGCTCAGCTTGTCGATATCTTCGAGGAAGGCGGTGGTCGTTGCATCATCGGTGTTGTAGTAGGCGCGTACCCACGTCGAGACGTTATCCAGCGCCTGTTTGTACGTTTCTTCCTGATGGCGCGGTACGGCCTGCGCCGCGACCAGCAGGCGGGAACGGATGTTTTCGCGCAGATAGATATCCTGATTCGGCGCTAACAGCGGTACGGCGGTTTCATCGCGACGGCGGATGGTGATGAAGCTGTCCATAAAGTTTTGCCAGCTTTTCTGCAGGTTTATGCGCCATTCGCTCAGGGAGCTGGACAGCTCGGTACCGTCAGAGTCCATCGGGGAGTCGTCGTCATTGTTATCCGCCAGCTGCAGGTTATCTATTTGATTCGAAAGCTGGTTCACCTTGAGGATAATGCCGTCGTAATCCACCTGTGAAACGGCGGAGAGGCTGGCGATATCTTCGGTAATCGCACGGCGCGCGGTAATGAGGCTCGGATCGTTCATGTCGGCCAGGCTCGCATCGGCGCTTTTCAGCAGCGCGGCGGCGGTGGTCACGTCCTGATCGCTCCACAGCTTACGCCCGGCGAGTTTGACGAGGAAATCGGCCTGCGAGAGCAGCCAGGTTTTGGCATCGGTGCCGGAGATCGTGGCGACTTTCTGCTGTACTTCGCCCAGCTGTTTGGTCAGCTCTTCCTGTTTGCTGTTCGCCTCGGCAAGCGCGGCGGCCTGCTGCTTAATCACCGCTTCCAGCTCGGTTTTCTGCGTTTCCTGCGCTTTTTGCAGGGAGGTAAGCTGATTGACCAGCGTATCGCTGGTGGCCGTCTGGTTAGCACTCTGTTGCTTTACCAGACCATACAGGCCGACGCCTGCTGCCAGCGCAATGGCGATGGCAATCGCGCTCAGCGCGAGGCTGGTTTTATTGCTGCCGTTTTTCTTCTCAGCGGTTTTCTCAGTCGTCTCTGGCTGTGGCGTTGTCTCCACAGTCTCCCTGGTCTCTTCAACCACGGCGGAGGATTTTTCGTGTTCCGTCATTATGGCTTCCCATTTGAGAGTTATTGTAATGCGCGCAGCAGCGCATCGTTGTCGGCGTTATCAGCGATCCGAATATCCTGCCAGCCCAGTTCCCGGGCGAGGTTCGCCAGACGCTCACTGACGACCAGAAGCCGACAGCGGAGTAACCAGTTTTCGCGATACCAACGCGGTATCAGCGACCAAAGCTGTTGTAACATTTCACCGCTGGTGACCACCAGCGTATTAATACCGCGCGCGTGCCAGCGCATCGCCTCTTCTGCACCGTCGTAGTGTTTCGCACAGCGCTGGTAGCACTCAACAAACGTGACGTCAGCCCCGCGTTCCCGCAGCGTTTCACCCAGCAGTTCGCGGCCACCGTTGCCGCGCAAAATGAGCGCGCGCTTTCCGGCAATAGTTTGTAATTCAGGTAATTGTAGCAAGACTTCGCTGATTTCCCGATCCAACGGGTAGCGAACGTCTGTTCCACTCACGGTATGTAAGGCCAGCGCGGTGGTTCTGCCGATAGCGAAATAGCGCGGAGCGGTCGGCCAGCGTGTCCCCGCCTGTTGCAGCTGCGCATGGGCAAATTCCACGGCATGCTGCGATAGCGCAAACAGCAGGTCGCCTTCCTGCAGGGTATTCATCTGGTCGGCGAGCGCAGAGAGCTCCCGACCGGGGGAGAATTCAATTAGCGGAAAACTCCAGGCCACCTGCCCCAGTGCGCGCAGACGGCTCACTAACTGCTCTCCTGCGGGAGAAGGGCGGGTGACAAGAATACTCATGCAGGGGGTTCTCCGTTATAGACCTCGGCCAGAATTTCACGCGCGCCGTTATTCAGCAGCTCTTCCGCCAGCGACACGCCAAGCGCTTCGGCATCCTGCGGCTTGCCGCGACGTTCGCCGCGCACCATCTGTGAACCGTCCGGCGCGCCCACCAGCGCACGCAGCCACAGTTCACCGTCTGTTAATTCAGCATAGCTGCCAATCGGCACCTGACACCCACCTTCGAGGCGAGTATTCATCGCCCGCTCGGCTTTTACGCGGGTTGCGGTCTCGTCATGGTTCAGCGGAGCGAGCAGCTCGCGGGTACGCGCATCGTCCAGACGGCACTCAATACCGACGGCGCCCTGTCCGACGGCCGGCAGCGACAGCTCTGGCGGCAACGCCACGCGAATACGTTCCTCCAGCCCCAGGCGCTTCAGGCCTGCAACCGCAAGAATAATGGCATCGTAATCGCCGTTATCCAGCTTGCCCAGACGCGTGCCAACGTTACCGCGCAGCGAGCGGATGATAAGGTCAGGACGACGCTCCGCCAGCTGACACTGACGGCGTAAACTGGACGTGCCAACCACGCTACCCGCCGGCAGCGCGTCGAGCGAGTCATAGTGGTTCGAGACAAACGCGTCACGCGGATCTTCGCGCTCGCAGATGGTCACCAGCCCCAGCCCTTCCGGGAACTCGACGGGCACGTCTTTCATCGAATGTACGGCGATATCGGCGCGGTTCTCAAGCAATGCCAGTTCCAGCTCTTTGACAAACAGGCCCTTGCCGCCCACTTTCGCCAGCGGCGTATCCAGAATCACGTCACCGCGCGTGACCATCGGCACCAGCTCGACGCGCAATCCACTGTGGCAGGCTTCAAGGCGCTGCTTAACATAATGTGCCTGCCAGAGCGCGAGAGGGCTTTGGCGTGTGGCAATTCTCAAAACATTGTCTAACATGCTTGTTACCGTCATTATCAATCGCTAACCATCCTAACATTGTTGACTCTGGGATGGCAGTTTTACGGTTGATGAAGCGTGAGAGGGACAAGGCGGCGTATTCGTCAGCCATAGCCGTATTCAGGAATTTACACGTACAGAACGGTGCTACACTTGTATGTAGCGCATCTTTCTTTACGGTCAACCGGCAAGGTGTTAAATTGATCACGTTTTAGACCATTTTTTCGTCGGTACCACCATAATGACAAGGGCGAAAAAAGGGTAACGGTTATCTTTTTGAAATACTGCGGGCTCGCTGTTATTCGTGTTTTGAATAGCTTACGACACCCGGAAACATCAGGCGATACGTCTTGTACCTCTATATTGAGACTCTGAAACAGAGACTGGATGCCATAAATCAACTGCGTGTGGATCGCGCGCTTGCTGCCATGGGCCCTGCTTTCCAGCAGGTATACAGTCTGCTGCCGACATTATTGCACTATCACCACCCGCTGATGCCTGGCTACCTTGATGGTAACGTTCCCCAGGGCATTTGCCTCTTCACGCCTGATGAAACCCAACAGCATTATTTGAACGAGCTGGAACTCTACCGCGGCATGCCGCCTCAGGTTTCTCCGAAAGGTGAACTGCCGATTACCGGCGTTTACTCGATGGGGAGCACCTCATCGGTAGGGCAGAGCTGTTCTTCGGACCTGGATATCTGGGTCTGCCATCAATCCTGGCTCGATAACGAAGAGCGCCAGCTGCTGCAGCGTAAATGCAGCCTGCTGGAAAGCTGGGCGGCCTCGCTCGGCGTGGAAGTGAGCTTCTTCCTGATTGATGAAAACCGTTTCCGCCATAATGAAAGCGGCAGTCTGGGTGGTGAGGACTGCGGCTCGACTCAGCACATCCTGTTGCTGGATGAATTTTACCGTACTGCCGTTCGTCTGGCCGGGAAGCGTATTCTGTGGAATATGGTCCCGTGCGAAGAAGAAGAGCATTACGACGACTACGTCATGTCGCTTTACGCGCAGGGCGTACTGACGCCAAACGAATGGCTGGATCTGGGCGGCCTCAGCTCCCTGTCCGCCGAAGAGTACTTTGGCGCAAGCCTCTGGCAGCTCTACAAGAGCATTGATTCACCGTACAAAGCGGTGCTGAAAACCCTGCTGCTGGAAGCCTACTCGTGGGAATACCCTACGCCCCGCCTGCTGGCGAAAGATATCAAGCAGCGCCTGCACGATGGCGAAATTGTCTCCTACGGGCTCGACGCCTACTGCATGATGCTGGAGCGCGTTACCGAATACCTGAAAGCCATTGATGACGACACGCGTCTTGACCTGGTGCGTCGATGTTTCTATCTCAAGGTCTGTGAAAAGCTGAGCCGTGAGCGCGCCTGCGTGGGCTGGCGTCGTGAAGTGGTCAGTCAGCTTGTGAAAGAGTGGGGATGGGACGAAGCGCGTCTGTCCATGCTTGATAACCGCGCCAACTGGAAGATCGATCAGGTGCGTGAAGCGCACAACGAACTGCTCGACGCGATGATGCAAAGCTACCGTAACCTGATCCGCTTTGCGCGCCGTAATAACCTTAGCGTCTCCGCCAGCCCGCAGGATATCGGGGTGTTAACCCGTAAGCTGTACGCCGCGTTTGAAGCGCTGCCGGGCAAAGTGACCCTGGTTAACCCGCAGATTTCGCCTGACCTGTCTGAACCAAACCTGACCTTTATCTATGTGCCGCCGGGCCGCGCAAACCGCACCGGGTGGTATCTGTACAACCGTGCGCCAAGCATGGATTCGATTATCAGCCATCAGCCGCTGGAATATAACCGCTATCTGAACAAGCTGGTGGCGTGGGCCTGGTTTAACGGCCTGCTGACCTCGCGCACGCGCCTGTTTATCAAAGGCAACGAGGTGGTCGATCTCGCTAAGCTGCAGGAGATGGTGGCGGATGTCTCGCACCACTTCCCGCTGCGTCTGCCTGCGCCGACGCCAAAAGCGCTCTACAGCCCGTGCGAGATCCGTCACCTGGCAATCATCGTTAACCTGGAATACGACCCGACGGCGGCCTTCCGCAATCAGGTGGTCCATTTTGACTTCCGCAAGCTGGACGTCTTCAGCTTTGGCGAGCAGCAAAACTGCCTGGTGGGCAGCGTAGACCTGCTGTACCGCAACTCGTGGAACGAAGTGCGTACCCTGCACTTCAACGGCGAGCAGGCGATGATTGAAGCGCTGAAAACCATTCTCGGCAAGATGCACCAGGACGCCGCGCCGCCGGACAGCGTCGAAGTGTTCTGCTACAGCCAGCACCTTCGCGGTTTAATTCGTACCCGCGTGCAGCAGCTGGTGTCTGAATGCATCGAACTGCGCCTCTCCAGCACCCGCCAGGAAACCGGGCGATTTAAAGCGCTGCGCGTCTCCGGGCAGACGTGGGGCCTGTTCTTCGAGCGTCTGAACGTGTCGGTGCAGAAGCTGGAAAACGCTATCGAGTTCTACGGCGCGATTTCACACAACAAGCTGCACGGCCTGTCGGTTCAGGTGGAAACCAACCACGTCAAGCTGCCGCAGGTGGTGGATGGCTTTGCCAGTGAAGGGATTATTCAGTTCTTCTTTGAAGAGTCGGGCGACGATGCCGGGTTCAACATCTACATTCTGGATGAGACCAACCGCGCCGAGGTGTATCACCACTGTGAAGGCAGCAAAGAGGAGCTGGTGCGCGACGTCAGCCGCTTCTACTCTTCCTCGCATGACCGTTTCACCTACGGTTCCAGCTTTATCAACTTCAACCTGCCGCAGTTCTACCAGATTGTGAACGTGGATGGGCGAGCGCAGGTGATCCCGTTCCGTACGCAGGCGATTACCCCTGCGGCGCCTGCGAATCAGGATACCGCACCGCTGTTGCAGCAGTATTTCTCCTGAGGCTTTTCGCCCGGTAAGGCGCAGCCGCCACCGGGCAACAAAACTACCTGAAACTCACGTCCTCGCCCGCCTGCGCGGTCGCCGCCTGTTCCAGCAGATCCCAGAACGTTTCGCCGCTGCGATCGCAAACCCACTCGTCACCCTTCAAATCAAAGTGATAGCCGCCCTGTTTGGCCGCCAGCCACACCTGGTGAAGCGGCTCCTGACGGTTAATAATAATTTTGCTGCCGTTTTCGAAGCTCAGGGTCAGAATGCCGCCGTTGATTTCACAATCGATATCGCTGTCGCCGTCCCAGTCGTCGATACGTTCTTCGATGGTCATCCACAGGGTGTCGGCAAGGCGATGGAATTCACTGTCGTTCATGGTTTTGTTCCTGTTTTTCGTGATGGCGGCAGTATAACGCTAAATAATTCCCGTTGCAGGAAAGCGGCAAACTCTTGCTTTTGTGTCTTCTCCTGCGATGATAGAAACAGATTTGAACTTACGGGCAACTTTATAATGAAAAACGCTTTCCGAACGCTTGCCGTTCTCATCACGCTGTTTAGCCTGACCGGCTGCGGACTGAAGGGACCACTCTACTTCCCGCCTGCGGATAAAACCGCGCCGCCGCCGACAAAACCGGTTAACAGCGGCATCGAGTCTTCCACGCCAAAGACTAACGATCGTGGCGATAACGGCGGTCCGACTCAGGTTAACCTCTGACGACAACGTTCTGTACCCGCGCAATGGAGCAAATGATGCAGTTCTCTAAAATGCATGGCCTTGGCAACGATTTTATGGTCGTCGACGCGGTAACGCAGAATGTGTTTTTCTCCCCGGAACTGATCCGCCGCCTGGCGGATCGGCACGTGGGCGTGGGGTTCGATCAGCTGCTGGTGGTTGAGCCGCCCTACGATCCTGACCTCGATTTCCACTACCGTATTTTCAACGCTGACGGCAGTGAGGTTAACCAGTGCGGCAATGGCGCGCGCTGTTTCGCCCGCTTTGTCCGCCTGAAAGGGCTCACCAATAAGCGCGATATCCGCGTCAGTACCGCCAACGGTCGTATGGTGCTCAGCGTTACCGACGATGAGCTGGTGCGCGTCAATATGGGCGAGCCTAACTTCGAGCCTTCCGCCGTGCCGTTTCGCGCAAACAAAGCGGAAAAGACCTATATTATGCGGGCGGCCGAGCAGACAGTATTGTGCGGCGTTGTCTCGATGGGTAACCCGCACTGCGTGATTCAGGTGGATGACGTGGAAACTGCGGCGGTCGAAACGCTCGGTCCGGTGCTGGAGAGCCACGAGCGGTTCCCGGAGCGGGCGAACATCGGCTTTATGCAGGTGGTGAAGCGTGAACACATCCGTCTGCGGGTTTACGAGCGCGGCGCGGGCGAAACCCAGGCCTGCGGAAGCGGCGCCTGTGCGGCGGTGGCCGTCGGTATCTCCCAGGGGTTACTGGCAGAAGAGGTTCGCGTGGAATTACCGGGCGGGCGTCTTGATATCGCCTGGAAAGGAGCGGGTCATCCACTGTACATGACTGGCCCGGCGACACATGTTTATGACGGGTTTATCCATCTATGAAACAACCAGGGGAAGAACTGCAGGAAACAGTGACGGAACTGGACGACAGCGCTGTTGTTGATTATCTGCTGAACAATCCTGAGTTTTTTATTCGCAATGCACGCGTCGTCGAACGAATGCGCGTGCCGCATCCGGTTCGCGGGACCGTGTCGCTGGTCGAATGGCACATGGCGCGCGCCCGTAACCACATCAACCAGCTTGAAGAGAACATGACGCTGTTGATGGAGCAGGCCAGCACCAACGAAAGCCTGTTCTATCGCCTTCTGCACCTGCAGGCGCGTCTGGCCTCGGCGCACAGCCTTGAAGAGTTTCTCAGCCGCTTCCACCGCTGGGCGCGCGAGCTGGGGCTGGCGGGCGCAACGATTCGTCTGTTCCCTGATCGCTGGCGCATTGGCGCACCGTCGGGGTTCACCCATCTGGCGCTCAGCCGTCAGGCGTTTGAGCCGCTGCGCATTCAGCGCCTGGGCCATGAGCATCACTATCTGGGGCCGCTGAACGGACCTGAGCTGCTGGTAGTGCTGCCGGAAGCCAAAGCGATTGGCTCGGTAGCGATGTCGCTGATGGGGCGCGATGGCGACCTGGGGGTAATATTATTTACCAGCCGCGACGCGCACCACTATGAGCAGGGGCAAGCCACGCACCTGCTGCAGGAGATCGCCCTGATGCTGCCCGAGCTGCTGGAGCGCTGGATTGAACGCGTATGACGGACGGACTGCTCGCCACTGACGTCACCCGGTTTCTGCGCTATCTGGGCGTTGAGCGTCAGCTCAGCCCCATCACGCTGCTTAACTATCAGCGTCAGCTTGATGCCATCATGCAGATTGCCGAAGAAATCGGCCTGAAAAGCTGGCAACAATGTGACGCCGCCACGGTACGCGGGTTCGTCGTGCGTAGCCGTAAAAAAAATCTTAGCCCGGCGAGCCTTGCGCTCCGGCTCTCTGCCCTGCGCAGCTTTTTCGACTGGCTGGTCAGCCAGGGCGGCCTGAAAGCTAACCCGGCAAAAGGGATCGCCACGCCAAAAGCCCCGCGCCATCTGCCGAAAAATATCGACGTCGACGACGTAAACCGCCTGCTGGATATCGATCTAAACGATCCGCTCGCCGTGCGCGACCGCGCGATGCTGGAGGTGATGTACGGCGCGGGCCTGCGTCTCTCCGAACTGGTGAACCTCGACTTAAAGCATCTCGATCTGGAATCCGGCGAAGTGTGGGTGATGGGCAAGGGCAGCAAAGAGCGCCGCCTGCCGATTGGCCGCAACGCCGTCTCCTGGATTGAGCACTGGCTGGATCTGCGTGGCCTGTTTGGCGCGGAAGAGGATGCGCTGTTTTTATCAAAGCTCGGCAAGCGGATCTCCGCGCGTAACGTGCAGAAGCGTTTTGCGGAGTGGGGCATCAAGCAGGGGCTGAACAGCCACGTGCATCCCCACAAGCTGCGCCACTCCTTTGCGACACACATGCTGGAATCGAGCGGCGATCTCCGTGGCGTGCAGGAACTGCTCGGCCACGCGAACCTGTCGACCACTCAAATCTACACCCACTTAGACTTCCAACACCTTGCCTCGGTGTATGACGCGGCGCATCCACGCGCCAAACGGGGGAAATAATGCGTTTTTACCGCCCACTCGGTCAGATCTCAGCCCTGACGTTTGACCTTGATGACACCCTTTATGACAACCGCGAGGTGATCCTGCGTACCGAGCAAGAGTCACTGGCGTTTGTGCAGAACTACCATCCCGCGCTGAAGGCGATGCAGAACAAGGACTTCCAGAAGCTGCGTCAGTCCCTGCGGGAGACCGAGCCGGACATTTACCACGACGTGACCGAATGGCGTCGTCGCGCGGTTGAGCAGGCGATGCTGAACGCGGGTCTGAGCGCACAGGATGCCGCCGTCGGTGCCGAAGCGGCAATGGAAAACTTCGCCAAATGGCGCAGCCGTATCGACGTGCCGCAGGAAACCCACGACACGCTGGCGAAGCTTGCCGAAAAGTGGCCGCTGGTGGCCATCACCAACGGCAATGCCCAGCCGGAGCTGTTTGGCCTCAGCGGTTATTTTGAATTCGTGCTGCGCGCGGGTCCGCACGGGCGCGCGAAGCCGTTCAGCGACATGTATCACCTGGCAGCGGAAAAACTGAATTTGCCGCTCGGTAACATTCTTCACGTGGGCGACGATCTGACCACCGACGTGGCGGGTGCCATCCGCTGCGGCATGCAGGCCTGCTGGATCAAGCCAGAAAATGCGGAGCTGATGACCGCAACAGACAGCCGTCTTCTGCCGCACGTGGAAATTTCGCGGTTGGCATCCCTCACGACGCTGATATAATCATCAATTGTTCTGTATAAATTAACAGGGTTTTGGCGAGTGGAAACATTTGCCTGCCCGACATGACGTGACGGTGCCAATGGACGTTTCTTACCTGCTCGACAGCCTTAATGACAAACAGCGTGACGCGGTTGCCGCCTCGCGCAACAACCTGCTGGTTCTGGCTGGGGCGGGGAGTGGTAAGACACGCGTGCTGGTTCACCGTATCGCCTGGCTGCAGAGCGTGGAAAACTGCTCACCGTACTCGATTATGGCCGTGACGTTTACCAACAAGGCGGCGGCGGAGATGCGTCACCGTATCGCCCAACTGATGGGCACCAGCCAGGGCGGCATGTGGGTTGGCACCTTCCACGGCCTGGCGCACCGTCTGCTGCGCGCGCACCATATGGACGCTAACCTGCCGCAGGATTTCCAGATCCTCGACAGCGAAGATCAGCTCCGTCTGCTGAAGCGCCTGATCAAGGCGATGAACCTCGACGAGAAGCAGTGGCCGCCGCGTCAGGCGATGTGGTACATCAACGGTCAGAAAGACGAAGGGCTGCGCCCGCACCATATCCAGAGCTTCGGTAATCCGGTCGAGCAGACCTGGCAGAACGTCTATAAGGCCTATCAGGAAGCGTGCGACCGCGCCGGCCTGGTGGATTTCGCCGAGCTGCTGCTGCGCGCCCACGAGCTGTGGCTCAACAAACCGCATATCCTGCAGCACTACCGCGAACGCTTCACCAACATCCTGGTGGACGAATTCCAGGATACCAACAACATCCAGTACGCGTGGATCCGCCTGCTGGCCGGAGATACCGGCAAGGTGATGATCGTGGGCGATGACGACCAGTCGATCTACGGCTGGCGCGGCGCGCAGGTGGAGAACATCCAGCGCTTCCTCAACGATTTTCCCGGCGCGCAAACCATCCGTCTGGAGCAGAACTACCGCTCAACCAGCAACATCCTGAGCGCGGCCAACGCCCTGATTGAGAACAACAACGGGCGTCTGGGCAAAAAGCTGTGGACCGACGGCGTCGACGGCGAACCGATCTCGATTTACTGCGCCTTCAACGAGCTCGACGAAGCCCGCTTCGTGGTGAACCGCATCAAAACCTGGCAGGACAACGGCGGCGCGCTGGAGCAGTGCGCCATTCTCTACCGCAGCAACGCCCAGTCGCGCGTGCTGGAAGAGGCGCTGCTGCAGGTGAGCATGCCGTACCGCATTTACGGCGGCATGCGATTCTTCGAACGTCAGGAGATCAAAGATGCGCTTTCGTATCTGCGCCTGATCGCCAACCGCAACGACGACGCGGCGTTTGAGCGCGTGGTGAACACGCCGACCCGCGGGATTGGCGACCGTACGCTGGACGTGGTGCGTCAGGCCTCGCGCGACCGCCAGCTGACGCTGTGGCAGGCGTGCCGCGAGCTTCTGCAGGAAAAAGCCCTCGCCGGACGTGCGGCCAGCGCGCTCCAGCGCTTCCTGGAATTAATTGATGCCCTGGCGCAGGAAACCGCCGACATGCCGCTGCATGTGCAGACCGACCGGGTGATTAAAGACTCCGGGCTGCGTACCATGTACGAGCAGGAAAAAGGCGAAAAGGGGCAGACCCGTATCGAGAACTTAGAGGAACTGGTCACGGCAACGCGCCAGTTCAGCTACAACGAAGAAGACGAAGACCTGATGCCGCTGCAGGCATTCCTCTCTCACGCCGCGCTGGAAGCGGGTGAAGGGCAGGCGGACACCTGGCAGGACGCGGTTCAACTGATGACCCTGCACTCCGCCAAAGGTCTGGAGTTCCCGCAGGTGTTTATCGTCGGCATGGAAGAGGGCATGTTCCCAAGCCAGATGTCGTTGGATGAAGGCGGGCGTCTGGAAGAAGAACGTCGTCTGGCTTACGTGGGCGTGACGCGAGCGATGCAGAAGTTGACGCTAACCTACGCTGAAACCCGCCGCCTGTACGGTAAAGAAGTCTATCACCGTCCGTCACGCTTTATCGGTGAACTGCCGGAAGAGTGCGTGGAAGAGGTACGTCTGCGCGCCAGCATCAGCCGTCCGGTTAGCCATCCGCGCATGGGCTCGCCGATCTCTGAAACCGACACCGGCTACAAGCTGGGCCAGCGCGTGCGCCATTCGAAGTTTGGCGAAGGTACCATTGTGAATCTGGAAGGCAGCGGCGAGCACAGCCGCCTGCAGGTCGCGTTCCAAGGGCAGGGGATCAAATGGCTGGTGGCGGCCTACGCGAAGCTGGAAACAGTCTAACATTCAGAAAAATATCATTATTTTGCAATAATCTGCTAGCCTTATACAGTGAAGGTCAATTAATGCCCTTCAGCGTTCCGTTGCGTGTTGACGCCACAGTTATTGCTGGCGTAACATGCGCGCACGATTACGCTAAGAGGACATTCGCCTTGGACACACCCAGTAGATACTGGCTCAATTCCCTGTCATCCAGGAACAACTCCTAAGGCTATCTCCTCATGCTGATGGCCTTAGTGGTTGTCAGCGACTGCATTATTCCCGTCGCGCTGAGTCAGGCTGTTTAATGGTCTGAAACCCAATTTGTTTCTGTGTGCCCACCGAACTGTCCGATATTTTTTGCATTGGGAGTCCCGGTCATGTTGAGCGCATTTCAACTCGAAAATAACCGACTGACTCGGCTTGAAGCCGAAGAGTCACAGCCCCTCATTGATGCCGTATGGGTGGATCTGGTCGAGCCGGACGACGATGAACGCCTTCGCGTACAATCTGAGCTGGGGCAAAGCCTGGCAACCCGCCCGGAACTGGAAGATATCGAAGCATCCGCGCGTTTCTTTGAAGATGAAGACGGCCTGCACATTCACTCCTTCTTCTTCTTTGAAGATGCGGAAGATCACGCGGGCAACTCCACCGTGGCATTTACCATTCGCGACGGTCGTCTGTTTACTCTGCGTGAACGCGAACTGCCGGCGTTTCGTCTCTACCGCATGCGCGCCCGCAGCCAGGCGATGGTGGACGGCAACGCTTACGAGCTGTTGCTCGATCTGTTCGAGACTAAAATTGAACAGCTGGCGGACGAAATTGAAAACATCTACAGCGATCTGGAAAAGCTGAGCCGCGTGATCATGGAAGGCCATCAGGGGGATGAGTACGACGAAGCGCTTTCGACGCTGGCAGAGCTGGAAGATATCGGCTGGAAGGTGCGTTTGTGTCTGATGGATACCCAGCGCGCGCTGAACTTCCTGGTGCGCAAGGCGCGTCTGCCGGGCGGTCAGCTGGAGCAGGCGCGTGAGATCTTACGCGATATCGAATCTCTGCTGCCGCACAACGAATCTCTGTTCCAGAAGGTGAACTTCCTGATGCAGGCGGCGATGGGCTTTATCAACATCGAGCAGAACCGCATCATCAAGATCTTCTCGGTAGTGTCCGTGGTGTTCCTGCCGCCGACGCTGGTGGCGTCCAGCTACGGGATGAACTTTGAGTTTATGCCGGAGCTGAAGTGGAGCTTTGGCTACCCGGGGGCGATTATCTTTATGATCCTCGCCGGGCTGGCGCCGTATCTGTACTTTAAGCGTCGGAACTGGCTGTAAAATCTGGCGGGTGGCGCTGCGCTTACCCGCCCTACAAAACACCTACATTCCTCTGCGGGTTCTGCGCTGGGTATAAATCGCATCGGCGACGAAAATCGCCAGCGCCACCCAGATAAAGGCGAAGGTCACCATCTTATCCGCACCCGGCACTTCGCCGTAAAACACCACCGCCAGCAGGAACATCAGCGTCGGGCCAATGTACTGGAAGAAGCCCAGCGTGGAGAGGCGCAGGCGCGTTGCCGCACCGGTGAAGCACAGCAGCGGAATGGTGGTCACTACGCCCGCCGCCATCAGCATCAGGTTCAGCGACCACGGGTTGCTGCCCATATGGCTGGTGGCGCTGTCGGCGATACCGAACAGATAGATCGCCGCCACCGGCAGCAGCCACAGGGTTTCAAACAGCATCCCGGTTTGCGCTTCCACCGCGATTTTCTTACGTACCAGGCCGTAAAAAGCAAAGCTGAACGCCAGACCGAGGGCGATAACCGGCAGCGAGCCAAACGTCCACAGCTGCACCAGCACGCCGCAGAAGGCGAGAATCACCGCCACCCACTGCATCCGGCGGAAGCGTTCGCCGAGGAAAATCATCCCCAGCACGATATTCACCAGCGGGTTAATGAAGTACCCCAGGCTCGCTTCGAGCATGTGGTGGTTATTCACCGCCCAGATAAACAGCAGCCAGTTGCCGCCGATCAGCACCGCAGAAAGCGCCAGCAGGAAGACCTTTTTAGGGGTTTGCAGCAGCGTTTTAACGCCGGACCACTGACGGCTGAGGCTCATCAGCGCGATCATGAAGAAGAACGACCAGATGACGCGGTGAGTGAGGATCTCGTCGGCCGGAACATAGGCGATAAATTTGAAATACGCCGGGGCGATACCCCAAATAAAATAAGCGGCAAGGGCGAGTAAAACGCCCTGCCGCGTCTGTTTAGCATCCATCGGGAAAATCCGTTACAAAAAAGTGAATCAATTTTACCCGAATTTGCCGCCTCAACCCACCATATAAGTGGCGGTTGCGCTGGCGATATAAACCTGCTCCTCGTTATGCAGCTCAACGCGGGCAACGGCAACTTTGTTCCCGGCACGCAGCAGGCTGCTGGTGCAGGTAAAGCGGTTTCCGCGCCCCGGGCGAAGATAGTCGACGCGTAAATCAATGGTGCCCATGCGCGCCAGACGCTGGCGGAGTTCATCTTCGTTGATGGTGTCATGGCGCGTCAGCGTACTGCCCACGCAGACCAGGCCTGCCGCCACGTCCAGCGCGGAGGCAATCACCCCGCCGTGCAGAATACTTTGCGCCCAGTTACCCACCATCATCGGCTGGTTGTTGAAACTCAGCTGGGCAAACTCTTTCTCGTAACGCTCCAGCTCAAGACCCAGTGCACGGTTAAACGGCATATGGTAAACAAAAATCTCGCCCACGAGTTTTAACACTTCTTCGGCGGTAAGCATGGCTGACATGAGACATTACATCCTTATTGTTAATGAAATGTTGATTTTATGCTTCAGCAATAAGGAATTCCACTTTCAGAAACGAGGATGCAGCAGTTATCGCAGAAGTCTGTAGAATGTTCGCCTCATAACTATTCAGGTAATTTTACTCTTTGCAGGAGAACACCACCGATGCGGACGTATCTGGCCTGGTTACTGGCGGCGGTTGCGCTGCCCCTCACAGCATATGCGCAGGAAGCGACGATTAAAGAAGTCCATGATAAACCTGCCGTTAAGGGCAGCATTATCGCCAATATGCTGCAGGAGCATGACAATCCGTTCACGCTCTACCCGTATGACACGAACTACGTGATTTATACCCAAACCAGCGATCTCAACAAAGAAGCGATAAGCTCCTATAACTGGTCTGATAATGCGCGTAAGGATGAGGTGAAGTTCCAGCTTAGCCTCGCGTTCCCGTTCTGGCGCGGTATTCTGGGGCCAAACTCGGTGCTCGGCGCGTCTTATACGCAGAAATCCTGGTGGCAGCTCTCCAACAGCGGCGAATCTTCACCGTTCCGTGAAACCAACTATGAGCCGCAGCTTTTCCTCGGCTTCGCAACGGATTATGAATTTGCTGGCTGGACGCTGCGCGACGTCGAAGTGGGCTTTAACCATGATTCTAACGGACGTTCCGATCCAACCTCCCGTAGCTGGAACCGCGCCTATACGCGCCTGATGGCGCAGAACGGTAACTGGATGGTGGAAGTGAAGCCGTGGTATGTGCTCGGCAGCACCGATGACAACCCGGATATCACCAAATATATGGGCTACTACCAGCTCAAAGTTGGCTACCAGTTAGGTGAAGCCGTGCTGAGCGCGAAGGGGCAGTACAACTGGAACACCGGCTACGGCGGTGCGGAGCTCGGTCTGAGCTACCCGGTGACGAAGCACGTGCGTCTCTATACCCAGGTGTATAGCGGCTACGGCGAGTCGCTGATCGACTACAACTTCAATCAGACTCGCGTTGGCGTGGGCGTAATGCTGAACGATATTCTCTAGGTTGCTCGAATGTTTTTGCGTTAAACGTTGAAGTTTCTCTCTCAGGCGCTGAAAATAGCGCCTGTTTTATTTTTCGCAAATGGGGTTAACGTGGCGCAGGCGGAAGTATTGAATCAGGAGTCGCTGGCTAAACAGGTTTTGCATGAAACCTTTGGCTACCAGCAGTTCCGCCCCGGCCAGGAAACCATCATTGAAACGGTGCTGGAAGGCCGAGACTGCCTGGTGGTGATGCCGACCGGCGGCGGTAAATCCCTCTGCTATCAGGTGCCTGCGCTGGTGCTGAACGGCCTGACGGTCGTGGTATCGCCTCTCATTTCCCTGATGAAAGACCAGGTTGACCAGCTGCTCGCCAACGGCGTGGCGGCGGCCTGTCTGAACTCGACGCAAACCCGCGAGCAGCAGCAAGAGGTGATGGCTGGATGCCGCACCGGGCAGATCCGCCTGCTGTATATCGCGCCAGAGCGCCTGATGCTCGATAACTTCCTCGACCATCTCGCGCACTGGAACCCGGTCCTGCTGGCGGTGGATGAAGCGCACTGTATCTCCCAGTGGGGACACGATTTCCGTCCGGAATACGCTGCCCTCGGCCAGCTGCGTCAGCGCTTCCCCGAGCTGCCGTTTATGGCTCTGACCGCCACGGCGGATGACACCACGCGTCTGGACATTGTTCGCCTGCTGGGGCTGAACGACCCGTATATTCAGGTCAGCAGCTTCGACCGCCCGAACATCCGCTACATGCTGATGGAAAAATTCAAGCCGTTGGACCAGCTCTTACGCTACGTTCAGGAGCAGCGCGGCAAGTCCGGTATCATCTACTGCAACAGCCGTGCGAAGGTGGAAGACACCGCCGCGCGTCTGCAAAATCGCGGCTTTAGCGCCGCGGCCTATCACGCCGGGCTGGAGAACCACATCCGCGCCGACGTGCAGGAGAAATTCCAGCGCGACGACCTGCAAATCGTCGTCGCAACGGTGGCGTTCGGGATGGGGATCAACAAGCCCAACGTGCGCTTTGTGGTGCATTTCGACATTCCGCGCAATATCGAATCCTACTATCAGGAGACCGGCCGCGCCGGCCGTGACGGCCTGCCTGCGGAAGCGATGCTGTTTTACGATCCGGCCGATATGGCGTGGCTGCGCCGTTGTCTGGAAGAGAAGCCTCAGGGACAACTCCAGGACATCGAGCGCCACAAGCTCAACGCGATGGGTGCCTTCGCTGAAGCGCAAACCTGCCGCCGTCTGGTGCTGCTCAACTACTTTGGAGAGGGGCGTCAGGAGCCGTGCGGTAACTGCGATATCTGCCTGGATCCGCCAAAGCAGTACGATGGCCTGATGGACGCGCGCAAAGCGCTCTCGACCATTTACCGCGTGAATCAACGCTTCGGGATGGGCTACGTGGTGGAAGTACTGCGCGGTGCCAATAACCAGCGTATCCGCGACATGGGGCACGACAAGCTGCCGGTTTACGGCATCGGTAAAGACCAGAGCCACGAGCACTGGGTCAGCATTATTCGTCAGCTGATCCACCTCGGCTTTGCCACGCAGAACATTGCTCAACACTCCGCGCTACAGCTGACCGAAGCAGCGCGTCCGGTGCTGCGCGGTGATGTTGAGCTCAAGCTCGCCGTGCCGCGCGTGGTTGCCCTCAAGCCGCGCGTGATGCAGAAATCCTACGGCGGTAACTATGACCGCAAGCTGTTTGCCAAGCTTCGCAAGCTGCGTAAAGCTATCGCTGACGAAGAGAACATCCCGCCATACGTGGTGTTCAACGACGCGACGCTGATTGAGATGGCGGAACAGATGCCGCTCAGCGCCAGCGAGATGCTCAGCGTCAACGGCGTCGGCACGCGCAAGCTGGAGCGCTTTGGTAAAGAGTTTATGGCGCTTATCCGCTCTCACGCCGATGGTGATGATGAGGAGTAGTCAGACGGGCGAAAAAGTGCCAGGATGATGACTCACTGAATTATTTCCCCGCGAGCTAATTATGTTAATGCTATTTCTCACCGTGGCGTTAGTGCACATCGTTGCGCTGATGAGCCCTGGCCCAGACTTTTTCTTCGTGTCGCAAACTGCCGTCAGCCGCTCCCGCAAAGAGGCGATGATGGGCGTGCTCGGTATTACCATGGGCGTTATGGTCTGGGCGGCGGTCGCGCTGCTCGGTCTGAACCTGATCCTGGCGAAGATGGCGTGGCTGCATAACATCATTATGGTTGGCGGCGGGCTGTACCTGTGCTGGATGGGCTACCAGATGCTGCGCGGGGCGCTGAAGAAAGAAGAGAAAAAACCGGAAGAGCCAAAGGTAGAGCTGGCAACGGGCGGCCGCAGCTTTGTAAAAGGGCTCCTGACTAACCTGGCAAACCCGAAAGCGATTATCTATTTCGGCTCCGTGTTCTCGCTGTTTGTGGGTGACAGCGTCGGCGCAGGCGCGCGCTGGGGGATCTTCCTGCTGATCGTTGTTGAGACGTTCGCCTGGTTCACTATTGTTGCCAGCCTGTTCGCCTTACCGGCGATGCGCCGCGGCTATCAGCGCATCGCGAAGTGGATCGACGGCTTTGCCGGCGCGCTGTTCGCCGGCTTCGGCATTCATCTCATCATTTCTCGCTAAGCATGACGCGCTGACGCAAGCAGCGCGCCAACCAGCATAAACAGCGAACCAAAGACTTTATTCAGGGCCTTCATCTGCTTAGGCCCTTTGATCCACGCCGCTATCCGCTGCGCCAGCGTCGCGTAACCAATCATGACGATGATATCGACGATGATGGTTGTCGCGCCCAGCACCACGTACTGCATCACCTGGGGCTGATGTGGCACGATAAACTGTGGGAACAGGGCGGCGAGGAACACGATGCTTTTCGGGTTCGTCAGGTTCACGAACACCGCGCGCTTAAACAGATGGCCGCGCGTTTGCGTCCTGGAGAGCGTATTCAGGTCAATCGAGCCTGCCGCGCGCCACTGCTGGATACCGAGCCAAATCAGATACGCCGCACCGGCCCACTTCAGCACTTCAAACGCCAGCACCGAACGAGAGAACAGCGTCCCCAGACCAATCCCCACCAGCACAATATGAATGCCGAGCCCGGTCTGTAAACCGGCAATGGACGCCGCCGCACCGCGATAGCCGTGGTTGATGGAGGTGGTCATAGTGTTAATGGCGCCAGAGCCAGGTGAAAGGCTAAGGATGATTGATGTCAGCAGGTAGGCGAACCACCACTCGAAGGTCATTTGAAGCTCCCGAACCGTCTATTTTTATGCCACAATACGCTATTGTTGAGTCATTTTGTGACCAGTGACGAAAAAAAACGATATTCCCTGGATTACGTGAGTGGAAACCCAATGTTTCAGCAGAAAAAGGACTGGGAAACACGAGAAAACGCGTTTGCTGCTTTCTCAATGGGGCCGCTGACCGATTTCTGGCGGCAGCGTGAGGAAGACGAGTTTACGGGCGTCGGTGGCATCCCGGTGCGCTTCGTTCGCTTCCGCAATGAAAAAAATGACCGGGTGATCGTGGTCTGCCCCGGGCGTATCGAAAGCTACGTTAAATATGCCGAACTGGCCTACGACCTGGTCAACATGGGGTTTGACGTGCTGATCATCGACCACCGTGGGCAGGGGCTGTCCGGGCGCATGCTGCCGGATACGCACCGCGGGCATGTGGATCACTTCAGCGATTATGTCGACGATTTTGCCGCGTTCTGGCAGCAGGAAGTTCAGCCCGGCCCCTGGCGCAAGCGGTACATCCTTGCGCACTCCATGGGCGGCGCCATTTCGACGCTGTTTTTGCAGCGGTATGAGCACCAGTGCGACGCCATTGCGCTCACCGCGCCGATGTACGGTATTGTCATTCGTTTTCCCGACTGGATGGTGCGCCATCTTCTCGACTGGGCTGAGGGCCATCAGCGCATTCGTGAAGGCTATGCCATCGGAACCGGACGCTGGCGCGCATTGCCGTTCGCCATCAACGTCTTAACCCACAGTCGGCAGCGCTATCGCCGCAACCTGCGCTTTTATGCCGATGAACCGCGCTTGCGCGTCGGCGGCCCGACCTGGCACTGGGTGCGTGAGGGTATTCTGGCCGGTGAGCAGGTGCTGGCAGGCGTAGGCGATGATGACACGCCGACGCTTCTGATTCAGGCGGAGGAAGAGCGTGTGGTGGATAACCGCATGCATGACCGCTATTGTGAACTGCGCGCTGCCGCCGGTCACCCTTGTGAAGGGGGTAAACCGCTGGTCATCAACGGCGCGTACCATGAGATCCTTTTTGAAAAGGACGCTATGCGCTCAGTCGCGCTTAACGCCATCGTCGAGTTTTTCGACCGGCATAACTGATTTTCTATTGAGGTTAAATTTTCCTATGTACCAGGTTGTTGCATCTGATTTAGATGGCACGCTGCTTTCCCCCGACCACACCCTGTCGCCTTATGCGAAAGAGACCTTAAAGCTTCTGACCGCCCGTGGCGTGAACTTTGTGTTCGCTACCGGCCGCCACCACGTGGACGTGGGGCAGATCCGCGATAATCTGGAGATCAAGTCGTACATGATCACCTCCAACGGTGCGCGCGTGCATGATACCGACGGCAACCTGATCTTCACCCATAACCTGGATCGCGATATTGCTGCCGATCTCTTCGGCGTGGTGCATAACAATCCGGCTATCGTCACCAACGTATACCGTGACGACGAATGGTTCATGAACCGCCACCGCCCGGATGAAATGCGTTTCTTCAAGGAAGCGGTATTCAACTACTCCCTGTATGAGCCGGGCCTGCTGGATCCAGAGGGGATCAGCAAGGTGTTCTTCACCTGCGACAGCCACGAAGAGCTGCTGCCGCTTGAGCAGGCGATCAACGCCCGCTGGGGCGATCGCGTCAACGTGAGCTTCTCTACCCTGACCTGTCTGGAAGTGATGGCGGGCGGCGTTTCTAAAGGTCACGCGCTCGAAGCGGTTGCGAAACGTCTGGGCTTCGCGCTTAAAGACTGTATCGCCTTTGGCGACGGCATGAACGACGCCGAGATGCTCTCTATGGCGGGCAAAGGCTGCATCATGGAAAACGCGCACCAGCGTCTGAAGGATCTGCATCCGGAGCTGGAAGTCATCGGCACCAACGCAGACAACGCGGTACCGAAATACCTGCGCAAACTGTTCCTTGAATAATCTTCATTTGGTTGTTTATTGTTCAGTTGTCAACTAAAGAGTTCGCTACAATGCCTGTCCTTCTTTCTGAGAGACAAGCATTGTGGCGCTACTCATTATCACCACTATCCTGTGGGCCTTCTCCTTTAGCCTGATTGGCGAATACCTTGCCGGTTCGGTCGACAGTTACTTCTCGGTGCTAATGCGCGTGGGGCTGGCGGCGCTGGTGTTCCTGCCGTTCCTGCGCACGCGCGGGCAATCGCTGAAAACCATTCTGCTGTACATGCTGGTGGGGGCGATGCAGCTTGGCATCATGTATCTGTTCAGCTTCCGGGCTTACGTCTACCTGTCCGTCTCCGAATTCCTGCTCTTTACCGTGCTGACGCCGCTCTATATCACGCTGATTTACGACCTGCTCAGCAGGCGCCGCCTGCGCTGGGGATATCTGCTAAGCGCCGCGCTGGCGGTTATTGGCGCGGCGATCATTCGCTACGACAAAGTGAGCGATCACTTCTGGACAGGGCTGATGTTCGTCCAGCTTGCCAACATCAGCTTTGCCATTGGTATGGTGGGCTATAAGCGCCTGATGGAAACCCGCCCGATGCCGCAGCACAACGCGTTTGCGTGGTTCTATATGGGCGCGGCGATCGTCGCGGTGGCGGCGTGGTTTATGCTCGGCAACCCGCAAAAGCTGCCGACCACCACCGTGCAGTGGAGCGTTCTGGTCTGGCTGGGCGTGGTGGCGTCGGGGCTGGGGTACTTTATGTGGAACTACGGCGCTACGCAGGTAGACGCCGGTACGCTGGGGATCATGAACAACGTGCACGTCCCGGCGGGGCTGCTGGTGAACCTTGCCATCTGGCAGGAACAGCCGCACTGGCCGAGCTTCCTTATTGGGGGGGCGGTGATCCTGGCTTCACTGTGGGTCCATCGCCGCTGGGTCGCTCCGCGCTCCGCACAAACGGAAGATGGTCGCACGCGTGGTTCCGCGCTGAGCGAATAAACGCCTCCGTAACCGGCTGACGCTGCTCGCCGTCGCGCACGGCGGCGTACAGCCGGCTCCACAGTCCTTCCCCCAGGGTTTTGGTGACCACCAGACCCTGGCGTTCAAAGCTCTCCACCACCCAGTGCGGCAGCGCCGCGATACCCATGCTGGCCGCCACCATCTGGATCAGCAGCAGGGTGTTATCCACGCTTTTCAGCTGCGGGCTGATGCCTGCCGGCTGCAGGAAATGACGCCAGATATCCAGGCGGCTGCGCTGAACCGGGTAAATCAGCAGCGTTTCTGTCGCCAGATCTTCCGGCGTAATGCGCGTTTTGGCCGCCAGCGGATGGTCCGGCGCCAGCACCAGACGCACCTCAAAATCGAACATCGGCGAATAGTGCAGGCCGCTCCGCGGCAGGATGTCGGACGTCATCACCAGATCCAGCTCGCCCTGCTGGAGCGAGGGCTGCGGGTCAAAGGTCACGCCGGATTTAAAGTCCATCTCCACCTGCGGCCACTTCTGGCGGAAGTTCTCAAGCGCGGGGGTCAGCCACTGAATACAGCTGTGGCACTCAATGGCGATCCGCAGTTTGGTCTGCTGCGGCTCGTTACACGCCTGCAGCGCGCTGGCGATCTGCGGCAGTACCTGATTCGCCAGTTGAAGAAGAATTTCACCCTGCGGCGTAAAGCGCAAAGGCTGGCTCTTACGCACAAAAAGACGAAATCCGAGGCGTTGTTCCAGATCGCTGAACTGGTGAGAAAGGGCGGACTGGGTCTGGTGCAGCGTGGCCGCCGCCGCCGCGAGCGAACCGCAGTTCCGCAACGCTTGTAGCGTTTTCAGGTGTTTAATCTCGATCATGAAAGTCCTTCACTCCGCCATGAACATTTTGCGCTTGAGGAATATACAGTACCTGCCAATTATAGATGTGTAAACATCTGGACGTCTAAATAACAAATTTCACAAGGGGCATACCATGACAATCCGCACTCACACTCTCGGTTTTCCTCGCGTTGGCCTGCGTCGCGAGCTGAAAAAAGCGCAAGAAAGCTACTGGGCGGGCAACGCCACCCGTGAAGAACTCCTGGCGGTGGGGCGGGAGCTGCGCGCCCGTCACTGGGATCAGCAAAAACAGGCGGGTATTGACCTGCTGCCTGTGGGCGATTTCGCCTGGTACGACCATGTTCTGACGACCAGCCTGCTGCTGGGCAACGTGCCGGCTCGTCATCAGAACAAAGATGGATCGGTGGATATCGACACCCTGTTCCGCATCGGCCGTGGCCGCGCGCCAACGGGTGAGCCAGCGGCAGCGGCGGAAATGACCAAGTGGTTTAACACCAACTATCACTATATGGTGCCGGAGTTCGTCAAAGGTCAGCAGTTTACGCTGGCCTGGACGCAGCTTCTGGACGAAGTGGATGAAGCGCTGGCGCTGGGCCACCAGGTGAAGCCCGTATTGCTGGGGCCGGTAACCTACCTGTGGCTGGGTAAAGTGAAGGGCGAACAATTTGACCGCCTCAGCCTGCTGAACGATATTCTGCCGGTCTATAAGCAGGTGCTGATTGAGCTGGGCAAGCGCGGCATTCAGTGGGTGCAAATCGACGAACCCGCGCTGGTGCTGGAGCTGCCGCAGGAGTGGCTCGATGCCTTCAAACCGGCGTATGACGCGCTCACCGGACAGGTGAAGCTGCTGCTGACCACCTATTTCGAGGGCGTGACGCCAAACCTCGACACTATCACCGCGCTGCCGGTTCAGGGCCTGCACGTTGACCTGGTTCACGGTAAGGACGATGTCGCAGAGCTGCACAAGCGCCTGCCTGAGGAGTGGTTACTCTCCGCCGGTCTGGTCAACGGCCGTAACGTCTGGCGCGCCGATCTGAGCGAGAAATACGCCCAAATTAAAGACATCGTCGGCAAACGCGAGCTGTGGGTGGCATCATCATGCTCTCTGCTGCACAGTCCGATCGATCTGAGCGTGGAGACCCGTCTCGACCCTGAAGTGAAAAGCTGGTTTGCCTTCGCCCTGCAAAAATGTGAAGAGCTGGCGTTGCTGCGCGATGCGCTCAACAGCGGCGATACGGCGGCGATTACCGAATGGAGCGCACCGATTCAGGCGCGTCGTCACTCGGCTCGCGTGCACAACCCGGCGGTGGAAAAACGTCTGGCGGCCATCACCGCCCGGGACAGCCAGCGTCAGAGCCCGTACGAGGTACGTGCCGAAGCCCAGCGCGCCCGCTTCAATCTTCCCGCGTGGCCGACCACGACCATCGGTTCATTCCCGCAAACTACCGAGATCCGCGGCCTGCGTCTGGACTTCAAAAAGGGCAATCTGGACGCGAATCATTACCGCACCGGCATTGCGGAACACATCAAGCAGGCGATTATCGAGCAGGAACGCCTCGGGCTGGACGTGCTGGTGCACGGCGAAGCCGAGCGTAACGACATGGTCGAATACTTCGGTGAACACCTGGACGGCTTCGTCTTTACCCAGAATGGCTGGGTGCAGAGCTACGGCTCCCGCTGCGTGAAGCCGCCGGTGGTCATTGGGGACGTCAGCCGCCCGGAACCGATCACGGTGGAGTGGGCGAAGTACGCCCAGTCCCTGACCGACAAGCCGGTAAAAGGCATGCTGACCGGCCCGGTGACCATTCTCTGCTGGTCGTTCCCGCGCGAAGACGTGACCCGTGAAACCATCGCCAAACAGATCGCGCTGGCGCTGCGTGATGAAGTGGCGGATCTGGAGGCGGCGGGGATTGGCATCATCCAGATTGACGAACCGGCGCTGCGCGAAGGTTTGCCGCTGCGCCGCAGCGACTGGGATGCTTACCTGCAGTGGGGCGTGGAAGCGTTCCGCATCAACGCCGCAGTGGCGAAGGACGACACCCAGATCCACACCCATATGTGTTACTGCGAATTTAACGACATCATGGATTCGATTGCCGCGCTGGATGCAGACGTGATCACCATCGAGACCTCGCGTTCAGACATGGAGCTGCTGGAGTCGTTTGAAGAGTTCGACTACCCGAACGAAATTGGGCCGGGCGTATATGACATTCACTCCCCGAACGTGCCGAGCGTGGAGTGGATTGAAGTGCTGCTGAGGAAAGCTGCCCAGCGTATCCCGGCAGAACGCCTGTGGGTAAACCCGGACTGCGGCCTGAAAACCCGCGGCTGGCCGGAGACGCGTGCGGCGCTCGCCAACATGGTGAAGGCGGCGCAGAACTTACGTCAGGCTTGATGACGCGCAGGCCCGGTAAGGCGCAGTCGCCCCCGGGCTTTTTTTATGCTTTCTTCCCACCGTACTGGCTAAACCATGCCAGCATTCTCTGCCAGCCATCTTTCGCGGATTCCGCGTGATAGCTCGGACGATAATCGGCATTAAACGCGTGTCCGGCATCGGGATACACCACGATTTCGGCCTTCGCGTTCGCCGCCCGCAGCGCGTGGCGCATCGTCTCGACGGTATCAAGCGGAATGCCGGTATCCTGGCCGCCATACAGCCCTAACACCGGGGCATTGAGATCGGTAGCGATATCAACCGGATGCTTCGGTGAGTTCAGCGTCTTTTCGCCCACCAGTTTGCCGTACCAGGCAACGGCGGCTTTCAGCTGCGGGTTATGCGCGGCATACAGCCAGCTAATGCGTCCACCCCAGCAGAAACCGGTGACCATTAAGCGGTGCGGGTCGCCGCCGTTGCGCGCCGCCCAGCTGGCGACGTGGTCTAGGTCTGCCAGCACCTGCGCGTCCGGCACTTTGCTGACCAGGTTGCTGAAGAGCGTCGGGATATCACTGTAGTCATTCGGATCGCCCTGACGGAAGTAGAGCTCTGGCGCAACGGCCAGATAACCCTCTAGCGCCAGGCGGCGGCAGAGGTCGCGAATATGTTCGTGAACGCCGAAAATCTCCTGAACCACAATCACGATGGGCAGCGGGCCGTCTGCTGACTTTGGCCGCGCGTGCCAGGCAGGCATATTTTCTCCCTGAGAGGGGATGGAGGTCTCGCCTGCCGTAATGGCCTCTTCTGAGGTTGAGACGATGGTTGAAGCATGTGGAGCCGCAGCAGGTGCAAATCCGGTTTTTTCAGTCATGGCATTCTCCGTACCAATGAGTTAGCGCAAAGGTAAATATAGACACCAGGTTAACAACTCACAGTGCCTTAAACGGTCTATCTTTTGTGCAGCACCGGACGATATAACTTGTTAATGTGATGTGAGTCACCTTTTGATGGAAATTCAATGCAATCATTTTCATTCATGGTGAGATGTGTCACGAAATTATGCTTACCGCTTCTGTAAAGTACCGTTTTACTTCTTCTGACTAACCGACCCACAGAGGAGTCACCTATGTCTAAGTCTGATGTTTTTCATCTCGGCCTCACTAAAAATGATTTACAAGGGGCTACGCTCGCTATCGTCCCTGGCGACCCAGAGCGTGTGGAAAAGATCGCCGCGCTGATGGATAAGCCGGTCAAGCTGGCTGCCCATCGTGAATTCACCACCTGGCGCGCAGAGCTGGATGGCAAAGCGGTGATTGTGTGCTCTACCGGTATCGGTGGCCCGTCTACCTCTATTGCCGTGGAAGAGCTGGCGCAGCTGGGCATTCGTACTTTCCTGCGTATCGGCACCACCGGCGCGATTCAGCCGCACATTAACGTCGGCGACGTGCTGGTGACGACCGCATCCGTGCGTCTGGACGGCGCAAGCCTGCACTTTGCACCGATGGAATTCCCGGCAGTGGCTGACTTCGAGTGCACCACCGCGCTGGTTGAAGCGGCGAAATCCGTGGGCGCAACCACTCATGTGGGCGTAACTGCCTCTTCTGATACCTTCTATCCGGGCCAGGAGCGTTACGACACCTTCTCAGGCCGCGTAGTGAGCCGCTTCAAAGGCTCAATGGAAGAGTGGCAATCCATGGGCGTGATGAACTACGAGATGGAATCCGCAACGTTGCTGACCATGTGCGCAAGCCAGGGTCTGCGTGCCGGTATGGTGGCGGGCGTTATCGTCAACCGTACCCAGCAGGAGATCCCGAACGCCGAAACCATGAAGCAGACAGAAAGTCACGCGGTGAAAATCGTGGTTGAAGCGGCTCGCCGCCTGATCTAGTCCTCCTCTCTGAGATAAAAGGCCGACGCGTTCGGCCTTTATTTTTTGCGTAGCGCCTCGCAGGAAAACCCTTTCAAACTGGACGTTTATACAGCACAATCTTATTTTGTGCGGGTAATACGTTGATGCAGGGGGCATTGTGGATATCTCAATCCTGATTTATGCGGTAATTGCGCTGGCGGGCGTGGCGATAGGCTGGCTGATATCCAGCTATCAGCATGTACAGCAGAAGGCCGAGCAGTTGGCTGAACGCGAAGAGATCGTCGCCGATTTAAGCGCCGCAAAACAGCAGCTTGCCCTAAGCGACCACTGGCGCGACGAGTGTGAACTGCTCAATAACGAACTGCGTAACCTGCGTGATATCAACACCTCGCTGGAGGCCGATCTCCGCGAAGTGACTACCCGCCTTGAATCCACCCAGCTGCATGCCGAAGACAAAATCCGCCAGATGATCAACAGCGAGCAGCGCCTCAGCGAGCAGTTCGAGAACCTCGCCAACCGCATTTTCGAGCACAGCAACCGCCGCGTTGATGAGCAAAATCGCCAGAGCCTGAACAGCCTGCTGACGCCGCTGCGCGAACAGCTGGACGGCTTTCGCCGTCAGGTACAGGACAGCTTTGGTCAGGAAGCCCGCGAACGCCACACGCTGGCGCATGAGATCCGCAATCTTCAACAGCTGAATGCCCAGATGGCGCAGGAAGCGGTCAACCTGACGCGGGCGCTGAAAGGCGATAACAAAACCCAGGGTAACTGGGGGGAAGTGGTGCTCACCCGCGTGCTGGAGGCCTCTGGCCTGCGGGAAGGGTATGAATACGAAACGCAGGTGAGTATCGAAAACGATGCCCGCTCGCGAATGCAGCCGGATGTGATTGTGCGTCTGCCGCAGGGCAAAGATGTGGTCATTGACGCCAAAATGACGCTGGTGGCCTATGAGCGCTACTTCAACGCTGAAGATGACTATACGCGCGAATCGGCGCTGCAGGAGCACATTGCCTCCGTGCGTAACCATATTCGCCTGCTGGGTAGAAAGGATTATCAGCAACTGCCGGGGCTGCGCTCGCTGGACTACGTGCTGATGTTTATCCCGGTCGAACCCGCGTTTTTGCTGGCGCTCGACAGACAGCCCGAACTGATCACCGAAGCGCTGAAAAATAACATTATGCTGGTCAGCCCCACCACGCTGCTGGTGGCCTTACGCACCATTGCGAACCTGTGGCGCTATGAGCACCAGAGCCGTAACGCGCAGCAGATTGCCGACCGCGCCAGCAAGCTGTACGACAAAATGCGCCTCTTCGTGGACGACATGTCCTCCGTCGGGCAAAGCCTGGATCGTGCGCAGGATAACTACCGCCAGGCGATGAAAAAGCTCTCCTCCGGGCGTGGCAACCTGCTTGCGCAGGCTGAAGCATTCCGCAGCCTGGGAGTGGAGGTTAAACGCGAGATTAATCCGGAATTGGTCGAACAGGCCACAGCGCAGGACGAAGAGTTCCGACTGCGTGAGGGCGGGGATGAACAAAATACCCCCAACCAGGACAACGATTTAGCGGCGGATTTATCGCCAGACGAGCAGCCAGCGCGTTTCTTTCGCGGTGGTTGAATCGTAGGGCAATTGCGCCCAATCTGTTACACTTCACGAACATTTGACTGATTAGCAGGCTCTGAGATGGTTGACGATTCACAAGACACGACGCACTTTGGCTTTCAGACTGTAGCCAAAGCGCAGAAAGCTGACATGGTGGCCCACGTATTTCATTCCGTGGCGGCGAAGTACGATGTGATGAATGACTTGATGTCGTTCGGCATTCATCGCTTGTGGAAGCGCTTCACCATCGACTGCAGCGGTGTGCGTCGTGGACAAACGGTTCTCGATCTGGCTGGCGGTACGGGCGATCTGACGGCGAAATTCTCCCGTCTGGTGGGCGAAACCGGTCGCGTTGTACTGGCTGATATTAATGACTCCATGCTTAAAATGGGACGCGAAAAGCTGCGTAACATCGGCGTGGTGGGTAACGTGGAATACGTGCAGGCCAACGCCGAAGCGCTGCCGTTCCCGGACAATACTTTTGACTGCATCACGATTTCCTTCGGTCTGCGTAACGTCACCGATAAAGAAAAAGCACTGCGTTCCATGTACCGCGTGCTGAAGCCGGGTGGACGCCTGCTGGTGCTCGAGTTCTCTAAACCGATTATCGATCCGCTGAGCAAAGCCTACGACGCATATTCCTTCCACGTGCTGCCGCGTATTGGCGAACTGGTGGCAAACGACGCGGAAAGCTATCGCTATCTGGCGGAATCAATTCGCATGCATCCGGATCAGGACACCTTAAAAGCCATGATGCAGGATGCGGAATTTGAGAACGTTGAGTACTTCAACATGACGGCGGGTGTCGTCGCGCTGCATCGCGGTTACAAATTCTGAGTGGAGGTGTCCCGTGCCCTTTAAACCCTTAGTCACTGCAGGCATCGAGAATGTGCTGAATGCCTTCCTGTATCGCGCTCCGGCGCTGAAAGCCGCACGTCAGCGGCTAAACGGGAAGGTACTGCGCATTGTGTTAAAAGAGTTCTCGACGCCGCTCGTGCTGGTTTTCAGCGAACGTCAGCTTGACGTTCTGGGTGAGTGGGAAGGTGAAGCTGATTGCTCGGTCATTACCCATATGAGCGTGCTGCCAAAACTGCGCGATCGCCAGCAATTAACGGCGCTTATCCGCAGCGGTGAGCTGGAAGTGGAAGGCGACATCCAGGTCGTGCAGAACTTCGTTGCGCTCAGCGATCTGGCTGAGTTTGACCCGGCAGAGCTGCTGGCGCCTTTTATTGGCGACATCGCCGCTGAAGGGATCGGGAAAGTTATTCATGGCGGCACGGCGTTCCTGCGCAAAAATCTGCAACGCCAACAGCGTTATGCCGCGGAAGTGCTGACCGAAGAGTGGCGCATGGCGCCCGGGCCGCTGGAAGTTGCGTGGTTCGCAGAAGAGACGGCCGCGGTTGAACGTGCGGTTGATGCCCTAAGCAAACGGCTGGAAAAACTGGAGGGCAAATGACGCCTGGTGAAATTCGGCGCCTCTATTTTATCATCCACACCTTTTTGAGTTACGGGCTCGACGAGCTCATCCCCAAAATGCGTATCACGCTGCCGCTCAGGATCTGGCGGCGGACGCTGTTCTGGATGCCAAATCGACATAAAGGTCAGCCGCTGGGTGAACGCCTGCGTCTGGCACTGCAGGAGCTCGGCCCGGTATGGATTAAGTTCGGACAGATGCTCTCAACCCGCCGCGATCTCTTCCCGCCGCACATTGCCGATGAACTGGCGATGCTGCAGGACCGTGTCGCCCCGTTTGACGGGGTGAGAGCGAAGAAACAGATCGAGGAGGCGATGGGTAACCTTCCCGTTGAAACCTGGTTTGACGATTTCGAAATAGAACCGCTGGCGTCGGCTTCTATCGCTCAGGTGCACACTGCGCGTCTGAAAGAGAACGGCAAAGAGGTGGTGATCAAGGTGATCCGCCCGGATATCCTGCCGATTATCAAAGCCGACATGAAGCTAATTTATCGTCTGGCGCGCTGGGTTCCGCGTCTGCTGCCGGACGGCCGTCGACTGCGCCCGATGGAAGTGGTGCGGGAATATGAAAAAACGCTGATTGATGAGCTTAATCTGCTGCGTGAATCGGCAAACGCCATTCAGCTGCGCCGCAATTTTGAAAACAGCCCGATGCTCTACGTGCCTGAAGTCTATTCTGACTATTGCAGCCAGAACATGATGGTCATGGAGCGCATCTACGGTATTCCGGTTTCGGATGTGGTGGCCCTGGAGAAGCAGGGAACGAACATGAAGCTGCTGGCCGAACGTGGCGTGCAGGTCTTCTTTACCCAGGTATTCCGCGACAGTTTTTTCCATGCGGACATGCATCCGGGCAATATCTTCGTGAGCTATGAGCATCCTGAGGATCCGAAATACATCGGTATCGACTGCGGAATTGTGGGCTCGCTGAATAAAGAAGATAAACGTTATCTGGCTGAGAACTTCATCGCCTTCTTCAACCGCGACTACCGTAAGGTGGCCGAGCTGCATGTGGATTCCGGCTGGGTTCCGCCAGACACCAACGTCGAAGAGTTCGAGTTTGCTATCCGTACCGTTTGCGAACCGATTTTTGAAAAACCGCTGGCAGAGATCTCTTTTGGACACGTGCTGTTAAACCTGTTCAATACGGCCCGCCGCTTTAATATGGAAGTTCAGCCACAGTTAGTTTTACTTCAGAAAACATTACTTTACGTTGAGGGTGTAGGTCGACAACTCTATCCTCAGTTAGACTTGTGGAAGACGGCTAAACCTTTCCTGGAATCCTGGATTAAGGATCAGGTTGGCCTTCCAGCGCTGGTGCGTTCGCTGAAAGAGAAAGGACCGTTCTGGATCGAAAAAATGCCTGAAATTCCTGAACTGGTTTACGACAGTTTGCGTCAGAGCAAGAATCTTCAGCACAGCATGGATAAAATCGCCCGCGAGCTTCAGTCCAGCCGTGTGCGCCAGGGACAGTCACGCTACCTCTTTGGCATTGGCGCAACGCTGCTGCTGAGCGGTACGTTGCTGCTGATCAACCGTCCTGACTGGCAGATGATGCCCGCCTGGCTGATGGCTGGCGGGGTTGTTGTCTGGCTTGCAGGATGGAGAAAAACGCGCTGAGTTTGCATCGCCATCGACAGGTCGCATACGTATAATGCGACCTGACCAATTAATCATCTATCCCTGAGGAATATGTATGGGTGGTATCAGTATCTGGCAATTAGTCATTATTGCCGTCATCGTTGTGCTGCTGTTTGGCACCAAAAAGCTCGGTTCTATTGGTTCCGATCTGGGCGCGTCTATCAAAGGCTTCAAGAAAGCAATGAGCGATGATGAGAGCAAGCAGGATAAAACCAGCCAGGACGCTGACTTTACTGCTAAATCCATCTCCGATAAGCAAGAAGATGCCAAAAAGGAAGACGCTAAACGCCACGATAAAGAGCAGGTGTAAGTCGTGTTCGACATTGGTTTTAGTGAGCTGCTGCTGGTCTTTGTGATTGGTCTGATCGTGCTGGGGCCGCAGCGTCTGCCGGTAGCGGTGAAAACCGTCGTGGGCTGGGTTCGAGCGCTAAGATCGCTGGCTTCGACCGTTCAGAACGAGCTGGCGCAGGAACTTAAGCTGCAGGAGTTTCAGGAAAGCCTGAAAAAGGTTGAGAAGGCGAGCATGGATAACCTGACGCCGGAACTGAAAGCCTCAATGGATGAGCTGCGCGAAGCGGCGGAATCCATGAAGCGCTCTTACAGCGTTAACGATCCTGAAAAAGCGAGCGATGAAGCGAACACTATTCATAACCCGGTGGTGAAGGACAGCGAAGCGCAGCGTGAGGGCGTGACGCCAGCGAGTGCGGAGCACCAGGCCGCAGCGCCTGAACAAACGCCGCAGGAAACTGAACTGAAAAAACAGGCGCAGCCGGAAGAGCCGGTGGTAAAAGCGGCTGAAGCGAAACCCGCCGCGCCCGTTTCCGAATCATCCCCCTCGTCGAGTGATAAAGCGTAACTATGGCAGTAGATGATACTCAACCGCTTATTACGCACCTTATTGAGCTGCGTAAGCGCCTGTTAAACTGCATTATTGCGGTATTCCTCATATTCCTGTGCCTGGTCTATTTCGCCAACGATATTTATCAGGTGGTTTCTGCGCCGCTGATCAAGCAGATGCCGCTGGGGGCAACGATGATTGCAACAGACGTTGCATCACCGTTTTTCACCCCTATTAAGCTCACCTTCTGGGTGTCGTTGATTGCGTCTGCACCCGTCATCCTTTATCAGGTATGGGCATTTGTGGCGCCAGCACTGTACAGGCACGAACGTAAACTGGTGATCCCGCTGCTGGTCTCCAGTTCGCTGCTGTTCTATATCGGCATGGCGTTTGCCTACTTCGTTGTCTTCCCGCTGGCCTTTAGCTTCCTGACGCATACCGCGCCGGAAGGGGTTCAGGTATCGACGGATATCGCCAGCTACCTCAGCTTTGTGATGGCGCTGTTTATGGCGTTCGGTGTGGCGTTTGAAGTGCCGGTGGCCATTGTGCTGCTCTGCTGGGTTGGGGTAACCACCCCTGATGACCTGCGTAAGAAGCGTCCCTATATTCTGGTGGGCGCCTTCGTAGTCGGCATGCTGCTGACGCCGCCGGACGTCTTCTCACAAACGCTGCTGGCAATACCGATGTACTGCCTGTTTGAGGTTGGCGTATTCTTCTCGCGTTTCTACGTGGGAAAAGGACGCCGGTCGGACGATGAAGACGATGCGTCCGAAAAGACCACTGAAGAGTAAAACCAGCCGCCCGTCAGGGCGGTTGTTCTATGGGGAATCGCATGTTTGATATCGGACTCAACCTGACCAGCTCGCAGTTTGCCAAAGATCGTGACGAGGTGGTTGCGCGTGCTTTTGAGGCTGGCGTAAAAGGGCTGCTCCTGACCGGGACCAACCTGCATGAGAGCGAGCAGGCGCTGCTGTTGGCGCAACGCTATCAACACTGCTGGTCAACCGCCGGCGTCCACCCTCATGACAGCAGCCAGTGGACGGCGGAGAGCGCAGAAACCCTGCGCAGGCTGGCAAAAACGGCAGAGGTGGTGGCTATTGGCGAGTGCGGGCTCGATTTTAACCGCAACTTCTCCACGCCTGAAGAACAGGAAAAGGCGTTCACTGCCCAGCTTGCGCTGGCGGCAGAGCTTGAAATGCCCGTCTTTATGCACTGTCGCGACGCGCATGAACGTTTTCTCGCACTGCTGGACCCGTGGCTGGATAAACTGACCGGCGCAGTGCTCCACTGCTTCACCGGGTCTCGCCAGGAAGCGCTGGATTGCCTGAACCGCGGTTTGTATCTGGGGATCACCGGTTGGGTGTGTGATGAGCGCCGCGGGCTTGAGCTTCGCGAGCTGCTGCCGATAATCCCGGCAGACCGTTTGCTTCTTGAAACCGATGCGCCATACCTGCTGCCGCGAGATATGAAGCCCAAACCGGCATCGCGGCGAAACGAGCCCGCCTTGCTGGGGCACATAGTTGAGCGCGTAGCGCACTGGCGTGGAGAGGATCCGCACTGGCTTTCCGCTCAGACGGATGACAACGTGCGTCGCCTGTTCGGGATAAACGTTTAAACTTTGCGGAAGTCGGTGTTTTTCACGCTCTGCAGCACCTGCTTGTTCAGCAGATTGAGCAACAGCATGGAGCGCGCTTCACCGTCCGGCTCGGCGAAAATCGCCTGCAGGCCTTCGAATGCGCCTTCGGTAATGACGACGCTATCACCCGCGTAAGGGGTTTCCGGGTCGGTGATCCCTTCAGGCTGTTGATAAACAGACAGCTGATGAATGACGGTCGACGGAACGATTGCCGGGTGGGCACCAAAACGAACGAAGTGGCTGACGCCGCGCGTTGCGCTGATGGTAGTGGTGTGGATCACCTCAGGGTCGAACTCCACAAACAGATAGTTCGGGAATAAAGGCTCACTGACGGTTGTGCGCTTCCCGCGCTGCATTTTTTCAAGCGTGATCACGGGTGTCAGACAATTTACAGACTGACGTTCAAGATGTTCCTGCGCGCGCTGAAGTTGCCCGCGTTTGCAATACAGTAAATACCAGGCCTGCATAATCACTCTTTCCCTTAGTTCGGGGCGCAAGCATATCAAAACCCTGGAGGGATCGCTAAGTTGATTATAATGGGGGAAATTCGAACACAGCGGATAAGTTCACGCTAATTTAACAAAATTACAGCATCAAGCAGGCTTACGCCGTATAATGAAGCGCTTACAGAGAGGCCATGACTAACTGCATGAAATACCACGATCTCCGCGACTTCCTGACGCTGCTGGAAAAGCAGGGTGAACTGAAACGCATTACACTTCCTGTTGATCCTTATCTGGAAATGACAGAAATTGCTGACCGCACCCTGCGTGCCGGTGGCCCTGCATTACTGTTTGAAAATCCAAAAGGTTACTCAATGCCGGTGCTGTGCAACCTGTTTGGCACCCCGCGTCGTGTCGCGCTGGGAATGGGGCAGGAAGACGTTACCGCGCTGCGTGAAGTGGGGAAACTGCTGGCATTTCTGAAAGAGCCTGAGCCACCGAAAGGTTTCCGCGATCTGTTCGATAAGCTGCCGCAGTTTAAGCAGGTGTTGAACATGCCCACCAAACGCCTGCGCGGCGCGCCGTGTCAGCAGAAAGTGCTGGAAGGCGATGCGGTGGATCTCACCAAAATCCCTATCATGCAGTGCTGGCCTGAAGATGCTGCGCCGCTGATAACCTGGGGCCTCACCGTGACGCGCGGACCGCATAAAGAGCGGCAAAACCTCGGTATTTATCGCCAGCAGCTAATTGGCAAGAATAAGCTCATCATGCGCTGGCTGTCGCACCGCGGCGGCGCGCTGGATTTCCAGGAGTGGTGTGCTGCACATCCGGGTGAACGGTTCCCGGTGTCTGTCGCGTTAGGTGCCGATCCGGCCACCATTCTGGGGGCGGTCACGCCCGTACCGGATACGCTCTCTGAATATGCGTTTGCTGGCCTGCTGCGCGGGACTAAAACCGAGGTCGTGAAGTGTATCTCCAACGATCTCGAAGTGCCGGCCAGCGCCGAAATTGTGCTGGAAGGTTACATTGAGCAGGGTGAAATGGCGCCAGAAGGCCCATACGGCGACCATACCGGCTATTACAACGAAGTGGATAACTTCCCGGTGTTTACCGTCACGCATGTTACTCAGCGTGAAGATGCGATTTATCACTCCACCTATACTGGCCGCCCACCGGATGAACCGGCGGTGCTCGGCGTGGCGCTGAACGAAGTATTTGTGCCGATCCTGCAAAAGCAGTTCCCGGAAATCGTTGATTTTTATCTGCCGCCTGAAGGATGCTCGTATCGCATGGCGGTGGTCACGATGAAGAAGCAGTATCCCGGACATGCTAAACGCGTGATGATGGGCGTATGGTCTTTCCTGCGCCAGTTTATGTATACCAAATTTGTTATTGTCTGCGATGATGACGTTAACGCCCGTGACTGGAACGACGTTATCTGGGCGATAACCACGCGAATGGATCCTGCGCGTGATACGGTGTTAGTCGAAAATACGCCGATAGATTATCTGGATTTTGCCTCGCCGGTTTCCGGTCTTGGCTCAAAGATGGGACTGGATGCCACAAATAAATGGCCTGGCGAAACCGACCGTGAATGGGGTCGCCCGATCAAAAAAGATCCTGCTGTGACCGCGCGAATTGACGCGATCTGGGACGAACTGGCCATAATGAATAACGGTAAACCCTGAGCTGACCGTTAAGCCCTATAGACTTCCCGACAGAGAGAGCGAATGACAACCTTAAGCTGTAAAGTGACGTCGGTAGATGCTATTACCGACACCGTATATCGCGTCCGTTTGGTTCCTGAAGCGGCATTCTCATTCCGTGCCGGCCAGTACCTGATGGTGGTGATGGATGAGCGTGATAAGCGTCCTTTCTCTATGGCCTCTACGCCAGCAGAGCAGGAATTTATTGAGCTGCATATTGGTGCGTCTGAGCTTAACCTGTACGCGATGGCCGTGATGGACCGCATCCTGAAAGAGCGTGAGATTGTGGTCGACATTCCTCACGGCGACGCGTGGTTGCGTGATGACGAAGACCGTCCGCTGATTCTGATCGCGGGCGGTACGGGCTTCTCCTATGTGCGCTCTATTCTGTTGACCGCGCTGGCGCGTAATCCAGACCGTGACATCACCATCTACTGGGGCGGCCGCGAAGAGAAGCACCTGTACGACCTGTCTGAACTGGAAGCGCTGAGCGTTAACCATCCTAACCTGCGCATTGAGCCAGTGGTCGAGCAGCCGGAAGAGGGCTGGCGTGGACGTAGCGGGACGGTGCTGACGGCGGTACTGCAGGATCACGGCACGCTGGCAGGACATGATATCTACATTGCAGGCCGTTTCGAGATGGCGAAAATTGCCCGCGACCTGTTCTGTAACGAACGCGATGCGCGTGAAGATCGCCTGTTTGGCGATGCGTTTGCGTTTATCTAAATAAAAAGCCCGCCCCTGACAGGCGGGAAGAACGGCAACTAAACTGTCTCTCTTCGCCAATGACGCCATAACTGCGTTGGCTGCGCTCGGTCACCCGAATCACTTACTAATGTAAGCTCATCGGGATTCGCTCGCTTGCCGCCTTGTTCTGACGTCATTGGCTTTGAGATACTTTTCCTTACTTACACTCTCTCAAACACCGTCGCGATACCCTGACCCAGGCCGATACACATCGTTGCCAGACCAAACTGGGCATCTTTGCGTTCCATCAGGTTAATCAGCGTCGTGCTGATACGCGCCCCGGAACAGCCCAGCGGGTGACCGAGGGCGATCGCGCCGCCGTTGAGGTTAATCTTCTCGTCGATCTGCTCCATCAGCCCCAGATCTTTAATGCACGGCAGGATCTGCGCGGCAAACGCTTCGTTCATCTCGAACAGATCGATATCGCTGGCAGTTAAGCCCGCTTTTTTCAGCGCCAGCTTCGAGGCCGGAACTGGGCCGTAACCCATGATTGAAGGATCGCAGCCCACCACCGCCATCGAACGCACGCGAGCGCGTGGCGTCAGGCCCAGCTCGCGGGCGCGGCTTTCGCTCATCACCAGCATCGCGGCGGCACCGTCGGACAGCGCCGACGACGTCCCTGCCGTTACCGTACCGGTGACCGGATCAAATGCCGGACGCAGGGTAGAAAGCGCTTCGACCGTCGTTTCCGGACGAATGACTTCGTCGTAGCTGAACTGCTTCAGTACGCCGTCTGCATCGTGGCCCCCGGTCGGGATGATCTCATTCTTGAAGGCACCGGACTGCGTGGCGGCCCAGGCGCGGGCGTGAGAGCGCGCGGCAAAAGCATCCTGCATTTCACGACTGATGCCGTGCAGGCGGGAGAGCATCTCGGCGGTCAGGCCCATCATGCCTGCGGCTTTCGCCACGTTGCGGCTCATGCCCGGATGGAAATCGACCCCGTGGCTCATCGGCACGTGGCCCATGTGTTCAACGCCGCCGACCAGACAGGCCTGCGCATCGCCGGTCATGATCATGCGCGCCGCGTCGTGCAGGGCCTGCATCGACGAACCGCACAGGCGGTTGACGGTAACGGCCGGAACCGAATGCGGGATCTCCGCCAGCAGCGACGCGTTGCGGGCGATGTTGAAGCCCTGCTCCAGCGTTTGCTGCACGCAGCCCCAGTAGATATCGTCGAGCGCTGCTGGGTCCAGCGCCGGGTTACGCGCCAGCAGGCTACGCATCAGGTGCGCGGAGAGATCTTCCGCTCGCACGTTACGGAACGCACCGCCTTTTGAACGGCCCATCGGGGTGCGAATCGCATCAACAATGACAACCTTTTCCATTGTGACTCCTTAAGCCGTTTTCAGCGCGCCAACCGGACGGGCTGGCTCAACTGCTGGATAGTAGGGTTCGTTATGGCGCGCTTTGTTACGCAGCCCTTCCGGCACTTCATAAAGCGGGCCGAGGTGCTGATACTGTTGCGCCATATCGAGATAGCGGGCGCTGCCGAGCGTATCCAGCCAGCGGAACGCGCCGCCGTGGAACGGAGGGAAGCCCAGGCCATATACCAACGCCATATCCGCTTCTGCCGGGCTGGCGATAATGCCTTCTTCCAGGCAACGGACCACTTCGTTGATCATCGGAATCATCATGCGGGCAATAATTTCGTCGTCGGTGAAGTCGCGTTTCGGCTGGCATACGTCGGCCAGCAGGCCATCCACCGCCGCATCTTCTTCTTTCTTCGGTTTGCCTTTGCTGTCTTCTTTATAACGCCAGAAGCCCAGGCCGTTTTTCTGTCCGAAGCGGTTGGCGTCAAAGAGGGCGTCAATGGCATCGCGATAATCTTTCTGCATGCGCTGCGGGAAGCCCGCCGCCATGACGGCCTGCGCGTGGTGGGCGGTATCAATGCCGACGACGTCCAGCAGATACGCCGGGCCCATCGGCCAGCCGAACTGTTTTTCCATTACTTTGTCGATTTTGCGGAAGTCCGCGCCGTCGCGCAGTAGTTGGCTGAAGCCGGCGAAGTACGGGAACAGCACGCGGTTCACGAAGAAACCTGGACAGTCATTAACGACGATCGGCGTTTTACCCATCTTGCTTGCCCACGCCACGACTTTAGCGATGGTTTCGTCAGAGGTTTTTTCTCCACGGATCACTTCGACCAGTGGCATACGGTGTACCGGGTTGAAGAAGTGCATTCCGCAGAAGTTTTCCGGACGCTTCAGCACGCTCGCCAGTTCGCTGATGGGGATTGTGGAGGTGTTTGAGGCCAGGACGGCGTCCGGGCGAACCTTGTCTTCCGTTTCCGCCAGCACCGCTTTTTTGACTTTCGGGTTCTCAACGACCGCTTCAACCACCACGTCCACACGGTCGAAACCGCTGTATTCCAGCACAGGCTGGATGGTTGAGATCACGCCTGCGAGCTTCAGCCCGTCAATTTTTCCGCGCTCAAGCTGTTTATTCAGCAGCTTGGCGGCTTCGGTCATGCCCAGCGTCAGAGATTTCTCGTTGATGTCTTTCATCACTACCGGCACGCCTTTCCAGGCCGACTGGTAAGCGATGCCGCCGCCCATAATACCGGCGCCGAGTACCGCCGCGTGTTTTGGCGTCTCAACGTTTTTGGTCAGCTGTTTGGCTTTGCCTTTCACGAACTGATCGTTGAGGAAGATGCCAACCAGCGCGCGGGCTTCATTGGTGTGCGCCAGTGGAACAAAGCTCTGGTTTTCCAGCTTCAGGGCTTCGTCGCGGCCAAAGCGGGCTGCCGCTTCAATGGTTTTCACCGCCGTGATTGGCGCCGGGTAGTGTTTACCCGCCGTCTGCATCACCATGCCTTTGGCGATGGTGAAGCTCATGGTGGCTTCAATCTTGCTGAGCTTTAACGGCTCGAGCTTCGGCTGACGTTTGGCCTTCCAGTCGAGGTCGCCGTTAATCGCCTGACGCAGAATGGCGAGTGCACCTTCAACCAGCTTCTCTGGTTTCACGACGCCGTCGACCAGACCAATTTTCTGCGCCTGTTCTGCACCCACGTCTTTACCGGCGGCAATGATTTCCAGGGCGCTGTCGGCGCCCAGCATGCGGGGCATACGCACGGAACCGCCAAAGCCCGGCATGATGCCCAGCTTGGTTTCCGGCAGGCCGATACGCAGGTCCGGCGTCGCCAGACGGTAGTCGGTCGCCAGCACGCACTCGCAGCCGCCGCCCAGCGCGTAGCCGTTCACGGCAGAGATCGTTGGAACAGGCAGATCTTCCAGACGATTAAAGACGCTGTTGGCAAAGTGCAGCCACTGGCTCAGCTGTTCTTCCGGAACCTGGAACAGCGAAAGGAATTCGGTGATATCGGCACCGACGATAAAGGCCGCTTTGTTAGAACGCAGCAGCAGCCCTTTTAATTCAGATTGCTTTTCAAGTACTTCTAGCGCCTGGCCAAGACTGGCCACCGTCGCGGTATCAAGCTTATTCACTGAGCCGGGGGCATCGAACACCAGTTCGGCAATGCCATCTTCCAGCCAGTTGAGGTACAGGGTGTCGCCTTTGTAAAGCATGTCAGTCTCCTGAATCCAGCAAGTGGATCTGGTCATACCAGATGAGACGGAGTGTGGAATTTATGTTAATAAAATGCAAATTACTCATTAAGAAATTGCTGCGTTGATCACGGTCGGTGGAAATCACGCAGCCGGAGTGAGGTGTGCTAAGATGCGATGACTTGAGGTCAAAAAAACGAAAGGAAGAATGATGGACTCACTGGCTTCGCTTTATAAAAATCATATCGTTACCCTACAGGAACGTACCCGCGATGTACTGGCCCGCTTCAAGCTGGATGCTCTTCTGATCCACTCCGGCGAGCTGATGAATACTTTTCTTGATGACCACGCCTATCCGTTTAAGGTTAACCCGCAGTTTAAAGCCTGGGTGCCGGTGACACAGGTTCCGAATTGCTGGCTGCTGGTGGACGGCGTGAACAAGCCGAAACTGTGGTTCTACCTGCCGGTTGATTACTGGCACAACGTCGAACCGCTGCCGACCTCTTTCTGGACCGAAGAAATTGAGGTGATCGCCCTGCCAAAAGCGGACGGCATTGGCAGCCAGCTGCCAGCGGCGCGCGGCAACATCGGCTACATTGGCCCTGTACCTGAACGTGCGCTCGGTCTGGATATTCCGGCAGACAAACTCAATCCGAAAGGCGTGCTGGATTACCTGCACTATTACCGCGCGTATAAAACCGACTATGAACTCTACTGCATGCGTGAAGCGCAAAAAACGGCGGTGAATGGCCACCGCGCCGCGCACGAAGCGTTCCAGTCAGGCATGAGCGAGTTCGATATCAACCTGGCCTACCTGACCGCAACCGGTCATCGTGACACCGACGTACCGTACAGCAACATCGTCGCGCTGAATGAGCACGCGTCTGTTCTCCACTACACCAAACTGGATCATCAGGTTCCGTCTGAGATGCGCAGCTTCCTGCTGGACGCAGGCGCAGAGTACAACGGCTATGCGGCCGATCTGACCCGCACCTGGGCGGCGAATGCGGATACCGATTTTGCGCAGCTTATTAAGGACGTCAACGACGAACAGCTGGCGCTGATTGGCACCATGAAGGCCGGAACCAGCTACGTGGATTACCACATCCAGTTCCATCAGCGCATTGCTAAACTGCTGCGTAAGCATCAGATTGTGAAAGACATGAGCGAAGAGGCGATGGTCGAAAACGACCTGACTGGACCATTCATGCCGCACGGTATCGGCCACCCGCTGGGCCTGCAGGTTCACGACGTTGCGGGCTTCATGCAGGATGATACCGGCACGCACCTGGCGGCACCGTCTAAATATCCTTACCTGCGCTGCACCCGTATTCTTGAGCCGCGCATGGTATTGACCATCGAGCCGGGGATCTACTTTATTGAATCCCTGCTGGCGCCGTGGCGTGAAGGGCAGTTCAGCAAGCACTTCAACTGGGAAAAAATCGACGCGCTGAAACCGTTTGGCGGCATTCGTATCGAAGATAACGTGGTGGTTCACGAGAACGGTATCGAGAATATGACGCGAGACCTGAAGCTGGCCTGATGGAAAGCTGGCTGATACCGGCTGAACCGGTCACCTTTGTTGAGGAAATCAAGAAAAGCCGCTTTATTACGCTGCTGGCGCACACCGACGGCGTAGAGGCGGCGAAAGCGTTTGTCGAGTCCGTTCGCGCGGAGCACCCTGACGCACGTCACCACTGCGTGGCGTGGGTGGCAGGGACACCGGACGATTCGCAACAGCTCGGTTTTTCAGACGACGGTGAACCGGCGGGCACAGCCGGTAAACCCATGCTCTCCCAGCTGATGGGCAGCGGCGTGGGTGAAATTACCGCCGTGGTGGTGCGCTACTACGGCGGCATCCTGTTAGGTACGGGCGGGCTGGTTAAAGCGTATGGCGGTGGCGTTCAGCAGGCACTGAATATCCTGACGACCACCCGCAAAACGCCGCTCACCGAATATACTTTATTGTGCGATTACGCTCAGCTATCGGGCATTGAAACACTGCTCAAACAATTTAACGGCGTGATTGCGCACAGTGATTACCAGGCAATGGTGCAATTACGCGTGGCGCTTCCTCAGGCAGAACTGGCTGCTTTTTCAGCAAAACTGGCTGATTTCAGTCGCGGTTCGTTGCAATTGCTGCCGATTGAAGAATAATCCCCACCTCACTTTTTGAATACCAAAGGAAGCGGCAGAGATGCATTTTCGTGCCATAACCCGAATCGTTGGACTGCTGGTCATACTCTTTTCGGGGACGATGATTCTCCCTGGACTGGTGGCGCTTATCTACCGGGACGGCGCGGGGCGGGCTTTTACCCAGACCTTCTTTGTCGCGCTGGCGATCGGCTCGCTGCTGTGGTGGCCGAACCGTCGTCAGAAAGGTGAGCTGAAATCTCGCGAAGGCTTTCTGATTGTGGTCCTGTTCTGGACGGTGCTGGGAAGCGTCGGTTCGCTGCCCTTTATCTTCTCTGAGCAGCCTAACCTCAGCATCACGGATGCCTTTTTTGAATCGTTTTCCGGTTTAACGACCACCGGTGCGACGACGCTGGTGGGGCTGGATTCGTTACCCCACGCTATTCTCTTTTATCGCCAGATGCTGCAGTGGTTCGGGGGGATGGGGATCATCGTCCTGGCGGTGGCCATCCTGCCGATTCTGGGCGTCGGGGGGATGCAGCTGTACAGGGCTGAAATGCCGGGGCCGTTGAAAGACAACAAGATGCGTCCGCGTATTGCCGAGACGGCGAAAACCCTGTGGTTGATTTATGTTTTGCTGACGGTAGCCTGCGCGCTGGCGCTGTGGTTTGCCGGGATGCCTGCCTTCGATGCTATCGGGCACAGCTTTGCGACAATTGCCATTGGCGGGTTCTCCACTCACGATGCCAGCGTGGGGTACTTCGACAGCCCAACGATTAACACCATCATTGCGATTTTCCTGCTGATCTCTGGCTGTAACTACGGCCTGCACTTCTCTTTACTGAGCGGACGTAGTCTGAAGGTGTACTGGCGCGATCCTGAGTTTCGCATGTTCATTGGCGTCCAGCTTACCCTGGTCGTCATCTGCACCCTGGTGCTGTGGTTCCATGATGTTTACAACTCGGCGCTGACCACGCTCAATCAGGCGTTTTTCCAGGTGGTGTCGATGGCGACGACCGCCGGGTTTACCACGGACAGCATCGCGCGCTGGCCGCTGTTCCTGCCGGTACTTCTGCTGTGCTCCGCGTTTATCGGCGGCTGCGCCGGGTCGACGGGCGGTGGCCTGAAGGTGATTCGTATTCTGCTGCTGTTCAAACAGGGGAACCGTGAGCTGAAGCGCCTGGTCCACCCGAACGCGGTCTACAGCATTAAGCTGGGGAACCGCGCGCTGCCGGAACGTATCCTCGAAGCGGTGTGGGGGTTCTTCTCGGCGTATGCGCTGGTCTTTATCGTCAGCATGCTGGCGATCATCGCGACGGGAGTGGATGATTTCTCCGCCTTTGCGTCCGTCGTCGCAACACTGAACAACCTCGGGCCTGGCCTGGGGGTTGTGGCGGATAACTTTGCCAGCATGAACCCGGTTGCGAAATGGATCCTTATTGCCAATATGCTGTTTGGTCGTCTTGAGGTCTTTACGCTGCTGGTACTGTTTACCCCAACATTCTGGCGCGAATAAGGAGCCGTTGATGAAAACACTGATTCTTTTCTCTACGCGAGACGGACAAACGCGTGAGATTGCCGCGTATCTGGCGTCGGAATTAAAAGAGCTGGGCATTTACTCGGATGTGGTGAACCTGAATCGCGCGGAGGAGATTGCCTGGCAGGAGTACGATCGCGTGGTGATTGGCGCCTCCATTCGTTACGGACACTTCCATCCGGCGCTGGATCGCTTTGTGAAAAAGCATACGGCGGTACTCAACACATTGCCGGGCGCGTTTTACTCGGTCAATCTGGTTGCCCGTAAAGCTGAGAAGCGTACGCCGCAGACCAACAGCTACACGCGTAAGTTTTTACTCAGCTCGCCGTGGCAACCGGATCTGTGCGCCGTCTTTGCCGGTGCGCTGCGCTATCCTCGCTACCGCTGGTATGACCGCTTCATGATTCGCCTGATAATGAAGATGACGGGTGGCGAAACCGATACGCGTAAAGAAGTGGTTTATACCGACTGGTCGCAGGTGGCCAGTTTTGCGCGGGAAATTGCCCATTTAGCGGGCGATTCGCGACTTAAATAAGCGTTAAGTTTGAAAAGTGAGCGAACGAAAAGTTTTTTGTATTTTGTGCTTGTCACTTCAGAATAACTCCCTATAATGCGCCTCCACTGACACGGAACAACGGCACACACGCCGCCGGGTCAGCAGAGAAAAGCAAAATAAACGCTTGACTCTGAAGCGGGAAAGCGTAATATGCACACCCCGCGCCGCAGCGAAAACGAAGCGGCACTGCTCTTTAACAATTTATCAGACAATCTGTGTGGGCACTCAAAGTGACATGGATTCTTAACGTCCTCGGACGAAA
>NZ_MJAA01000149.1:0-567 GCF_001743375.1 Enterobacter sp. IF2SW-B1 | reverse complement strand
ATGAGTAAAATTTTTGTAACTGGTGCAMCGGGCCTTATTGGCATTAAATTAGTTCAAAGACTAAAAGAAGAGGGGCATGAGGTTGCTGGTTTTACTACATCTGAGAATGGTCAACAAAAGCTAGCTGCTGTTAATGTAAAAGCATATATTGGTGATATATTAAAAGCTGATACCATTGATCAAGCGTTAGCAGATTTTAAGCCAGAGATCATTATTAATCAAATCTCGGATTTAAAAAATGTTGATATGGCAGCAAATACGAAAGTACGTATTGAAGGTTCTAAAAACTTAATTGATGCAGCGAAAAAGCATAACGTTAAGAAAGTAATTGCCCAAAGTATTGCCTTTATGTATGAACCGGGCGAAGGATTAGCAAGTGAAACGACAGCACTTGATTTTAACTCAACTGGTGACAGAAAAGTAACGGTTGATGGTGTTGTTGGTTTAGAAGAAGAAACGGCTCGTATGGATGAATACGTTGTTTTACGTTTTGGCTGGTTATATGGCCCAGGTACTTGGTATGGAAAAGATGGCATGATTTATAATCAATTTATGGATGGTCAAGTG
>NZ_MJAA01000148.1:0-568 GCF_001743375.1 Enterobacter sp. IF2SW-B1 | reverse complement strand
AAAAGGAGGAGCCTTAAAATCCAGAGMGATGRTACTTTACATCAATCGTAACACTAGAACAGCTAAGGGATATTTTTTAATAAGTGAGATAACAGAAGACAAAAAAGGATACGTCCATAATAAAGAAAAAAAATACCCTGCCTGTCAAGATGGAACATAATCGAATTATTCCAACGCAGCCCCGGATGACAAATTAATAAAAGAGATTGAATACTTTAAGTTYTTTGTATAATAAGGAAACTTTATAGATWTTAAWGATTATAAAGATGGTGATATTTCATATAATCCTAATGTRCCAAGTTATTCKGCAAAATATCAATTGAATAATGATGATTATATATAATGTTCAACAGTTAAGAAAACGATATCATATTCCAACCAAACAAGCGAATTAAAATTGAAAGGATCTGGCGATTTAAAAGGCTCATCCGTAGGTTCTAARGAACTAGAATTTACGTTTGTAGAAAATCAAGAAGAGAATATCTATTTTTCAGATTCGGTCGAATTTACWCCTAGCGAGGATGATAAATCATGAGTCAAACAGAATATCAAATAAAATCTGGCTGGC
>NZ_MJAA01000147.1:0-568 GCF_001743375.1 Enterobacter sp. IF2SW-B1 | reverse complement strand
GCAATTGATATTGCAATGGAATTTAGAAAAGAGTTTCATAAAGACGTCGTTATTGATTTAGTAGGTTATCGTCGTTTCGGACATAACGAAATGGATGAACCATCAATTACTAATCCAGTTCCTTATCAGAATATTCGCAAACATGACTCTGTTGAATATGTGTTTGGTAAAAAGCTTGTTAATGAAGGTGTCATTTCAGAAGATGAAATGCATTCATTTATAGAACAAGTCCAAAAGGAACTAAGACAAGCWCATGATAAAATTAATAAAGCTGATAAAATGGATAATCCAGATATGGAAAAACCTGCAGAACTTGCATTACCGTTACAAGCAGACGAACAATCATTTACGTTTGATCACTTGAAAGAAATAAATGATGCATTGTTAACATATCCGGATGGCTTTAACATTTTGAAAAAGTTAAACAAAGTTCTTGAGAAGCGTCATGAGCCGTTTAATAAAGAAGATGGTTTAGTTGATTGGGCACAAGCAGAACAACTTGCATTTGCGACAATTTTACAAGATGGTACACCGATTCGCTTAACTGGTCAAGATAGTGAACGTGGTA
>NZ_MJAA01000146.1:0-572 GCF_001743375.1 Enterobacter sp. IF2SW-B1 | reverse complement strand
TAGCAATAATTGTGTCGCTTGATACATTAATTTATGTTCAGTTTGATTCACACTATAGATTTCTGATGATAACGTTTCCCTGCCGGTTATTGTTTCTGTCACCATATTAATTTGTCTTTTTAAATGATCGGAAATATTGTCATTGATAACAACTTCGTTAGGGTTTATCGTCGTAATTTCATTTAATAAAGTCGCTTCATCATTAAAATGTGTAACCTTTAATTCACCAGTAGAAACATCACAGTAACTAAGCGCAATTTCAGGTTGATTCATAACAAAACTTAAAATATAGTTATTTTGTTTATCATCTACACCACCTTGCTCCATCACAGTTCCTGGAGTCACAATTCTTACTACCTCACGTCTAACCATACCTTTCGTTTGTTTCGGATCTTCCATCTGTTCACAAATAGCTACTTTATATCCATTATTAACAAGTGTATCTATATAACTATCTGCAGAATGATACGGAACACCACACATCGGAATTGGATTTTATTTTTTAGCATCTCTATTAGTTAAAGTAATTACAAGTACACGTGATGCATCATTGGCATCTTCATAAAACATTT
>NZ_MJAA01000145.1:0-573 GCF_001743375.1 Enterobacter sp. IF2SW-B1 | reverse complement strand
TGGTGCAATTGTACCAGTCATCTCGAGAGCCCGGGCGTAAGGCATTTGATTTGTTGGCATTAGCCGGTATGATTCAAAAGATTCATGGTAAAGGGTCACTTGTCATTTAGCAGGAGGTTAGAGAGTTTCCATTTTCTGAACTTGTTAGTTTTAAAGAAATGCAAGAAGAAATGGGTGTCGCATATTTAACTGAAGTTGTTGTGAATGAGGTTGTTGAAGCGCATGAAGTTCCAGAAGTTCAACATGCTTTAAACATCAATTCTAGTGAATCGCTCATTCATATTGTTAGAACTCGTCGGCTTAACCAACATGTGAAGATTGTTGATGAAGATTATTTTCTAAAGTCGATTGTTTCAGACATAGGTAATGATGTTGCGAGTGATTCTATTTATGATTATTTGGAAAAGGTATTAAATCTTAATATTAGTTATTCAAGTAAGTCTATTACTTTTGAACCGTTTGATGAACAAGCATATCAATTGTTTGGTGATGTATCGGTGGCTTATTCAGCAACAGTTCGAAGTATTGTGTATTTAGAAAATACAATGCCGTTTCAATATAATATTTCAAAAC
>NZ_MJAA01000144.1:0-575 GCF_001743375.1 Enterobacter sp. IF2SW-B1 | reverse complement strand
TATTGATGCATCGTACTTTTTCGAAAGCTTTTGAATTTGTGATGTTGTTAATTTCGTCTTTCCAGATACATTAAAGTTTATCGATATTGTCGAATTCTTTTGTTCATGTGCATAAAATCCTTTTACTTTTTGTAATTGATTGTTATCTTTAACAATTAAAACCATACTATCTTGAATCATCATCAAATTTAACGCATGTGCGTCAAGTTGTTTCACTTTAAATACTTCATTATTAAGACCGACCTTAGACTGCTTTTTAAAAATAGGTACATTCGTAATCATACCTATACTTTGATTGTCTAAGTGTAATTTTTTTTGGTGATATCGATTATAATCTTGTGCAGTAAAAGCTGTAATCATTACTGATTGWCTTGAAAATATCGCGCCTTCATTACCAATGAAGTCTATTGGAATATCACCACTAGCCTGTTTTAACTTGTAATAAGCACGATTCCTTTCTAAAGAAGCTCTAAATAATGTCGTTTCATATACTTTGAAGTCTTTTGCATTAACCGAACCCTGTATATCACGTTTAATATGCTCAATCGTTTGTTGACGTTCTATTTGTGACTTAG
>NZ_MJAA01000143.1:0-579 GCF_001743375.1 Enterobacter sp. IF2SW-B1 | reverse complement strand
AATAACAAATATAAAGAATTATCAAAACTTAATATATTATATAGTGAAATAAAACCAAACTCTCATTGGCTTAAATGACGACAAAACTATGCATTCAAAATGATTATTGATTGCGATATATTGTGTTCAATGATATTATTTAAGTGTATCCACAGAATTATACTACACAACCCCAAGTCTGGTACCAGCAGACTTGGGGTTATTTATGTGTGTAGGATCATTTTTTATTTTTCCATTTCAGTTCTAACCAAAGCCGAAAAATAATTAGTAAGCCACCTGTAATAAGTGTCATCATCCCTTCTTGCCACCACATCATTACACTAGACCTCCGTTCGACTAAAGTATCATACTGAAGGATGACCTACACCTATTCTAACATAAACACAGAACATGTGTTCGTATTTTGGTGGCGGATTTTACATATTATTCCATCATCCCTTCTTGCCACCACATCATTACACTAGACCTCCGTTCGACTAAAGTATCATACTGAAGGATGACCTACACCTATTCTAACATAAACACAGAACATGTGTTCGTATTTTGGTGGCGGATTTTACATATTATTCGTTAATTCAC
>NZ_MJAA01000142.1:0-580 GCF_001743375.1 Enterobacter sp. IF2SW-B1 | reverse complement strand
ATGTTCCTAATAATACTGTATGTGCGGATAAAGGTATCCAGTATGCTTTTTCAAAATCGAACATTAACGCGATAAATATCGCTATCATCATAATCGCTGAATATCTCAATGTATTTCTAAACACGATWGAATCTAATGTTAAATTTTGATAAATACGCTTACTATATAAAGGTTTTCGCATGTCTGCTTCATACGCAATACGCGCTTCATTTGCATGCACCATGTCGTCAATTTTCAAGATATGGTTGAATAAATTTTGAAATTCCTCTGGTACTGGCACTTCTTTTCGCCAATATCTTACATTTTCATCACTATTATCTAGTTGTGCAATGATATGATCCATCATTTCAATTAACTCATCTGGCAATGGTCCAATTTGTTTAGCGTTAAACTCTAACAGTTCAGAATAAATCCCTTGGGCAGATGTGTGTAATAATAATAATTTTTGGAAACGTCTACTTAATTTATCGTTACTTGAAGTAGAAGTGATGAGTAATCCCTTGGGCAGATGTGTGTAATAATAATAATTTTTGGAAACGTCTACTTAATTTATCGTTACTTGAAGTAGAAGTGATGAGTA
>NZ_MJAA01000141.1:0-580 GCF_001743375.1 Enterobacter sp. IF2SW-B1 | reverse complement strand
ATTTCTGTAACCAAAAGAAATTCGCTTGATTAATTTTATCTTATTATTAATTCCTTCTATAGCACCATTATTAAATGCTGGGTAATAAATTGTATTTCTTAACATCCTTTGATGTTTTCTATAATATTTAACCACTTTCCATACACCCTTACTCACAGACTTTTTACTAACTGAATTTAAACGATTAATAAATTTAGGCCAATTACATAACCTTAGGTCTTTTCGTAATCCTTGGACAAGTTCGTAGGAGTGTCGTAGTATATCGTCTTTTGAAAGCATGAATTCTACAATGTCAGATGAGCGTTTATAAGCCTTAAAAGATTTATTCCATCTGTATTTACTAAATATGGTTTTACTAGTATCCATCAATAGAACTTTCCAGTTATTCTTAAAAATTGTATAATTAGCTCCTTTTTTATTACGGTATTCATTCATAACTTGTACACGATACTTATTAAGTTCTCTATCTAAATGTTGAACGACATGGAATCTGTCAAAAATACTAGCCGCATTAGGAAATAGGTCGCGTAATAATCGGACATACGGTTCATCCATGTCWATAGTCACCGTCTTCACTTCT
>NZ_MJAA01000140.1:0-581 GCF_001743375.1 Enterobacter sp. IF2SW-B1 | reverse complement strand
ATCGATTTAAGTCGCGTATTGCAGTTTGGGTGCTTAACTATATAAARGTGAAKGAGGCGAARTTRGCAAACATTCATTTTGTAGATACAAAAATTAATCATCATGAAACATTAGAAATTGCAGAAGTGGGAAGTCACGCTTCTGCAATTCAATTTACTAAGCGTAATATAAAGTTAATGAATACAAATGAAATATTTGATTATATCGCTAATCATAACTGTGCTTTTGATATTCAAATTCACTTCGCAAACGTGTCAAAGCGTGAGCAAAGGCTAGATGATTTAATAGTTGCTCAACTAACGGAATCGCCCAGTTATCAAACTTACCTTCATGACTTAAATAGTATGGCTATAGATCGACATAAACATGCGTTATTAATAGATTACTTGTTACAYAATATTGATTTAAGTTTACAGATGAATGAAAAGCAACGTTTTTATCAACTAACGCAAATTTTAAATACACTCAAGCTAGTAAATAAACATAATCAATTTGAGGACTTAGCAGATGACGATTAATACATTTTGGCAATATATACTTTATCAACGTTCTTGGTTAATGATGCTCCTCATTTGTAATAT
>NZ_MJAA01000014.1:0-112196 GCF_001743375.1 Enterobacter sp. IF2SW-B1 | reverse complement strand
ATGAATTACGTATGTTCACTCAGAGACTTGGTATTCATTTATTGTCCGAAGACATTAAGAATCCATGTCACTTTGAGTGCCCACACAGATTGTCTGATAAATTGTTAAAGAGCAGTTGCAACGCGGCTTTCAGCTCACCGTTGCGAGGTCCCGTATATTACGTTTTCCTCATTCAGAGTCAAGCGATTATTTTCACTTTTCTCTGTTGGCGTTCATCTCTGAACCCCGCTAACCCGGCGGCCTGTAAGCCGTTGTTCCGTGTCAGTGGAGGCGCATTATAGGGAGTTCTCAGACGTTGACAACCCCTCTTTTAAAAAAAACTTTCAACCGTCTCTTTTTTGCTCAAAACCGTGCTACAGCGCCAGTTTTTCGAGCGTTTCAAAGCCATAACGGCGTAAAACGGGTAAAAGTTGCTCAGTCTCTTTCGTGATAGCCATGCAAAATGCGATATTTGCATCGGTAGATTTCGCATCCGGCGCTTCATGCTCCAGCAGCCAGGCCGTACGACGGGCGATCGCCGCACCAGAATCCACCAGCCGCGTCCCCTCCGGAAGCACTTCTAATAGCTCTTCCTGCAAGAGAGGAAAGTGGGTGCAGCCCAGCACAACCGTATCCGGTGGTTCGGGCATCCGCAGCCACGGACGAAGAATACGACGCAGCTCTTCGAGCGATACCGTCTCGCCGTGCAGTTTCGCTTCCGCCATCTCCACCAGCTCTGCGGAGCCAAGCATTGCAATCTGGCATTCGTTAGCAAAACGGTCGATCAGCTCGCGGGTATAAGGACGCTTCACCGTGCCACGCGTGGCCAGCAAGCCCACGATACCGTTCGCCGTCAGGCGCGCGGCAGGCTTTATGGCAGGAACAACGCCCACAACCGGGAACTGGAATTTCTCACGCAGGGCGGGAAGAGAAACGGTGCTCGCCGTATTACAGGCAATGACCGCCAGCGCAAGGGGATAGCGCTTTTGTACCGCGGTGACGATTTCAACCACGCGCTCAACGATAAAGTCCTCACTCTTCTCCCCATAAGGAAAAGCGACGTTATCGAAGGCGTAGATGTAATGGAGATCCGGCAGGAGATGCCGAATCTCATCGTAGACCGAAAGCCCACCGACGCCGGAATCAAACACCAGCACGGTAGGGCGCGGATTAGAAGGTGTAGCTGCCAGACAAGGTGTATTCCCGTCCTGCAGTTTGGTAGCCATAAACTGTCTCGTAATCTTTATCGAACAGGTTGGCTATTTTACCACGAACTGTGAGGTGTGAGGTGACCGGATATGAAACTGCGACATCCCACAGGCTCACACCGCCCATTTTCACTTTTTCTGACGGATAAGAACCAAAATCAGTGTCGTAACGCGTGCCGAGATAGTGATACGTCAGGCTCCAGTCGAAATCATAGATCTGCGTATCGAGCTGATATTTCACCTGCTGCTTAGCACGACGGTCCAGAAGTTCGTTGGTCGCCGCATTGCGGGCATCCACATAGTCGTAGCCAACGGTATGCGTCAACGGACCTGTATCAAACGACGCCGTCGCTTCCACACCCTTAATGCGTGCTTTACCGACGTTGTAATATTCCTGAAGGTTATTATTGAAGTCGATGAGATTATCAACGTCATTACGATAGCCGGACACGCGCCAGCTCACGCCTGCCGTCAGGCCTTCAAACGCCCCTTCCCACTGCTTGCTCTCTTCTGGATCAAGATGATCATTGCCATAGAAGCCATAGAGTTGACCCAGATTCGGGGCTTTATAGGCCGTACCATAAGAAGCAATGAAGCGGTAACCGTCCACGAACTCCCACGCTGCACTGCTTTGCCAGGTGCCATGGCGACCAAACTGAGAGTTGTCATCGCTGCGAACCGCCCCTTCCAGAGTGAAATCGCCCAGCTGCTGCAGCCCGGTCAGGTAAACGCCGGTGTTACGCAGGTCGTAGCCGTTGGTCACGTAGTTTGTACCCGGCTCGGTGCTCTGCTTCTGCCAGTCAACGCCCGCACCAATGTTCCCGTGCCCCACATCAACGGAGTTGAGCCACTGAACGTTGTACTGTTTGATTTCATCCAGCGTGGCCGTCGAATCGTAACGGCCCAAATTAGGGTCGTAGTTATAGTCTTTGCTGTGGCTATAGCTGGTGAGCAGCTGTGAATGGAATATATCCTCGTTAAAGCGTAATCCTGCGTCCCAGGTCTGGCTATAGAGCTGGCGGGTATCGACCAGTACGTCAGGGGTAAATGAGCTGTAGTAACCGTCATAGGCCGTACGGTTGCTGTAGCCAAAGCCGCGAACAAATCCGCTCCACTGGTCTGAGAATGCGTGCTCCACTGCACCGTAGAGCGTTTTATTCATAAAGCCGTCGCGATCGGTCTGGGCAAGGCCACCATTGTTGCCGTCCGCAACCACATCGAAACCTTTGGTATAGGTGTAATCCCCCGCCAGCGTGACGCGCGTGCTGTCGCCCAGCGTTTGCTGGGTACTGCCGCCATAATTCTGGTAACCGTGCGACCCTACGCCGGCATTCAGCGTCGTACCGTCCTTCGCGCGAGTGGTAATAATGTTGACTACACCGCCAATCGCATCCGAGCCGTATACCGCCGAACGCGGTCCACGCACATATTCGATACGCTGCACCAGGGAGATCGGGAACTGGCTGAGATCGGACGACCCCGTGACGCCCGCCTGGTTAAGGCGAATGCCGTCAACAAGGATCAGGACGTGGCTGGAGTTGGTGCCACGGATAAAGAGAGAAGAGAGTTGCCCCATCCCGCCACTTTGCGCCGTGTCCACGCCGGGCAGGCGACGCATAACGTCCAGCACCGAGGTTGACTGCCAGCGGTCAATATCAGCACGCGTAACCACCGACGTTGCTGCCAGAATAGTTTTTTCAGGTTGTTCAAAACGATTTGCCGTCACCACCAACGAGTCAGCGCTATCCTGCGCCCAGCCCGAAAATGCCGTGACGGACAGCGCCGTCAACAGCGATACTTTTTTAATCATTGTTAAAGCATCCACAATATAAGAAGGATGCCGCAGGCCTCATCTATAGCACGCGATGATGAAACCAAATGCGACGTGATCCCGGCAGGTCTTCGGGCTAGGTGGCGTTATACGGATGAAGACTTCCCATTTTCACAGTGTCTACAGCTCTCATCCCGCCAGTCTTTACCGCTGCGCGTCAGCTCCAGATTTTCACTGGATTCCCTTTTCACTCTCAGGAGACCGGAAACAGAATGCTACAATTAGACACGTATAGAAGTCCAGACAGCTATTGGCCATTAAATCTGGACATCCCCTGAACAATCCCTACAATCCCCGCGTAATTCTTTATCACTCAGGACGCATCATGACCCCAGAACACCTCCCGACAGAACAGTACGACGCGCAGCTGGCCGAGAAAGTTGTCCGCCTGCAAAGTATGATGACGCCTTTCAACGCGCCCGTTCCCGAGGTGTTCCGCTCCCCTGTCAGCCACTACCGCATGCGCGCCGAGTTCCGCATCTGGCATGACGGCGACGACCTGTACCACATCATTTTCGATCAGCAGACCAAATCACGCATTCGCGTGGACAGCTTCCCGGCAGCGAGCGAGCTTATCAACCAGCTGATGACGCTGATCATTGAAGGCGTGCGCAACAATCCGGTGCTGCGCCACAAGCTGTTCCAGATTGACTATCTGACCACGCAAAGCAATCAGGCGATTGTCTCTCTGCTGTACCACAAAGCGCTGACCGACGAATGGCGCGAGCAGGCCGAAGCCCTGCGCGATGCGCTGCGTGCGCAGAACATCAACGTGCACCTGATTGGCCGCGCGACCAAAACCAAAATCATGCTGGATCAGGATTACGTCGACGAGCGTCTGCCGGTGGCAGGTAAAGAGATGGTTTACCGTCAGGTGGAAAACAGCTTCACCCAGCCGAATGCCGCGATGAACGTGCAGATGCTGGAGTGGGCGCTGAAGGCGACGGAAGGGTCTAAGGGCGATCTGCTTGAGCTGTACTGCGGTAACGGCAACTTCTCGCTGGCGCTGGCGCGTAACTTCGAACGCGTGCTGGCAACGGAAATCGCCAAGCCGTCGGTAGCGGCCGCGCAGTACAACATCGCCGCTAACCATATCGATAACGTGCAGATCATTCGCATGGCGGCAGAAGAGTTCACCCAGGCCATGAACGGTGTACGCCAGTTTAACCGTCTGGAAGGGATCGATTTGAAGAGCTACCAGTGTGAGACGATTTTTGTCGACCCGCCGCGCAGTGGCCTGGACAGCGAAACCGAGAAGATGGTGCAGGCGTACCCGCGTATTTTGTACATCTCCTGTAACCCGGAGACGCTGTGCAAGAATCTGGAAACATTAAGCCAGACGCACAAGGTTGAACGTCTGGCGCTGTTCGATCAGTTCCCGTATACACACCATATGGAGTGCGGTGTACTGCTCACGGCGAAGTAACTAGCCGGCGTTTTTGGCAGGTGGCGCTTCGCTTACCTGCCCTACTCAGACCCCATTACTCTGGCAGTTGACTCTTGCGGCTACGCATGCGCGAGCCAATCCAGAACACCAGCGCCACGGACAGTACCGCAGGGAAGAAGTTAGAGCCGATATCCGGATACTCCGCGCGCACCACGGTGCTATACAGCAATACGCCCAGAATAAAACAGGCAGCGGCCAGCCCCGGTAACCCAACCGGCATCGTACGGTTCAGGTAACGCTGATGCAGGCAGTAGACCGTCAGCACCAGCGCAATAAGCGGGAAAATCGAAAATGGCACGATGGAGCTAAAAATAGCGGCAAACGTGCCATTAATGGATAAGCCAGCGATCAATGCCAGCAACAGCGTCCCTTTATCCTGACCTGACTGTTTCATTACTCACCTTCACTCTTCGGTTTGATGTGCCAGTTTCTCTTGTTCACGGCGATACCAGTAGTACGCGCCTTTGGAGATCATCCTGAGCTGCAATACCAGTCGCTCTTCAAGCTGCTTGCGTTGTTCAATGCTGACGTCCAGCGCTTCGGCACCCGCGCTGAACACAATCGTCACCATCGCCTCGGCCTGTGCTTCAGTAAAGGCACGCGGCATATGGTTTTCGAGTTCAAGATAGTCGGCAAGTTCCGCGATGAAGTGCTGAATTTCCCGCGCGACGGCGGCACGAAACGCTGCCGATGTGCCCGAACGCTCGCGCAGAAGCAGACGAAACGCGTTGGGGTTATTGCCGATAAATTCCATAAACGTCGACACGGAGGTGCGGATCACGCTGCCGCCTTTGGCGATACGCTGACGCGCCTGGCGCATCAGCTGGCGCAGCATCAAACCGCTCTCGTCGACCATGGTCAGGCCCAGTTCATCCACATCACGGAAGTGACGATAGAAGGACGTTGGCGCAATCCCGGCCTCGCGTGCGACTTCGCGCAGGCTCAAACTGGCAAAACTCCGCTCAGCACTCAGTTGACTGAATGCGGCTTCCACCAGCGAACGCCGGGTTTTCTCTTTTTGTTGTGCTCTTACGCCCATCACGATAGTTGAATCCTTCCAAAGGCCTGATGGCACTATACCAGAGAATAAAATTAATCTGTTTGCTCAGCTTTGTGAATGATTGTTTACGTGCGGTTTGTGCTCCACTGCCGGAAAAAAGCACAACGATAATTGGGTTACCCTGGCAATGATGTTATGATTCTGTTGCTTTTATGTATAAGAACAGGTAAGCCTTGCCATGCCACATTCCTACGATTACGACGCAATAGTTATTGGTTCCGGCCCCGGCGGCGAAGGTGCTGCTATGGGTCTGGTGAAACAGGGAGCCAGAGTAGCGGTCATCGAGCGCTACCATAATGTCGGCGGCGGTTGCACCCACTGGGGCACCATCCCATCGAAAGCCCTCCGCCACGCCGTTAGCCGCATTATCGAATTTAACCAGAACCCTCTTTACAGCGACCACTCCCGACTTCTTCGTTCCTCCTTTGCCGACATCCTGAATCACGCGGATACCGTCATTAACCAGCAGACGCGCATGCGTCAGGGCTTTTATGAGCGTAACCATTGTGAAATCCTGCAGGGCAACGCGCATTTTGTGGATGAACACACCCTGGCACTCGAATGCCACGACGGTTCGATTGAGACAATCACCGCTGAAAAATTTGTGATTGCCTGCGGTTCACGCCCTTACCATCCGGCCGACGTCGACTTCTCACACCCACGCGTCTACGACAGCGACTCCATTCTGAGCCTGCACCATGAACCCCGCCACGTCATTATCTATGGCGCAGGGGTCATCGGCTGCGAATACGCGTCGATCTTCCGCGGAATGGATGTCAAAGTTGACCTGATTAACACCCGCGACCGCCTGCTGGCGTTCCTCGATCAGGAAATGTCAGACTCTCTCTCCTACCACTTCTGGAACAGCGGCGTGGTGATTCGCCACAACGAAGAGTACGAGAAAATAGAAGGCTGCGATGACGGTGTGATCATGCACCTGAAGTCCGGTAAGAAGCTGAAAGCCGACTGCCTGCTGTACGCCAACGGCCGTACCGGCAATACCGATTCACTGCGGCTGGAAAATATCGGGCTTGAAACAGACAGCCGCGGTCAGCTGAAGGTCAACAGCATGTATCAGACCGCGCTGCCGCACGTATACGCGGTGGGCGACGTAATTGGCTACCCGAGCCTGGCCTCCGCCGCTTACGATCAGGGCCGTATTGCCGCTCAGGCGCTGGTGAAGGGTGAAGCAACGGCGCATCTGATCGAGGATATTCCGACGGGGATCTACACCATTCCGGAAATCAGTTCCGTGGGGAAAACCGAACAGCAACTGACGTCAATGAAGGTGCCTTACGAGGTAGGTCGTGCCCAGTTTAAACATCTGGCGCGGGCGCAGATCGTGGGGATGAGCGTAGGTACGCTGAAAATTCTGTTCCATCGCGAGACGAAAGAGATCCTTGGGATTCACTGCTTTGGTGAACGCGCGGCGGAAATCATTCATATCGGCCAGGCAATCATGGAGCAGAAAGGTGGTGGTAACACCATTGAGTACTTCGTCAACACCACCTTTAACTACCCGACCATGGCAGAAGCCTATCGGGTAGCCGCGCTGAACGGCTTAAACCGCCTGTTTTAACGCGCTGTCGAAATGGCCATCCATCGCACCGCGGATGGCCTCTGCCAGCTGCTCATAGCGGCTGCGCAGCGGGGACCCTGGGCGATACACCAGGCCAATGGTGCGACGCGGCTCCGGCTTAATGCACGGCAGGTACACCACGCCATCACGCTTACGCTCGCGTGGCACGGCCAGCGCAGGCAGCAACGTAATACCGCTTCCCGCCGCCACCATATTACGCAGCGTTTCCAGACTGGTTGCGCGGAAGTGGGTATCTTCGTCAGCGCCCGCTTCGAAGCAGAAGCCCATCGCCTGATCGCGCAGGCAGTGGCCATCTTCCAGCATCAGCAGCTTTTCACCGGCCAGATCGGCCATCGGCACGCGATCGCGGTTCGCCCACGGGTGATCTTCATAGATCGCCAGCATCATCGGCTCATCGAACAGCGGTACTTCAATAAACGCTTCGCTCTCTTTTACCAGCGCCAGAATGGCGCAGTCGAGCTTGCCGCTGTCCAGCTGCGCCAGCAGCTGATGGGTTTGCGCTTCGTGCAGATACATTTCGAGTTTCGGGAACGTCTGGTGCAGCATCGGAATGATTTGCGGTAACAGGTACGGGCCAACGGTTGGGATCAGGCCAATATGCAGCGGGCCGGACATGGCCTCTCCCTGCTGGCTTGCCATTTCCTTGAGCACTTTGACCTCGCGCAGCACGGTGCGCGCCTGATCCACCAGCAGAAGACCGGCCTGGGTGAACAGCACCTTACGGCTGGTGCGCTCCAGCAGCATCACGCCCAACTCGTCTTCCAGCTTGCGGATCTGCCCGCTCAGCGTGGGCTGGCTGACGTGGCAGGAATCTGCCGCGCGGCGAAAGTGACGATGCTCGGCTAACGCTACCAGGTATTCAAGATCACGAATATTCATTATTCATCCTCCGTCGCCACGATAGTTCATGGCGATAGATAGCATAGCAATGAACGATTATCCCTATCAAGCATTCTGTTGAATAATACGCCACATAGACGAGGCGGCCGTGTTTGACCCTTGACGTCCCCGCACCGTCAGCGAGTTTCTCTCAAAACTCGAACAACTAAAGCCAACGTGAACTTTTGCGGACCCCGTGGTCCGCTTTTTTTTTGCGTAAAAAAGCCTGGCGCTAAGCCAGGCTCCGTTTTTCTCCCTCTCCCGGTGGGAGAGGGCCGGGGTGAGGGCACCAGCCCGCACGGCTCAAATCAGGCGGTTTTTCACATCCGCAATCGCCTGCGCCACCTGCTTCGGCGACACGCCGCCTTTCGCCGCACGTTTATCCAGGCAGGACTGCAGCGCCAGAATCGGGTACACATCCTCCCCGATCGCCGCGCTGAATTTTTGCAGGTCGGCAAGCGCCAGATCTTCCAGCGGTTTACCCTGACGAATCGCTTCCACTACCGCTTCGCCCACAATATGGTGCGCCTCGCGGAACGGTACGCCCTTCGCGACAAGGTAGTCCGCCAGTTCGGTAGAGTTGGCATAGCCCTGCTGCGCCGCTTCCTGGCAGCGCGGACGTTTCACCTGAATGCCGTCCAGCACCAGCGCGCCCATGTGCAGACAGTCCAGCCAGGTGTCGAGCGCGTCGAACAGCCCTTCCTTGTCTTCCTGCATATCTTTGTTATACGCCAGCGGCAGCCCTTTCAGGGTCATCATCATGCCGGTCAGCGCGCCCTGCACGCGACCGCACTTGCCGCGGATCAGCTCCAGCGCGTCCGGGTTTTTCTTCTGCGGCATCAGCGACGAGCCTGAGGTCACGCGATCGGACAGCTCAACGAAGCCCGCTTCACCGGAGTTAAAGAAGATCAGGTCTTCGGCAAAGCGCGAAAGATGCACCATCCCGATAGAGGCATTGGAGAGCAGCTCCAGCACGTGGTCACGGTCAGATACGCTGTCCAGGCTGTTGCGGGTGGCGGAAGCAAAGCCCAGCCATCCTGCCAGCTGCTCGCGGTCGATTTCATACGCCGTACCGGCCAGCGCGCCGCTGCCCAGCGGGCTGACGTCCAGACGCTTCAGGGTATCCTGCAGACGGCTTTCGTCACGCGCCAGCATCTCAACGTAGGCCAGACACCAATGCGCAAAGGTCACCGGCTGCGCGCGCTGCAGGTGGGTATAACCCGGCATCACCGCGTCCTGATTGTTCTGCGCGGTCTCTACCAGCGCACTTTGAAGCTGACGGTTGGCCGCCAGCAGTTCGCCAACGGTCTCTTTACACCACAGCTTCAGGTCGGTGGCGACCTGGTCGTTACGGCTACGGCCGGTGTGCAGCTTTTTACCCAACTGGCCGACTTTGTCGATCAGCTTGCCTTCCACCCAGCTGTGAATATCTTCGGCATCGCTCTGCAGGATTTGCTGCGGATCCAGACGCACCTCTTCCAGCAGGTTGTTCAGCGCCTCTTCCAGCTGCTGCTGTTCGTCTGCGGTCAGTACGCCAACGGTCACCAGCGCTTTGGACCAGGCCACAGAGCCGACAATATCCTGTTCGGCCAGGCGGTAGTCGAAGCGCAAAGAGTCGTTGAACTGTTTGAACCGTTGATCCGCTGCCTGTGTAAAACGCCCACCCCAAAGTGCCATAACATCGTTCCTTTATTCGTTAGTTCCGCCGGGTGCGCTTCGCTTACCCCGGCCTACGGTCATTCAATAAAAAACTTACGCCAGAATACGCGTGCCAATCGGCGTGCCGTTAAACAGCGCCGGGAGCTGCTCCGCGTGACGCCAGGAGGCGATATCCACCGGGCGGCCCAGCGTGCGCGCCGCATCCAGCGCGGCGTTCACTTTGACGATCATGCCGTCGGTAATAATGCCCTGAGCGATCAGCTGCTCGGCTTTGGCGGCGGTCATTTCCGCTATGCGCTGGCCTTTACCGTCGAGAATGCCGCTCACGTCGGAGAGCAGGATCAGGTCTGCGCCCAGCGTGGCCGCCAGCGCGGTTGCCGCCTGGTCCGCGTTAACGTTCATCAGCTCGCCCTCTTCGGTCACGCCGATAGAGCTCACCACCGGCAGGAAACCGCCTTCCAGCAGGGTGTTAATCAGCTTAGGCGAACCTGGCTGCGCCAGTCCAACATGGCCGAGCTCTTCGTCGAGCTGGGTCACTTTTACGCTGTCACCGTCGCCCAGGTAGAGGCCAACGGACGCAATATGGTGTTTCTTCGCCCATGCCAGCAGCGTTTTGTTCGCCGTGCCCGCCAGCGCGCCGGTAATGATGTCAATCTGGTCAGCAGGCGTGACGCGCAGGCCATTTTTCTTTTTCACCGGCAGATTCAGCCCTTTCATCAGCTCATCCACCACGCAGCCGCCACCGTGCACAATCACCAGCGGACGCTGGTGCGATTCGCGATAATTCACCAGCGCGGTAAACAGGCGCTCCAGCGCTTCTTCGCTGTCCAGCAGTACACCACCGAGTTTGATAATTAATGGGTTCATCATCACACCTTAAATAAGAGCCTGCGTTTCAGGGAAGCCGAAACGAATATTTGCACACTGCATTGCCTGTGCGGCAGCGCCTTTGAGTAAGTTATCTTCTGCGGCGACCACAATCAGATGCTCGCCCTGTACGGCAAAGCCGATATCGCAGAACGGCAGGCCAACCACGTTTTTAAGCGCCGGCACGCCTTTGTCGTACAGACGCACCAACGGCTTATCCGCATACGCCTGCGTGAAGGCCTCGCTCACCTGCTCTTTCGTCACGCCCGGCTTCAGGCGACAGGTGATGGTTTCGAGGATCCCGCGCGGGAAGCTGCCCAGGTGCGGGGTAAAAATCACCTCCGCGCCCAGATGGGTGGTGATTTCAGGGTGATGGCGATGATTAAACACGCCATACGGCTGAAGGCTCACTTCGCAGAAGCTGTTGGAGATAGCGGCCTTGCGCCCCGCACCGCTCACGCCGCTGGTGGCGTTGATCACCGGCCACTGGCTTAGATCCAGCAGACCGGCGTCGATCAGCGGCTTCAGGGAGAGCTGTGCCGCCGTCGGGTAGCAGCCCGGAACGGCAATCAGGTCCGCTTCTTTCAGTTTATCCGCACTCCACTCCGCCAGGCCGTACACCGCTTTTTCAAGCAGATCCGGATGCTGATGAGTAAAGCCGTAATATTTTTCGTAGAACGCGCCGTCGTTAACGCGGAACGCGCCGGAGAGGTCAAACACCACGCAGCCGGCCGCCAGGAACTGCGGCGCAAGGTCGTGGCTGACCTCGTGCGCGGTGGCTAAAAACACCACGTCGACGCCGTCGGTAAACTCGCTGATGTCAGACATCGGCTGCAGCGGCAGATCGACCATGCCCTTAAGCTGCGGATGCAAATCGGAAATTAACTTTCCTGCATCATTGCTTTGCGCTGACACGGTCAAAGCGGTTATGGTCATATGAGGGTGGCGATTTACGTAGCTTACAAGCTCTGCGCCCGCATAACCGCTAGCGCCTACAATCAGCGTATTCAACATCGGGTTCCTTTATGCTCAACGTTAATGTATTTTTATTCACATTTATTGCATGAATATTGATACTATCACGACCTAAGGTGTGTCAACAATGAAAATGAACTTACCGCCATTTATCGAGATCTACCGCGCCCTGATTGCCACACCGTCCATCAGTGCGACCGAAGAAGCGCTGGATCAAAGCAATGAGTCTTTAATCAATCTGCTGGCGGGTTGGTTTAGCGATCTTGGGTTTAACGTTGAGGTTCAGCCCGTCCCCGGAACACGCCACAAATTTAACCTGCTCGCCAGCACCGGAACCGGCTCGGGCGGCCTGCTGCTGGCCGGCCATACCGACACCGTACCGTTTGACGATGGCCGCTGGACGCGCGATCCGTTCACCCTGACCGAGCATGACAACAAGCTCTACGGTCTGGGCACCGCCGACATGAAAGGCTTCTTCGCCTTTATCCTCGACGCGCTGCGTGACGTGGACGTGACGAAGCTGAAAAAACCGCTCTACATTCTGGCAACCGCCGATGAAGAGACCAGCATGGCGGGCGCACGTTATTTCTCTGAAAACACGTCGATTCGTCCGGACTGCGCGATCATCGGTGAACCGACCTCTCTGCAGCCGATTCGTGCGCACAAAGGCCATATTTCTACCGCGGTGCGCGTGCTGGGCCAGTCCGGCCACTCCAGCGATCCGGCGCGCGGCGTGAACGCCATTGAGCTGATGCACGACGCCATTGGCCGCATTATGACCCTGCGCGACGATCTGAAAGAGCGGTATCACTACGAGGCATTCACCGTGCCGTATCCGACGCTGAACCTCGGTAGCCTGCACGGCGGCGATGCGTCCAACCGCATCTGCGCCTGCTGCGAACTGCATATGGATATCCGTCCGCTGCCGGGCATGACGCTGAGCGATCTGGATGGCCTGCTGAATGAAGCGCTGGCCCCGGTGAGCGAGCGCTGGCCGGGACGCCTGACGGTCTCCGAACTGCATCCGCCAATCCCGGGCTACGAATGCCCGCCAGACCACCAGCTGGTTCAGGTGGTGGAAAAACTGCTCGGCGAGAAAACCGACGTGGTGAACTACTGCACCGAAGCGCCTTTTATTCAAACGCTTTGCCCGACGCTGGTCCTCGGCCCTGGCTCCATTAATCAGGCCCACCAGCCGGATGAATATCTGGAAACCCGCTTCATCAAGCCCACCCGCGAGCTCATTACCCAGGTTGTGCATCACTTCTGCTGGCATTAAAACCGCACCGAAAAGTCCCCTCTCCCTGTGGGAGAGGGTTAGGGTGAGGACAACAAATCGCATGATCACCGTCACATTTCCATAAGCATCTCTTATCTGACGCAATGCGAATTAAATTTCGTAAATTGCCCGCATTTATTCGTTTGCTGAACCGTTTTCGCAGCAATTGACGACGGGGGTTTTACGTGGCTTTATAAAGGGAGATGACAAAATAATGTCCAGAAGATTTTCGCCTGGGCATAAACAAAAATGATGGGGTGACTGGGTTTTTATGAACGAACAATATTCCGCGTTGCGTAGTAATGTCAGCATGCTCGGCAAAGTGCTTGGAGATACCATCAAAGACGCATTAGGGGAGAACATCCTCGACCGCGTTGAAACCATCCGCAAGCTGTCCAAATCTTCCCGTGCCGGTAACGAGGCCAGTCGTCAGGAGCTGCTCACCACCTTGCAGAACCTCTCTAACGATGAGCTGCTGCCCGTTGCCCGCGCCTTCAGCCAGTTCCTGAACCTGGCAAACACCGCTGAGCAATACCACAGCATTTCGCCAAACGGCGAAGCGGCCAGCAACCCGGAAGTCATTGCCCGCACCCTTCGTAAACTGAAAGACCAGCCAGACCTCAACGAAGCCACCATCAAAAAAGCGGTGGAGTCCCTTTCGCTGGAGCTGGTGCTGACCGCACACCCAACCGAAATCACCCGTCGTACGCTGATCCACAAGATGGTGGAAGTAAACAGCTGCCTGAAGCAGCTGGATAACAAAGACATTGCCGACTACGAGCGCAACCAGTTGATGCGCCGTCTGCGCCAGCTGATTGCCCAGTCCTGGCACACCGATGAAATTCGTAAGCATCGCCCAAGCCCGGTCGACGAAGCCAAATGGGGCTTTGCGGTGGTGGAAAACAGTCTGTGGGAAGGGGTACCAAACTACCTGCGCGAGCTGAACGAACAGCTGGAAGAAAACCTCGGCTACCGCCTGCCGGTCGATTTCGTTCCGGTTCGTTTCACCTCCTGGATGGGCGGTGACCGCGACGGCAACCCGAACGTGACCGCGGAAATCACCCGTCACGTCCTGCTGCTGAGCCGCTGGAAAGCGACCGACCTGTTCCTGAAGGATATTCAGGTGCTGATCTCCGAGCTGTCGATGGTTGAAGCGACGCCGGAACTGCGCGCGCTGGCCGGTGAAGAAGGTGCCAGCGAGCCGTACCGTTTCCTGATGAAAAAGCTGCGCGGTCAGCTGATGGCCACCCAGGCGTGGCTGGAAGCGCGCCTTAAAGGCCAGCGCCTGCCGAAGCCGGAAGGTCTGCTGAGCCAGAACGAACAGCTCTGGGAGCCGCTGTACGCCTGCTATAAATCACTCCAGGCCTGTGGCATGGGCATCATCGCCAACGGCGAACTGCTTGATACCCTGCGCCGCGTGAAGTGTTTCGGCGTACCGCTGGTGCGTATCGACGTGCGTCAGGAAAGTACCCGTCATACCGAAGCGCTGGGCGAGCTGACCCGCTATCTCGGCATCGGCGATTATGAAAGCTGGTCAGAAGCCGACAAGCAGGCGTTCCTGATCCGCGAGCTGAACTCCAAGCGCCCTCTGCTGCCGCGCAACTGGGAGCCAAGCAACGACACCCGCGAGGTGCTCAACACCTGTAAAGCGATCGTCGATGCGCCGAAAGGATCGGTGGCCGCCTACGTGATCTCTATGGCGAAAACCCCGTCCGACGTGCTGGGCGTTCATCTTCTGCTGAAAGAAGCGGGCATCGACTACGCCCTGCCAGTCGCCCCGCTGTTTGAGACCCTCGACGACCTGAACAACGCCAACGACGTCATGACCCAGCTGCTTAACATCGACTGGTATCGCGGCTTTATTCAGGGCAAGCAGATGGTGATGATTGGCTATTCCGACTCCGCGAAAGATGCGGGCGTGATGGCGGCGTCCTGGGCGCAGTATCAGGCTCAGGATGCGCTGATCAAAACCTGCGAGAAAGCCGGTATCGAGCTGACCCTGTTCCACGGTCGCGGCGGTTCCATTGGCCGCGGTGGCGCGCCTGCTCACGCGGCGCTGCTCTCTCAACCGCCGGGAAGTCTGAAAGGCGGCCTGCGCGTGACCGAGCAGGGCGAGATGATCCGCTTCAAGTACGGCCTGCCGGAAGTGACCATCAGCAGCCTGTCGCTCTATACCAGCGCGATCCTGGAAGCGAACCTGCTGCCGCCGCCGGAGCCAAAAGAATCCTGGTGCCGCATCATGGACGAGCTGTCAGATATTTCCTGCGATCTGTACCGCGGCTACGTGCGTGAAAACAAAGACTTCGTGCCTTACTTCCGTTCAGCAACGCCTGAGCAGGAGCTGGGTAAACTGCCGCTGGGCTCGCGTCCTGCAAAGCGTCGCCCGACCGGTGGCGTTGAATCCCTGCGCGCCATTCCATGGATCTTCGCCTGGACGCAGAACCGCCTGATGCTGCCCGCCTGGCTGGGTGCCGGTGCCGCGCTGCAAAAAGTGGTGGAAGACGGCAAACAGAACGAACTGGAAACCATGTGCCGCGACTGGCCCTTCTTCTCTACCCGTCTGGGCATGCTGGAGATGGTCTTCTCGAAGGCCGACCTGTGGCTGGCGGAATACTACGACCAGCGGCTGGTGAAACCAGAGCTGTGGGCGTTGGGTAAAGAACTGCGCGAACTGCTGGAAGGCGACATCAAAGTGGTGCTGGACATCGCCAACGACTCGCACCTGATGGCGGACCTGCCGTGGATCGCCGAGTCTATCCAGCTGCGTAACATCTACACCGACCCGCTGAACGTTTTACAGGCTGAACTGCTGCACCGTTCCCGCCTGGCGGAAGAGGAAGGTAAAGAGCCGGATCCGCGCGTTGAACAGGCGCTGATGGTGACGATTGCGGGCGTTGCGGCGGGTATGCGTAACACTGGGTAATGCTTTATGCCGGGCAGGCGTTTTTAGCGCCGCCCGGCACGTTTCGGTAGTCTTCTCATGTATTCCGATATCACCCGAATTTTGGCTGACCTGGTGAACCGTACGTTACCGCTGGGTAAGATTCATTTCTCAGCGCTGGCTGAACAGCATCCCCGAACATCTCCCTGCCTCGTCATTACCCTTGCTCCCCCCTGTGAGGCGATATTTTCATCCTTTGGACACATCACGCTTCCACCGCCTAACGCCCTGAGCATACATTTCGGTAAGCAGCAGCTGACTCTCGATTTACAGCGTGACAACGCGCTTTTGCAGCAGCTGCAGGTTGCCCGGCGTGGCCCGCGAACGGGTGCTTTTCTTCTGCAAGCGCTCACCGAATTACAGATGCAGCCAGACGAGCAAGACACAGCCATGCTGGTGGTATTAAGCTTGCTCAGCCACTGCCGGGATCTGCTTGGCAGTGACATCCACACCGCTAACCGTAGCCGGGCGCTATTCGAAGCCGTTCGTAGCTATATCGAAGAAAATTACGCCTCTTCGTTAACGCGCGAATCCGTGGCACAGGCGTTCTACATCTCGCCGAATTACCTTTCCCATCTCTTTCAGAAGATCGGCCACGTGGGGTTCAACGAGTATCTGACACAAACGCGGCTGGAACATGCGCGCCAGCTGCTGAAAGGCTACGATCTCAAAATTAAAGATATTGCCGCACGCTGCGGATTTCCTGACAGCAACTACTTTTGTCGCCTCTTTCGCAAGCACACCGAGCGTTCCCCTTCCGAATATCGTCGCCAGTATCACAGCCAGCTTATCGCCAAAAAATAGCATTGTGATCGCTATCGCACTTCGCTAAGGACATTACATTTGTCCAGTATTTGGCAAAATTGACCTGTATCCGCCGCACTCAGCCGGGCCTTATCCTTTATTCAACCTTTCTGACTTAAGGAAAAATAATGGAACTGTATCTGGATACCGCGAACGTGGCGGAAGTGGAACGCCTTGCACGCATCTTCCCCATCGCGGGCGTCACCACCAACCCAAGCATCATTGCCGCCAGCCGTGAATCCATCTGGGACGTGCTGCCGCGGCTGCAAAAAGCCGTCGGGCCGAACGGTACGCTGTTTGCTCAAACCATGAGCCGCGACGCCGAAGGCATGGTGGCGGAGGCCAAACGCCTGAGTAACGCCATCCCGGGTATTGTGGTGAAAATTCCGGTCACCGCGCAGGGGCTTATCGCCATTAAAGGGCTGAAAAGAGAGGGTATTACCACGTTGGGCACCGCCGTTTACAGCGCCGCTCAGGGTTTACTGGCCGCGCTGGCAGGCGCGAAATACGTTGCGCCGTACGTCAACCGCGTCGACGCACAGGGCGGCGACGGTATTGACATGGTACAGGAGCTGCAGTCCCTGCTGGAATTGCATGCGCCGGAAAGCATGATGCTGGCTGCCAGCTTTAAAACACCGCGTCAGGCGCTGGACTGCCTGCTGGCCGGATGCGAGGCAATCACGCTCCCCTTAGACGTAGCGCAACAAATGCTCGGTACCCCAGCGGTAGAGTCGGCCATAGAAAAGTTCGAGCAGGACTGGAAAAACGCGTTTGGTAACCTCAATCTCTAAGGGAGAACTGTTATGGACCGTATCATTCAATCGCCGGGGAAATATATCCAGGGCGCGGATGTGCTGACCCGTCTCGGCGACTATCTGAAACCCCTGGCGAACCGCTGGCTGATCGTCGGCGATAAGTTTGTGCTGGGTTTTGCCGAAGACACCCTGCGCCAGAGTTTTAAAAAAGCCGAACTGTATGCCGAAATCGCGCCGTTTGGCGGCGAATGTTCGCAAAATGAAATCGATCGCCTGAAAAAGTTGGCCGACAGCGCCGACTGCCTGGCAGTACTGGGGATTGGTGGCGGTAAAACGCTTGATACCGCGAAAGCGCTGGCTCACTTTATGGACGTACCGGTCGCCATTGCGCCGACTATCGCTTCCACCGACGCGCCGTGCAGCGCCCTTTCCGTTATTTACACCGACAGCGGCGAGTTCGATCGCTACCTGATGCTGCCGCACAACCCGAACATGGTCATTGTGGATACGAAAGTAGTAGCAGGTGCGCCTGCACGTCTGCTGGCCGCCGGGATTGGCGACGCGCTGGCGACCTGGTTTGAAGCACGCGCCTGCTCGCGCAGCGGCGCGACCACCATGGCCGGGGGTAAATGCACACAGGCGGCATTAGCGCTCGCCGAGCTGTGCTACAACACGCTGGTTGAAGAGGGTGAAAAAGCGATGCTGGCGGCGGAACAGCATGTGGTAACGCCTGCGCTGGAACGCATTATCGAAGCCAACACCTATCTCAGCGGCGTCGGCTTTGAAAGTGGCGGGCTGGCGGCTGCACACGCTATTCATAACGGCATGACGGCGGTGCCGGACGCGCATCACTTCTATCATGGGGAAAAAGTGGCGTTTGGTACGCTGACGCAGCTGGTGCTGGAAAACGCGCCGGTAGAAGAAATTGAGACCGTCGCGGCGCTTTGCCACAGCGTAGGGCTGCCGATCACCCTGGCACAGCTGAACATCAAAGAGGATATTCCGGCCAAAATGCGTCTGATTGCCGAAGCCTCTTGTGCGGAAGGAGAAACGATCCACAACATGCCGGGGGGCGTCACGCCGGATCAGGTGTATGCGGCGCTGCTGGTGGCAGACCAGTATGGACAGCGATTCCTGCAGGAGTGGGAGTAATAAAAAAGCCGGGTGGCGCTGCGCTTACCCGGCCTACATGGCACTTTAATTTGTAGGCCGGGTAAGGCGTAGCCGCCACCCGGCACAATGGCTACTTCACGTCAAACCGATCCAAATCCATCACCTTCGCCCATGCGGCAACGAAGTCGCGGACAAACTTCTCGTGCGCATCGCTGCTGGCGTAAACCTCGGCCAGCGCGCGCAGGACCGCGTTTGAACCGAAGACCAGGTCGGCGCGGGTCGCGGTGTATTTCACTTCACCGCTGGCGCGATCGCTTCCGGCAAACAGTTCGTTTGAATCGTCGGTCGCTTTCCACTGGGTATTCATATCCAACAGGTTCACGAAGAAGTCGTTGCTCAGCACGCCCTCGCGGTTGGTGAATACTCCGTTCTTACTGCCATCAAAGTTCGTGCCCAGTACGCGCAGGCCACCGATCAGCACCGTCAGCTCAGGTGCGGTCAGGGTCAGTTGCTGGGCCTTATCAATCAGCAATGATTCCGTCGTGGACACATCCACCTGCGCACGGTAGTTGCGGAAGCCGTCGGCAATCGGTTCGAGCAGGTTAAACATCTCGATATCCGTCTGATCCTGACGTGCATCCACACGGCCCGGCGTGAACGGCACGTTGACGTAAACGCCCGCGGCTTTCGCCGCCTGCTCAACGCCCACAACGCCCGCCAGCACGATGATATCCGCCAGCGAGGCTTTATTGGTGGTGCGCTGAATAGCTTCCAGAGCCGGTAACGCACGTACCGCCGCGGCGTTCACATCCCAGTCGCGCTGAGGCGCCAGCGCCAGACGCGCGCCGTTGGCGCCGCCGCGCTTGTCGCCACCGCGGAAGGTCGATGCAGACGCCCATGCCACGGAAACCAGCTCGCTCACGGAGAGGCCAGAGGCCGCGATTTCCGCTTTCAGGCTTTCGATATCTTCCTGTGTCGGATGGAACACCGGCTGAGGCAGCGGATCCTGCCAAATCAGATCTTCTTTCGGCACTTCCGGGCCGATGTACCGCGCTTTTGGCCCCATATCACGGTGGGTCAGTTTGAACCACGCGCGCGCGAAGGCTTCGTTAAAGGCCTGCGGATCGTTCAGGAAGCGACGGGAAATTTTCTCGAATTCCGGGTCGAAACGCAGCGTCAGGTCGGTGACCAGCATGGTTGGCTTACGTTTTTTCGACGGGTCAAACGGGTCTGGCATGATTTCCGGCGCATCCACGGCTTCAAACTGAATCGCACCTGCCGGGCTGCGGGTCTGCACCCATTCGTATTTGAACAGGTTCTCGAAGAAGTAGTTGCTCCACTGGGTCGGAGTTTGCGACCAGATGACTTCCAGCCCGGAGGTGATGGCGTCAGCGCCAATACCGGTGCCGTGCGTGCTGGCCCAGCCTAAGCCCTGCGCTTCAATCGGCGAGGCTTCTGGATCGGTACCTACGTGCGTGGCTTCACCCGCGCCGTGGGTTTTACCGAGCGTGTGACCACCGGCAATCAGCGCGACGGTCTCTTCGTCGTTCATACCCATGTTGCCAAAGGTGGCGCGGATTGCCGCAGCCGCAGACAGCGGTTCACCGCTGGCGTTTGGCCCTTCCGGGTTCACGTAAATCAGCCCCATTTCGGTGGCCGCCAGCGGGCGTTTCGCCAGTGCTTCCGGGTCACGGTGGGTCAGCCAGGCTTTTTCATCACCCCAGTTCACGTCCAGATCCGGTTCCCAGACGTCTTCACGACCGGCGCCAAAACCAAAGGTGCGGAAGCCGGAGTTCTCCAGCGCCACGTTACCCGCGAGAATAAACAGGTCGGCCCAGGAGATTTTTTGTCCGTATTTTTGCTTGATTGGCCACAGCAGGCGGCGCGCTTTATCCAGGCTGACGTTATCAGGCCAGGAGTTCAGCGGCGCAAAGCGCTGTTGGCCGCGTCCGGCGCCGCCGCGTCCGTCAACGGAGCGGTAAGTACCGGCACCGTGCCAGGCCATGCGAATAAACAGACCCGCGTAGCTGCCCCAGTCGGCAGGCCACCACGGTTGAGAATCGGTTAACAGGGCTTTGAGATCGCCCTTGAGGGCGGAATAGTCGAGCTTGCTGAATTCTTTGCGGTAGTCGAAGTCTTCACCCAGAGGGTTCGAACGGTTGGAATGTTGATTTAGAAGATCGATGCGGAGTTGTTTAGGCCACCACTCTTTGCTGCCGGTACCTGCGCCCGCGCTGTGATCGACGCCGCCCTGATGGAACGGACATTTGCCGGCGGATGCCGCGTTATTGGTCTCGTCTGACGTGCTCATCGCTATGCTCCCTTTACAGTGATACCGTTACGATATACACCACTAGCAATAAGATATAGTTGAATTAATCCACAGATTCGATAGTTAATACCTTTTAACTTTTTATATGATTAAAAAGCCCTCACTTTATGAGGGCTTTTTGCTGATTACGCCGGACGAACGCCCAGCGTATGACAAATGGCGTAGCTCATCTCCGCGCGGTTAAGCGTGTAGAAGTGGAAGTCTTTCACCCCTTCGCGGCTTAAGATCTTCACCATGTCCATCGCAATATTGGCCCCCACCAGCTTGCGGGTTTCCGCATCATCGTCCAGCCCTTCGTACATTTTGGACATCCACAGCGGAATGCGAACGTTGGTCATATCGGCGAATTTCTTCGCCTGTTTGAAGTTAGAGACTGGCAGAATGCCCGGGATAATTTCGACGTCGATACCTGCCGAGACGCAGCGGTCGCGGAAGCGCAGATAGCTTTCCACGTCAAAGAAGAACTGGGTGATGGCGCGGTTGGCACCGGCCTCCACCTTACGCTTCAGGTTAAGCAAATCCGCCTGGGCGCTTTTCGCTTCCGGGTGGACTTCAGGGTAGGCGGCCACGGAAATATCAAAATCAGCAACGTCTTTCAGCAGCGCGACCAGATCGGTAGCGTACATGTCCGGCTTGCCGCTTCCCGGCGGCAGATCGCCACGCAGGGCAACGATATGGCGAATCCCGTTGTTCCAGTAGTCCTGGGCAATGGCGCGCAGCTCATCGCGGGTGGCGTCAATACAGGTCAGATGCGGCGCTGCTTCCAGACCGGTACGATCTTTGATGCCTTTAATAATGCTGTGCGTACGGTCACGCTCGCCGGAGTTGGCGCCGTAGGTCACGGAGACAAACTTCGGCTTCAGGCTGCTCAGGCGATCGATAGAGCTCCACAGGGTTTGCTCCATTTCACTGGTGCGCGGCGGGAAAAATTCAAAAGAGACGTTAATCTGGCCGTTTACTTCGGCCAGGCTCTGATTCAGTGCTTCCCGCTGGTTGGCGTGAAAAAAGCTCATACCTTACCTCTATCTTTCGCGTGTCATTGTCTGTTGTGTTGTGAACTTCTATACGTTTAGACGTCCAGATGTAAAAATGACGGAAAAGCGGCGTGACGTCAACAGAAATAATCACAATAACGGTGAGGTTTGCTCAGGGAAGATGAAGGGAGTTCATGATGAGGGTGAGCGCGGTCTGATGCCCTCACCCTAACCCTCTCCCACAGGGAGAGGGAAATTCACTTTTTACAGCAGCTTAGCCAGACGGTTAATATCGGACTGGATAGCCCCAGCGGTGACATCGCGCCCCGCGCCCGGGCCGCGGATCACCAGCGGGTTATCGCGGTACCAGCGGCTTTCAATGGCGAAGACGTTATCGCACGGCAGCAGGGCCGCCAGCGGATGGTCAGGACGCACCGCCTCGACACCCACACGCGCCTTACCGTTCGCCTCGAAACGCGCCACGTAGCGCAGCACCAGCCCCATCTCGTTTGCCGCTTCCAGACGCTGCACCATCTGGTCATTCAGCTCGTCGCCGTTTTCGAAGAAGTGGTCAACAGAACCTTCTTCGCAGCCTGCAGGCACCAGCGACTCGACGCGTACGGAATCCGGCTCGATGTCATAACCGGCTTCACGCGCCAGGATCACCAGTTTGCGCATCACGTCTTTACCGGAGAGGTCAACGCGCGGATCGGGCTCGGTTAAGCCCTGCTGCCACGCCTGATCCACCAGGTCGGTGAACGGTACGGTGCCGTCAAACTGCAGGAACAGCCAGGAGAGCGTACCGGAGAAGATACCGCTCAGCGCCAGAATGCTGTCGCCGCTTTCAATCAGGTCACGCACGGTATGGTTAACCGGCAGGCCCGCGCCAACGGTGGCATTATAGAGCCAGTGGCGGCCCGTTTTTTCGAACGCGTCATGGATCTGACGGTATTTATCGGTGCTGCTCGCCCCCGCCAGCTTGTTGGCGCTGATGACGTGGAAACCGTGGCTGGCGAAATCCAGATACTGATCGGCAAGCTGTTCGCTGGCGGTGACGTCCAGCACCACCAGATCGTCATACGGGTGCGCGCGCATCCACAGGAACAGCGACTCTTCATCCTGCTCAACCGCTTCATCGTTAAAGAAGGCAAGCGCCCGGCTGGCGTCCAGCCCTTCGTAGTTCAGCAGGCTGCGGCGGCTATCCACCACGCCCGCAAGAATAAATTCAAACCCGGTACGCGCCGAAAGCGTGACCTGTTCGCGGGCGAACAGCTCCAGCCAGCGGGAACCGATGTTACCCTTACCAAACAGCACCAGGCCGATGCGTTTTTCCGCGCGGAACAGCGAGGTGTGCAGACCCTGAATCAGGCTTTCGGTTGGGCCTTTACGCAGCACGGCGACCAGGCTGATGCCCTCTTCCGACTGCCAGGTGAACTCCACCGGCTGGCCCTTCAGCTGCTGCCAGAAACGGTGGCAGTGCAGCGGGTTACGGGTGACGCCCGCGCCGACCATCGCCACCAGCGCCAGCCCCTGACGCAGGCGAAGCTCGCCCGGCAGGCCCGCTTCGTCGAGAATTTTCAGCGCGCTGTCCGCCACTTCGGCGGTATAGCAGAACTGCAGCAGCTGACGATCGTTATGCACGCCAACGGCCAGCGGACGCACCTGGGCGCGTTTCAGGATCGTGTCGATATCTTTATGCGCCAGCCTGAAGTCCTGGCCCGCAGGCACCTGGAACTCAATCAGGCAGATGTCGTCGTGGCTGGTGACAATGCGCGCGCCCGTGCCGGACGCCAGCACGCGCTCAATGCGGGTAGACCCCTGATCCGGCGTATAGCTACAGCGCAGCTGCAGGTCAATATCGCTGCCGGAAACCGGCTGCAGCGTGCGCGCGTGCAGCACCGGGGCCGCCAGACGCGCCAGCTCGCTCGCTTCGTCGAGACGCAGCAGCGGAAGCAGGCAGGCATCTTTCACTTTACGCGGGTCCGCGCTGTAGACACCGGCCACGTCGCTCCAGATGGTGACGCGGGACACGCCCGCCAGGGCACCGATCTGCGTTGCCGAGTAGTCCGAGCCGTTACGGCCCAGCAGCACGGTTTCACCGGCGTTGCTGCGGCTGATAAAGCCGGTGACGACAATACGTTTGCCCGGATGCTGCACCAGCAGCTGTTGCAGCAGCGGATAGGACAACCCTTCGTCCACCTGCGGCTGCGCGGCGCGTTCCGCACGCAGGAAATCACGTGCGTCGAGCCAGGCCGCGTCTACGCCCAGGTGTTGCAGTACGGCGGCCATCAGGCGCGCGGACCACACTTCACCGTGGCCCACCACTTCGGCATACACCGCGTCGGTAATCCCGCTGTCCAGCAGGGCAGCCAGACGCTCAAGGTCATGCGTGAAAGCGCTGATCAGCCCGTCCGCCACGTCCGCAGGCAGCAGGCCGGCAATCAGCTCGCTCTGGTAACGACGTAAGGACTGTTGCACCTGATGCGCAGAAAGGCGATCGGTCTGGCTCAGTTTCAGCCAGCTAATCAACTGGTTGGTGGTGCTGCCCGCCGCCGAGACAACCATCATGTCACCCGGCTGTGAATATTCGGTCATGATCCCTGCGACGCGCAGATAACATTTCACATCAGCAAGACTACTACCACCAAACTTGTGCAGCTGACGACCCTTCGCCCCTGCCTGCGCTATCACACTCATGATTACCCCTTGGCTGCGACCCGGAAGCCATTTTCCAGATCGGCAATTAAATCTTCAGAATCTTCAATACCGGTCGAGATACGCAGCAGCGTCTCGGAAATCCCGGCGGCGGCACGTGCTTCCGGTGCCATACCTGCGTGCGTCATGGTCGCGGCGTGGGAGATCAAGCTTTCAACCCCACCTAAGGATTCCGCCAGCGTAAACAATGACAGCCCGCTCAGGAAGCGACGCAGCGTTTGCTCGTCACCGTCCAGTTCAAAACTTAACATCGCGCCAAATCCCTTCTGCTGGCGCGCGGCAATTTCATGCCCCTGGTTTTCCGGCAGCGACGGGTGATAAAGCTTCTTCACCAGCGGCTGGGTTTTCAGGAAATCGACAATCGCCTGGGCATTACGCTGCGCCACGTCCATGCGCGGCGACAGCGTGCGGATGCCGCGCAACAGCAGGTAGCTGTCGAACGCGCCCGCGGTGACGCCGATGTTATTAGCCCACCATGCCAGTTCCGTGACAACGTCGGGATCTTTTGCAATCACCACGCCCGCCACCACGTCAGAATGGCCGTTCAGATATTTAGTGCATGAATGCAATACCAGATCCGCACCCAGTGCTAACGGGTTCTGAAGGGCCGGACTGAGGAAGGTATTATCCACTACACTTATCGCTCCCGCATCCCTTGCGAGCTGACAAATTTTCGCAATGTCGACAACGCGCAACAATGGGTTGCTTGGACTTTCCACCAGAACCAGCTTCGGCTTCTCTGCCAGCGCCTGTTTCAGCGCCTGTTCGTCGTTTTGATCGACAAACAGAACGCGGTAGCAGCCGCGCTTTGCCAGGCTGTCAAACAGACGATAGCTGCCGCCGTAACAGTCGTGCGGCGCAACCAGCAGATCGCCAGGCTTCAGGAACACCGTGGTCACCAGGTGAATGGCAGACATACCGGTATTGGTTAATACCGCACCCGCGCCGCCTTCCAGTTCCGCCAGCGCGCGCTGGGTTACATCACGCGTAGGGTTGCCGCGACGCGAGTAGTCATGCGCGCGCGGTTCATTAAATCCGGTGAAATTGTAGGTGCTGGAAAGATGAATGGGCGGGACAACGCAGCCGTACTGCTCGTCATCATTTAATCCGCTACGCACTGCGATCGTGGCCTGTTTACGCGTCATGGTGAGGGCTTCCTGGCGAATGAGGTGAAAAGTCAGCCACCAGAGTAAACATTGAAAGTATGGACGTCAATACATCTGGACATCTAAACTTCTTTGCGTATAGATTGAGCAATGCGCAAATAGCCGTTAAAATTATATGCTTTAGTGCACGCTGCAGCGGCAATATCCGTGCCACGGTATCGTCTCTACGGTAAACTACGCAAGATTACGGTTCAAAACGGGCAGTGACCGGTTTGCACCTTTAGATTAATGACTGAGAGGATTAAAGGTATCTCATGGCTGAATGGAGCGGCGAATATATCAGCCCATACGCTGAGCACGGTAAGAAGAGTGAGCAAGTAAAGAAAATTACGGTTTCCATTCCTCTGAAGGTGTTGAAGATCCTCACCGATGAACGTACGCGTCGTCAGGTGAACAACCTGCGTCACGCGACCAACAGCGAACTGCTGTGCGAAGCGTTCCTGCATGCGTTTACCGGCCAACCGTTGCCGAACGATGACGATCTGCGCAAAGAGCGTAGCGACGAAATCCCGGAAGAGGCGAAGGTGATCATGCGTGAACTGGGTATTGACCCGGAGACGTGGGAATACTGAGAAGCGGATACAAAAAAGGCACCTTGCGGTGCCTTTTTTTCGGGAAACTTATTTAGCGCCCGGGATGCTGAAACGCTTGTTGAAGCGGTCAACACGGCCACCGGTTGCAACATCACGCTGCTTACCAGTGTAGAACGGGTGGCATTTGCCGCACACGTCCAGGTTCAGATCGTGACCCACGGTAGAGCGGATCTGGATAGAGTTACCGCAAGAGCAGTTTGCAGTAATCATTTCGTATTTCGGGTGAATATCTTTTTTCATGGGAGAACCTCAGTTAAGGCCGCGTCGCTCTTCCAGCCCTAACGCCAGACACCACGCGATGTTGAATGTAAGTTCTTTGGCGTAAAGTACACCAAAGGCGGCGAATCATACAGAATTTAACCAACGTATGCAAACTGATCCGCACGCCGCTTTTACTAATGTGTATACTAACGCGCCACTTTTCAAGTCAGGAAGATTCGATGCCCGTCGCTCACGTTGCCCTGCCCGTTCCGCTTCCCCGCACCTTTGACTACCTGCTGCCCGACAGCATGAGCGCCAAAGCGGGCTGTCGCGTGACCGTGCCGTTTGGCAAACAGCAGCGCGTGGGGATCGTCGTCTCCGTCAGCGATAAAAGCGAATTACCCCTCAATGAACTGAAATCGGTGGTTGAGGTGCTGGACAGCGAGCCGGTTTACTCCACCAGCACCTGGCGACTGCTGCTGTGGGCGGCAGATTATTATCATCACCCGATTGGCGACGTTCTGTTCCACGCCCTGCCGATCCTGCTGCGCCAGGGCAAGAGCGCCAGCCACGCCCCGATGTGGTACTGGTTTGCCACCGAACAGGGGCAGGCCGTGGACATCAACAGCCTGAAGCGTTCGCAGAAACAGCAGCAGGCGCTGGCGGCGCTGCGTCAGGGAAAAATCTGGCGGCACCAGGTCGACGAGCTTGAGGTCAGCGAAACGGCGCTACAGGCATTAAGAAAGAAAGGGTTGAGCGAGCTGGCCAGCGAAGCGCCCGCCCTTCACGACTGGCGCGACGGCTTCTCCGTCTCGGGCGATCGCCTGCGCCTGAATACCGAGCAGGCTACCGCGGTAGGCGCCATTCATAGCGCCTCGGACCACTTTTCCGCCTGGCTGCTGGCGGGCGTGACGGGCTCCGGCAAGACCGAAGTCTATCTGAGCGTGCTGGAAAACGTGCTCGCGCAGGGCAAACAGGCGCTGGTGATGGTGCCGGAAATCGGCCTGACGCCGCAAACCATCGCCCGCTTCCGCGAGCGCTTTAACGCGCCCGTTGAGGTGCTGCACTCCGGGCTGAACGACAGCGAGCGCCTCAGCGCCTGGCTGAAAGCGAAAAACGGCGAAGCGGCGATTGTGATCGGCACCCGCTCGTCGCTGTTTACGCCGTTTAAAAACCTCGGTGTCATCGTCATCGACGAAGAGCACGACAGCTCCTATAAACAGCAGGAAGGCTGGCGCTATCACGCCCGCGATCTGGCGGTCTACCGTGCGCACAGCGAGCAAATCCCTATTATTCTCGGATCCGCCACGCCTGCGCTCGAAACGCTGCACAACGTGCGCCAGCGTAAATACCACATGCTGCGCCTGACGCGCCGCGCGGGGAATGCCCGCCCGGCCATTCAGCACGTACTGGATCTCAAAGGCCAGCAGGTGCAGGCCGGCTTAGCGCCCGCCTTGATTTCCCGCATGCGCCAGCATTTGCAGGCGGGGAACCAGGTCATTCTGTTCCTCAACCGTCGCGGATTTGCCCCCGCCCTGCTGTGCCACGACTGCGGCTGGATTGCCGAGTGCCCGCGCTGCGACCACTACTACACCTTCCATCAGGCCCAGCGACACTTGCGCTGCCACCACTGCGACAGCCAGCGTCCGGTTCCTCGCCAGTGCCCGTCATGTGGTTCCACGCATATCGTGCCGGTGGGGCTGGGAACGGAACAGCTGGAACAGGCGCTTGACCCTTTCTTCCCGGACGTGCCTATTTCCCGAATCGACCGGGACACCACCAGCCGCAAGGGGGCGCTGGAGCAGCAGCTGGCGGAAGTGCATCGCGGCGGCGCGCGCATCCTGATTGGTACCCAGATGCTGGCCAAAGGGCACCACTTCCCGGACGTGACGCTGGTCGCCCTGCTGGACGTCGACGGCGCGCTGTTCTCGGCAGATTTCCGCTCCGCCGAGCGCTTCGCCCAGCTTTATACCCAGGTTGCCGGGCGTGCCGGACGCGCGGGGAAACAGGGCGAGGTGGTACTGCAAACGCATCACCCTGAGCACCCGCTGCTACAGACTCTGCTGCACAAAGGCTATGACGCCTTTGCCGAGCAGGCGCTGGCCGAACGCCAGACCATGCAGCTGCCGCCGTGGACCAGCCACGTCATCATCCGCGCGGAGGATCATAACAACCAGCAGGCGCCGCTTTTCCTGCAACAACTGAGGAATCTCCTGCAGGCCAGCCCGCTGGTGGATAACCAGCTGTGGATCCTGGGCCCGGTGCCGGCGCTGGCACCAAAACGCGGTGGACGTTTCCGCTGGCAAATTTTGCTTCAGCACCCCTCGCGTATTCGCCTGCAGCACATCGTCAGCGGCACGCTGGCGCTCATCAATACCCTGCCGGAAGCGCGTAAAGTGAAGTGGGTACTGGACGTCGATCCCATCGAAGGCTGAAGACGGATCGAAAAATTTAACGCGCCTCACACTTTTTATGAAAATTCTGTAACCGATTCCATTAACTATCTGTAAAAATGGTGATGTCCGCAGTTCGGTGTTCAGGCGAGGAGAAGACGTTGAAGTCCAGGAAAGAGGTTGCCACGGCGACCATGAAAGACGTTGCCGAGAAAGCACAAGTCTCAACGGCAACCGTGTCCCGCGCATTAATGAACCCGGATAAAGTCTCCCAGGCGACCCGTAACAAGGTTGAACAGGCGGCGCTGGAAGTGGGGTATTTCCCGCAGGCGATGGGGCGGAACGTCAAGCGCAATGAATCGCGGACCATCCTGGTAATAGTGCCGGATATCTGCGATCCCTTCTTCAGCGAGATCATTCGCGGTATCGAAGTGACGGCGGCGGAGCAGGGCTATCTGGTGCTGATTGGCGACTGCGCTCACCAGAACCAGCAGGAAAAAACCTTTATCGACCTCATTATTACCAAGCAGATTGACGGCATGCTGCTGCTTGGCTCGCGCCTGCCGTTTGATGCCAGCATCGAAGAGCAGCGCAATTTACCGCCGATGGTAATGGCCAACGAATTTGCGCCTGAGCTTGAGCTGCCGACGGTCCACATTGATAACCTCACCGCCGCGTTCAACGCCGTAAACTATCTCCAGGAGTTGGGACATAAGCGGATTGGCTGCATTGCCGGGCCGGAAGAGATGCCGCTGTGCCACTACCGCCTGCAGGGCTATGTTCAGGCGCTGCGCCGTACCGGTGCGATTGTCGATCCGCACTATATTGCGCGCGGTGATTTTACCTTTGAAGCGGGCGGACAGGCGCTGGAGAAACTGCTGGCGCTGCCGGAACCGCCAACGGCGGTGTTCTGCCACAGCGACGTGATGGCGCTGGGTGCGCTTTCACACGCCAAGCGCCGTGGCTTACGCGTGCCGAAAGATTTGTCGATTATCGGATTCGATAACATTTCACTTTCAGAGTTTTGCGATCCACCGCTCTCCACCGTTTCTCAACCGCGCTATCAGATTGGCCGCGAAGCGATGCTGCTTTTGCTGGATCAGCTGCAGGGTCAAACGGTTAGCAGCGGCTCGCGTTTGCTGGACTGCGAGCTGATTATTCGCGGCTCTACCCAGGCATTGACTTAAAGTAAACGCCTTTCGGACACCCTTATCTGGTCAAAGCCCCGCCGCTTAAGTAACATGGCGGGCTGACGAACGAATAAATACAGCGAAACGATAGTGGCACAACGAGATTATGTACGTCGCGGCCAGCCGGCACCTTCGCGACGCAAAAAGAGCAGTTCAAAAAGCAAGCAGCGTAATCTGCCTGCGGTCTCGCCAGCAATGGTCGCTATTGCTGCGGCCGTGCTGGTGGCCTTTATTGGCGGCCTGTACTTCATCACGCACCATAAAAAAGAAGAGTCCGAGGCCCTTCAGGGCAACAAAGTGGTGGGAAATGGTCTGCCGCCGAAACCTGAAGAGCGCTGGCGCTATATTAAAGAGCTGGAAAGTCGTCAGCCCGGCGTGCGTGCGCCTACTGAGCCCTCAGCCGGTGGCGAAGTGAAGAATGCCGATCAGCTGACGGACGAGCAGCGCCAGCTGCTGGCACAGATGCAGGCCGATATGCGCCAGCAGCCGACGCAGTTGAATGAAGTGCCGTGGAATGAACAAACGCCAGCGCAGCGTCAGCAAACGTTGCAGCTGCAGCGTCAGCGCCAGGCACAAATTCAACAGCAGCAACAGCAGCAGTGGACGCAAACTCAGCCGGTACAGCAGCCGAAGGCCCAGCCATACCAGCAACCGCAGCAGCAGACGCGTACGGTGCAGTCGCAGCCTGTTCAACAGCCAAAAGCGCAGCCGCCAAAGCAAGCGGCGCAGCCGTATCAGGATCTGCTCCAGACGCCAGCGCATACCACCGCGCAGCAGCCGAAAACGCAGCAGGCCGCGCCGGTGACCAAAGAGACCGAAGCGCCGAAGCAGACGGCAGAGAAAAAAGACGAGCGCCGCTGGATGGTGCAGTGCGGTTCGTTTAAAGGTGCCGAGCAGGCGGAAACGGTACGTGCTCAACTGGCATTTGAAGGATTTGACTCACGCATTACCACCAATAACGGCTGGAACCGCGTGGTGATCGGCCCGGTTAAAGGCAAAGAAAACGCAGACGGCACCATTTCCCGTTTGAAAGTGGCTGGCCACACAAACTGCATTCGACTCGCCTCCGGGGGTTGAAACCCCCAAAATCCCCCCCATCTATCATTTAATTCAGCCCTGAGCACAGGCTCAGGGCTTCTGTTTCCCGAATCTGTAACCAGGGGGTCTGCTCGTGACAACAATAGTAAGTGTACGCCGTAACGGCCAGGTGGTAATTGCCGGTGATGGCCAGGCCACGCTGGGTAATACCGTCATGAAAGGCAACGTGAAGAAAGTCCGTCGTCTCTACAACGACAAAGTGATCGCCGGTTTCGCAGGCGGCACGGCGGATGCCTTCACGCTGTTTGAACTGTTTGAACGCAAACTGGAAATGCACCAGGGTCATCTGGTGAAAGCTGCCGTTGAGCTGGCAAAGGACTGGCGTACCGACCGTATGCTGCGCAAGCTCGAAGCGCTGCTGGCGGTCGCGGATGAAACCGCTTCGCTTATCATCACCGGTAACGGTGACGTGATTCAGCCGGAAAACGACCTGATTGCCATCGGCTCTGGCGGCCCTTATGCCCAGGCTGCAGCCCGCGCGCTGTTGGAAAATACCGACATGAACGCGCGTGATATCGCGGTGAAGGCGTTGGATATTGCAGGTGATATCTGCATCTATACCAACCACAACCACACCATCGAAGAATTGACCTCCAAAGCGTAAGGATCTCCCATGTCTGAAATGACCCCACGCGAAATTGTCAGCGAACTGAACAAACACATTATCGGCCAGGATAACGCCAAGCGCTCCGTGGCTATCGCGCTGCGTAACCGCTGGCGTCGTATGCAGCTTGATGAAGAGCTGCGTCACGAAGTCACCCCGAAAAACATTCTGATGATCGGCCCGACCGGCGTCGGTAAAACCGAAATCGCCCGTCGTCTGGCGAAGCTGGCGAACGCGCCGTTCATCAAAGTTGAAGCCACCAAGTTCACCGAAGTGGGCTATGTGGGTAAAGAAGTGGACTCTATCATCCGCGACCTGACCGATTCTGCGATTAAGATGGTTCGCGTCCAGGCGATTGAGAAAAACCGCTACCGCGCGGAAGAGATGGCCGAAGAGCGTATTCTCGACGTGCTGATCCCACCGGCGAAAAACAACTGGGGCCAGGCTGAACAGCAGGCTGAGCCTTCAGCCGCGCGTCAGGCGTTCCGCAAAAAACTGCGTGAAGGCCAGCTGGACGACAAAGAGATTGAGATCGACCTCGCGGCCGCGCCGATGGGCGTGGAAATCATGGCGCCTCCGGGCATGGAAGAAATGACCAGCCAGCTGCAGTCCATGTTCCAGAACCTGGGCGGCCAAAAGCAGAAAGCGCGTAAGCTAAAAATCAAAGACGCGATGAAGCTGCTGATTGAAGAAGAAGCGGCGAAGCTGGTAAATCCGGAAGAGCTGAAGCAGGACGCTATCGACGCGGTTGAGCAGCACGGTATCGTGTTTATCGACGAAATCGACAAAATTTGTAAGCGCGGCGGCAACAGCTCCGGTCCGGACGTATCCCGCGAAGGCGTACAGCGCGATCTGCTGCCGCTGGTTGAAGGCTGCACCGTCTCTACCAAGCACGGCATGGTGAAAACGGACCACATTCTGTTTATCGCTTCCGGTGCATTCCAGGTAGCCAGCCCGTCGGATCTGATCCCCGAACTGCAGGGCCGTCTGCCGATCCGCGTTGAGTTGCAGGCGCTGACCACCGAAGATTTCGAGCGCATCCTGACGGAGCCAAACGCCTCTGCTACCGTACAGTACAAGGCGCTGATGGCGACCGAAGGCGTGAACCTCGAGTTCACCGAAGACGGTATCAAGCGTATCGCCCAGGCCGCATGGCAGGTCAACGAAACCACCGAGAACATCGGTGCGCGTCGTCTGCACACCGTGCTGGAACGCCTGGTAGAAGACATCTCATATGACGCGAGCGACCTCAACGGTCAAACCATTACCATCGACGCAGACTATGTAAGCAAACATCTGGATGCGTTAGTGGCAGATGAAGATCTGAGCCGTTTTATCCTATAATCGCGGTTACTGCATTCTCATCACTGTTAATGGGGGCTAAGGCCCCCATTTTTATTGGCTAAATTACTATGACTGATATCAGCCGTACTCAGGCGTGGCTCGAAAGTCTGCGCCCTAAAACGCTTCCTCTGGCTTTTGCCGCCATTATTGTCGGCACCGCGCTTGCCTGGTGGCAAGGGCATTTCGATCCGCTGGTGGCAGGTCTGGCGCTCATTACCGCCGGGCTGCTGCAAATCCTCTCTAACCTCGCGAACGATTATGGCGATGCGGTAAAAGGCAGCGACAAGCCTGACCGTATCGGGCCGCTGCGCGGGATGCAAAAAGGGGTGATCACCCAGGCACAGATGAAGCGCGCGCTGATTATCACCGTGGTGCTGATTTGCTTATCTGGCCTGGCGCTGGTGACGGTCGCCTCGAAAACTACCAGCGACTTCATTGGCTTCCTGGTGCTGGGCCTGCTCGCCATTATCGCGGCCATCACCTACACCGTCGGCACGCGCCCTTACGGCTATATTGGCCTTGGGGATATCTCCGTGCTGGTGTTCTTCGGCTGGCTGAGCGTAATGGGGAGCTGGTACTTACAGGCGCATACGGTGATCTCTGCCCTGTTCCTCCCGGCGACCGCCTGCGGCCTGCTGGCGACGGCGGTGCTCAATATCAATAATCTGCGCGATATCGACAGCGATCGTGAGAACGGCAAGAACACGCTGGCGGTGCGTCTGGGGCCGGTGAATGCGCGCCGCTATCATGCCTGCCTGCTTATTGGCGCGCTGGTTTGCCTGGCGCTGTTTAACCTGATTTCCCTGCATAGTCTGTGGGGCTGGCTGTTTGTGCTTGCCGCGCCGCTGCTGGTTAAGCAGGCCCGCTTTGTTATGCGTGAACTCAGCCCGGCAGCCATGCCGCCAATGCTGGAGCGAACGGTAAAAGGCGCGCTGCTGACTAACCTGTTGTTCGTCATTGGGATTGTGTTAAGCCAGACGCTCAGTTAGCTGACAAATATCAATTAACAATTGATGATTTTGCCAACAACGCATTTCGCACGATATACTGAACACATTCGCAGCAACTGAGCGTTAAACCTATGAAATACGATACCTCCGAGCTTTGTGACATCTACCAGGAAGATGTCAACGTCGTTGAACCGCTGTTCTCCAACTTTGGTGGGCGGTCATCGTTTGGCGGGCAAATCGTCACGGTGAAATGTTTCGAGGACAACGGGTTGCTGTACGATCTGCTCGAACAGAACGGCCGTGGCCGCGTACTGGTGGTCGACGGCGGCGGGTCCGTGCGTCGCGCACTGATTGATGCTGAACTGGCCGGCATTGCCGTCCAGAACGAGTGGGAAGGCATCGTGGTGTACGGCTCCGTGCGTCAGGTGGACGATCTGGAAGACTTGGATATCGGGATTCAGGCCATCGCGGCCATTCCGGTAGGCGCTGCGGGTGACGGCATCGGCGAAAGCGACGTGCGCGTTAACTTCGGCGGCGTGACCTTCTTCTCAGGCGATCATCTCTACGCCGATAATACCGGCATTATCCTTTCTGAAGATCCGCTGGATATCGAGTAATAAAACCATAAGCGTGAACCATAAAAAAACCGCCAACAGCAATGTGGCGGTTTTTTTGTCCCTCGGGATTCGCGGTCCGTTGGGAAGTTTTGCAACCTTTAACCAGGATTTTTATCTTACCCTGGTTCAAACCTCAGGTAACCTCATCGACCCTTTATAAATTCCTAATTATCTATGAAAACCTTAACTACGCTGCTATTGCTCATTATGATGCAGCGTCCCTTTCCGCCATTTCGCACATGGGCATCGGTCCAGGGAAAGGTGTAACCACAACCGTAAAGCAGCCTTTAACCAGGCTTGTGTCCACCGACTTATCACCGGTGGTGAACGGTGGAGCGGTTAGCCGCAGAGACCGCATAATGAAACGCTATTTATGTATCGCGTTCATTGTCGCCAGCGTACTCGTTGTAAAAAGTGATGAACCGATCGGGTTTGTTGCGTTTACCACGACAGCGCAGGACAAGTAGCGTTAAGGCCGCCTTGGGCGGCCTTTTTTATGGTTGGATGTCAGTCAGCGAGAACCATAAAAAAAGCCGGGTGGCGGCGTCGCCTTACCCGGCCTGTTCAGTTCATCCCAGTGGGAATCAGACTTCTTCCATACGTCCCAGCAGCGCCTGCAGGCGATCCTGCCAGCCGTTCTGCTGTTCACGCAGCTGGTTGTTTTCGCGCTCCAGTTCTTCGCGGCCGTGCTGAGCGTTCTGAACTTCCTGCGCCAGGCTGTTGTTCTTCTCTTTCAGCTCTTCAATTTCCATCTGCAGCAGCGTGATGGTGTCAATCGCCTGCTGTACTTTCGCTTCCAGTTTCTCAAACACTTCTAAAGACATGATCCTACCTCTCCTGAATTGCAAGGCGACGCTTTAACGTAAACGCGCACAACATATGTTCCGATTGTATGGAGCGCAGTCGCCCCTGTCCAGCGGCATGCCACGCAGATCGCGGTTTGCAACACTTTTCGGCCTCGTCCTGGTGCGTTCGCGGCATATACCTCTAAGTTGTTAACCCATTCGTTAAAAAAATGATTCAGCTCACCGTGCGCGACTGATGCAAAAACGCGCTTTATGGCGCGAAAACGCTCATTTTATTGACACAGACCACACATTTTAATTTCGATATTTCTCGTTTTTGCTCGTTAACGATAAATTAACACTATGTCTACAGGGCATCGTGGCTGTCACGGGCGGCCACGCTAACAATAAACATCAATTTCTTCAGGATTCCGATTATGAGTCAGACATCAACCTTAAAAGGCCAGTGCATTGCCGAGTTCCTTGGTACCGGGTTGTTGATATTCTTCGGAGTGGGCTGTGTCGCTGCACTGAAAGTGGCGGGTGCCAGTTTTGGTCAGTGGGAAATCAGTATCATCTGGGGTCTGGGCGTGGCGATGGCCATCTACCTGACTGCAGGGGTCTCTGGCGCACATCTTAACCCGGCGGTGACTATCGCACTGTGGCTGTTCGCGTGCTTCGACGGACGCAAAGTTGTTCCCTTCATTATTTCTCAATTTGCCGGCGCGTTTTGCGCAGCGGCGTTAGTTTACGGGCTTTATTACAATCTTTTCATCGACTTCGAACAGACGCATCATATGGTGCGCGGCAGCGTCGAAAGTCTGGATCTGGCAGGCATCTTCTCAACCTACCCTAACCCGCATATCAATTTTGTGCAGGCGTTCGCAGTTGAAATGGTGATTACCGCTATTCTGATGGGCGTCATTATGGCTTTGGGCGATGATGGTAACGGCATTCCGCGTGGCCCGCTGGCGCCATTGCTGATTGGCCTGCTGATCGCTGTCATCGGTGCGTCCATGGGGCCGTTAACAGGGTTTGCGATGAACCCGGCGCGTGACCTGGGTCCAAAAACCTTCGCCTTCTTTGCAGGATGGGGCGACGTGGCTTTCACCGGCGGCAAAGATATTCCTTACTTCCTGGTACCGCTGTTCGGACCCGTCGTAGGGGCGGCACTGGGTGCATTTGGCTATCGCAAATTAATTGGTCGCCACTTACCGTGCGACACCTGTGTGGAAGAGGAGAAGGAAACGACTTCTACCGCACAACAAAAAGCTTCGCTGTAATCTGACTACGGGACACATACCATGACCGAAAAAAAATATATCGTTGCGCTCGACCAGGGCACTACCAGCTCCCGCGCTGTCGTAATGGATCATGACGCGAATATCGTCAGCGTGTCACAGCGCGAATTTGAGCAAATTTATCCTCGTCCAGGCTGGGTAGAACACGACCCGATGGAGATCTGGGCGTCACAAAGCTCCACGCTAGTAGAAGTGCTGGCGAAAGCCGACATCAGTTCCGATGAGATCGCCGCGATTGGTATCACCAACCAGCGTGAAACCACCGTGGTGTGGGAACGCGAAACCGGTAAGCCGATTTACAACGCCATCGTCTGGCAGTGCCGCCGTACGTCAGAGATCTGCGAACAGCTTAAGCGTGACGGGATGGAAGAGTACGTGCGTAGCGCCACCGGCCTGGTGGTTGACCCGTACTTCTCCGGCACCAAAGTGAAGTGGATCCTCGACCACGTGGAAGGTTCACGCGAGCGTGCAAAACGCGGCGAGCTGCTGTTCGGTACCGTCGATACCTGGCTTATCTGGAAGATGACTCAGGGACGTGTCCACGTTACTGACTACACTAACGCCTCGCGCACCATGCTGTTTAACATCAACACCCTGGAGTGGGATGACAAGATGCTGGACGCGCTGGATATTCCGCGCGCGATGCTGCCTGAAGTGCGTAAGTCGTCTGAAGTCTACGGCCAGACCAACATCGGCGGTAAAGGCGGCACCCGTATTCCTATCGCCGGTATCGCCGGTGACCAGCAGGCGGCACTGTTCGGCCAGCTGTGCGTCAAGGAAGGGATGGCGAAGAACACCTACGGCACCGGCTGCTTTATGCTGATGAACACCGGCGAGAAAGCGGTGAAATCAGAAAACGGCCTGCTGACCACCATCGCCTGCGGCCCGCGCGGCGAGGTGAACTATGCCCTGGAAGGTGCGGTGTTTATGGCGGGCGCATCTATTCAGTGGCTGCGCGACGAGATGAAGCTGATCAGCGATGCGTTTGACTCCGAGTACTTCGCGACCAAAGTGAAAGACACCAACGGCGTGTACGTGGTGCCAGCGTTCACCGGTCTGGGCGCACCGTACTGGGACCCGTATGCCCGCGGCGCAATTTTCGGCCTGACGCGTGGTGTGAACTCAAACCACATCATTCGTGCGACCCTGGAATCCATCGCCTACCAGACGCGTGACGTGCTGGAAGCGATGCAGGCAGACTCCGGCATTCGTCTGCACGCCCTGCGCGTAGACGGCGGCGCGGTGGCCAACAACTTCCTGATGCAGTTCCAGTCCGACATTCTGGGCACCCGCGTTGAGCGCCCTGAAGTACGTGAAGTGACGGCACTGGGCGCGGCGTATCTTGCGGGTCTCGCGGTAGGCTTCTGGCAAAACCTGGACGAGCTGCAGGAGAAAGCGGTCATCGAACGCGAATTCCGCCCTGGCATCGAAACCACCGAGCGCAACTACCGCTACAGCGGCTGGAAGAAAGCGGTGAAACGCGCCCTTGCGTGGGAAGAGCACGAAGAGTAAGCCTATATTCCCTCTCCCTGTGGGAGAGGGTTAGGGTGAGGGGCATCGACCGCACCGGTCCCCTCACCCCTCCCCACTCTGTGATAAACTTCGTGCAATTCCTTTTGATTGTACGAGTCCCTCATGAAACGTGAACTTGCTATCGAGTTTTCCCGCGTCACCGAAGCAGCCGCCCTTGCAGGCTATAAATGGCTGGGTCGTGGCGACAAAAATACCGCAGACGGCGCGGCCGTCCACGCCATGCGCATTGTGCTTAACCAGGTCAACATCGACGGCACTATCGTCATCGGTGAAGGCGAAATCGACGAAGCGCCGATGCTCTACATCGGTGAAAAGGTCGGGACCGGCAAAGGCGATGCGGTGGATATCGCGGTGGACCCGATCGAAGGCACGCGCATGACGGCGATGGGCCAGGCCAACGCCCTGGCGGTGCTGGCCGTGGGCGATAAAGGCTGCTTCCTCAACGCGCCGGACATGTACATGGAAAAGCTGATTGTCGGCCCTGGTGCGAAAGGTGCAATCGATCTCAGCCTGCCGCTGGACGCCAACCTGCGCAATATCGCGGCGGCGCTGGCTAAACCGCTCAACGAACTCACCGTGACCATTCTGGCGAAACCGCGCCACGACGCCACCATCTCTTATCTGCAGGCACTCGGCGTGCGCGTGTTTGCCATTCCGGATGGCGACGTTGCCGCGTCTATTCTGACCTGCATGCCGGACAGCGAAGTGGACGTGCTTTACGGCATCGGCGGCGCGCCGGAAGGCGTGGTCTCTGCGGCGGTGATCCGCGCACTGGACGGCGATATGCAGGCGCGCCTTCTGCCGCGCCATGAGGTGAAAGGCGACAGCGACGAAAACCGTCGTATCGGTGAGGACGAGCTGGCGCGCTGCGCAGCGATGGGCATCGAAGCCAATAAAGTACTGGCGCTGAACGACATGGCGCGCAGCGATAACGTCGTCTTCTCTGCAACCGGCATCACCAAAGGCGATCTGCTGGACGGCATCACCCGCAAGGGCAACATGGCGACCACCGAAACGCTGCTGATCCGCGGTAAATCGCGCACCATCCGACGCATTCAGTCCATTCACTATCTCGACCGTAAAGACCCGGACGTGCAGACGCACATTCTGTAAAACCGTTTGATCGATAGAGCTTTCCGGCCCGAAGGGGCTGGAAATGTTTCCCACAAGTACGGAAGATAGAACAGAGAAACAGCACAGGAGAAGATCATGGCGGACTGGGTAACAGGTAAAGTCACAAAGATAGAATTCTGGACCGATGCGCTATTTAGTCTCACCCTGCATGCTCCCGTTCACCCGTTTAAGGCCGGGCAATTTGCCAAGCTGGGTCTGGATGTCGACGGCGAGCGCGTGCAGCGCGCCTACTCTTACGTTAACGCGCCGGATAACCCGGATCTCGAGTTCTATCTCGTCACCGTTCCTGACGGTAAGCTCAGCCCGCGCCTTGCCGCCCTTAAGCCCGGCGACGATGTGCAGATTGTGAGCGAAGCGGCAGGCTTCTTTGTGCTCGAAGAGATCCCTGACTGTGACACGCTCTGGATGCTGGCAACCGGCACGGCCATCGGTCCGTATCTCTCTATCTTGCAGTACGGTAAGGATCTGGAGCGCTTCAAAAACATCGTGCTGGTGCACGCCGCGCGCTATGCCGCAGATTTAAGCTATCTCCCGCAGATGCAGGCGCTGGAACAGCAGTACGGCGGAAAGTTAAAGATTCAGACGGTAGTCAGCCGCGAAACCGTAGCAGGAGCGCTTACCGGTCGCGTACCGGCGTTAATTGAGAGCGGCGCACTGGAAGACGCGGTGGGTTTACCGATGACGGCCGAAACCAGCCACGTCATGCTGTGCGGTAACCCGCAGATGGTCCGGGACACGCAGCAGCTTCTGAAGGATACCCGGCAGATGACGAAACATCTTCGCCGCCGGCCGGGCCATATGACCGCCGAACACTACTGGTGATCAGCGGTATTTCACCTCGACGGTATCTTTACCGTATTTATTTTCGCTCTGGGTGCCGATAAACGCGCCCAGATCGACAATCATCATCACGAAGATGACCGACGGCAGCAGCCTGCCCACGACCCACGGCAGGATGGAAGGCAGCATCGCCCAGTTCCCTGCCACCAGCATCCACGCCAGTATGATCAAAAATGCCCACGCGCCGGAGCGGCCGCGATCGTGCAGGCGTTTCACCACGACGGCCGCCGTCGGCCATAGCAGGCAGACCAGTGCAAATGCCGCCGTTTGCGTGCTCAGCCAGGCGTTATAAGCAACGAAAAAAAGAAGCAGCATGGCGACGACCCACGTCACCATCCAGACCCAGAAATCACGGCGTCCAATACGCCCTTTGAATGAAAACAGCCACTGCTGTATGGTCATGTAAGGTTCCTTATTATCGTTTAGCCCGCATTTTACCCTGGAGTTGTGACCTTTTGACAAGCCGACCAGATATCGTTTTAATCATGAGCACTTACGGCCAGGTGCAATGTTGATGAAAAATTCGGCACATTCTCTTTTCCTGTGTTTAGCGATGCTCGGCGCGGGTTTTCCGCTGCACGCCGCCAACACCGCGGCCCCCACCACTGCGCCGTATTTGCTGGCGGGCGCACCGTCTTTCGATCAGTCCATCAGCCAGTTTCGCGAAGCTTTCAATCAGGCCAACCCAGGGCTGCCGCTGGATGAGTTTCGCGCCATTGATAGCTCGCGCGATACCCCTACACTGACCCGTGCAGCGAGCAAGATTAACGAGAATTTGTATGCTTCCACGGCGCTGGAGCGCGGTACGTTAAAAATCAAAAGCATGCAAATCACCTGGCTACCGATTCAGGGGCCAGAGCAGAAAGCGGCTAAATCGAAGGCGCTTGATTACATGAGCGCGGTGCTGCAGGCGTTTACGCCTGCGCTGACGAAAAAGCAGAGCCAGCAAAAGCTGCAAAAGCTGCTGACCGCCGGTAAAAACAAGCGGTACTACGCCACAACCGAAGGCGCGATTCGCTATGTAGTGGCGGATAACGGCGAAAAAGGACTGACCTTCGCCGTTGAACCGATTAAGCTGGCGCTATCTGACACCCTTGGCGGGGCCAATTAATGATAAAAAGCAAAGCCTTTCGAGGGAAAATCTCTATACTGATTCACAGACCATGCTGCCCGACAGGGCGGCCATATTCCTTAATTCGCTTATTTAGCGTGGAGAATTGAAATGCGACATCCTTTAGTGATGGGTAACTGGAAACTGAACGGCAGCCGCCACATGGTAAACGAACTGGTTGCAAACCTGCGTAAAGAGCTGGCTGGCGTGACCGGCTGCGCGGTTGCTATCGCTCCGCCGGATATGTACCTGGATCTGGCTAAACGTGCCGCTGACGGCAGCCACATCGTGCTGGGCGCGCAGAACGTTGACGTTAACCTGTCTGGCGCGTTCACCGGTGAAACTTCCGCTGAAATGCTGAAAGATATCGGCGCGAAATACATCATCATCGGCCACTCCGAGCGTCGCACCTACCACAAAGAATCTGACGAGTTCATCGCGAAGAAATTTGCCGTGCTGAAAGAGCAGGGTCTGATCCCGGTTCTGTGCATCGGTGAAACCGAAGCGGAAAACGAAGCGGGCAAAACCGAAGAAGTGTGTGCACGTCAGATCGACGCCGTGCTGAAAACGCAGGGCGCGGCAGCGTTCGAAGGCGCGGTTATCGCTTACGAGCCAGTCTGGGCGATCGGTACCGGCAAATCTGCTACCCCTGCGCAGGCTCAGGCAGTTCACAAATTCATCCGTGACCACATTGCTAAAGCCGACGCGAAAGTGGCTGAGCAAGTGATCATCCAGTACGGCGGCTCCGTAAACGCCTCCAACGCTGCTGAGCTGTTCACCCAGCCAGATATCGATGGCGCGCTGGTTGGCGGTGCATCTCTGAAAGCGGACGCTTTCGCGGTGATCGTTAAAGCGGCAGAAGCGGCTAAACAGGCGTAATGGCCTTTGTGGCGGGTGGCGCTTGCGCTTACCCGCCGCTACAAACGCCCTAACACGCTAAACCACAGATAATCCAGCGGCAGCAGCACCAGATACGTCGCAATCGCCAGCGCCAGGCAGAGCACCATCCCCGCCCTTGCAGGCACCTTTCCTAGCCCCATCGCCACCACAATCGGCGACGCCTGATACGGCAGCAGCGGCGTGGAATAGCCCAGTACCTGAATCATGATTACCGACAGCAGCGGGAAACCGGTCGCGTCCGAGAAGCTCTGCGCCAGCGTGGTGTAAAGCGCCGGAACGCCGTTGGCAGTCATAATGAAATTGAGTGCCGTAGTAATTCCGGTTAGCGCCAGGAAGCTGGTGAATGGTTTGTCCGCATCCAGCGGCATTATGCGCAGCAGCGCCTCGCCTACGGCCGCTCCGATACCCGTTTGCGTCACGACGATCGCCAGCCCGAGAATACCCGCAACGTAAATGCAGGTGCGCATATTTACCCCCGCCGAGAACTCCTCGCCGGTGATAAAACCAATGCGTGGCAGCATAACGATAATCGAGGCCGCCAGCCCCGTCCACGCCGGCCCCACGCCGTGCCAGCTCTCCGTCACCCACATCATCAGCACCACCACCAGCAGCCAGGCGAGTCGTTTTTCGTCACGCCCCATCGGTTCAGACAGCGTGAAATCCTTCGCCGGTTTCGGGCTGCCGGGGAACAGCCAGCAGATGAGGCCAATCAGAATCAAGCCTTTGAGAATACCGAGCACCGGCGTGTGCAGCAGCAGATACGGGACATAGTTCAGGTGAATGCCGTACGAGCCTTCCGCCGCGCCGCTCATGACCAGGTTAGGCACGTTGGCGGGCAGAATGGTGGCTGAGAGCTGGAAGGTACCGAAGCCGACTGCCAGCGCAAGGCCGAACCAGGCGCGGGAGCCGTCGGCGATACCGGCGCGTTTCGCCATCGCCGCGACAATGGGCATCAGCAGCGCAATACGCCCCATGTTTGACGGCATCACAAACGCCAGCGCGTAGCTGAGCAATACCACGCTCGCCACCATCAGCATCCAGGAGTCAGTGAGCTTTGCCGACAGCGCCCGGGCGGCCCTGTCCGCCAGGCCGGTTTTACGGATCGCCACGCCGAGCACAAAGCCGCTGAAGACCAGCCAGAAAGCCGACGAGGCAAAACCGCCAAAAATCACCTCCGGCGGAGCGATTCTGGCGGTCATCGCCGCCGTGAAAAACAGCAGCGCGGTGATAAATTCCGGCAACAGCGACGTCGCCCACAGCACGATGGTGACGCCGACGATCAGCGAGGGCAGCAGCAGAGGATGCGTTAACCAGAGCGACATACCTGTCTCCTGTAGATTTTTTCAGCAAGTCTACGGTGACAGGCAGCCTGAGTAAACGCGATTTATAGTGGGGTTACTTCAGGATAGCGCATTGATGATCCTGCAATTCCTCTGCCGACGCGCGGTTAAGCATGAGCAGGTTACGCTCGGTCGCCAGCAAAACAAACGAACCATCCGACTGCTGCGCCATCGCCAGCGCGAAGCGTCCCATATGGTCGCGCGCCTCCGGCAGCTCTTCCGCCAGCATCATAAACGGACTGCGCTGGACCAGTTCATTCTCCGTCACCCGGCGTGCGAGGTACTCATGCCCTTCCAGCCCACCCGGGAACGGTAGCCACTGGGTGCTGATGTCTCCCTGCGCCGCGTTGAGCTTCTCGCGCACGTCCGGGCGCAGGCAGGAGATATGGATATGGAAATGGTTTTGCGTGCGGCCAGCCGGTGAGTTAATCGTCAGCGAAATAGCGCTGTCCGGCACTTCAGAGCCACGCTTCAGGGTCATAAAGCTGCGCGACTGCCACGCCAGCCAGAAGAAGTTTGGCGTATGAGGCTCGGTCAGGAGCGGGCTTTCGGTGCCGTTGATGCGGTACGTTGGCATCAGCAGATACTGCAGCGGCCCGTTGCGGTCCTTAAATACCACATAGCCCGCATCAGGCTTCACCTGCGCGCAGGGTGCCGGGTTACGGTGCTGCAGCTGATTAGGCAGACACTGGTCGAGGACGATATGGCGCAACGCATTCGGATTACCCGCTTTTATCCAGTACACGCCGCCTGCGGCAAGGGCGATGACAATCAGGATCAGTAAGATAATTTTTTTCACAACGCGTTCCCTGTTTTCAATAGAGGCAAAAGAGTAACGCAAAATGATGACCAAATAAAAAACCCGGTGGATTTCTCACACCGGGTCGCCGTGTCGTTTACTAACCGTTAGCGCTGGCTAATCTGGTCGAAGGTGCCGCCATTAGAGAAGTGCTCTTTCTGCGCTTTCGTCCAGCCGCCGAACACATCATCAATGGTGAAGAGCTTCAGTTTCGGGAATTCGCTGTCGTATTTCTTCGCGACAGCCGCATCGCGTGGACGATAGAAGTTCTTCGCCGCGATTTCCTGGCCTTCCGGCGAGTAGAGATACTTCAGGTAGGCTTCCGCCACCGCTTTGGTGCCTTTCTTATCAACAACCTTATCGACCACGGAAACGGTCGGCTCGGCGAGGATGGATTCGCTCGGAGTCACGATCTCAAACTTGTCTTTACCCAGTTCGTGGGTCGCCAGCAGGGCTTCGTTTTCCCAGGCAATAAGTACGTCGCCAATTCCGCGCTCGACGAAGGTGTTAGTGGCACCGCGCGCGCCGGAGTCCAGCACTTCAACGTTTTTGTACAGGGATTTGACGAACTCCTGTGCTTTAGCCTGGTCACCGTTGTTGTGGTGCAGCGCGTAGCCCCAGGCCGCCAGGTAGTTCCAGCGTGCCCCGCCGGAGCTTTTCGGGTTCGGGGTAATCACAGAAACGCCCGGTTTGATCAGGTCGTTCCAGTCTTTAATCTGTTTCGGGTTGCCTTTACGCACCAGGAAGACGATGGTCGAGGTGTATGGCGCGGAGTTGTCCGGCAGGCGTTTGATCCAGTTTTTGTCGATACGGCCACGCTCGGCGATAGCGTCGACATCATAGGCCAGCGCCAGGGTAACCACGTCGGCTTCAATACCGTTAATCACAGATGTCGCCTGCTTACCAGAGCCACCATGCGACTGGCGAACCACCACGTTATCGCCGGTTTCCTGCTTCCAGTGCGCCGCGAAGGCTTTGTTGTATTGATCGTACAGCTCACGCGTCGGGTCGTACGACACGTTGAGAAGTTGAATGTCCTTTGCCAGCACGCTGGTCGATGCCAGCAATAACGTTAACCCCACGCCCCATTTATTCATCGCCCAGCTCTCTTGTGTAGTGTTTTGATGAATGCAGCGTGCCAGAAAGCGAATCGATGATTAAAGAATAAAAAAAGATTGGCTATAACGTGGAGGAATAAAAGCCCTCTTCAGAAAGAAGAGGGCTCGAAGGATCAGTACAGTTTTTTCGCGCAGTCCAGCCAGTCACCTTTGAACGGACGCTTCATGTTTTCAATCGCGTCGATGATGTCATGGTGAACCAGCTGTTCGTTCTGAATACCGACGCAGCGGCCACCGTGGCCCTGCAGCAGCAGCTCGATAGCGTACGCGCCCATACGGGACGCCAGAATACGGTCGTACGGGCCAGGGGAACCGCCGCGCTGGATGTGGCCCAGAACGGTCGCGCGGGTTTCGCGTTTGGTTTCGGTTTCGATGTACTTCGCCAGCTCGTCAACGTCACAGATGTGCTCGGTGATAGCCACAATCGCGTGTTTCTTACCTTTCGCGATACCGGCTTTGATCTCAGCAACCAGATCTTCGCGACTGAATTCCACTTCAGGAACCACCACAAACTCACAACCACCGGCGATAGCCGCTGCCAGGGTCAGGTCGCCGCAGTAACGGCCCATCACTTCAACGATAGAGATACGCTGGTGAGAAGAAGAGGTGTCACGCAGGCGGTCAATGGCTTCCACAACGGTACCCAGCGCGGTGAAGTAACCGATGGTGTAGTCAGTGCCTTTGATGTCGTTGTCGATGGTGCCCGGCAGGCCGATGCACGGGAAGCCCATTTCGGTCAGACGTTTTGCACCCATGTACGAGCCGTCACCGCCGATAACGACCAGCGCGTCCAGGCCACGTTTTTTCATGTTCTCGATAGCCACTTCACGGATGTGTTCGTCACGGAATTCCGGGAAGCGCGCAGACCCAAGGAAGGTACCGCCACGGTTGATCATGTCAGACACGCTGTAGCGGTCGAGCTGAACCATACGGTCTTCATACAGACCCAGGTAACCATCATAGATACCAAAAACTTCCAGACCTTCCGTCAGCGCTGCACGGACAACCCCACGAATTGCCGCGTTCATGCCCGGCGCATCACCGCCGCTTGTCAACACACCGATTTTCTTAATCATGACTACCTCTGAACTTAGGAATGCAAAATTGAAATCTGTTGCCGGAAGAAACTTATCGACCAACGAATACTGCAAATAGTATATCAATCCCTTCTGGCTGAATTGATTCAGGTCAGACCAAATGGCGGTAATTTATACACAAAATGCTGGCCTGGCTCACTTTTTTACAACGAATTACGAAAGCCCAACATGTCCGGGTACAACCGAGCAGGGATCCTGGTGAATGATGACGTCTGAACCAGGAAAACGCTGCAAAATCGCCTGCTCGACCTGCTCAGCAATAACGTGAGCCTGTACCAGTGGCAGGTTGTCTTCCATTTCAATATGAATCTGAATAAAGCGGGTCGGCCCTGACTGCCGCGTTCGAAGATCGTGTGCACCGCTGACGCCGGGCCAGGAGGTCACGATAGAAAAAATTTCGTTACGTTCTGAGTCCGGAAGAGCGCGATCGAGCAGTGATTGCACCGCGTCATACCCCATCCGCAGGGCGCTATATAAAATATAGATACCAATCCCTAACGCAAACAACGCATCGGCCCGATGCCAGCCATACCAGGCCAGACCGAGTGCAATAAGAATAGCCCCATTCATCATAACATCAGATTGATAATGAAGCATATCCGCCCGTACGGCCTGACTTTGCGTTTTGCGAACGACCCAGCGCTGGAACGTTACCAGAACAAGTGTGCTTATAAGTGCAATGACCGTGACGACCACGCCGACACCGGGATTGTTCATCGGTGAAGGTGAAACCAGATGCTGGATACCGGTCAAAAACAGGAACAGTGCAGAGCCAGAAATGAACATACTTTGCGCCAGCGCCGCGAGCGATTCCGCCTTGCCGTGCCCAAACGTGTGCTCTTCATCCGCCGGCTGCAGCGAGTAGCGCACCACCAGGAGGTTGGTCAGCGAGGCGGCGATATCGACCAGTGAATCCACCAGCGCCGCCAGAATACTGACCGAGCCGGTATACCACCAGGCAAAGATTTTGATCAGCAGCAGGCCAGAGGCCATGACGGTCGCCGCAATGGCGGCCCGGCTTACCAGCCTTCCATAGGATTGATTCATAAACGCTCCTGTCATGTCATGCCGCTAGTATAACGGAAGCATGGGGAGGCAAAGGATGAATAAACGGTTAACAAATCAGAATGCGGGGCAAAAAAAACCCCCACATCATGTGGGGGAAGACAGGGATGGTGTCTATGGCAAGGAAAACAGGGTTTACTGGTTACTACGGGTACTGCTATTGCTACTGAAAAACGTCGCTTCTGAGCTTCGCTGCATCCGTGCAACCTCACGCAGCTGGTCCATACGCTGCTGATGTTTGGCATTCAAAACCGCTTGCTGCTCGGGCGTTAGCAGGTGGAACATCTGGTTGCGGACCTTCGCCATTTCTACCTGGCGGGCAACCTGTTCCTGTGCCATTTTTTCGGCCTGAGCGCGAACAGCGCTTTCGTCAAAATTTTCTGCGGTGACAAGGCGATGCATTGTCTCCATTTCGCTAACATTAACAGGGGGCTGGTCGTGTCGTGCCCTCTGCATCAGATCTCGCATCTGTTGACGCTGATGTTCGGTTAAACTTATGCCGTCAAACATATGGCTTTGGCTGCTGTGCTGCGTTGCGCCCTCTTGCGAGGAACCGTTATCGCCGATGATAGCTACAGCAGCCTGGCTAAACGCACTGAACGCCAGCGTTGAGGCCATGACGGCAGCGGTAACTTTGCGCATCACTTGCTCCCAAAATCTTTCGTGTCGCGATTCAACGAGAGACAGTCTACGATTCAGGCTGCAAACATGCGTCAGGGGGTGTAAAACAACGTAAAGTCATGGATTAGATAGCCTTGATGTCGTAATTTCTGCCTCGGAGGTATTTAAACAATGAATAAAATCCTGTTAGTTGACGATGACCGAGAGCTCACATCCCTTTTAAAGGAGTTGCTCGACATGGAAGGTTTCAACGTCCTGGTTGCCCATGATGGCGAGCAGGCGCTGAGTCTCCTTGACGACAGCATCGATCTACTTTTGCTCGACGTAATGATGCCAAAGAAAAACGGTATTGATACGCTGAAAGAGCTTCGCCAGACACACCAGACCCCCGTTATCATGCTGACCGCCCGCGGCAGCGAGCTTGACCGCGTTCTCGGCCTTGAGCTGGGTGCGGATGACTATTTACCGAAGCCGTTCAACGACCGTGAACTGGTGGCCCGTATTCGCGCGATCCTGCGCCGTTCCCACTGGAGCGAGCAGCAGCAGAATACCGACAACAGCTCGCCAACGCTGGAAGTGGACTCCCTGAGCCTGAACCCGGGACGTCAGGAAGCAAGCTTCGACGGCCAGACGCTCGAGCTTACTGGCACCGAGTTCACCCTGCTGTATCTACTGGCGCAACATCTTGGCCAGGTGGTATCGCGTGAACATTTAAGCCAGGAAGTGCTGGGCAAACGCCTCACGCCGTTTGACCGCGCCATCGACATGCACATCTCAAACCTGCGCCGCAAGCTGCCGGAGCGTAAAGACGGTCACCCATGGTTTAAAACCCTGCGTGGTCGCGGTTATCTGATGGTTTCTGCTTCATGATAGGCAGCTTAACCGCCCGCATCTTCGCCATCTTCTGGCTGACGCTGGCACTGGTTTTAATGCTCGTTTTGATGTTGCCAAAACTCGACTCACGCCAGATGACGGAGCTTCTCGACAGCGAGCAACGTCAGGGCGTGATGATCGAGCAGCACGTGGAAGCGGAGCTGGCAAACGATCCGCCGAACGATTTAATGTGGTGGCGCAGGCTGTTTCGCGCTATCGACAAGTGGGCGCCGCCAGGACAACGTCTTTTGCTGGTTACCAGCGAAGGCCGCGTGATTGGCGCCGATCGCAATGAAATGCAGATTATCCGCAACTTTATTGGCCAGGCGGATAACGCCGATCACCCACAGAAAAAGAAATATGGTCGGGTAGAGATGGTCGGCCCTTTCTCGGTACGGGATGGGGAAGATAACTACCAGCTCTACCTGATTCGCCCTGCGAGCAGTTCCCAGTCCGACTTCATCAACCTGCTGTTTGACCGTCCGCTTCTGCTGCTGATCGTCACGATGCTGGTCAGTTCCCCGCTGCTGTTATGGCTGGCGTGGAGCCTGGCGAAACCGGCGCGTAAGCTGAAAAATGCGGCGGACGAAGTGGCACAAGGCAACCTCAGGCAGCATCCGGAGCTGGAATCCGGGCCGCAGGAGTTCCTGGCCGCCGGCACCAGTTTTAACCAGATGGTCAGCGCGCTTGATCGGATGATGACGGCCCAGCAACGCCTGCTGTCGGACATCTCGCACGAACTGCGCACCCCGCTCACGCGCTTACAGCTGGGCACCGCCCTGCTGCGTCGCCGCAGCGGGGAGAGCAAAGAGCTGGAACGTATTGAAACGGAAGCGCACCGTCTGGACAGCATGATTAACGATCTGCTGGTGATGTCGCGCAACCAGCAGAAAAACGCGCTGGTGAGCGAAACGGTGAAAGCCAATCACCTGTGGCACGAGGTGCTGGACAACGCGGCGTTCGAAGCGGAGCAGATGGGTAAATCGTTCACCGTCAACTTCCCGCCGGGCCCGTGGCCGCTGTACGGTAACCCCAACGCGCTGGAAAGCGCGCTGGAGAATATCGTGCGTAACGCCCTGCGCTACTCGCACACGAAGATTGAAGTGGCGTTCTCGGTGGATAAAGACGGGATCACCGTCATTGTTGATGACGACGGTCCTGGCGTCAGCCCGGAAGATCGCGAGCAGATTTTCCGTCCGTTCTACCGCACCGACGAAGCGCGCGACCGTGAGTCCGGCGGTACGGGGCTGGGGCTGGCGATTGTAGAAACCGCCATGCAGCAGCACCGCGGCTGGGTGAAAGCCGACGACAGCCCGCTGGGCGGGCTGCGGTTAACGCTGTGGCTACCGCTGTATAAGCGTTCGTAACGGTATGTGCCGGGTGGCGGCTTCGCCTTACCCGGCCTACTTTCAACGGAACCTATTTCCCCCACAATCTCCGCGAACTACTCTCGATCTTCCCGCTTAAACGCCGCTTCTGCATCGTTCTCGTCCAACTGGTAGACAACCCCGCCGCCGACAGCAGGCGATGATACTGTTCATCGTCAAAAGGCATATGCCAGGCAATCGCGCAGGCGTCGTAAACGGACACGTCGCTCAAACGCGACGCGAGCTCAAGCGGGGCATCCGCAGATACTTGTCCTGCAAGTACCACGCGGTACAGCCAGCCGGTTTTACCCGCGTTTTGCAGCTGGGCCGACATATCCTGAATCCCGAAATGGTAGTTGAGCTTGAAGCACGGCGAGCGTGGCTGCGTCACCTGAATCAGGGCATCGCCCCAGCGGTAAATATCGCCAATAAAGACGTTCTTTTCCGTCAGCCCTTCCGTTGAGAGATTTTCGCCAAACGCGGGCGCGACGAAGAGGTCCGCCTGCTCAGGAAATTCGGTTTTCCAGTGCTGATAGTGCTCGCGCGGATAGTGGCACAGCGCGCGATCGGGCCCGCCGTGGATTTTCTTTTCGGCCTGCTGGTCGCCCACAAGCCCGAGCTCGGTCAGCGACAGCTCACCGTCAACCTGCACTTTGGCGATGGCGCTCGGGCGGCTGCCGTCGTACTCCCTTACCTTGCCTGTAAACACGTTCACCGGGTAATGCATCGCTGCCTCCATTACGCAGATACAAAAAAAGCGAGTCATCAGACTCGCTTCTCACAGGCGTCAATGCAACCTTATTTTTTAGCGGCGAAACGCGCTGCTGCTTCGTCCCAGTTCACGACATCCCAGAACGCTTTGATGTAGTCAGGGCGACGGTTCTGGAACTTCAGGTAGTAAGCGTGTTCCCACACGTCCAGACCCAGGATTGGGAAACCGGATGCGCCAGAGATCGCTTCACCCATCAGCGGGGAGTCCTGGTTAGCAGTAGAAACCACTGCCAGCTTGTCGCCTTTCAGAACCAGCCACGCCCAGCCAGAGCCGAAGCGGGTTGCAGCGGCTTTTTCGAATTCCGCTTTGAAGTTGTCTACGGAACCGAAGTCGCGCTCGATAGCCGCTTTCAGGTCGCCCTGCAGGGTGGTGCCGGTTTTCAGGCCTTTCCAGAACAGGCTGTGGTTAGCGTGACCGCCCGCGTTGTTACGCAGTACGGTTTTCTTGTCTGCTGGCAGCTGGTCCAGCTTGGTGATCAGCTCTTCAACAGGCAGATTAGCGTACTCTGGCAGGCTTTCCAGCGCCGCGTTCGCGTTGTTCACGTAGGTCTGGTGGTGTTTAGTGTGATGGATTTCCATCGTCTGCTTGTCGAAATGCGGTTCCAGTGCGTCGTAGGCATACGGCAGGGATGGCAGTGTATAACTCATAATCCTCTCCATTATTGTCGGGCGGCACAGCTGTTAATGCCGCGTAAGCAGTTGGTTCATTATAGTTAATTAAATGATATTGAAAATGATTATCAATGCCGTAGTTTTTATATGGTTATTCGGTTTTTGAGAAATAAAAGAATTGTGAGTCTGCTCACGCGCTTAACGTGCTGATTGCCATTCAAAACAAAAGTGCGGCAACCTTCTGAAGGTTCCTGAACAGCCTAATTTTTACACTCATCAAGTCGGGGGGAAGCCTCCGGCTATAAAAACGATGAGGACGTAAAAATGAATCATGCGATTACGATGGGTATCTTCTGGCATTTAATAGGCGCAGCCAGTGCAGCCTGTTTCTATGCCCCGTTCAAAAAGGTGAAAGGCTGGTCGTGGGAAACCATGTGGTCCGTTGGCGGTACCGTGTCCTGGCTGATTTTGCCGTGGACAATCAGCGCCATGCTGCTGCCCGATTTCTGGGGCTACTTCTCCTCCTTCAACGCCTCCACCCTGCTGCCGGTATTCCTGTTCGGCGCGATGTGGGGCATCGGCAACATCAACTACGGCCTGACCATGCGCTACCTCGGGATGTCGATGGGTATCGGCATCGCGATTGGCATTACGCTGATAGTGGGCACGCTGATGACGCCAATCCTTAACGGCCATTTCGACGTGCTGATCAACACCCAGGGCGGCCGGATGACGCTGCTGGGCGTGCTGGTGGCGGTGATCGGCGTGGGGATCGTCACCCGCGCAGGCCAGCTAAAAGAACGCAAGATGGGCATCAGGGCCGAAGAGTTCAACCTGAAGAAAGGGCTGCTGCTGGCGGTGATGTGCGGGGTCTTCTCGGCGGGCATGTCGTTCGCCATGAACGCCGCCAAACCGATGCACGACGCCGCCGCGGCGCTGGGCGTTGACCCGCTGTATGTTGCCCTGCCAAGCTACGTGGTGATCATGGGCGGCGGCGCGCTGGTAAACCTCGGTTTCTGCTTTATCCGTCTGGCAAAAGTGAAGAACCTGTCGGTAAAAGCCGACTTCTCGCTGGCAAAACCGCTGATCCTTACCAACGTTCTGCTCTCCGCGCTCGGCGGCCTGATGTGGTATCTGCAATTCTTCTTCTACGCCTGGGGCCACGCCAGCATTCCGCCGCAGTACGACTACATAAGCTGGATGCTGCACATGAGCTTCTACGTGCTGTGCGGTGGGCTGGTTGGGCTGGTGCTGAAGGAGTGGAACAACGCCGGACGTCGTCCGGTTGGCGTACTGAGCCTGGGCTGCGTGGTGATTATCATTGCGGCCAATATCGTCGGCCTCGGCATGGCGAACTGATTACGCTGCTTTTCGACTGCGATGACGCCACTGAACCGGCGTCATCCCCACCTCACGGTTAAACACCACCGAAAAGTAGTTACTGTCCTCAAAGCCGCAGCGCATCGCCACTTCACTGACCATCAGCTCCGTATGCTGTAACAGATACTGGGCGTGGCAGATGCGCAGCTGGCGCAGGTAATGGTTTATCGTCATTCCCGTCTGGGTGCGGAACTGCTGGCGCAGCGCGCGCTCGCTGCACTGCTCCTGCTCGCAGAATTTTTCCAGTACGAAACTCTTGTTCAGACTGCCCGCAAGCCGGGCGATCAGCTTATCCAGCAGCGCTTCCTGCGTGGTGGCGGAGGGATTATCCGTGGCGTAACGATGGCGCTTCAGGGTCATCACCAGCTGGGCGAAAAGCAGCTCCGACATCTGGTTTGCCACCGGGTCGCTCTTCTGGCTCTCCTGCTCCAGTTGGGAAATCGTCTGGCGCACCTGAGCCATGCCGCTGCTGCTTAAGCGCCAGTGCGGTTCGCCTCCGGCATTCAGAATGCCCGGAATGTTGCTCGCCCAGTCGACATTCAGTTTAAGCCTGTCAGGGCAGTAGATGACGTTCTGCAACACCAGATCGTTAACCGAGGCGTAGGCGTGTTTGTCTTCGGCGCGAATGTAAAACAGATCCCCGCGCGTGATGCGGTAGGGCCGGTCGTTGAGGACGTGAAGGCCGTTGCCGCGCCACACCAGCACCAGCTCGCAGAACTCATGGGTGTGCTCGGCAAAGACATTTTGCGGGTAACGGTCGGCCACCGCGACGGCCTGACTCGCGGAGGCAAAAAAATCATCTTTGCGAAGAATCAACTGAGCGGCCACACCACAACCTCTACGGCGAATAACCGGGCATTATTAGCTTTTTTGCGGCCAGAAAACGGTGACTGCCCTCGCGTTACTGAAGCAACGCGTCTTTCCCCTGACGAATATCGCGCGGCGACCAGCTAAATTCCCGGCGAAATAGCGTCGAAAAGTGGTTACTGTCGCCGAAACCGCAGCGATAAGCAATTTCTGTAACGCTTTCGTCGGTATGCCGTAAAAGGTGACGCGCTTTGATCAGGCGCAGACGGTTAAGGTAACGCTGCGGCGTGAGCCCGGTATGCTGCTTGAGCTGACGATGCAGCGTGCGCAACGAGAGCGAAAAGTCGTCCGCCAGCGTTTCCCAGCAGACATCTTCAGCGAAATGATCTTCCAGCCAGGCCATAAGCTGGTTCAGCCGTGCGTCATTATTTTCCATCCCTTCCACCAGGCTGCTGCGGCGCAGCAGCACCAGCAGCTGCATAAACAGCAGCTCGCGGGTGGCAATCGCGTGCGTCTCCTGCCCGTCCTCGCTCTGCTCCATCTGGCTCACCAGCTGACGCACCTGCTGTAACGTGGATTGATTCACCCGCCAGTGCGACGGGTAGTGGCCCTCCTTCTCCTGCGGCAACAGCTGATTCAACCCGGAGAGAAACTGGAACGCATCCGGGGAACGATAAAGCACGTTGGTCAGACACAGGTTGTCGGTATGTTCATACAGGTGTCTGTCGTGGTCGCGCACGAAGCACACCGTACCGCCGCTGATGGTATACGGCTGACCGTTGAATACGTGGATGCCTGTTCCGTGCTCAACAATCACAATCTCATGAAAATCATGATGATGCTCGGGGAACGCAGCCTGAGGAAGCCGTGGCTCAATCGCGACGGGAGAAGCCCCCGAAGGAAAAAAATCGACGCTGTGCAGTACGGTCATAACGGCCCCCACCAATGAGAAAAGTTCTCAAAATAGTAATTAAGGCCCTCCACGCTCACCTTAAATTTTTGACAGTAAACCGCGCAAAAGCTGCCGGTTTTTCAAGAAACAGGCGGAAAGATCGGGAAATGCGGTCAGCGTCACACTGCCTGCAAACCCCGTCATTACTGGAAACTGTGAACTCCCTCACGTTCACCTTTGCTTTCTTGCCAGCGCGAGATTTGGGCTGTCAGTGGAGAGAAGGTGGCTATTTCTTCCCTTTCTTACACTCATCGCTAATGACTTAAGAAAGGACCCGACCATGACTTTTCGCCATTGTGTGGCTGTCGATTTAGGCGCATCCAGCGGCCGTGTAATGCTCGCCACCTGGGACTGTGACCAGCACACCCTTACGCTTCGCGAAATGCACCGTTTCGCCAATTGTCTGCAAAAACAGGACGGTTTTGTGACCTGGGATATTGATGCGCTGGAAGCGGAGATCCGCACCGGACTTCACAACGTCTGCGAAGACGGTATCCGCATCGACAGTATCGGCATTGATACATGGGGCGTGGATTACGTGCTGCTGGACCGTCACGGCGAACGCGTTGGCCTGCCCGTCTCCTACCGCGACAGCCGCACCGATGGGCTGATGGCGCACGCCATCGCGCAGCTTGGCAAAGAGAACATCTATGGTCGCAGCGGCATTCAGTTTCTGCCGTTTAACACGCTGTACCAGCTGCGCGCACTGGTGGAGCAACAGCCAGAGCTGGTTAAAAAGGTGGAGCATGCGCTGCTGATCCCGGACTACTTAAGCTATCGTCTGACCGGCAACATGAACTGGGAATACACCAACGCCACCACCACGCAGCTGGTCAATATCAACACCGATAACTGGGATGAACACCTGCTGGCATGGACGGGCGCCTCGCCGTCCTGGTTCGGCGCGCCAACCCATCCGGGCAATGTCATCGGCCAGTGGATTTGCCCGCAGGGGAATGAAATTCCCGTTGTCGCCGTCGCCAGTCACGACACCGCAAGCGCGGTCATTGCCTCGCCGCTCGCCAGCAAAGACGCGGCCTATCTCTCCTCCGGCACCTGGTCGCTGATGGGTTTTGAGAGCAAAACGCCTTACACCAGCGACGCCGCGCTGGCCGCCAATATCACCAACGAAGGCGGTGCCGAAGGACGCTACCGCGTGCTGAAGAACATCATGGGCCTGTGGCTGCTCCAGCGGGTGCTGAAAGAGCAGAACGTCACCGACCTGCCCGCGCTTATCGCGGAAACCGAAAAGCTGAAGGCCTGCACCTTCCTGATTAACCCGAACGACGACCGCTTTATTAACCCGGTGCACATGAGCGCTGAGATCCAGGCCGCCTGTTTTGACGCGGTGCAGCCGGTACCTTCCCGCCCCGCCGAGCTGGCGCGCTGTATTTTTGACAGCCTCGCCCTGCTCTATGCCGACATCCTGAGCGAGCTGGCTGACCTTCGCGGTAAACCGTTCAGCCAGCTGCACATCGTGGGCGGCGGCTGCCAGAACCAGCTGCTGAACCAGCTCTGCGCCGATGCCTGCGGCATTAACGTGGTGGCAGGTCCCGTAGAGGCTTCCACGCTCGGCAACATTGGCATTCAGTTGATGACGCTGGACGAACTATCAAACGTCGACGATTTCCGTTCGGTGGTGACGGCGAATAACAGCCTGACCACCTTCACCCCCAATCCCTGCCATGACATTGCCCGCTACCGGGCGCAGTTTCAGCAAAAACGACTGACTAAGGAGCTTTGCGCATGACCACTCAACTTGAACAAGCCTGGGACCTGGCTAAACAGCGTTTCGCCGCCGTCGGCGTGGATGTCGAAGAGGCGCTGCGCCAGCTCGACCGTCTGCCCGTCTCCATGCACTGCTGGCAGGGTGATGACGTCGCCGGTTTCGAGAATCCGGGCGGTTCCCTGACGGGTGGCATTCAGGCAACGGGTAACTACCCGGGCAAAGCGCGCAACGCCACCGAACTGCGTGCGGATCTGGAGCTGGCGCTGAGCCTGATCCCCGGGCCAAAACGCCTGAACCTGCACGCGATTTATCTCGAATCCGACGCGCCGGTCGCGCGTAACGAAATCAAACCAGAACATTTTAAGAATTGGGTGGAGTGGGCAAAGGCCAACCGGCTGGGACTGGATTTTAACCCGTCCTGCTTCTCGCACCCGCTGAGCGCGGACGGGTTTACCCTTGCACACGCCAATGACGAAATCCGACAGTTCTGGATCGACCACGTGAAGGCCAGCCGCCGCGTCTCGGCGTATTTCGGCGAGCAGCTTGGCACGCCGTCGGTGATGAATATCTGGATCCCGGATGGCATGAAGGACATCACCGTAGACCGACTGGCGCCACGCCAGCGCCTGCTGGCCGCTCTGGATGAAGCCATCAGCGAGAAGCTCGATCCGGCGCACCATATCGACGCGGTGGAGAGCAAGCTGTTCGGCATTGGCGCAGAGAGCTACACCGTCGGCTCAAACGAGTTCTACATGGGTTACGCCACCAGCCGCCAGACCGCGCTGTGCCTGGATGCTGGCCACTTCCACCCAACGGAAGTCATCTCCGACAAAATCTCCGCCGCCATGCTCTACGTGCCGCGCCTGCTGCTGCACGTCAGCCGTCCGGTGCGCTGGGACAGCGACCACGTGGTCCTGCTGGACGACGAAACCCAGGCGATTGCCAGCGAAATCATCCGCCACGATCTGTATGACCGCGTGCACATCGGGCTCGACTTCTTTGACGCCTCCATCAACCGCATCGCGGCGTGGGTTATCGGCACCCGCAACATGAAGAAAGCGCTGCTGCGCGCTCTGCTGGAGCCAACCGCCGCGCTGAAACAGTTGGAAAAGAGCGGCGATTACACCGCGCGCCTGGCGCTGCTGGAAGAGCAGAAATCCCTGCCGTGGCAGGCGGTGTGGGAGATGTACTGCCAGCGTCACGACGCCCCGGCGGGCAGCCAGTGGCTGGACAACGTGCGGGCGTATGAGAAGGACGTTCTCGCCGCTCGTCAGTAAAAAATATCGCCCGGCAGCGCATTGCATGCCGGGCCTACAGGTAAAAGCAGGCCGGGTAAGCGTAACGCCACCCGGCATTTTCAAAGGAAACACTGTATGCAGACCATCACCACCTCCTGGTTCGTCCAGGGCATGATCAAAGCCACCTCCGACGCCTGGCTGAAGGGCTGGGACGAGCGCAACGGCGGCAACCTCACGCTGCGCCTGGACGATGCGGACATCGAGCCGTACGCCGCCGATTTTCACCAGAAGCCACGCTATATTGCCCTGAGTCAGCCGATGCCGCTGCTCGCCAACACGCCGTTTATCGTTACCGGTTCCGGCAAGTTCTTCCGTAACGTTCAGCTGGACCCGGAAGCCAATCTCGGCGTCGTGAGGGTAGACAGCGACGGCGCGGGCTACCACATTCTGTGGGGGCTTACGGACGACGCGGTGCCGACCTCTGAACTGCCGGCGCACTTCCTCTCCCACTGCGAACGCATCAAGGCGACTGACGGCAAAGACCGCGTCATCATGCACTGCCACGCCACTAACCTGATCGCCCTGACCTACGTGCTGGAAAATAATTCTGATTTCTTTACCCGCAAGCTGTGGGAAGGCAGTACCGAATGCCTGGTGGTCTTCCCGGACGGTGTCGGTATTCTGCCGTGGATGGTGCCGGGTACCGACGAAATCGGTCAGGCGACCGCGACGGATATGCAAAAGCACGCCCTGGTGCTGTGGCCGTTCCACGGCGTCTTCGGCAGCGGTCCGACTCTGGATGAAACCTTTGGCCTGATCGACACCGCCGAGAAATCCGCGGAGGTGCTGGTGAAGGTCTACTCCATGGGCGGCATGAAGCAGACCATCACCCGGGAAGAGCTGATCGCGCTGGGCAAACGTTTTGGCGTTACCCCGATGCAGTCGGCCCTGGATTTATACGCGTAACGCCACAGGCGATAGTTAAGGAGAATTATCATGAGCTTTATGTTGGCACTTCCCAAAATTAGCCTGCATGGCGCGGGTGCAATCGGCGATATGGTCAACCTGGTAGCGACCAGGCAGTGGGGCAAAGCGCTGGTTGTCACCGACGGCCAACTGGTGAAACTGGGCCTGCTCGACAGCCTGTTTACCGCGCTGGACGCCCATCAAATGTCATATCAACTGTTCGATGAGGTGTTTCCGAACCCGACGGAAGCGCTGGTGCAAAAAGGATTTGCGGCTTACCGGGACGCGGAGTGTGATTACATCATCGCCTTTGGCGGCGGCAGCCCGATTGATACCGCCAAGGCGATTAAAATCCTCACTGCTAATCCAGGCCCGTCTACCGATTACTCCGGCGTCGGCAAGGTGAAAAATGCAGGCGTGCCGCTGGTGGCGATTAACACTACCGCAGGCACCGCGGCAGAGATGACCAGCAACGCAGTGATCATCGACTCCGCGCGTCAGGTGAAAGAGGTGATTATCGACCCGAACATCATCCCGGATATTGCCGTGGACGATGCCAGCGTGATGCTTGATATTCCGGCCTCCGTGACCGCCGCAACCGGCATGGACGCATTAACCCACGCCATTGAAGCCTACGTGTCCGTTGGCGCGCATCCGCTGACCGATGCCAACGCGCTGGAAGCGATTCGCCTGATTAACCTCTGGCTGCCGAAAGCGGTCGACGACGGTCATAATCTGGAAGCGCGCGAGCAGATGGCGTTTGGTCAGTACCTGGCAGGTATGGCGTTTAACAGCGCCGGGCTGGGGCTGGTACATGCTCTGGCGCACCAGCCGGGCGCAACGCACAACCTGCCGCATGGCGTGTGCAACGCCATCCTGCTGCCGATCATCGAAAACTTTAACCGCCCGAACGCGGTCGCGCGTTTTGCCCGTGTGGCGCAGGCAATGGGCGTCGATACCCGCGGGATGAGCGATGAAGCCGCCAGCATGTCCGCCATTCAGGCGATTCGCGACCTGAGCGCCCGCGTCGGCATTCCGTCAGGCTTCAGCCAGCTCGGCGTCACCAAAGCCGATATCGAAGGCTGGCTGGATAAAGCCCTCGCCGATCCGTGTGCGCCGTGTAACCCACGCACCGCCAGCCGCGACGAGGTCCGCGAGCTATACCTGGAGGCATTATGATCCGCAAAGCGTTTGTGATGCAGATAAACCCGGACGCGCACGAGGAGTACGCGCGTCGCCACAATCCGATCTGGCCCGAACTGGAAGCGGTGTTGAAATACCACGGCGCACACCACTATGCCATTTACCTCGATAAAGCACGCAACCTGCTGTTTGCGACGGTGGAGATTGAGTCGGAGGAGCGCTGGAACGCGGTGGCGAATACCGACGTGTGCCAGCGCTGGTGGAAATATATGGCTGACGTCATGCCGTCGAACCCGGATAACAGCCCGGTGAGCGCCGGGCTGAAAGAGGTGTTTTACCTGGAGTGATGCGTTAACGCTGCCGCCCCTGTGGTGGCAGCAATCTCCCGCCTGCTGCTCAGCGTAAACGCCGATACCACCGTAATCGCCAGCACGAAACAGCCCAGCATCAGATACGTCTCCTGAAAGCCGATCCGGTCATACATATTTCCGGCAAAGGCGGAGAGGAAAATCGCTGCCGACTGTTTGGCAAACTGAAAACCAATCAGGTAGATGGTGGCCGACAGGCGCGTATCAAACACTCCGGTAATGTATTTGAATGCCCCCACCAGCAGGAACGGGACCTCCAGCGCGTGCAACATCTTCAGGGCGATGACCTCCACGGCGGTGGTGGCAAACGACGAGCCGATAATGCGCGTCGCCATAATCACCCCGGCGATCAGCAGCGTGTTCTTCGCGCCGATGCGGTTAATGATCCACGGCGAGCAGAACATGATGATGGCGTTACAAATCTCCCCCGCCGTGGTGGCAAAACCAAAGGCGCGGGTCCCTTCCTGCGGCGTGGCGAAGAAGGTTTTAAAGAAGGTGGCAAACTGCTGGTCGAAAACGTCATATACGCAGGCCACGCCAATCACGTACAGAATGAACATCCACATTCTGCGCTGGCGGAACAGGTTGAACACGGTTTTAGCGGTGATCTGCGGCTGGTTCGCGCCCAGGGCGTTCATCACCTGCGCCGTCTGGTTGGGCTTCGGTTTCGCGACCACCAACAGCAGCATCAGCAAAAGCGCCGCCGCCGATCCCATCCAGAAAACATACGACGGGTCGATGCCGAACAGGATGCCGCCCGTTGAGGCGCACAGCCCCCAGCCGAGGCAGCCAAACATGCGCGCCTTGCCGTACTCAAAGAAGCTGTTGCGGCTCACGCGTTCAATGTAGGCCTCAATCGCCCCGGATCCGGCTGAAAAAACAAAGCCGATATACAGCCCGCCGCTCAGCGCGCCCAGCCAGATATTGGCTTTCAGCAGCGGCGCGAAGACGTACAGGAAGAACGGTGCGAACAGAAACAGCAGCACCGAAATTATCCACAGCAGGTGTTTTTTCAGCCCCAGCTTGTCCGAAATGACGCCCAGCACCGGCTGGAACGCGATGGCCGACAGCGAGATGCAGGAGAAGACAATCCCGGTATGGGTTTTATTCAGGCCAATGATGTCCGACAGCCAGATCGGCAGGAACGGAAAGCAGGTGGCCATGATGAAGAAGTAGAGAAAGAAGAACAGCCCGAAGATCCAGAAATTGGGGTTGTCTTTGTGGGTACAGGTTGTTGTGTTCATTATTTTTATCCTCAACGGAGGGCCGGTTGCCCGGCCCGTCACCTTTACACGCGTTCTACGCCAATCAGAATGGCGGTTTCCGGATCCAGAATCGGCAGCGCAATACCCGCCCGCATCAGCCATTCGCCGCTTGCCGTTTGCGGGGCTTCCATCCACGCCGGCAGCTTGCGCATGGTGTGCCCACCCTCGCCCGTGATCTGAATGTTCGGGTGATCCAGCAGCGTGATGCGGTACTGCGCGCTGGCGTCTAACCCCGGCATGCGCAGCGGCATCATCAGGGTGTAATCCGGCATCGCGAGCTGGCTGACCATAAACAGCCCCTGCGTTTTGTCTTCGCTCACTATACCCTGCGCCAGCGTGGTGGCATCCGGCATGTCCACGCGCCACTGGGTACCGCGATGAATCACCTCGCGCCACCGCTTATACAGTGCGGCATAATGGCGATAGCCCTCACGCTCCTGCGCATCGACGGTGAGCGGATCCAGCTCCAGCCCCATATGCCCAAACAGCGCCGTCAGCCCACGGAAAGCGATGCTGTGCTGGCGGAAGGTGGCGTGACATTTATGATGACCGATATGCGCCCCCATCACCTCCGGCGGGAAGAAATAGCTCATGCCGCGCTGGATCGTGTTGCGCTCCAGCGCGTCGTTGTTGTCGGACGCCCAGAAGCGGTGGCTGCGGGTCAGCACTTCATAATCGATTCGCCCCCCGCCGGAGGAGCAGGATTCAAATTCAATGTGCGGAAAACGCTCGCCCAGCACGTCCAGCAGGCGGTAAAACTGGCGGGTCTGCGCGTCGGCGGCGGCTTTACCGTTGTGCCCGGGCTGCACCAGCTCGCGGTTCATGTCCCATTTCACGTAGTCAACCGCATGCTCACCCAACAGCCAGCTCATGCGCTCCACGAGATAATCAAAGGCCTGCGGGATGTTGAGATTGAGCACCAGCTGGTGTCGTCCGGTCGTCTGGGGATAGCCCGGCAGCGCCAGCACCCAGTCAGGATGCGCGCGATACAGATCGGAATCCGGGTTAATCATCTCCGGCTCGATCCAGATGCCAAATTCCATGCCGAGTCGTTTAACGTGACTGATTACCGGCGTCAGGCCGTTCGGGTATTTTTTCTCATCCAGGTACCAGTCGCCCAGCGCGGCATGGTCGTCGTTGCGGCCTTTGAACCAGCCGTCGTCAATGATAAAGCGCTCCACGCCCAGCGCGGCGGCCTCGTCGGCCATGCGCATGATGTACTCCGGGTCGTGGCTGAAGTAGATCCCCTCCCAGGTATTGAGGTGTACCGGGCGCGGTTTGTTTTCCGGGAAGCGGATGATGTTGTCGCGCAGATAGCGGTGGAACTGCTGGCTCATGCCGTTCAGCCCGTGCGGGGAATAACTGGCATACAGGCGCGGCGTCCAGAGCGTTTCGCCCTCTTCAATCGCCATTTCACCCGGCAGGTAAAGCGCTTCGGCCTGTATATAACGGCGACCATCGGTTTTCGCTTCGGCGCGCAGGCGGTGGTTGCCGCTCCAGCCCAGATGCACGCCCCAGACGTCGCCCTGCATTTCGCTGAACGATGGCGTACCGGCGATCAGCGCCGGGAAATGTTCGTGGGACGTTTTACCCCGACGGTTTTCAATGACAAAGCTGTCGTGTTCAAGCGTGACGCGGTGCGGCTGAAATTCCCTGATCCAGCGTCCGTGAAAGGCCATAACCTCCTGCGCGCGCTCGGCCACCGGCAGCGTGACGGCGAATCGGTCCACCTGCCACGCCAGCGCTTTCAGGTTGGTTAACCCATGGCGCACCACCAGCACACCGCTGGCCTCCAGCATCAGCTCGCTGGTCAGACGCAGTCCCGCGCATTCATCTTCGGCGGTTATCGTCAGGGTGTTTACGTCCTGCTGCACCTGCGTGGTTTTAAACACCGGGGAACCGTCCAGCCCCTGGCGATGCCCCTCAATACCGGGCGAGCCAAACAGCCCGTGCCCCAGCTCGGCCATCAGCGTTACCGGGGAGTCCACATCCAGCCTGCCGTTTGCCACCGGCCGCGCCAGCGTAGCGACATTCTGCGGCGAAAAGTGCTGAAGGTGCGGCCCCCAGTAGAGAATTTCGGCGAACGGTTGGGTTTTTATCACCACATCAACCGTGGTGCTTTCGAGTCGTAAAATGGCATCTTGCATCAGACATCTCCTGTCGTCGGGATGCCTTGAGTGTTGATCCGAAACGTTTCGGATACAAACCAAAACGTTTCGGATCTGTGATCGGGTTTGGAAATTTACGCGGTTTAGGCCGTCTGGCCCGGGGAGAATTCGGGCTGCCAGAGCACCTGGAGCCGTTCGACGTCGTCGCCGTTAATCAGCTGACGCACCATATCGGCAATCTGTTTCCCGACGCCCTGACGAGTGGACTGGATCACTGCCGCCACGTCAGCATCAACAATGCTGTCCTGCGGAAGTCCGTCATAAACCACCAGCGCAACGGCGTTCTCGCCTGTCAGGCGGCCCAGTTCCGCCAGCGCCATCGCCGCGCCGTCGCCGTGGGTGTTGCAGTCGGTAATGATGGCCGTGGGGGGCTGCGGCAGGGAGAGAAGTTCTTTCGTGGTGGCATAACCCACGCGGCGCGAAGGGGGCATAGCGCGCAGCCATTCGCTGGAGAGCCCGGCTTCCCGCAGCGCGTCCAGGTAGCCCTGTCGCCGCTGGGTGATAAATGCCTGATTATTGCTTTCGCCCAGCAGGGCGATGCGCTGATGGCCTTTCTCAATCAGCCAGCGGGTGGCCTGGTACGTGCCAGCATAGTTGTCGAAGTCGAACCACGCGTACGGCTGCGGTAGCTGGCTGCGGCCAAGCGCCAGAAAAGGGAATCCGACGGCCTGTAACTGTTCAAGTCGCGGATCGTGATCCAGCGTGTGGGCCACAATCAGCGCATCCACGCGGCGGCTTTGCACCATGCGCATATAGCTGTGCTTATCCGCCAGATCATCGTCGGCGATGAGCAGCAGGTCGATCTCATGTCGCGCCAGTTCGTGGCTAATTTCGCCGACCATGTCCATAAAAACGCTGTTATTGAGCGGAACAGGATGCACGGGAAAAACGAGGCCGACGGCATCGATTTTGCCCATCTTCAGGCGGCGCGCAAACGTATTAGGTCGGTAACCACGGCGCTGGGCCTCCGCCTCCACGCGGGCGCGCGTCTCAGCAGAAACATCGTCATACCCGTTGAGGGCGCGGCTGACGGTAGTGACGGACAGCCCAAGTTCTTTAGCAATGGCTTTGAGCGACATGATTTTCCGTATCTTCGTTAATTTTGTTCCGCCACCAGAAGGGCGTGGGTGTCTGGCTCCAGCGCCTTAAAGATATGCGGCTGATCGGCAGGGTAGCAAATGTAATCGCCCGGGCCGAGTTCTTCCGCCGCGTCGATCAGGCCGACCATCGCCCGCCCCTGGGTCACGATAATATGCTCAACCGACCCCGGCGGATGCGGCTGGGAAATACGGTCTGCGCCCGGCTGCGTCAGCAGCAGATAGATATCACGACGCGCCCCCGGCGGACACGCCGCCAGCAAAATCGCCTCGTAATTGGCCTGCCCGGCAACCACCTTGGTGCCCTCGCCGCGGCGGATCACCTGCGTGACGGGCTGCTGCGGCTCCAGTAACCGGGCAAACGGGATATCCAGCGCCACGCAAAGCGACCAGAGCGTTTCCAGGCTAGGATTGCCGTTGCCAGACTCCAGCTGAGAAAGCGTAGATTTGGCGATCCCGGCACGGCGGGCAATTTCCGCCAGTGACAGCCCGGTTCGCAGGCGTTCCCGCACCAGGCTTTTGGCGATCACGCTGATTGGCTGCGTCATAAAAACGGCCTCTTTCTCTCTATAACGAACGATTCGTTCATCTTGTAAAACGATTTTGATGCGTTCATTATAATGGAAATACGTTCGATATGGCTAAAATGATATGAAGAATCCCCTCTCTTGCCTGAAAGGCGACACGATAAAAGCGATAATTTTGGTCTGCCTCGCGGTAGGCGTGGTCGGCATGTCTTACGGCTCCCTGGCGATGGCCTACGGTTTTCCGCTGTGGGTGCCGTTTGTGCTTTCCCTCACGGTGCTGGCGGGCGCATCCGAGTTTATGTTTATCGGCATTGTGGCAAGCGGAGGTAACCCGCTGGCGGCAGCGGCCGCCGGTTTGCTGGTCAACGCGCGCCATGTGCCGTTCGGCGTGACGGTGCGTGAACTGGTGGGCAAACGGGGTTTGAGCTATCTCGGCTGTCACATCATGAACGATGAAAGCGTGGTGTTTGGCCTGTCGCAAAAAACGCCCGAGCAGCGTAAAGCGGCCTACTGGCTGTGCGGTTTAGGCGTGGCGATTATCTGGCCGGTGGGGGCGCTGCTGGGTGCCATGGTCGGTAAACTGCTGCCGGACCCGGAGACCATCGGGCTGGACGCGGTGTTTCCGGCGATCCTGCTGGCGTTAGTGGTACCCGCGTTTAAAAACCGTACCACGCTGATCCGCGCCTGCAGCGGTGCCGCGCTATCACTGGCTGCCGTGCCGTTTGCCCCGGTGGGTTTACCGGTTCTGCTCTCGTTACTCGGTCTCGCTGCGAGGAAAAAATAATGGGAAACATGACGTTTTTTATTCTCGGCATCGCCATTCTTTCTGCCGGAACCTACCTGATGCGTCTCGGCGGGGCAAAGCTGGGCAACCGGCTGGCTCTCTCTGAACGATCGCAGGCGCTGCTTTCCGATGCGGCTACCGTTTTGCTGTTCTCCGTCGCGCTGGCGACCACGTTTTATGAAGGGGAACATTTTGCGGGTATGGCGCGCGTGCTGGGTGTGGGGTTCGCGGTGTTCCTGGCATGGCGAAAAATGCCGTTAATTGTGGTGATCGTCGCGGCGGCGGTGGTGACTGCGCTGCTGCGTCTGGCGGGTATAAACTAAAAAAGCGCCCCAGGGGCGCTCTTTCGACGGTATAGCGAAATTATTTGTTCAGTTCAGCGGTCATGTGTACGCGGTTACCGGTGAACGCCTGGGTAATTTTGTAGGATGACGCGCCCGCTTCCTGAGCCTGAGCCGCGATTTTCGCTTCTGCGCTATCAATGGTGGAAGCAGAGGCGGTCACTGTCTGTGCAGCGAAAGAACCGAAAGAAGCAGCCAGAGCGATTACAGCGACAAAAGTTTTGATGCTTTTCATGATATAAACCCTTTCATTAAGTTGTTTAGATAAGGCACCGTGCCTTGATGAGATAAATACTAGCCCTCATCCTGAACAACTAAAAGCGGAAGGATTTGCTATTATCGTTCAAAATTACTGATCAACCATTAACCGCTGCGGATGGGTATAAATCGTCGCCCTGCCCGGCTTGCAGAACCCCACCAGCGTCAGATTGCAGCGCTCCGCCACCTCCACCGCCAGCGTGGTTGCCGCCGATACCGCAAACAGAATTTCCACGCCGCACATCGCGGACTTCTGCACCATCTCATAGCTGGCGCGGCTGGAAACAAGCGCCGCGCCCTGCTGCCAGAGATTGCTTTCCCCCGCACGACGGCCTAATAGCTTGTCGAGCGCGACGTGGCGGCCCACGTCCTCATGCCCTCCAGCAATATCTCCTGACGGCAATACCCACGCCGCCGCGTGCGTGCAGCCGCTCAGTTGGCCGATGGGCTGAACATCGTTGAGATTTTCCAGCGCACGGTCGAGATGCGCCAGATTGAAGGTCTGGGTAAACGGCAGTGGCGCAACGGGCTTGCCAATATCATTAAGCTGCTCAACACCACAGACACCGCACCCGGTACGCCCGGCCAGCGCGCGGCGGCGCTCTTTCAGCCCCATAAAGCGGCGGCTGGAGAGTTCGATTTGCACTTCAAGACCGTTACACGCCTGAACCACGTCCATGCCGTAGATCTCCTGCGGGTGCGCAATGATGCCTTCCGAAAGGGAAAAACCGATGGCGAACAGTTCGAGATCTTTAGGTGAGGCCATCATCACCACGTGCGAAATACCGTTGTAAACGAGGGCAACGGGCACTTCTTCAGCCAGAAAATCGGGTGTGGCATGGGTAATGTGGGGCGGTCTGCGTACCGACATTTCCACAATGCCTGCAGGCAGTGGCGATGAGCGGGTAGCACGGTTTTGTTTAGACACAGCGGTATTCCTGAACAACCACGGAAGTAGGCCTGCTATTGCAGCATAAACCGCAGGCCTTACGCATAGTATGGATCAACTTTTCGACACTCATTGTCCTACTCATTAAGAAGAGGTGCAACCCGGCCCCCGCTACACCCCTTTAACATGCAGAGCTTATAGTGTGATCAGTGTCACACTTTATAATCAACACAGTGATAATACGTTCACTTTGTATTAACGCCGTTGGAACAGGTATACCGACATTGTGGTATTCTGATGATATCCCTCGGAGAAATGAGGGATTAACGCAAATTTTTCTCCTTTGCGGTCAATTCTCAACCGCGAAGTTAAAACTACATATATAAGCAATGTCGAACAAGGAGTGACCCATGCAGGTCAGCAGAAGGCAGTTCTTTAAGATCTGCGCTGGCGGTATGGCAGGCACCACGGCGGCGGCACTGGGCTTTGCGCCCGGCGTAGCGCTGGCGGAAACGCGGCAGTACAAACTGCTGCGCACCCGCGAAACCCGTAACACCTGTACGTACTGCTCCGTCGGCTGTGGGCTGTTGATGTATAGCCTCGGCGACGGTGCGAAAAACGCCAAAGCGTCTATTTTCCATATCGAAGGCGACCCGGACCATCCGGTCAACCGCGGCGCGCTGTGCCCGAAAGGGGCCGGTCTGGTGGACTTTATCCACTCCGAAAGCCGTCTGAAATTCCCGGAATATCGCGCACCTGGCTCCGATAAATGGCAGCAAATCAGCTGGGAAGAGGCGTTTGACCGCATCGCAAAACATATTAAAGAAGACCGCGATGCCAACTTTATTGAGAAGAACGCCGACGGCGTTACGGTCAACCGCTGGCTCTCCACCGGGATGCTGTGTGCTTCTGCCTCCAGCAACGAAACCGGCTATTTAACCCAGAAATTCACGCGCGCACTCGGTATGCTCGCGGTCGACAACCAGGCGCGTGTCTGACACGGACCAACGGTAGCAAGTCTTGCTCCAACATTTGGTCGCGGTGCGATGACCAACCACTGGGTCGACATCAAGAACGCCAACCTCATTGTGGTGATGGGCGGTAACGCCGCTGAAGCGCACCCTGTCGGGTTCCGCTGGGCGATGGAAGCCAAAATCCACAACGGTGCGAAACTGATTGTGATCGATCCCCGCTTTACGCGTACAGCGTCAGTGGCGGATTTCTACACCCCTATTCGTTCAGGTACTGACATCACTTTCCTGTCAGGCGTACTGCTGTACCTGATGACCAACGAAAAATATAACCGCGAGTATACCGAAGCCTATACCAATGCCAGCCTGATCGTGCGTGAGGATTACCACTTCGAAGATGGCCTGTTCAGCGGTTATGACGCCGAAAAACGCAAATACGACAAAACCAGCTGGAACTACGAGCTGGACGAAAACGGCTTTGCGAAGCGCGACACCACTCTTCAACACCCGCGCTGCGTATGGAACCTGCTGAAAGAGCACGTTTCCCGCTACACGCCGGACGTTGTCGAGAACATCTGCGGCACGCCGAAGGCGGACTTCCTGAAGGTCTGCGAGCTGATCGCGGAGACCAGCGCGAAGGACAAAACCGCGTCGTTCCTGTATGCACTCGGCTGGACGCAGCACTCCATCGGCGCGCAGAACATCCGTACCATGGCAATGGTGCAGCTGCTGCTCGGCAACATGGGGATGGCAGGCGGCGGCGTGAACGCCCTGCGCGGTCACTCCAACATTCAGGGTCTGACCGATCTCGGCCTGCTGTCGCAGAGCCTGACGGGTTACATGAACCTGCCAAGCGAGAAACAGACTGATCTGCAGACCTACCTGACGGCCAGCACGCCAAAACCGCTGCTCGAAGGCCAGGTGAACTACTGGGGCAACTATCCGAAGTTCTTCGTCTCGCTGATGAAAGCCTTCTACGGCGACAAAGCGACGGCGGAAAACAGCTGGGGCTTTGACTGGCTGCCGAAGTGGGACAAAGGTTACGACGTTCTCCAGTACTTCGAAATGATGCACCAGGGCCAGGTCAACGGCTATATCTGCCAGGGCTTTAACCCGGTGGCGTCGTTCCCGAACAAGAACAAGGTTGTTGAATCCCTCTCGAAGCTGAAGTTCCTGGTGACGATTGACCCGCTCAACACCGAGACCTCGACCTTCTGGCAGAACCACGGCGAATCAAACGACGTCGATCCGTCGAAGATTCAGACCGAAGTGTTCCGCCTGCCGTCTACCTGCTTCGCGGAAGAGAACGGTTCTATCGTCAACTCCGGCCGCTGGCTGCAGTGGCACTGGAAAGGCGCGGACGCCCCGGGCATCGCCATGAACGACGGCGAGATCCTGGCCGGTATCTTCTTACGCCTGCGTAAGATGTATGCGGCAGAAGGCGGCGCGAACCCTGAGCCGGTGCTGAACATGACCTGGAACTACTCGACGCCGGAAAATCCTGCGCCGGAAGAAGTGGCTATGGAGAGCAACGGTAAGGCGCTGGCGGACGTTATCGACCCGGCCACCGGCGCGGTTCTGGCGAAGAAAGGCGACCAGCTCAGTACCTTCGCCCACCTGCGCGATGACGGTACCACCTCCAGCGGCTGCTGGATCTTTGCCGGTAGCTGGACGCCGAAAGGCAACCAGATGGCCAACCGCGACAACGCCGACCCGTCGGGCCTCGGCAATACGCTGGGCTGGGCATGGGCATGGCCGCTGAACCGCCGCATCCTCTATAACCGTGCCTCCGCTGACCCGCAGGGTAACCCGTGGGATCCGAAGCGTCAGCTGCTGAAGTGGGACGGCGCGAAATGGGGCGGCGTGGATATTCCGGACTACAGCACTGCCGCACCAGGCAGCGACGTTGGGCCGTTTATCATGCAGCCTGAAGGGATGGGCCGTCTGTTTGCTATCGACAAGATGGCGGAAGGGCCGTTCCCGGAACACTACGAGCCGTTTGAGACGCCGCTGGGCACCAACCCGCTGCACCCGAACGTGGTCTCTAACCCGGCAGCGCGTATCTTCAAGGGCGACTTTGAAGCGCTGGGTAAAAAAGACAAGTTCCCGTACGTGGGCACCACTTACCGTCTGACCGAACACTTCCACTACTGGACCAAGCACGCGCTGCTTAACGCCATCGCGCAGCCGGAACAGTTTGTGGAGATCGGCGAGAAGCTGGCGAACAAGCTCGGCATTGCCCATGGCGATACCGTGAAGGTCTCCTCTAACCGCGGCTACATCAAGGCCAAGGCGGTGGTGACCAAGCGTATTCGCACGCTGAACGTTCACGGTCAGCAGGTGGATACCATCGGCATCCCAATTCACTGGGGCTATGAGGGCGTGGCGAAGAAAGGGTTCATTGCGAACACCCTGACGCCGTTCGTCGGCGATGCGAACACGCAGACGCCGGAGTTTAAGGCCTTCCTCGTGAACGTGGAAAAGGTGTAACGGAGACGACTTATGGCTTATCAATCTCAAGACATTATCCGTCGTTCCGCGACTAACGGTTTCACGCCCGCGCCTCAGGCGCGGGACCACCAGCAGGAAGTGGCGAAGCTGATCGACGTGACCACCTGTATCGGCTGTAAAGCCTGTCAGGTGGCCTGCTCTGAGTGGAACGACATCCGTGACGAAGTGGGTCACAACGTCGGGGTGTACGACAACCCGGCAGACCTGACCGCCAAGTCCTGGACGGTAATGCGTTTCTCGGAAGTGGAGCAGAACGACAAACTGGAATGGCTTATCCGCAAAGACGGCTGTATGCACTGCGCGGATCCGGGCTGCCTGAAGGCGTGTCCGTCAGAAGGGGCTATCATTCAGTATGCCAACGGCATCGTCGACTTCCAGTCCGAGCAGTGCATTGGCTGCGGCTACTGCATCGCGGGCTGTCCGTTCGACGTGCCGCGCATGAACCCGGAAGACAACCGCGTCTACAAATGCACCCTGTGCGTTGACCGCGTTAACGTGGGCCAGGAGCCTGCATGCGTGAAGACCTGCCCAACCGGCGCTATCCACTTTGGCTCCAAAGAGGATATGAAAACGCTGGCGGCAGAGCGCGTGGGCGAGTTGAAAACCCGTGGTTACGACAACGCGGGCCTGTACGATCCGGCCGGGGTTGGCGGTACGCACGTGATGTACGTGCTGCACCACGCCGACAAGCCGAACCTGTATCACGGCCTGCCGGAGAACCCGGAAATCAGCGCCACCGTGAAGTTCTGGAAAGGCATCTGGAAACCGCTGGCCGCGGTGGGCTTTGCTGCCACCTTCGCAGCGAGCATCTTCCACTACGTCGGCGTCGGTCCGAACCGTGCGGAAGAGGAAGACGACAACCTGCATGAAGAGAAAGACGAGGTGCGCAAATGAGAAAACGTGACACCATCGTGCGCTACACCGCGCCGGAACGCATCAACCACTGGGTCACCGCCTTCTGCTTCATGCTGGCGGCGATAAGCGGGCTGGGGTTCTTCTTCCCCTCCTTCAACTGGCTGATGCAGATCCTGGGCACGCCGCAGCTGGCGCGCATCCTTCACCCGTTCGTGGGTGTGGTGATGTTTGCCTCGTTTATCATCATGTTTTTCCGCTACTGGCACCATAACCTAATCAATCGGGATGATATCTTTTGGGCGAAGAATATTCGTAAGATCGTCGTCAACGAGGAAGTGGGTGATACCGGGCGTTATAACTTCGGCCAGAAATGCGTATTCTGGGCGGCGATTATCTTCCTGGTCCTGTTGCTGGTGAGCGGCGTGATCATCTGGCGTCCGTACTTTGCGCCTGCTTTCTCAATCCCGGTGATCCGATTTGCGCTAATGCTGCATTCATTTGCCGCAGTGGCGTTAATTGTGGTTATCATGGTGCATATTTACGCCGCCCTCTGGGTGAAAGGCACCATTACCGCGATGGTGGAAGGATGGGTAACCAAAACGTGGGCGAAGAAACATCACCCGCGCTGGTACCGTGAAGTCCGCCAGAAACAGGAAAAGTCATCTGAATGAGTATTCGCATAATCCCGCAAGATGAGCTGGGGTCGAGCGAGAAACGTACGGCGGAGTATATTCCGCCGTTGTTATTCCCCAGACTCAAGAACCTCTACAACCGCCGCGCAGAGCGTCTGCGCGAGCTGGCAGAGAACAACCCGCTGGGCGATTTTCTGCGTTTTGCCGCGCTGGTCGCCCATGCACAGGAGGTGGTGCTGTACGACCACCCGCTGCAAATGGACCTGACCGCGCGCATCAAAGAAGCTAACGAGCAGGGCAAGCCGCCGCTGGATATTCACGTCCTGCCGCGCGACAAGCACTGGCATAAGCTGCTTCATTCGCTGATTGCCGAGCTGAAGCCGGAGATGAGCGGCACCGCGCTGGCGGTCATTGAGAACCTGGAAAAAGCCTCTGACCTGGAGCTGGAAGAGATGGCGAGCGCGCTGTTTGCATCCGACTTCTCGCTGGTCAGCAGCGATAAAGCGCCGTTTATCTGGGCCGCGCTGTCGCTCTACTGGGCGCAAATGGCGAGCCTGATCCCGGGCAAAGCCCGCGCCGAATACGGCGAAGCGCGCCAGTTCTGCCCGGTCTGCGGCTCAATGCCGGTCTCCAGCATGGTGCAGATTGGGACCACGCAGGGGCTGCGCTACCTGCACTGCAACCTGTGTGAAACCGAGTGGCACGTGGTGCGCGTGAAGTGCAGCAACTGCGAGCAGACCCGCGACCTCAACTACTGGTCGCTGGAAAATGAAGACGCGGCGGTGAAAGCCGAAAGCTGCGGCGACTGCGGAACCTACCTGAAGATCCTGTATCAGGAAAAAGACCCGAAAGTCGAAGCGGTGGCCGACGATCTCGCCTCGCTGATTCTGGATGCGAAGATGGAGCAGGAGGGCTTTGCCCGCAGCTCGATCAACCCGTTCCTGTTCCCGGGTGAAGGGGAGTAATCTCCTGTGAGAGTGCCGGGCGGCGCGAGCTTGCCCGGCCTACACCTGGTAAGGCGTAAGGACCTCGTCAATACCCGCAAAATCTTTCGTGTTGCGAGAAATCAACGGACATTTTCTGCTCTGCGCTGTAGCCAGGATGATAGCATCAGGCAGTTTCATTCCATGCTTCTCACGTAGTAAAACGCTTCTTTCCGCGATATCCCGAGACACATCAATAATTTCAAAAGCGCCCATCACGGCTGCCGTTTTCGCTTCATGACCATGCCTGCGAGCGCCCACCATCACTTCCATCCAGGTAATTAAGCTGATGGCACGATGCGACGCGGTATGCTCAATCGCATCCGCAGCTTCAACACGGTTGTTGAAGAGATCAATGAGAATATTGGTATCAAACACTGCCATGTGCTTCATGATTACCACTCCTCACGCAGCTTGCGTTCATACTCAAGCCCGTCCTCTTTTCTGTCTCCCCACAGACCAAGCGCATTTCGGATAACAGAAGAACTCTGCTGGTCGAGATACAGCTCTATCGCTTCGCGAAGCAGTTCGGCACGTGGTTGATTTCGCAATTGCTTGAGGTTATCCAAACGTTGAATCACGTCATCAGACAAATCGATAAGTATTCTGCCCATATCAAGTTCCGCCAAAACGCTCATATATCACCTTAGTATATCATCATTGGTTAATTTTCAGGCAAAATACTCTTTATCAATTTAGGGTCAAAGGACGTTTTTTAGGGAATGATCGATTTTGCGAGCCGCTTTCCACAATATGCACCTCGCAACATTTCTCTGTTTTCATCTGCTGTAAACCAGGCTATAAACTGTATAAACACACAGTAAAAGGACGTAACCATGGCTCTGGAGAAGGGTATTGATAAGCTGGTACAGGAGTTTATTGCCGCAGGACGACCTTCCTCGCGAAAGCAGAGTATTGATGACCGGAGAAGCGGATATGTCGCCAGCACAGCGCTGGCCGGGGAAAAAGAAACTCGTGTCCAGGTTGAAACGCTTATTCTTGAGAATTTGACCTTTCGGGTATTTTCGCCTGTCAATGCCTCTGAAACGTTACCTTGTGCCCTCTACTATCATGGCGGTTGTTTTGTCAGCGGTGGGTTTGAAACCCATGATAATCAGCTTCGCCAACTGGCGTTTTACGGTAACTGTCGGGTCATTGCGGTTCAGTACAGACTCGCACCCGAGCATACCTTCCCCGCAGCGCATGACGATGCAGAGAGAGCGGCAGATCTTGTCTGGCAAAATGCAGAACAATTAGGTGTGGATAAAAACCGGATTACACTTTGTGGAGACAGCGCGGGAGGCCATCTTGCGCTGGTAACGTCATTGCGGCTTAAGGCCAAAGGTCTCTGGGATCCCCCGCAGCTCATTCTTATCTACCCCATGCTCGACGCTACGGCCAGTTTTGAAAGCTATACCCTCAATGGCATGGATTACGTGATTACTCGCGATACCCTTTTGAGCGGCTATGAAATGTATCTGGCTGGAGCCGACCGTCAGCATCCTGAAGTCAGCCCACTGTGGCGCAACGACTTTAGCGGTCTGCCAAAGGTCCACATTGTTACCGCTGAGTATGATCCGTTACGCGACGAAGGCGAGGCGCTTTGTCAGCGCCTCACGGAGCAAGGCGTGAAGTGTACCGCTCAACGATGGCGGGGTGTAATACACGGCTTCTTTCAGTTGAGTGGAATTAGCCAGTCAGCGCGAGACGTTATGCGAGATATTGCCTGGCGCATTAACCATGCCGGACGAGAGTGAGAAGGAGACTACTCCTCCTCGTTCCCGCCCTCTTCATAAGCGCCATACGGCTTCGCAGGAAGAACGATATAGGTGCCTTCAAACACCGCGCCCGGCGTTTCATCGCCGAACAGCTCAACCTGCATTTGCACGCGCGCTTTGCGGCCACGTGCCAGACGATCAAGATCGCCGCCCAGCGCGCCAAGGTCCGCCACCGCGCTCGGCTTGCCGCTGATCGGCGCACTGTAGCGGATATGGGCATCGGCCAGAATAATGGTGCCGCCAAGATGCCGCTCGCGCAGCATTAGCCAGATCAGTCCCCAGCCGGTGAGCGTCGCCAGGGAAAACAGGCTGCCGGCAAACAGGGTGTGGTGAGGGTTCTGATTGCCGGTTTCCGGCATGGTGGTAATGAATTTTTGCCCGGTGTACTGCTGAATGCGCACGCCCATCTTTTCACTCAGAGGGATGTGTTCATACCAGGCCTGCTGCAGCTGCCCGCACCAGTCCGCGCGATGAAGAATATCGTCCAGCGTGGCGATGGGTTTGATCATCAAAAAGTGGCGAATCGGCGTGGTTTGCGGAGCGGTGATTTCACCCTGGTTAACAAAACCGAGTTTGGCAAAAAACTCCACGGCATCTTCCCGGGCGCTACAGGTGACGCGCTTAACGCCTTCCTGACGGGCGACGGACTCCAGCGTCATCGCCATTAGCGTCCCCAGCCCTTTATCCTGCACGGAAGGGTGAACCGCCATAAAACGAATCGACGCTTCGTTATCAGCGTTGATATACAGTCGCCCGACGGCGACGAGGTTGCCCTCTTCGTCCATCACCATCTGATGATGAGCCATCGCATCCCAGGCGTCGCGTTCAGATCCTTTTGGCTGATGCAGTGGCTTGCGCAGCATTTCCCAGCGGAACTGGTAATACGCTTCTAACTCTTCTTCCGTTTGCGGTACTCGAAGGTGATACATAGCTGTACTCTCTCTTGTTACCCGCGGCCACGCCGCCAGTTGGCTCATACCTGGAGCCAGAATGTGACGGGGCCATCGTTCACCAGCGAGACCTGCATATCTGCAGCGAATCGTCCGGTTTGCGTATTCATTTCCTGTTGGCGACAACGCTCAACAAAGTATTCGTAAAGTGCTTCTGCACGATCCGGCGCGGCGCCTTTAGAGAAACTCGGGCGCATGCCGCGCTCGGTATCCGCTGCCAGCGTAAACTGGGAAACCACCAGCACGCTGCCGCCCGCCTGCTGGACGTTCAGATTCATCTTGCCTTCCGCATCGCTGAATATGCGGTAGCCCAGCACGCGCTCGCATAAGCGGTTCGCTTTTTGTTCGTCATCATCCTTTTCGACACCTAACAACACCAAAAGTCCTGGGCCAATTTCACCCGTCACCTCTCCCTCCACGGTGACGCTGGCACGGGTTACGCGCTGTATCAATGCAATCATGGTTGGTCTGCTTCTAATTGTTTTTCAGCTTCTGCTGCTTTTTTAAGTTCGCGGTATACGCCGAGAGTGACAGTTATTTCGGCACCAAGCAAGACGATACACCAGGTCCAGTAAACCCAGACAAACAAAATGGGGATCACCGCCAGCACGCCGTAAATCAGCTGATAAGACGGGAACATGGTGATGTAAAGGGCAAACCCTTTTTTACCCAGTTCAAAAAGCACTGCCGCCACCAGCGCCCCAACTACCGCATCACGGTTAGGCACGCGCGTGGTCGGTACAACGCTATAGAGCAGCCAGAACGAGAGCCAGGACAGGATCAGCGGAAAAATACGCAGCACGTTATCAATCACGCTGTTTAAATCACTCGCCCAGCGCAAGGAGAGAAGATACGAACTGATTGCCAGACTCGCCCCAGCCAGCAACGGCCCCAGCGTTAAAATCATCCAGTAGACGGCAAAGGAATAGACCTTAGGACGGATTTTTTTGCTTCGCCAGATGGTGTTAAGCGCGCTGTCGATAGAGTACATCAGCAGCAGCGCGGTGACGATAAGGCCGCACGCCCCCACCGCCGTCATCTTGCTGGAGTTGGCAACAAACTGCTCGATGTAGTTCTGGATAACATCCCCGGTGGCCGGGATGAAGTTCGCGAAGACGAAATGGCGAAGCTGCAGGCTAACGTCCGCGAACATCGGGAAAGCGGAAAAGAGCGCAAAGATCACCGCCACCAGCGGCACTAATGAGAGCAACGACACGTAGGCGAGGTTACCCGCCAGCGTGGTCATGTTGTCCTCATCAATGCGGTGCCAGAGCAACTTCAGCCAGGCCCTCAGCGGGCGAGTATGATGCGTGGCTTTTTGATGAACGGTTTTTAGCATAACTGCTTCGCAAAGTAGTTCGGTATCGTCTCTTTTCCGGTCACCAGAATTGACGTGATACCCAACTGGTTAGCTCCCTCTATATTATCGGCGTTGTCATCGAAAAAGACCGCATCGGCCGCGGTGAATCCCTCTGCCTGCAAAACAGCCTGATAAATTCGCGCTTCAGGCTTACGCATACCCATCTCTTGCGAAAGATAGATCTTATCTGCCGCCGCCTTAACTTCGGGGTATTCCTCTGGCCAGAAGGTCGTGTGCAGACGGTTGGTGTTAGACAGCACGACCACCCGGTGCCCCTGCTCGCGCAGTTTGTGCATAATGTCGATCACTTCCGGACGGATCGCGACGAATACCGCCTGCCAGCCGTGAGAAAATTGTTCATAGCTTAACGAAAGCCCCATCTCCTGGCAGAAGCGTTCAGCAAACTCTTCATCGCTAATCTCGCCGCGTTCATGCTGATGGAAGGTCTCACCCATCGCGAAATCCTGCTTTAACGTCGCCAGCGGCACACGGCTAAAGTCGCTCCAGGCACCCAGCACCCGGTTAAAATCGATATCGACGATTACGTTTCCTAAGTCAAAGATATAAAGCATGTTTATCTCCTTTCGCCGTGGAGAGATAACTGTAGCGGGAATCACGAGATTTGACTATGCGTGCCGTCTAAGGTGTGCGATTGATTTTTACGGCGCGTTTTTACGGCAGTACAGCGAAGGGACGTTTGACGCGGCAAAAAGCCACGCTCCACGGTACTCATCAATCATCAGGCTCAGATCTCTTCCCGGCGTGCGATAAAAACCCGGTAGCGTTGCATTGATATCAGCCTCATCCGCACTATCGGCGAAGGTTTTAACAATACGATCGTTATTTAATACGCGCGCGTTCTGGTGATCGCTGTAGTGGAAATAGATGGTGCGGTTGACTTCAGAAACCACGTGACCAAACAGTTTACCGTTAATGACAGCGGTCCCTTCCCGATGCTGCATTCGCCATGAAACCGTTCCTACAAATCGGTTTTTACCAATCGTCCATTCCACATCACCTGTACAGCGTATCGGCGCACTCGAAAAATGCGAATACGCTAACCAGCCGCTGGTAATAGCAGCCCCCACCAACGCCGCCAGCAAAATAATACGATTCCCGAGTGTCATCATTGCTCATGCGCCCAAAAATAATGCGTGGTACATAACGCTGCCGCGTCATGTCGCGCATCGTTATTACAGACAAACGCCGCGATTCGCTCCGTTTTACTATAGCCGATGAGAAAAACGTATCGGTTTCCGGCACACAGGCTGGGGTAATTTTTTAACAAGCGAAGGTAATGGTCCTGCATATGTTCATTAGGTGCATAAAAGAGTTGGCAGGCGTTGGTCGTGCTGCCCATTGAAAGTGGAATGTAGTGACTAAACGGCATGTTCTGGTGATGTTTATATAATATGACCCCGTTAATAAGCGCGATCAGAAAAAGCGTAGCGGTGGCTATTATTAACCACGCCGGCTTCTTCATCGCGGTGCCCTCGGCTATTGCCGCGTCTTCACTGGCAATTACCGGCTCGGCGGTTGGGGTAAATACTTCAACCTGGGTGGCTTCGGAAAGCGTCAGCCCGCGACGCGAAATCGTTTTTACCGTATCGCGCGGTAACCCCACTTCAGCCAGCGCATTGCGCAATGTCAAAATGGCCTGGTAAAAGGTATTCGGTGTGGTGACATCGTTACGCTCACCCCATCCCACCACCATTAACTGATTTTGCGAAATTATTTCGCCAGGATGGGTAACGAGATAAAGAAAGCAGAGATTGGCAGGAAGCTGCAAATGTATCGTGCGCCCGGTAATATGATTCGCCAGGGTTTTGTTTTCCGGGTCATACTCGACCAGCTTGTTAATAAGATACAATTTTACTTTCCTCTGCAATAACAATATTTAACCCCGCAAACCCAAAAAACATACGTATATTTAACAACAGTATAGGTCAGAAGGATTAGAGCGCGACACACCCGTACCTAAGATTAGAAACATCGCATTATTTTTCAATTGATTACAAGTCAGTTTTCTTAGGTGAGCCTCAGCTAAAAGGACATAATGAGATTTCATTACACTTCACCAGGTCAAATAATTATATTGAGCCACACGTTGAGAAAAGACTGACGTTCAGGCAGATCGAGGTGACGAATCTTTAGCTATTAGTGCTATTTCGTCAATTTCCTTCCGGGGTTGTTTTTGCCGAATAATCTTAATGGATTGATGAATATTCCTGGGTAAGGTCTGGCAATCAATGTTCTGTCGCTATGTCTGCGGCCTGCAAGAATAGAGACAGCCAGGAATTTATTTTCTCTGGCATTATTTCTCATAAATACGACAGAAACGCTGGATATGTTTCAAGATTGACACATTTGAAAGGCAGTGAAATATTGATAATGAAAATAAGACAGGAGTGGACTGGATGATAACATCGTCGCAAAAGGTTGTCCGCTGTATAAGCTGCGAATTGTCCTGTCAGTTATTTCCGGATAACACGGTGCGTTCACAATACTGTGGCAGCGCCTCCTTCGCAGTTTGGCCGGTGGGAAATCATTTCCTGCAACTTGCAGTAGAAAATAAAATATTGTCTGGGAACAAGAATCATTTATTACGCGGATTTATTTTTGTAGATTTTTCGATGTATAACCTGCGCCTGCTTGTCGATCCGCAATGGATTGAACATCTGGCGATGACCAACATGCACATCGTGCTTATCGCGGACCGTAAACTGGAGGCGTTGGCTCACTACTTTTTCGCTCACCACAGTGAAATAAAGGGAATTATTTATTCAGATGACGATGACGCTATATTGCAGGAAAAAATTAACCATCTTTTTTCCGGCAGGCGAGTGAGCAGCAGGCGTGGTAATACCCTGAACACTGTTGAATTCACTTTACTTAACAGACTTATTTCAGGGGTGTGTCTCCGGGAGATAATAAAAACAACCAGCGTTGATGTGAAAAAAATTTACGTTCATAAAATACGATTAGAGAGGAAGTTAGGTACCAGCATTCATAAAATACTCGTTTCTATTTTGTAATTTCAACTTCTTAACATACCCACATTTAATGGTGTGGAGGATGTTTTACGCCTGAAAGAAAGGGGGCAGTTATGCCATATTTATTGAAACATTCACCTGTCGCCGTTGCGATTTCGCTGGCACTATCGTCAGCGCTATTTACCGCGAATGCTGCAGTTATCGATTTTGCTAATTTACCAGCCACCGGAGCAGTAACGGATTTGCCTGCGGAAATACAGGCGCTGATTCCTGCAACGGCAAACGCGAACTTTAGCAAAAATACCAGCAATCCTAACTATGTCTACCAGTACAGCCCTGGCAATATTCCAGTCTACGGAGATGGGATCACTCTCGAAGGGCCGGGGGCGGAAGCCTTTGAGCACTCCGTGACCGTTATTCAGAACTCCACGTCCGGCAGCCCGGGGGTGATATTTGGTGACGACCTGACTATTCGTACCCAGTCAAAAGTGGCTGCCAATAACGGTAAAGATGTCGACGGTATTCGTACCCACGGTATGAACACGCCGAATAATCCGGTGTTTATCATTACCGGCGACCGCACCCACATTTACGTTAATGGCCAAAGCGGCGATGGCATCAATGCCGGGTACAGCTCCTTCAGCCAGGGTTCTCTCGGCTCCGCCAATATTTATGTGGGTGACGATCTCTATATCGAAACCACCGGCAGTACCGGTCGCGGTATTAGCGCCTATGCACTGAATGATGCCTCGAAGGCCAAAAATAACATTGTCGTCGGCGATCGTGCGCATATTGTGACGCGGGGTACCTACGCCGAGGGGATTCGTACCAACCAGAGCGGCTCATCCGTCCGTCTGGGGGATGAGGCCACCATCGAAACGTTTGGCACCTCGGCCTACGGCCTGTATGCGGGTTCTGCCTCCAGAATCGAGCTGGGAAAAAAAGCGACCATTACCACCGACGCAGCCAGTGCCTCCGGCGTGTACTCTACCGGCTCGTCAACCATCACCCTTGATGAAGGCGCGACCATCACCACCAACGGTGCCAGCGCGCATGGCATCTACGCATACACAGCAGCGGTAAATGTGGGAGATAACGTCACCATTGCGGTCAACAGCAGCGAGAAAACCAGCAGCTCCGCCCAGGCACCGCACGGGATGTATGCCTGGTCACGCGGCGTGATAACGCTCGACGGTGGGGCAACCATTACCACCGCAGGCCAGCGCGACCAGGGTAGCTATGCCCTGAACGCCAGCAATGGCGGAATTATTGATGCCTCTGCAGGCGGAAAATTCCTCCTTAACGGCGATATCCTCGCCGCAGGTGGCGTCGCGGCCAACAGTACCCTTCCGGCACAAAACAGTACCATTACGCTGACAATGGGTAACAGCTCGCTGTGGAACGGAGCATCGTACATAGAAAGCAACGCTGCCGGGACCGGTACTCTCGCGCTTACGATGAATGATGCCGTCTGGAATATGCGTGACAGCTCAACGCTGACCAGCCTGACCCTGAACGCGGGCGGCACGATAAATTTCCAGCATGCTGAGGACGCGGCCTGGCAAACCCTGACCATCAACGAGGATTACACAGGCAACGGCGGCAAGCTGGTTTTCAATACCGTGCTGTCTGACGATACCTCTGAAACTGACAGGCTGATTGTTGAAGGAAACACATCCGGTCGTACCGCGGTTGACGTAAACAACATTGGTGGTGCAGGCGCACAAACCGTTGAAGGGATTGAAATAGTCAGCGTTGGCGGCAACTCGGAGGGAACGTTTGAGAAGGCCAGCCGTATCGTAGCGGGGGGTTATGACTATAACGTTGTGCAGAAAGGTAAGAACTGGTTTCTGACCAGCCTGGCTGAACCCGTTGACCCACCGATCGACCCGGTAGATCCTCCTGTTGACCCGGTAGACCCACCGGTCGACCCCGTCGACCCGCCTGTTGACCCGGTGGATCCACCTGTTGACCCTGTCGACCCGCCTGTCGTCCCGGTAGATCCGCCCGTCGACCCGGTGATTCCGCCGCAAGAACCGGTACCGCCACCTGCGCCGCCGAAAAGCGAGCATCAGTATCGCCCTGAATTTGGCAGCTATCAGGCAAACAGCTATGCGGCAAATACGCTGTTTATGACCCGCCTGCACGATCGTCTGGGTGAAACGCAGTACACCGACATGCTCACCGGCGAGCAAAAAGTGACGAGCCTTTGGATGCGTAACGTCGGCGGGCATGCGCGTTTCAACGACGGCAGCGGCCAGCTAAAAACGACAGCCAACCGTTACGTGCTGCAGTTGGGTGGCGATATCGCCCAATGGAGCACAGATGGCCTGGACCGCTGGCATCTTGGCCTGATGGCGGGCTACGGTAACAGCCAAAGCCGGAGCGCTTCCAGCCTGACCGGATACCACTCACGTGGCGAAGTGAATGGCTATAGCGTAGGTCTGTACGGTACCTGGTACGCAAACGAAGCCGATAAAAGCGGCACCTACGTTGATAGCTGGGTGCTGTATAACTGGTTTGACAATAAGGTGATGGGGCAGGACCAGGCGACCGAGCGTTATCGCTCCAGCGGCATAACCGCCTCTGTCGAAGCGGGCTATAGCGTTAAGGTGGGTGAAAGCGGCCGCAACAGCTACTGGATCCAGCCGAAGGCGCAGGCCGTTTGGATGGACGTGCAGGCTGACGACCATCGCGAGCGTAACGGCACGCGGGTGAAAGACGAAACCCAGGGCAACCTGATGACGCGTCTCGGCGTGAAGGCCTATATCAGCGGACATAACGCGATGGATGACGCTAAATCACGCACCTTCCAGCCGTTTATTGAAGCGAACTGGATCCACAATACCCAGACCACGCGCATCCGCATGGATGATGTCAGCAATGAGATGCGCGGTACGCGCAATATTGGTGAGTTAAAGGCGGGCGTAGAGGGGCAGATTACCCCGCAGCTTAGCGTCTGGGGCAATGTGGCACAGCAGATTGGCGATAAAGGCTACAGCGATACGCAGGGAATGCTGGGAATAAAATACAGCTTCAAATAACAAAAAAGCCGCTGAGAAATCAGCGGCTTTTTGCTTCAGGCGATATCATCGCTGGTACAGGCCAGCACCGTTTCAACCTTACTGGATTTCAGATGATTTTGCAGCGCCGAGCCGGGCATCTCATCGGTGAAAAGAGCCGTTGTCTGCGCCACGTTGCCAATTTCCACCGCGGCGGATGCGTTAAATTTCGTATGATCGGCCGCCAGCAAAATGTGGCGAGAGTGGGCCATCATGGTTTTCACCACGCTGGCTTCATTCACGTCAAACTCCATCATCGCGCCGTCGTGCTCAATCGCCCCGACGCTGGTCACGAGATAGTCCGCCCGAAAACCAGACACAAACGCCGTCGCCGCAGGCCCGATAATGCCGCCGTTGTGCGGGCGCAGCGTGCCGCCCGGCACCATCACTTCAAAGCGCGGGTTCTTATACAGAATATGCGCCACCCGCAGGCTGTTGGTGATGATGCGCAGATGATTATGGTTAAGCAGCGCCCGGGCAACGTGCTCTACGGTCGTGCCGATGGTGATGAAAATAGTTGAGCCATCGGGAATATAGTCCGCAATCGCCTCGGCAATCGCCCGCTTCTCTTCGGTAAGCGACACTTCGCGCTGTTCGAACGCCGTGTTCACCACGCTGGATGCCCTGCCCGCGCCGCCGTGATGACGCGTGATCAGCCCCTGCTCGCTGAGCTTACGGATATCCCGGCGCACCGTTTGCGTCGACACGTCCAGCAGCTGCGCCAGTTCATCAATGTTCATATAGCCGCGATCGGCAATCAGCGTCAGCAGCTGATCGTGACGCGGGTTGCCGGTCAGTTCGGTAAGGCTCATGGGCTGTCCTCTGAAAACCATCACGCTCCGCATTTTATACAAAAAGTGACAAAAAAGAGCGGGTTTGATCACAGTCGGGTATACCCGCGCGCCCGCCGGGCTTTGTGCATTTCAGGGCTGCGACGGCGCTGGCAAAACGCACGGCGTCTGCGGCGGTGGATTGCTGCCCCAGGCTGAACGCCAGCGCGCCGTGGAAAACGTCGCCCGCGCCGGTGGTATCCACCACGTTCACCTCAAAGCCGGATTGATGGCACAAGGCACCGTTTTCCAGCCAGTAGCAGCCGTCTCGCCCCTGAGTGACATACACATGTCCATTTGTGAGCGTTTGTGCTTTTTTAAGGGCATCTTCTGCTTTATCCAACTGAGTTAGTCGCCGCAGGCCCGGCGCGGAGAAGGCCGCGTGGTCGCTTAAGGCTATCAGCTCTGCGATGTCCTGCGGGGTAACGTCGGCATCAAGCAAAGTAGGAACGCCCTGCTGACGGGCCAGGGTAAACGCCTGTTTTGCCCCGTCATGCCAGCGCACGTCTGCTAAGACAATATCCCACTGGGAAAAGTCGATTTCATGCAGCCAGTCTGCCCCGGCGAGCAGATCGGGGCTGGGGTAGTTGGCAATCACTCGTTCTCCGCCTGCGTCCACCAGCACCGCGGATTGTGACGATCGGGCACCTTTAAACACGCGTGTATAGCGGGTGTTCACCCCCAGGGATTCCAGCTCCGCCAGCAGCCGTCTGCCGGTATCGTCGTCCCCCACCCGGCCAATAAAATCCACTTCCGCACCCAGTTTTGCCGCCGCCACAGCCGCAGTTGCCGCCGGGCCGCCCCCCACTTCCGTATAGTCCTTTGCGACATATTTCCCACCTTCCTTCGGTAAATCATTGAGATACCAGATGCGATCCAGCACGGTAATGCCGACACAAACGATGCGAGTCATGGTGATTCCTTCTGCGATTTCTGATGCCTTCATTTTAATTTCACCAAATGTTTAAAAAGTGACCCGTGTCAATTTTTTGACTATAAATTACAAATACGATCAAAAACAGACAACACAAACGCGCAGAAATTGACACGATGTGACAGGAGAGAGGCATGTCAGCGATCGCATTTATCGGTTTAGGGCAGATGGGCGCGCCAATGGCGAAGAATCTGTTGAAGCAAGGCCACCAGCTTAACGTCTTTGACGTGAACCCGCAGGCGGTTCAGGCGCTGGTGGAGAGCGGCGCACGGGCGGCGGCTACGCCCGCTCAGGCCGCAACGGACGCCGAATTCGTCATTACCATGCTGCCAAACGGCGACCTGGTGCGCAGCGTGCTGTTCGGCGAGCACGGCGTGTGCGAAGGGTTATCCCGCGACGCGCTGGTGATTGATATGTCCACCATCCACCCGCTGCAAACCGACGCGCTGATCCGCGATATGGCTGAACGCGGCTTCAGCATGATGGACGTGCCCGTGGGACGCACGTCCGACCATGCCATCGCCGGCACGCTGCTTCTGCTGGCAGGCGGCACCACGCAGCAGGTGGAACGCGCCACCCCCGTCTTAATGGCGATGGGCAGTGAGCTGATTAACGCCGGCGGGCCAGGCATGGGCATCCGCGTGAAGCTCATCAACAACTACATGAGCATCGCCCTGAACGCGCTTTCCGCCGAGGCGGCGGTACTGTGTGAAGCGCTTGGTCTCTCCTTTGAGGTGGCGCTGAAGGTGATGAGCGGCACGCCGGCGGGTAAAGGCCACTTCACTACCTCATGGCCGAACAAGGTGCTGAAAGGGGATCTTTCCCCGGCCTTCATGATCGACCTTGCGCATAAAGATCTGGGGATCGCCCTGGACGTGGCTAACCAGCTCCACGTTCCGATGCCGCTGGGCGCGGCGTCCCGCGAAGTTTACAACCAGGCACGCGCCGCCGGGCGCGGGCGCGAAGACTGGACGGCCATTCTTGAACAGGTTCGCGCATCTGCCGGGCTGAAAAAATCACACTGATACGAAAGGACTGAGGAATGACGATGTACACCCTGAAAGATATCACCCGACCTTCCGGCGGTTTTGCAATGCTGGCCGTGGATCAGCGCGAAGCGATGCGCCTGATGTTTGCCGCCGCAGGCGCGCCGGTGCCGGTAACCGACCAGCACCTGACGGATTTTAAGGTCAACGCGGCGAAGATTCTGTCGCCGTACGCCTCTGCCATTCTCGTCGACCAGCAGTTCTGCTATCGCCAGATTGTGGAGCAGCAGGCCGTAGCCAACAGCTGCGCGATGATTGTGGCGGCCGACGAGTTTATTCCGGGGAACGGTATTCCGGTCGACAGCGTGGTGATCGACAAAAGCATCGACGCGCAGGCGGTCAAACGCGACGGCGGCAAGGCGCTCAAGCTGCTGGTGTTGTGGCGTAGCGATGAAGATCCGCAGCAGCGCCTGGAGATGGTGAAAGCGTTCAATACGCTGTGCCACGACAACGGGCTGCTGAGCATTATCGAGCCGGTGGTGCGTCCGCCGCGTCGCGGAGCCGAATTTAACCGCGAACAGGCGATTATCGATGCGGCTAAAGAGCTGGGCGACAGCGGTGCCGACCTCTATAAGGTGGAGATGCCGCTGTTTGGTAAGGGCACGCAGCAGGAACTGCTGGCGGCCTCGCAGAAGCTGAACGAGAACATCGCCATGCCGTGGGTGATCCTCTCCTCCGGCGTGGACGATAAGCTGTTCCCGCGCGCCGTGAGCGTGGCGATGCAGGCAGGGGCATCGGGCTTTTTAGCCGGTCGCGCCGTCTGGTCATCGGTGATTGGCCTGCCGGATACCGAGCTGATGCTGCGTGATATTTCCGTACCAAAACTTCAGCGTCTGGGTGAGATCGTCGACGAAATGATGGCTCGCCGTTAAGAAAGGACCCGAACATGAAATGGTTTAACACCCTGAGCCACAACCGCTGGCTCGAACAAGAGACCGACCGCATTCTCGATTTCGGCAAAAACGCCGCCGTACCGACCGGCTTTGGCTGGCTGGGCAATAACGGGCAGGTTCGCAGCGATATGGGCACTCATCTTTGGATCACCGCCCGCATGCTTCACGTGTACGCGGTGGCGGCGAACATGGGCCGTCCCGGCGCGTATGCGCTGGTTGAGCACGGCATTAATGCCCTCAACGGTCCGCTGCGCGACAAACAGCACGGCGGCTGGTACGCCTGCGTAAACGATGAAGGCGTAATTGATGCCTCCAAGCAGGGCTATCAGCACTTCTTCGTCCTGCTGGGCGCGGCGAGCGCCGTCACCACCGGACACCCGCAGGCACGCAAGCTGCTGGACGATGCCATCGAGGTGATTGAGCGCTACTTCTGGAGCGAACAGGAGCAAATGTGCCTCGAGTCCTGGGATGAAGCCTTCAGCAAAACGGAAGATTACCGCGGCGGTAACGCCAACATGCACGCCGTGGAAGCCTTCCTGATTGTCTATGACGTGATCCACGACCGGAAATGGCTCGACCGCGCCCTGCGCATCGCCTCGGTGATTATTCACGACGTGGCGCGCAAAGGTGAGTATCGCGTTAACGAGCATTTCGACACCGACTGGAACCCAATCCGCGATTACAACATCGATAACCCTGCTCACCGCTTCCGCGCCTACGGCGGCACGCCGGGGCACTGGATTGAGTGGGGCCGCCTGATGCTGCATCTGCGCGCCGCGCTGGAAGCGCGCTTTGAAACCCCGCCGGAGTGGCTGCTGGAAGATGCAAAAGGCCTGTTCCACGCCACCATCCGCGACGCCTGGGCACCCGACGGCGCCGACGGGTTTGTCTACTCCGTGGGCTGGGACGGCAAGCCTATCGTGCGGGAACGCGTGCGCTGGCCAATCGTCGAGGCGATGGGCACGGCCTATGCCCTCTATACCGTGACCGGCGAGGCGCAGTACGAAGCCTGGTATCAGAAGTGGTGGGATTACTGCATCAAGTACCTGATGGATTACGAAAACGGTTCCTGGTGGCAGGAGCTGGACACCAATAACGAAGTGACCACCAAAGTCTGGGACGGCAAGCAGGATATTTACCATCTGCTGCACTGCCTGGTGATCCCCCGCCTGCCGCTGGCGCCGGGCTTAGCGCCTGCCGTCGCCGCCGGATTGCTGGATAGCCAGGCCAAATAATAAAGACGGAGTTTTTATGCGTACCCTACACAATATTGACCTGAAAAATAACGAACGTGGCTTCACCCTGCGCTGGCAGGATCGCCTGATTTTGTCCCACTCCGAAGAAGCGCCTTGCCTGTGGATTGGCGCAGGCGAGGCGGATATCGAGATGTTTCGCGGCAACTTCAGCATTAAAGACAAGCTCAACGAAAAGATTGCCCTGACGGACGCGACCGTCTCGCAGCAAAGCGCGGGCTGGGCGATCCGCTTTACCCGCGGCGATGCGGTGAGCGCCACGCTGCTGGTGGGCGTGGATGCGGAAGGCCGTCTGGAGCTGAAGCTGAAAAATGATGCTCCCGGCCATAACCGCATCTGGCTGCGGCTGGCGGCGCAGCCGGAAGATCATATCTACGGCTGCGGCGAGCAGTTCTCGTATTTCGATCTGCGCGGCAAGCCGTTCCCGCTGTGGACCAGCGAGCAGGGCGTGGGGCGCAACAAGCAGACCTACGTCACCTGGCAGGCCGACTGCAAAGAGAACGCGGGTGGTGACTACTACTGGACCTTCTTCCCGCAGCCTACCTTCGTGAGCACCCAGAAGTACTACTGCCACGTGGATAACAGCTGCTACATGAACTTTGACTTCAGCGCGCCGGATTTCCACGAGCTGGCGTTCTGGGAAGATAACGCCACGCTGCGCTTCGAATGTGCACAAACCTACGTCGATCTGCTGGAAAAACTGACCGGCCTGCTGGGACGTCAGCCTGAGCTGCCGGACTGGGTGTACGACGGCGTGACGCTGGGCATACAGGGCGGCACCGAGGTGTGCCAGCAGAAGCTCGACGCCATGCGCGAGGGCGGCGTGAAGGTGAACGGCATCTGGGCGCAGGACTGGTCCGGCATCCGCATGACCTCCTTCGGCAAACGCGTGATGTGGAACTGGAAGTGGAACAGCGAACTCTATCCGCAGCTTGATGAGCGGATTGCGAAGTGGAAACAGGAAGGGGTGCAGTTCCTCTCCTATATCAACCCGTACGTCGCCAGCGATAAAGATCTCTGCGAAGAGGCGGCGAAACGCGGCTATCTGACCAAAAACGCCGACGGTGAGGACTACCACGTTGAATTCGGTGAGTTCTACGCGGGCGTTATCGACCTGACCAACCCGGAAGCCTACGGCTGGTACAAAGAGGTCATTAAAAAGAACCTGATCGAACTGGGCTGCGGCGGCTGGATGGCCGATTTCGGGGAATATCTGCCAACCGATACCTTCCTGCACAACGGCGTGAGCGCGGAGATCATGCATAACGCCTGGCCTGCCCTGTGGGCCAAATGTAACTACGAGGCGCTTCAGGAGACCGGCAAACTCGGCGAGATCCTGTTCTTCATGCGCGCGGGCTACACCGGCAGCCAGAAGCACTCGGTGATGATGTGGGCGGGGGATCAGAACGTCGACTGGAGCCTGGATGACGGCCTGGCGTCCGTCATCCCTGCGGCGCTGTCGCTGGCGATGACCGGGCACGGCCTGCACCACAGCGACATCGGCGGCTATACCACCCTGTTCGAGATGAAGCGCAGCAAGGAGCTGCTGCTGCGCTGGTGCGACTTCAGCGCCTTTACGCCGATGATGCGTACCCACGAGGGCAACCGCCCTGGCGACAACTGGCAGTTCGACGGCGATGCGGAAACCATCGCGCACTTCGCGCGCATGACCACCGTGTTCACTACCCTGAAGCCGTACATCAAAGCTGCGGTTGCGCAGAACGCGAAAAGCGGCCTGCCGGTGATGCGTCCGCTGTTCCTGCACTATGAGGACGACGCGCGCGCCTACACGCTGAAATACCAGTACCTGTTTGGCCGCGATCTGCTGGTAGCACCGGTTCATGAAGAGGGCCGCCGGGACTGGTCGCTCTATCTGCCGCAGGACAGCTGGGTCAATGCGTGGACCGGAGAAACCTGCCAGGGCGGTGACGTGACCGTTGATGCCCCGATCGGCAAGCCGCCGGTCTTCTATCGCCAGCACAGCGAATGGGCAGATCTGTTTAGCACCTTACGTGATATCTGATAAGGCTCGCCCGCAGGGAAACCTGCGGGCAGACGGAGAACAATAATGAGTCAACATACTTCCGATCCGGCAACCCTACGCCTGCCGTTTAAAGAAAAACTCGCCTACGGGATGGGCGATCTCGGCTCTAACATCCTGCTGGATATCGGCACGCTCTATTTGCTGAAGTTTTACACCGACGTGCTGGGGCTGCCCGGCACCTACGGCGGGATTATCTTCCTGATTGCGAAGTTTTTTACCGCCTTCACCGATATGGGCACCGGGATCATGCTCGACTCCCGGCGCAAGATTGGCCCGAAAGGGAAATTCCGCCCGTTCGTACTGTACGCGGCGTTCCCGGTGACGCTGCTGGCAATTGCCAACTTCGTCGGCACACCGTTTGAAATCACCGGCAAAACGGTGATGGCGACGGTGCTGTTCATGCTGTACGGCCTGTTCTTCAGCATGATGAACTGCTCTTACGGCGCGATGGTGCCCGCCATCACCAAAAACCCGGATGAGCGCGCCTCGCTGGCGGCCTGGCGTCAGGGCGGCGCCACGCTCGGCCTGCTGCTTTGTACGGTGGGCTTTGTCCCGGTGATGAACCTGATTGAGGGTGACGACCAGCTTGGCTACATCTTTGCCGCCACTCTCTTCTCGCTGTTCGGGCTGTTCTTTATGTGGTGGTGCTATAAGGGCGTCACCGAGCGTTACGTCGAGACGCAGCCTGCTAACCCGGCGCAAAAGCCGGGGCTGTTGCAGTCGTTTCGCGCCATTGCCGGGAACCGCCCGCTGTTTATCCTGTGTATCGCGAACCTGTGCACGCTGGGCGCGTTTAACGTTAAGCTCGCCATTCAGGTCTACTACACGCAGTACGTGCTGAACGACCCGATCCTGCTGTCGTACATGGGTTTCTTCAGCATGGGCTGTATTTTTATCGGCGTCTTTATGATGCCCGGCGCGGTGCGGCGCTTCGGCAAGAAAAAGGTCTATATCAGCGGGCTGGCAATTTGGGTGGCGGGCGATCTGCTTAACTATTTCTTCGGCGGCGGCTCGGTGAGCTTTGTGGCGTTTTCCTGCCTGGCGTTCTTCGGCTCCGCGTTTGTGAACAGCCTGAACTGGGCGCTGGTGTCCGATACCGTGGAGTACGGCGAGTGGCGCACCGGCGTACGCTCCGAAGGGACGGTCTATACCGGCTTTACCTTCTTCAGGAAGGTCTCGCAGGCGCTGGCGGGCTTCTTCCCGGGGATCATGCTCACCCAGATCGGCTATGTGCCCAACGTGGTGCAGTCCGCCGGGACGGTTGAAGGGCTGCGGCAGCTGATATTTATCTACCCGAGCCTGCTGGCGGTCATCACCATCGTGGCGATGGGCTGCTTCTACAACCTCAACGAGAAGATGTATGTGCGCATCGTGGAAGAGATCGAACTGCGCAAACGTACGGCCTAAATGACGTGATAGAGCGCCCTGCGGGGCGCTCTGAGGATCGACCATGACATACAATACTGATCCGTTAACCCTGAAATTGAGCCTGCGAGAGAAGTGCGCCTACGGGATGGGCGATTTTGGCTCGAACCTGATGCTCTGTATTGGCACGCTGTACCTGCTGAAGTTTTACACCGATGAACTGGGGATGCCCGCGTTCTACGGAGGCATTATTTTCCTGGTGGCGAAGTTTTTTACCGCGTTCACCGACATGCTGACCGGCGTGCTGCTGGATTCCCGGCGTAACATTGGCCCGAGGGGGAAGTTCCGGCCATTCATACTTTACGCCTCCGTCCCGGTGGCGCTGGTCGCGACGGCGCAGTTTATGGCCAACGACTTTAGCCTGACGGTCAAAACGGCGCTCGCCACCGTGCTCTTCATGATGTTTGGGCTCTGCTACAGCCTGATGAACTGCGCCTACGGTGCGATGGTCCCTGCCATCACCAAAAACCCGAACGAGCGCGCGCAGCTGGCGGCGTGGCGACAGGGCGGCGCAACGGTGGGGCTGTTGCTCTGCACCGTCGGCTTTATGCCCATTCAGGCGCTGTTCGTCCACCAGCCCTCCCTCGGCTATCTGGTGGCTGCGCTGGTGTTCGTCACCGGCGGCCTGTTCTGCATGTGGTGGTGCTACAGCGGGGTGAAAGAGCGCTACGTCGAGATAACGCCCGATCACCATAAGCCCGGCATTCTGAAATCGTTCTGCGCGATTTTCCGCAATCCGCCGCTGCTGGTGCTGTGCATTGCCAACCTGTGTACTCTCGCCGCGTTCAACATCAAGCTGGCGATTCAGGTCTATTACACCCAGTACGTGCTGAACGATCTGCATCTGCTGTCGTGGATGGGCTTTTTCAGCATGGGCTGCATTCTGATTGGCGTGTTTCTGGTGCCCGGCGCGGTGAAGCGCTTTGGCAAGAAGCCGGTCTATCTGGGCGGGCTGGCGCTGTGGGCGGTGGGCGACGTGCTGAACTTCTTCTGGGGAACCAGCTCCCTGCTGTTCGTGCTGTTTTCCTGCATGGCCTTTTTCGGCACCGCGTTTGTGAACAGCCTGAACTGGGCGCTGGTGCCGGATACCGTTGATTACGGCGAGTGGAAAACCGGCATCCGCGCCGAGGGATCGGTTTACACCGGCTACACCTTCTCGCGCAAAATCTCCGCCGCTCTCGCCGGCTTCCTGCCCGGCATCATGCTGACCCAGATCGGCTACGTTCCTCACGCCGTGCAGAGCGCGGGCACGCTGCTGGGTTTGCGTCAGCTTATTTTCCTCTGGCCGTGCGGCCTGGCAATCGTCGCCGCCGTGACCATGGGGCTGTTTTATAAACTCAACGAAGCGCGCTTCGCCTTTATTATCGAGGAGATTGGAAAACGGAAAAAACAGTCAGCGAATACCCCTGAGATAACACCCAACAATAAAGCGTCAGCAGTCACTTTATAACAATAAATTCGGCCAGTATTTCCTTCCTGTTCATCAGGAGGGAGGCCTTTCTGTACCTGATACATGGACAAATTATGAAAAGAATCATCACTGTACTGATCGTGTCGTCTGTGTCCTGCCCGGTATTCGCCGGGGCCTATGTTGAAACCCGTGAAGCCTACAATACGGCCTCTGAGCTGCACGAAGTGATCCTGCGTGCCGGCTATAACTTCGATATGGGCGCGGGGTTGATGTTCACCAACGCCTACAACGTGGGGAGGTGGGATGAGCTCAAGCACAGCTATAACGAAATAGAGGGGTGGTATCCGCTCTTTAAACCGACGGACAAACTCACCTTCCAGCCGGGCGGGTTGATCAACGACAGCAGCGCCGGTTCGGGTGGCGCGGTTTATTTAGATACCAACTATAAATTCACGGACGGGTTTAATCTGACGTTCCGCTATCGCTATAACCATAACAATTACGATACGCCGGACTATAACGGGCAGATGGATAAGAACGACACGCACGAATTCGCCAACTACTGGAATTTCAAAGTAACGGATGCGTTTTTCTATACCTTTGAGCCGCATTTTTTCCAGCGGATAAATGATTACCACAGCAAAAATGGTAAAGACCATCACTGGGAAATTACCAACAAGTTCAGCTATAAGATCGACAGAAACTGGCTGCCGTACCTCGAACTCCAGTGGCTGGACAGATGGAATGATTACAACCGCGAGCAGTACAGGATCCGCCTGGGGTTACGTTATTCGTTCTAATAAAAAAGCCGCTGATTTCTCAGCGGCTTTTTTTACTACGGATTGACCGTATTAGTCTTCTTTCGCACCGCGCATAGCACGTTTACGATCGTTCTCGGTCAGGTGACGTTTACGGATACGAATTGACTGTGGAGTCACTTCTACCAGTTCGTCATCATCGATGAACTCCAGAGCCTGCTCCAGGGTCATCTTGATCGGTGGAACCAGAACCGTTGCTTCGTCAGTACCGGACGCACGCATGTTGGTCAGCTTCTTACCGGTCAGGCAGTTTACCGTCAGGTCGTTAGAACGGCTGTGAATACCGATGATCTGGCCTTCGTAAACTTCAGCACCGTGACCCAGGAACAGCTTACCGCGATCCTGCAGACCGAACAGCGCAAACGCAACCGCTTTACCCTGACCGTTGGAGATCAGTACGCCGTTGTTACGCTGGCCCACTTCGCCCGGACGAACGTCGTCGTAGTGGCTGAAGGTGGAGTACAGCAGGCCGGTACCGGAGGTCATGGTCATGAACTCAGAACGGAAGCCGATCAGGCCACGGCTTGGGATCACGTAGTCGAGACGTACGCGGCCTTTGCCATCTGGATTCATGTTTTTCAGGTCGCCTTTACGCTCGCCCAGTGCCTGCATCACAGAACCCTGGTGCTGCTCTTCTACGTCCAGCGTTACGTTTTCGAACGGCTCTTGTTTACGGCCATCGATTTCGCGGAAGATTACTTTCGGACGGGAAACCGCCATCTCGAAACCTTCACGACGCATGTTTTCGATCAGAACAGACAGGTGCAGCTCACCACGACCGGAAACGCGGAATGCATCAGCGTCTTCGGTTTCTTCAACGCGCAGCGCAACGTTGTGCACCAGCTCTTTGTTCAGACGGTCAAGGATCTGACGAGAGGTAACGAACTTACCTTCTTTACCACAGAACGGAGAGGTGTTGACGTTGAAGAACATGGATACGGTTGGTTCATCAACGGACAGGGCTGGCAGCGCTTCGACGTTCTGCGGATCGCAGATGGTGTCGGAGATGTTCAGTTCACCCAGACCGGTGATCGCGATGATGTCGCCCGCTTCAGCGATGTCGCTCTCGATACGCTCAAGACCCAGGTGAGTCAGGACTTTACCGACTTTACCGTTACGGGTTTTGCCTTCGCTATCGATGATAGTGACCTGCTGGTTAGGCTTCACTTTACCGCGCTTGATACGGCCAATGCCGATTACGCCAACGTAGTTGTTGTAGTCGAGCTGGGAGATCTGCATCTGCAGGGTGCCTTCCAGGTCAACGTTTGGCGCAGGAACACGGTCAACAATCGCCTGATACAGCGGGGTCATGTCTTCAGCCATGTCTTCGTGGTCCAGACCTGCGATACCGTTCAGCGCAGAGGCGTAAACGATAGGGAAGTCCAGCTGCTCGTCGGTCGCGTCGAGGTTAACGAACAGGTCGAAGACCTGGTCAACAACCCAGTCAGGACGCGCGCCAGGGCGGTCAACTTTGTTGATAACAACGATTGGCTTCAGACCATGGGCAAAAGCTTTTTTGGTCACGAAGCGCGTCTGTGGCATTGGGCCATCCATTGCGTCAACGACCAGCAGAACGGAGTCTACCATGGACATTACACGTTCAACTTCACCACCGAAGTCGGCGTGCCCTGGGGTATCAACGATGTTGATACGGTAGTCATTCCATTTAATCGCGGTGTTTTTCGCGAGGATGGTAATCCCACGCTCTTTCTCCAAATCGTTGGAGTCCATCACGCGTTCTTGGGTTTCGGCACGCGCATCAAACGTACCGGATTGCTGCAGCAGCTTATCAACCAGGGTAGTTTTACCATGGTCAACGTGCGCGATGATGGCGATGTTACGCAAATTTTCGATCACAACTTTGCCTCAGGCATTTAGAAATAGCGCGTTATTGTACACGGATTAATCGCACTACAAAACAGGATCACAAACATCCCCCGCAAACAAGTATTGCAGAGATGCTTTGTGATCGCTTTCACGGAGCGGTAAAAGGGCACTTTAACGTAAATTGCACCAATATGGTGCTTAATGTTCACATTGAAGCACTATACTGGTGCAACAAATCCATCATGGTGCAGCCCTTTTGCACTATGGTGCGCATGATAACGCCTTTTTGGGGTGTTTTAAAAGTTGGCACAGATTTCGCTTTATAAAAAATACATGGCAACAGCCAGTACCAACAGAAATTGAAGACCTCGTTACCACGACGACAATGACCAATCTGGAGAGTTAAGTATGTCCGCTGAACACGTTTTGACGATGCTGAACGAACATGAAGTGAAGTTTGTTGATCTGCGCTTCACCGATACCAAAGGTAAAGAACAGCACGTCACAATCCCTGCTCATCAGGTGAACGCCGAATTCTTTGAAGAAGGCAAAATGTTTGACGGCTCCTCCATTGGTGGCTGGAAAGGCATTAACGAATCCGACATGGTTCTGATGCCAGACGCAACCACAGCGGTCATTGATCCGTTCTTCGAAGAACCAACTCTGATCATTCGCTGCGACATCCTCGAGCCAGGCACGCTGCAGGGCTACGACCGCGACCCACGTTCTATCGCTAAACGCGCTGAAGAGTACCTGCGTTCCACCGGCATCGCGGACACCGTTCTGTTCGGGCCAGAGCCAGAGTTCTTCCTGTTCGACGACATCCGCTTCGGTGCCTCTATTTCTGGCTCCCACGTGGCTATCGACGACATCGAAGGCGCATGGAACTCTTCCACCAAATACGAAGGTGGTAACAAAGGTCACCGTCCTGGTGTGAAAGGCGGTTACTTCCCGGTTCCTCCGGTCGACTCTGCACAGGACATCCGTTCCACCATGTGTCTGGTGATGGAAGAGATGGGCCTGGTTGTTGAAGCGCACCACCACGAAGTGGCGACTGCGGGTCAGAACGAAGTGGCAACCCGCTTCAACACCATGACCAAAAAAGCGGACGAAATTCAGATCTACAAATACGTTGTGCACAACGTTGCGCACCGTTTCGGTAAAACCGCGACCTTCATGCCAAAACCAATGTTTGGCGACAACGGTTCCGGTATGCACTGCCACATGTCTCTGTCCAAGAACGGTACCAACCTGTTCTCTGGCGACAAATATGCCGGTCTGTCCGAGCAGGCGCTGTATTACATCGGTGGTGTTATCAAACACGCTAAAGCGATCAACGCCCTGGCGAACCCAACCACTAACTCCTACAAGCGTCTGGTCCCGGGCTACGAAGCGCCAGTTATGCTGGCCTACTCTGCGCGTAACCGTTCTGCTTCCATCCGTATCCCGGTGGTGGCGTCTCCGAAAGCGCGTCGTATCGAAGTGCGCTTCCCGGACCCAGCGGCTAACCCATACCTGTGCTTCGCAGCGCTGCTGATGGCCGGTCTGGACGGTATCAAGAACAAGATTCACCCAGGCGAAGCGATGGACAAAAACCTGTACGACCTGCCGCCAGAAGAAGCGAAAGAGATCCCACAGGTTGCTGGCTCTCTGGAAGAAGCCCTGCAGGCGCTGGATGCAGACCGCGAGTTCCTGACTGCGGGTGGCGTATTCACTGACGACGCTATCGATGCTTACATCGCCCTGCGTACTGAAGAGAACGACCGCGTGCGCATGACTCCGCATCCGGTTGAGTTCGAACTGTACTACAGCGTTTAATTTAGTTGTTTTACCCGGCGTCAAAAGCGCCGGGGGTAGTTGCCGTGGAAACTTTTAGCCCATCTCCGGATGGGCTTTTTTCTCCACCAACAACCTGATCTCACGCGCTTTTTACGCCGAAACCGCTATACTGCACTAAAACAGTGCAACGACTCCAGGAGACTGCTGAATGGCAACTGGCACGCTGCCCGATGCTGGGCAGATCCTCAATTCTTTGATTAACAGCATCCTGCTGGTCGACGACGAGCTGGCCGTCCATTACGCCAACCCGGCGGCGCAACAGCTGCTCGCCCAGAGTTCCCGCAAACTGTTTGGCACCCCGCTTCCTGAATTGTTGAGCTATTTCTCGCTGAATATTGGCCTGATGCAGGAAAGTTTGCAGGCCGGTCAGGGGTTCACCGATAACGAAGTCACGCTGGTGATCGACGGGCGCTCACATATTCTTTCCCTTACCGCGCAACGTTTGCCGGAAGGACTGATCCTGCTGGAAATGGCGCCGATGGATAATCAGCGTCGCCTGAGCCAGGAGCAGCTTCAGCATGCGCAGCAAATTGCCGCCCGTGACCTGGTGCGCGGTCTGGCGCATGAAATCAAAAACCCGCTGGGTGGATTACGCGGCGCGGCGCAGCTTCTGACCAAAGCCCTGCCCGACCCTGCGCTGGCGGAGTATACCAACGTCATCATTGAGCAGGCGGACCGCCTGCGTAACCTGGTCGATCGCCTGCTCGGGCCGCAGCAGCCGGGTATGCACGTTTCAGAAAGCATTCATAAAGTCGCTGAACGGGTGGTGAAGCTCGTCTCCATGGAGCTGCCGGAGAACGTCACGCTGGTGCGTGATTACGACCCAAGCCTGCCGGAACTGGCGCATGACCCGGACCAGATTGAGCAGGTTCTGCTGAATATTGTGCGCAATGCCCTGCAGGCGCTGGGGCCGGAAGGCGGCGAGATTATTTTACGCACCCGCACCGCCTTCCAGCTTACGCTGCACGGCGTGCGCTATCGTCTGGCGGCACGCATCGACGTTGAGGATAACGGGCCTGGCATTCCTTCTCATCTGCAGGACACCCTGTTCTACCCAATGGTAAGCGGGCGCGAAGGCGGTACGGGACTGGGCTTATCTATCGCCCGCAGCTTGATCGATCAGCACTCCGGAAAAATTGAATTTACCAGTTGGCCGGGACATACCGAGTTTTCGGTTTTCCTGCCGATTAAAAAATAAAGGTGACGTTTATGCAACGAGGGATAGTCTGGGTAGTCGATGACGATAGCTCCATCCGTTGGGTGCTTGAACGCGCGCTCACAGGGGCAGGTTTAAGCTGCACGACGTTTGAGAGCGGCAGCGAGGTGCTCGACGCACTCACCACCAAAACGCCGGATGTTCTGCTGTCGGATATTCGCATGCCGGGCATGGACGGGCTGGCGCTGTTAAAGCAGATCAAACAGCGCCATCCTATGCTTCCGGTCATCATAATGACGGCTCATTCCGACCTGGATGCCGCGGTGAGCGCTTACCAGCAAGGGGCATTCGATTATCTGCCCAAACCGTTCGATATCGACGAAGCGGTGGCGCTGGTTGAGCGCGCGATTAGCCACTACCAGGAGCAACAACAGCCGCGCCACGCGCCCGATTTTGGGCCAACCACTGACATCATCGGCGAAGCGCCGGCAATGCAGGACGTGTTTCGCATTATTGGCCGTCTGTCCCGCTCGTCCATCAGCGTGTTGATTAACGGGGAATCGGGTACAGGTAAAGAGCTGGTGGCGCATGCGTTACATCGCCACAGCCCGCGGGCAAAAGCGCCGTTTATCGCCCTCAATATGGCGGCGATCCCGAAGGATTTGATTGAGTCCGAGCTGTTCGGCCACGAAAAAGGGGCGTTTACCGGCGCGAACACCATTCGCCAGGGGCGCTTTGAACAGGCTGACGGCGGCACGCTGTTCCTGGACGAGATCGGCGATATGCCGCTGGACGTTCAAACTCGCCTGCTGCGCGTGCTGGCCGACGGGCAGTTTTACCGCGTGGGCGGCTATGCGCCGGTGAAGGTGGACGTGCGCATTATCGCCGCGACGCACCAGAACCTGGAGCTGCGCGTGCAGGAGGGCAAATTCCGTGAGGATTTATTCCATCGCCTGAACGTGATCCGCGTCCACCTGCCGCCGCTGCGCGAGCGTCGGGAAGATATCCCGCGCCTGGCGCGTCATTTCCTGCAGGTGGCGGCCCGCGAGCTGGGCGTGGAAGCCAAGCAGCTTCACCCGGAAACCGATGCCGCCCTCACCCGTCTGGCGTGGCCGGGCAACGTACGCCAGCTGGAAAACACCTGCCGCTGGCTGACCGTGATGGCCGCCGGCCAGGAAGTGTTGATTCAGGATCTCCCTGCCGAACTGTTTGAGGCCACCGCGCCCGAAAGCAGCACCGGGCACGCGCTGCCGGACAGTTGGGCAACGCTGCTGGCGCAGTGGGCCGACCGCGCGCTGCGTTCCGGTCATCAAAACCTGCTGTCTGAGGCTCAGCCAGAGATGGAGCGTACGCTGTTGACCACCGCGCTTCGTCATACGCAGGGCCATAAGCAGGAAGCCGCGCGCCTGCTGGGATGGGGACGTAATACCCTGACGCGCAAGCTGAAAGAGCTGGGAATGGAGTGATCGTACGCCGCTGTGTAAAGGTTATTAATTGAGCGCAAATTGCCGTTATTTTGCGCTTTACTGTTCCGATGAGTTTTGTATGATCGTGCCCGGAAATTGGGGGAACCATCATGCTGGAATCATTAGTGACTTTACTGTCGAGCGGAGCAGCTGAAAGCCACACGCCGCAAACCGCTGTTGCTGCGGTATTATGTGCGGCGCTGGTTGGGCTGTTTAGCTAGCAGGTTGAAATGTAAAAGCCGGGTAGCGGCTTCGCCTTACCCGGCTTTGCGCCTTAAATCACCCGTGAAAACTGCTGCATACGCGCCTTCTGGCGCAGATACGCGTCAAAGCACATGCAGATATTACGGATCAACAGACGCCCTTTCGGCGTGACCTCAATCGCGTTCTCCGACACATCCACCAGCCCGTCTTTCGCCAGCGGCGCAATCAGCTTCAGGTCTTCCGCAAAATATTCGCTGAATGTCAGATCCCACTGTGCTTCCACGTCGCTAAAGTCGAGACGGAAGTTGCAGATAAGCGCCTTAATCACATCACGACGAATGCAGTCGTCACGGGTCAGCGCGATGCCGCGCCATAGCGCGTTGCCGGTTGCATCAACCTGCTGGTAGTAGAGCTTCAGCTCTTTCTGGTTCTGCGCGTAGCAGTCACCGATCATGCTGATGGCGGAGACACCCATGCCGAGCAGATCGGTATCGCCCTGAGTGGTGTAACCCTGGAAGTTACGGTGCAGTACGCCTTCGCGCTGGGCAATCGCCAGCTCGTCATCCGGACGGGCAAAGTGATCCATGCCGATAAATTGATAGCCGCTCTCGGTCAGAGAAGTGATAGTTTCCTGCAGGATATCCAGCTTCTGCTGGGCAGAAGGCAGATCGGCATCTTTGATTTTGCGCTGGGCGGCGAATAGCGTCGGCAGGTGCGCGTAGTTAAAGACGCTCAGGCGGTCCGGGTTAAGTTCAGCCACGCGCTTCAGCGTGAAGGCGAAGCTCTCCGGCGTCTGCTTTGGCAGGCCGTAAATCAGGTCAATGTTGGTCGAGGTAAAGCCGATGTCACGCGCGTGGTTGAGTAAGGCGAAGATAAATTCCTCGTCCTGCTCGCGGTTGACCAGACGCTGCACCTCTTTATTGAAATCCTGCACGCCCATGCTCAGACGATTAAAGCCTTCGGCGCGTAAGTGATCCAGAACATCCAGCTCAATTTCACGCGGATCGACTTCGATCGAGATTTCGGCGTCGTCGTTAAAATTGAAATTTCCGCGCAGCAGCGTCATCAGGCGGCTTATTTGCGCCTTATTGAGATAGGTTGGCGTGCCGCCCCCCCAGTGAAGCTGGCTGACGTGACGACCTTTAAAAAGCGGTGCGCGGTGCACAATTTCCTGTTCGAGCGCATCGAGGTATTGGTCGGCTTTATGCTGCTGACGGGTCACGATTTTATTGCAGCCGCAGAAGTAGCAGAGCTTATGACAGAACGGAATATGGACGTAGAGCGACAGCGGACGCTCTGGATAGCGCGCGACGGCCTGCAGAAAATCCGCCTCGCCGAAGGCATCGGAGAACTCCAGCGCGGTGGGGTATGAGGTATAACGCGGCCCGGAATAGTTATACTTCTGGATTAGGGCCAAATCCCAGTCGATAGTTGGTGCTGACATGCTCACTCCTTCCGTTGGTGTCGCGTTCGTATACGGCGGCCCGTTCTGGCCCCATCGCGGGCCATCATTCGGGTGCGCAGCCACTTCTGTCGCCGCGACAACCGCCGTAGTTTAACGAATAACCACACCAGATAACATATAACCGGAAGGGTTATAAGCAGGACTATCGTGCCTGCCGGGTGCAAATGTTAGTTTCCACCTTTCAGAAGACGCATCATATCTTCCTGCTTTTCTTCTTCCTCTTCGTCGTCTTCGTCATCGTAAGACAGACCCAGCTTCTGCATCAGCTCATCAATGCGGTCCAGTTTGGCATCTACCCATGACTGCTCTTCGGCGGTCAGGGTTTCACCCTCTTCAAGACGTTCCAGCAGCGCGTCCAGGCGCTCATCGTTCTCCAGCATATCCAGCTCAGCCTGCGGTGAAAGCATAGGTTTCTCGCTCTTTGGTTTGTGCTGCTTAGTGACCGGGGTGTCTGTCACGCCCAGTGGAATGGGAGTTTTACTGCCGATACGAGGGTCTTTCTGCTGTTTGCCTTTTGCAGAGGCGCCCGCTGCACCACCGCCGTTGGCACGGCTACCCGCAGCATGGCCACGATGCTTCTTATCGCGTTTGCGATCGCGCGCTTCCTGGTTCAGTTCTTCGCGCGTTTTGCGGCGTGCTTTTGCAGGGCGTTTCGCGCCCGCAGCGGAGGTTGGTTTTTTCATGATGTTTTATCTTAAAGTCGTTTTCTTCAGTATAGAATTGCGGCGAAATCTAGCAGAAAGCAAGCAAAGAAAAAAGGCGACAGAGCAATCTGTCGCCTTTTTTCCTGACTCACAACCCTTAACGGGTCAGACATTCCATGTTTACCAACAACACACCCTGTTTATCCTTTGGCTGATACCGTCCGTGTATGGTTCCATTTCCTGTTAAAACGCCTCCAGGCGCTGGTCGTCCTGACTATCCTGCGTCTTCGCCTCCTGGCGCTCCTGACCCTAATCCTTAAGTCGATTTCCTGTTGGCTTCCTCGCCTTGCCGCATACTTTACCTTGTTCCGTTAAACTAACAAGCAACGAAACGGTACAAATACGGATTTTCAGATAATTACCTAGAAATAAGCTTATGATTTAAAACAGTTTGCATTTTTTAACGCCTGCGAATTCTCTGAAATCTCCCATAGCAACATTAGCCGATCTCTTACAGCCGTTTGGGCATTCGCCTGCAAGCCTCGTGCAATGAGAAAAGCCTTTTGCCCGCATTCGGGTATAATCCCTCCAGATTACGATTTTTGGAGACGACCACGTGACTACCTGGAACTACCAACAGACGCATTTTGTCACCAGTGCGCCCGATATTCGCCACCTGCCTTCTGATACCGGTATTGAAGTGGCATTTGCTGGCCGCTCAAATGCGGGGAAATCCAGCGCCCTGAATACGCTGACCAATCAGAAGAACCTGGCGCGTACCTCAAAAACACCTGGCCGTACCCAGCTGATTAACCTCTTTGAAGTGGCTGAAGGCAAACGCCTCGTAGACTTGCCGGGATACGGCTACGCGCAGGTGCCTGAAGAGATGAAGATCAAGTGGCAGCGTGCGCTGGGCGAATACCTGGAAAAACGCTTGTGCCTGAAAGGTCTGGTGGTGCTGATGGATATTCGTCACCCGCTAAAAGATCTCGATCAGCAGATGATCGACTGGGCCGTAGCAAGCGATATTGCCGTGCTGGTGCTGCTGACGAAAGCCGACAAGCTGGCAAGCGGCGCGCGTAAAGCGCAGGTGAATATGGTTCGCGAAGCGGTACTGGCCTTCAATGGCGATGTACAGGTTGAGCCTTTCTCTTCGCTGAAAAAACAGGGCGTGGACAAGCTGCGTCAGAAGCTCGACAGCTGGTTTAACGAGCTGGAACCCGCGACGGAAGCGGAAGAAGAGTAATACCGAGCGCGGCGATGTCCGCGCTTTTTTTTGCCCGAACTTTTCTTTGCCGCAATAAAAAACGCCCCAGTCATTACTGACTGGGGCGGCTAAAATATTCAGCCAAATCCGATTACGTGAAGTAAAAGGTCTGAAAGATAGAACATCTTACCTCTGTACCCTACGTCGATAACTCTACCCCTTTTTTTGCTGTAGAAAAAGCACTTTTTGTAGTTTTTTTTCATTCTTTACATAGGGAATTCTAATGATCGTCACAAAACGCGTGTTGTTATGTTGCTAACTTACATAAAAAGCGCGTTATTCAAAGAACCTTTAGTGAGCCTGATCCCAGTTTTCACCACTTCCCACCTCCACCAGCAACGGCACATCTAGCGTCATGCTGCTTTCCATGAGTTCATGGATCTTTTTCGACACAATATCGAGATCGTCTTTGTGCACTTCAAACACCAGTTCATCGTGTACCTGCATGATCATTTTCACGCGCGGCTTCTCTTTCTCCAGCCAGGCATCAACGGCGATCATTGCGCGCTTGATGATGTCCGCTGCGGTACCCTGCATCGGGGCGTTGATCGCCGCACGCTCTGCGCCAGCGCGGCGCGCCGCGTTGCTGGATTTGATGTCCGGAAGATAGAGACGACGGCCATCCAGGGTTTCAACGTAACCTTTCTCTTTCGCCTGCGCGCGGGTGCGTTCCATATATTCCAGAACGCCCGGATAACGCTCGAAGTAAAGATCCATATACTTCTGCGACTCTTTGCGCGGAATGTTTAGCTGGCGTGAAAGGCCAAACGCGCTCATGCCATAGATTAGACCGAAGTTGATCGCTTTTGCACTGCGGCGCTGTTCGTTGGTCACGTTGTCCAGCGGTAAACCAAAGACCTCCGCCGCGGTCGCCCGGTGGATGTCTTTTCCTTCCGCAAATGCCGTCAGCAGACCTTTATCGCGGGACAGGTGCGCCATAATGCGCAGTTCAATTTGCGAGTAGTCAGCCGAGACAATCAGGTAGTCATCAGGGGCTATAAAGGCCTGACGAATGCGGCGCCCTTCCTCATTACGCACCGGAATGTTCTGCAGGTTAGGATCGGTTGACGAGAGACGCCCGGTTGCCGCTACCGCCTGATGATACGACGTGTGCACGCGGCCCGTTTTCGGGTTGATCATCAGCGGAAGTTTGTCCGTGTAGGTAGACTTCAGCTTCGCGAGACCACGGTACTGCAGAATCACTTTTGGCAGCGGGTAGTCCAGCGCCAGCTCTTCCAGCACCTCTTCAGAGGTTGACGGCGCGCCGCCAGGGGTTTTCTTCAGCGGCTTGATGCCCTGCTTTTCAAACAGGATAGTTTGCAGCTGTTTCGGTGAAGAGAGGTTAAACGGCTCGCCGGCAAGGTCATGCGCTTTCTGCTCGAGCTCGGTCAAACGCTGCGCGAGCTCGCCAGAGTGGTTATGCAGCACCGTTGGATCGATCTTAACGCCATTGCGTTCGATACGGGACAGCACGGGCACCAGCGGCATTTCAATATGCTGGAATACGTTCAGCGGACCTTCGTGCTTCTGCAGTTTCGGCCACATCTTCAGATGCAGTTGCAGCGTGACGTCGGCATCTTCCGCCGCGTAGCGCCCTGCTTCTTCAAGAGCAATCTGGTTAAAAGTGAGCTGATTTTTCCCTTTACCAGCAATCTCTTCAAAGGTAATGGTTTTGTGCTTGAGCCAGCGGTCAGATAAGGAATCCATATCATGACGGCCCGCCACGCTGTCCAGAATGTAGGATTCGAGCATAGTGTCAAAGGCAATCCCGCGCAGCTCAATGCCGTAGTTCTGCAGAATGCCGCGGTCGTACTTGAGGTTTTGCCCAACCTTCAGCGCCTTTTCGTCTTCCAGAATCGGCTTCAGTAGCTCGAGCGCGCGCTCGCGGGAGATCTGCTCCGGCGCATCCAGGTAGTCGTGCGCCACGGGAACGTAGGCGGCAATACCCGGCTCTGTCGCAAAGGACAATCCCACCATATTGGCTGAGATGTTGTCGAGGCTGTCTGTTTCGGTGTCAAAGGCAAAGACCGGCGCTTTTTTCAGTTTCTCGATCCAGGCGATCAGCTGTGACTCTTCCAGAATGGTTTCGTAGTTGTCGAAGGAGAGCGCTGCGGCTTCTTCTTCCGCCTGATCTTCGGCATCAACGACAATCGTCTCTTTCGGCTTAGCAGCAGGTTTGGCCCCTTTTGCCTGCAGCCATTTACCGGCTTCCACGTCAGTGGTCCAGCGCTTGAATTCGTATTTCTTAAACAGGCTCAGCAGGTCGTCAGCGGAAGGCTGTTGCACTTCCAGCTGCTCACAGCCCAGCTCCAGTTCCACATCGGTTTTGATTGTTGCCAGCTTATAGGAGAGATAAGCCACCTCTTTGTTCTCTTCCAGCTTCCCGGCCATGGTTTTTGCGCCACGGAAGGAAAGTCCGGCGATTTTGTCGGATTCCGCGTAGAGCGTATCCAGGCCACCCAGCCCCTGAAGCAGTGCCTGCGCGGTTTTTTCACCGACGCCAGGAACGCCAGGAATGTTATCCGAGGAGTCGCCCATCAACGCGAGGAAGTCGATAATCAGCTCTGGCGGCACGCCATACTTAGTGACTACTTCTTCTGGCCCCAGAATGGTGTTGGTCATGGTGTTGATCAGGGTAATACCTGGCGTCACCAGCTGCGCCATATCTTTATCACCGGTGCTGATCAGCACCGGACGGCCCATTTTTTCAGCTTCACGCGCCAGCGTACCGATGACGTCGTCAGCCTCCACTCCAGAGACGGCCAGCAGCGGCAGGCCCATTGCTTTCACCATGGCGTGCAGTGGCTCAATCTGCGCACGCAGATCGTCAGGCATTGGCGGACGATGGGATTTGTAATGTTCGAACAGCTCATCGCGGAAGGTTTTGCCTTTCGCATCAAAAACGACAGCCGCATGGGTGGGCTGATACTGAAGAATCAGGCTGCGCAGCATGTTCAGCACGCCGTACATCGCGCCGGTAGGTTCCCCTGCGCTATTGGTCAGAGGAGGAAACGCATGGTACGCCCGATACAGGTAAGAAGAGCCGTCGACGAGAATAAGTGGGTTTTCTGGGATCTGAACCATAATGTCCGTGCCTTTAATCAATTTATGCGTAAAGGATGCCACAGAAGGATGAAAACATCAGTTATTCAGGTTCGATACAGGAAAAGATTTTGCGATCGTGAGGATCGCTCGCAAAATTCAAACTGTGGATAAGTTTGTGAATATTTTCACTTCAAATGAAAAACAGATACTAAAAGCAGGCACGCGTTGAGAATAAACCATTACATATCATAATGTTAACAACTAACACTGCATGAAAATAGCCTGCTGATGGCAATTTAGTCTATGTGGATATAAGTCCTGATTAGCGCACAATATTAGAGAATTCTTCTGCTTCAGGGGAAAAGCCGTCTATTGACGATATGAAAGCGCCATAATTTTGTCACTTTTCTGATAAAATCAGCCCCCAGCGCCGTATCATCGGCGGGTCCATTAAAGCTAACCACCTGAAAAAGCTCATCATGTCGAGATTGCTCGCTGCAATAACATTACCGCTAAGCATCATTTTAACAATTCTGGTGACGATTGCGTGTTCTGTGCCAATCATTATCGCCGGGATCGTTAAACTGCTGCTGCCTGTGCCTGCGGTGTGGCGATCCGTCTCTGCGTTTTGTAATTTCATGATGTATTGTTGGTGTGAAGGGTTAGCGATCCTGCTGTGCCTGAATCCGCATCTTAAGTGGGATGTCGAAGGGCTGGAGAGCCTCAACAAAAAGAACTGGTACCTGCTGATCTGCAATCATCACAGCTGGGCGGACATCGTGGTGTTATGCGTGCTTTTTCGCAAACATATCCCGATGAACAAGTACTTCCTGAAGCAGCAGCTCGCCTGGGTGCCCTTTATCGGGCTGGCCTGCTGGGCGCTTGATATGCCGTTTATGAAACGCTATTCGCGCAGCTATCTGATTCGTCATCCGGAGCGTCGCGGTAAGGATGTGGAAACCACCCGCCGCTCCTGTGAAAAGTTTCGCGCACATCCAACGACCATCGTGAACTTTGTTGAAGGCTCACGGTTTACGGAAGATAAACGTCAACAAACACGCTCCCCTTATCAGAACCTTCTTCCGCCAAAGGCGGCGGGTATTGCGATGGCGCTTAACGTGCTGGGTGCACAGTTCGATAAACTTCTGAACGTTACGCTCTGCTATCCGGAAAATGACAGGACGCCATTCTTCGATATGCTCAGCGGCAAGCTGACGCGCATTGTTGTTCGGGTGAATTTAGTGCCGATCGATGCCGGGCTGCACGGTGACTACGTTAACGATAAGAATTTTAAACGTGGTTTCCAGCAGTGGCTTAATACGCTCTGGAAAGAGAAAGACGAACAGATAGACAGCATTAAATCTTCATACAAAAACGCCGGTCAGTGACCGGCGTTTTCATATCAACGAAATTACTTCTTCTCAACCAGGTATTTCACGGTATCAGCATACTGCTGTACGAAAATATCCATGCTGCTGGTGTCCATGCCCTGCATGTTCAGCTGATATTTGCCGTTAACAAACATCGCCGGAACGCCCTGAAGCTGCAGATCAGCGGCCGCTTTTTCCTGCTGAGCAACCAGAGATTTCACTACAAAGCTGTTCCACGCGGCGTCGTACTCTTCACCTTTCACACCGGCATCAACGAACACTTTGCGGATATCCGCAGTGGTCTGAACGGTCTGGGTTTTCTGTACGGCTTCGAACATTGGAGCAGTGATTTTATCTTCCACGCCCAGCGCCATCGCAACCGCCCACGCCTGTGTCAGGTCTTTACCCAACGGGCCCAGGAACTCAACGTGGTACTTGGTCATTTTGGTGCCTTCCGGCAGCTTCTTCTTCACGTTGTCAGAAACATGCAGCACCTCTTCGAATTGATAGCAGTGCGGGCAATAGAATGAGAAGAACTCCAGAACCTGTGGCTCGCCAGCAACCGGCTTTTCCAGCGTGATAAACTGTTTACCGTCGGTAAACTGCGCAGCAGAAGCGCTAAATGCCAGAATCATACCTGCCAGCGCCAGCCAAATTTTTTTCATGATTAACTCTCTCCTGGGTGTGTCCAATTAATACATCGGCGTTAATTGCAGAGGGGGTTCCTGAAGAACCTTAACCTGCTGAGTGAATGTAGATATCTGGCTGCGCCAGTAATCTTCTCCGGTAAGCCACGGGAAATTACGAGGAAATGCGGGGTCGTCCCAACGCCTGATTAACCATGCGAGATAATAAACAAAACGCATCGCACGTAAAGGCTCAATCAGGGCAATTTCGTCTGAATTAAACGGGCTAAATTCTTCATAGGCTTCAATAATCGTTTCAAGCTGCATGCGCTGCTCGGCTTTGTCGCCATTGAGCAGCATCCACAGATCCTGAACCGCTGGTCCCATGCGCGCATCGTCGAGATCGACAAACAGCGGTCCATCGCGCCAGAGAATATTTCCGGCGTGACAATCGCCATGTAGGCGCAGAACGGAAATATCATCACGCCAGCAGGTTTTCACCGCAGCAATAAGCTTATCGGTGGCGTTGAGGAAATCATCCTTTAACGCAGCGGGGATCAGCGCAGACGTTTCGAATATCTGACGTGGTTCGGTGAGATATTCATGAATCCCGATCGTTGGTCGGGCAGTGAACGCTGTTTTACGTCCCGTCTGATGAATGCGTCCCAGATAGCGAGCAACCCACTCCATCTGATCGATATTATCCGCTTCAAACTGGCGGCCACCCAGACTGGGAAATACGGCGTAGTAAAACCCTTCATGCGTGAGCAGCGTTTGGTTATTGAACTTTATCGGCGCGGCAACGGGGACGTCATCAACCAGCAGATCGTGAGCAAACTGGTGCTCCTCCTGAATTTGCTGTGCAGACCAACGTTCAGGGCGATAGAACTTTACGACGAAGCGCTGACGATCCTCGTCCTGAAATTGATAGACGCGGTTTTCGTAGCTGTTTAACGGAGTTAGCCCGGAATCCACACGAATACCCTGTTCAAACAGGGCATCCATAATGGTATCCGGGTGTAGTGTCTGGAAAGTAAAAGCCTGGTCGTTCATCCGATCATCCGGAAATTATACGAATGATTCAGGATATCATCTTGTAGCGATTTCGGTGGCTCCGCTTACAAGCTTTTACTCTTTAATTACGCCTCGGGCGCGCAGCAATGCAGTTTTAAAATCTTCCTCATAATCCTTCTGAATACCAGGAATAACAGCATCTTTGGCTGAGTCGCGCATTTTGAGGTGGTAGATCAGGATGTCGTCAGAAAGGTCTGCCAGATCGCCGTCAAAACCTGACTCTTTTGCCAGTTTCTGTAAGAATTGCATCAGATTCAGCTCTGGCTCTTTTTGCCAGGCCGGCTGGAGGAGTTCAATGACTTCATTCAGACGTTTACATTTCATGGTGGTGCTCCTTTCATTTAGAGTGACACGTTAGCAGGGTCAATCCCACAATAAAAGAGGCGATATTCGTGAATCTTAGCCTGGAAATCACTGGGGTCGTTCTGGCAGGCGGCAGAGCTACACGTATGGGCGGGGAAGATAAGGGACTACAGCTCCTGAAAGGCAAGCCCTTATGGCAGCATGTCGCTGATACGCTTGTCGATCAGGTATCGGCAATGGCGCTGAGCGCAAATCGCCATATCGATATTTACCAGCGCAGCGGGTTTCCCGTTTATCAGGATAATCTTGCTGATTTTCCGGGGCCGCTGGCCGGCATGCTTTCGGTGATGCAGCAGTCGCAGGGAGAGTGGTTTCTCTTTTGTTCGTGTGATACGCCTTTTATACCCACCTGCCTGGTGGAACGGATGGTGCAACAGCGAGGTGATTCACCTGTGGTCTGGGTGCATGACGGCGAGCGCGACCACCCAACTATCGCGCTCATTAACCGATCCTTGATTCCTGCTATGAGCGACTATCTGGCTTCCGGAGAACGAAGAGTGATGGTGTTTATGCGTAAGGTCGGCGGACATGCTGTTGATTTTAGCGACATGAAAACATCGTTCGTGAATGTGAACACATTAGAAGATTTACAGGCCATGCAGGAGAAGAGATGAACTCTGTTTTAGCCATTTCAGCCTGGAGTGGGACAGGAAAAACCACGTTGCTGAAAAAACTGATACCCGCTCTGTGCGCCCGCGGTATTCGTCCAGGCTTGATTAAGCATACTCACCATAATATGGATGTCGATAAGCCGGGTAAAGATAGCTATGAGCTGCGCAAAGCGGGTGCCGCGCAGACAATGGTAGCAAGCAACCAGCGTTGGGCATTGATGACAGAAACGCCGGATGAGGCACCGCTGGATCTCGCGTATCTGGTGAGCCGGATGGATCACTCCACGCTGGATCTGGTGCTGGTTGAGGGATTTAAGCATGAGGCCGTGCCTAAGATCCTACTGTTCAGAAGTGATGCCGGGCACGATATCAGCGAGTTAACGCTGGATGAGCATGTGATTGCGGTGGCCAGCGATGTTGCTCTCGATATTGAGGTTCCGGTGCTGGATTTAAATGATGAGGATGGGATTGCTGAGTTTATTGTGAAGTGGTGTGCGGTCTGACTTGCCGGGTGGCGGCTTTGCCTTGCCCGGCCTACAAAATTCGGTGGTTCCGAAACGCAAAAAGGCCATCCTTTCGGATGGCCTTTTCACTTATTTGATGCCTGGCAGTTCCCTACTCTCACATGGGGAGACCCCACACTACCATCGGCGCTACGGCGTTTCACTTCTGAGTTCGGCATGGGGTCAGGTGGGACCACCGCGCTAAAGCCGCCAGGCAAATTCTGTTAATCTGTA
>NZ_MJAA01000139.1:0-585 GCF_001743375.1 Enterobacter sp. IF2SW-B1 | reverse complement strand
AATCGGTTTGCCATATGAAATGGGACTAGTTAAAAATCAATATGTTGCAAGAACATTTATTCAACCAACKCAAGAGTTACGTGAACAAGGTGTRAGAGTGAAGTTATCTGCAGTGAAAGATATTGTAGACGGTAAAAATATTATTCTTGTTGATGATTCTATTGTTCGCGGTACGACAATTCGACGCATTGTGAAAATGTTAAAAGATTCTGGTGCAAATAAAGTGCATGTGCGTATAGCATCGCCGGAATTTATGTTCCCGAGTTTTTATGGAATCGATGTTTCAACAACGGCAGAATTAATTTCTGCAAGCAAATCACCTGAAGAAATTAAAGATTATATTGGCGCTGATTCRTTAGCATATCTATCTGTAGATGGGTTAATTGAATCAATTGGTTTAGATTATGACGCGCCTTATAGTGGCTTATGTGTAGAAAGTTTCACTGGAGATTATCCTGCAGGGTTATATGATTATGAAGCAAATTATAAAGCACATTTAAGTCATCGACAAAAGCAATATATTTCTAAAAACAAACACTTTTTTGATAGCGAGGGAAATTTAAATGTCTAAAGCATATGAACAAT
>NZ_MJAA01000138.1:0-586 GCF_001743375.1 Enterobacter sp. IF2SW-B1 | reverse complement strand
GAAGACTTTAATAGTATGACCTTGTTCTTGTAATAATGCAGCAGCTGTTAATCCACCGATGCCTGCACCTATAATTGCTATCTTCATATTGTCACCTCTATATTTTTCATTCTTTTCTATTTTATCACATGCACTATTGTTTAAAAATGACTCTTGGAACTAACGTTTCATTTTTAAAGACTTAAGTGTATTATCTGCACCATTGTATATTACATGCACATTTAGACAGCAATATTCATTTACATAATGTACATTTGCAACAATGATGTGGGATATAGCATATTTGATGCTATATAGCGTTTTTTGTTAGGTTAAAATCCATTTAACTAACACACTCAGAATGCGCTAAAGGAGCTCGAAACAATAAATTGTTCCAGCCCCTTTAAGCACCGATGTCTTATTTATAATATGTTTGTCTAATATCATCTTTCTTTATACCAAACTGCTTATAGGATTTATCCATTAATTTGGCAATTTTATCTGCCCAGCGAATGTCACTCGCATATTGATGTTGCGCAGGATTTTCTGGATTCCATCGCATTTGATATAAATTCAGTTGATTGTTTTCAAAATATTCTTTACGATT
>NZ_MJAA01000137.1:0-587 GCF_001743375.1 Enterobacter sp. IF2SW-B1 | reverse complement strand
TTATATCAATAAATCACTACAACAAGTTGAGAAAGTTAAGCGTATGGAAGAGAAGAAAATTCCAGAAGACKTAGATTATAGTAAAATTGATAGTTTGGCGACTGAAGCGCGAGAAAAATTATCAGAAGTAAAACCTTTAAATATTGCACAAGCTTCTAGAATATCAGGGGTAAATCCAGCAGACATATCTATATTATTGATTTACTTAGAACAAGGTAAACTCCAAAGGGTGAGTGACTAATGACTGTAGAATGGTTAGSAGAACAATTAAAAGAACATAATATTGAATTAACTGAGACTCAAAAACAACAGTTTCAAACATATTATCGGTTACTTGTTGAATGGAATGAAAAGATGAATTTGACAAGTATTACAGATGAACACGATGTATATTTGAAACATTTTTATGATTCCATTGCACCTAGTTTTTATTTTGATTTTAATCAGCCTATAAGTATATGTGATGTAGGCGCTGGAGCTGGTTTTCCAAGTATTCCGTTAAAAATAATGTTTCCGCAGTTAAAAGTGACGATTGTTGATTCATTAAATAAGCGTATTCAATTTTTAAACCATTTAGCGTCAGAATT
>NZ_MJAA01000136.1:0-587 GCF_001743375.1 Enterobacter sp. IF2SW-B1 | reverse complement strand
AAACTATGCATTTATTAGGTATTAATTGAATATCTTCGTAATCAAATATTTTCAATTTAAATAGCCCCTTTAAAAACTAAATAATGTTAAATGCAAAATAAAAACCGAATGTTACCTTATTAATTTGAGAAAACATTCAGTTTATAGCATTCGTATATACTGTACATTGTTTTATTGATATTGTAAATGGGCTAAAGTACGAAATTTGATTTTACCAACTCGATTTTTTAACACCTGGAATTTGTCCTTTGTGTGCATGTTCTCTAAACGCAATACGAGACATTTCAAATTTACGTAATACACCTCTAGGTCTTCCAGTTACTTTACATCTTCTAGTTAAACGTGTAGGTGATGAATGTCTTGGTAATTTTCTTAACGCTTCGTAATCACCTTTTGCTTTTAACTCTTTACGTAATTCGTAATATTTATTTACTAACTCTTCTCTTTTTCTCTCTTTTGCTATTTTAGATTTCTTAGCCATATATAATTACCTCACTTTTTATCAAATCGTAATTATTACGATTTATATAATAACACAATCCTCACATAATTCAACAGTAAAGTTTCATTTCTTTGTTAAATTATTT
>NZ_MJAA01000135.1:0-588 GCF_001743375.1 Enterobacter sp. IF2SW-B1 | reverse complement strand
GCAATCAACTCTGGTGTTACATTTGGCGTTCCTTGTGCATGTAAAATTGTCACAGCTGGATTTTCATTTGTAATATACGTCAATAGAAATGTCATAAAACTTACTACAATCATCAATGGAAACATGAGCGCAATACGTTTTAAGATAAATTTGAACATCTAAACGCTCCTTTATTTATACTGCATTTCATTGAATGGTAATTCATACTGTGATTGTGTGAATGATACTTTTTCTAAATCTTTCGGCGCAACAACTGTCATACTACCGTGTGAAATAGGGATAAAGATACCTTCATCATCAATTTGTTTCAAAATGTTTTTATAAGCGTCTGAACGCTCTTTACCGTTTTGGATTTTAAATGCGTCATCAATGCTGTTGTATATTTTATCTTTATTCTCAATGCCTGATGTTGCACTTTCATAACCATTTTTTGCTTTGAATGCTGCAATAGTACTTTGTGGATCGTACAATAATCCCCAAGTTTGGTTGAACATTAAGTCATAATCACCAGAAGAACGACGTTCAGCAATTTTATCTGATGTTTCGCCATTGATGTTTAACTTAATACCCATTTTCTTAAATTCTGCT
>NZ_MJAA01000134.1:0-590 GCF_001743375.1 Enterobacter sp. IF2SW-B1 | reverse complement strand
ATCTAGTTTGATATTTTTAGGTACATAAATGAACGAACCACCTGACCATACTGCTGAGTTTAACGCCGCAAATTTGTTATCTGCTGCAGGTACTACAGAAGCAAAGTATTTTTTGAATAATTCTTCATTTTCTTGTAAAGCACTATCTGTATCTTTAAAGATAATACCTTTTTCTTCAAGTTCTTTTTCCATATTATGGTAAACAACTTCAGATTCATATTGAGCAGAAACGCCAGCTAAATATTTTTGTTCAGCTTCAGGAATTCCTAATTTATCGAAAGTTCTTTTAATTTCTTCTGGCACTTCATCCCATGAACGTTCAGCTTGTTCTGAAGGCTTTACATAGTAAGTAATGTCATCGAAATTCAATTCTGATAAGTCGCCACCCCATTGAGGCATTGGCATTTTATAAAACAATTTTAATGATTTAAGACGGAAATCTAACATCCATTCCGGCTCATTTTTCATGTTAGAAATTTCTCTAACGATATTCTCAGTTAAACCACGTTCTGATCTGAAAATGGACACATCATCGTCGTGGAATCCATATTTATAATCCCCAACATCAGGTGCTTTTTTAGCCATTTGAA
>NZ_MJAA01000133.1:0-590 GCF_001743375.1 Enterobacter sp. IF2SW-B1 | reverse complement strand
CACACAAGCTGATTCAGACTCCGGGCTGCTCCCCGTTCGCTCGCCGCTACTGGGGGAATCTCGGTTGATTTCTTTTCCTCGGGGTACTTAGATGTTTCAGTTCCCCCGGTTCGCCTCGTTAACCTATGTATTCAGTTAACGATAGTGTGACGGATCACACTGGGTTTCCCCATTCGGACATCGCCGGGTCAAAGGTTCATATCACCTCGCCGGCGCTTTTCGCAGATTAGCACGTCCTTCATCGCCTCTGACTGCCAGGGCATCCACCGTGTACGCTTAGTCGCTTAACCTCACAACCCGAAGATGTTTCACTTCTGATTGCGAAAATTTGAGAGACTCGAACACACATAACATGTGTGTCGTTTCAATTTTCAGCTTGATCCAGATTTTTAAAGAGCAAAACTTCTTAATGCACTCAAAAGTACATTCAGAAGTTCATCATTCATCAGACAATCTGTGTGAGCACTGCAAAGGCAGGTTCTTTAAGGTAAGGAGGTGATCCAACCGCAGGTTCCCCTACGGTTACCTTGTTACGACTTCACCCCAGTCATGAATCACAAAGTGGTAAGCGCCCTCCCGAAGGTTAAGCT
>NZ_MJAA01000132.1:0-590 GCF_001743375.1 Enterobacter sp. IF2SW-B1 | reverse complement strand
GGGACAATATCTTGAAGCGGTGGAAGTAATTCATCAAATTATTGATGAAGTCAAAGATCACACAACAAGAATGGCATTACATCCTCTTAAAGAATTTGCTAAGTCAAAATTAATTGAAGATGAAARACGATTGACTCAGTCATTAACTGATTTTGATACGTTATCAATGAGGGAACAGACGCACTTGATTTTGAAGTTAATTGACAATGGTCATTTTCAATTTCAAGAAACGGTATTATATATATTAAAATCTAATACGTACAGTTATAACCTAATTAGTTTAATGATTGAGTATTTAAGGTTCGCAAATTGTACACAAGAACTGACAATTGAAAAGTATGGTATGGATGTAACTTTTGTACCAGCTAATTTAAAAGGGCTAGAACATACAATACTGAAAGAAAAAGTTATACCTAACGTTATSSAAACATTAAATGATGGTGCTTTACATATCGCTGAAGAAGCACACCATATTATGAATAATCACTCTATCATGATTTATCCAATTGATATTGAAACTTTGTTTGAAACGAATAAATGGATTAATGCATATGAATGCTATTTTAAAAATATGTTAGGGATTAAATGCG
>NZ_MJAA01000131.1:0-591 GCF_001743375.1 Enterobacter sp. IF2SW-B1 | reverse complement strand
CAAACGTGTCGAGTGTGTAGCTAAAACGATAGATCAATTACATTTGAAATACGGCAAAGGTATTGTGTCCAAAGCAGTATCGTTTACAGAAGCAGGTACAAAACACGGCAGATTAGGTTTAATGGCTGGACATAAAATGTAATGACTATACGGTTTAAGTAATATATAACTGTGATTCGTATAAAATAAGTCTCTAAAGATAAATATTTCATATATCACAATAGATTTTCACAATAATATCTAAGAATACATGGGATTTATCAAAAGAGACTCAATAATTATTGGATATAACAATCAAAATCACTCAATGCTTGCATACCGCGTTCTCGGTCAGTAGGATTTTTGAAACTAATTTTTAAAGCACCGTATATATCTTCGCGTACTTCTAAGATTCTTAAGTTGCTTATAGATATGTTATGTAAACTTAGGATATAAGTCACTTTGCTTATCATACCTGATTCATCCGGAATATCTACATATAGAACATACGCAGTATTTAGTCCACCTAGTTGYTTAGCGGGCAGTGCGTCACGATACGATTTAGCTTCGGCAAAAAATGATAACAATTTTTCAGAATCATTGCTTTCAATT
>NZ_MJAA01000130.1:0-592 GCF_001743375.1 Enterobacter sp. IF2SW-B1 | reverse complement strand
GTGACATTTCGCTAGTTATGCGTGCATTAGATAGTATTTTACCATTTTTAGAAAAAGGAAATACCATTATTGTAGAGTCGACAATTGCGCCTAAAACGATGGATGGTTTTGTAAAACCAGTCATTGAAAATTTAGGGTTTACAATAGGTGAAGATATTTATTTAGTGCATTGTCCAGAACGTGTACTGCCAGGAAAAATTTTAGAAGAATTAGTTCATAACAATCGCATCATTGGCGGTGTGACTAAAGCTTGTATTGAAGCGGGTAAATATGTCTATCGCACATTTGTTCAGGGAGAAATGATTGAAACAGATGCACGTACTGCTGAAATGAGTAAGCTAATGGAAAACACATATAGAGACGTGAATATTGCTTTAGCTAATGAATTAACAAAAATTTGCAATAACTTAAATATTAATGTATTASTTGTGATTGAAATGGCAAACAAACATCCGCGTGTTAATATCCATCAACCTGGTCCAGGAGTAGGCGGTCATTGTTTAGCTGTTGATCCGTACTTTATTATTGCTAAAGACCCTGAAAATGCAAAGTTAATTCAAACTGGACGTGAAATTAATAATTCATTGCCGGC
>NZ_MJAA01000013.1:0-135872 GCF_001743375.1 Enterobacter sp. IF2SW-B1 | reverse complement strand
GCATCAAGGACGTGGCCATCGACTTTTACCACCGCTACCCGGAGGACATTAAACTCTTCAGCGAGATGGGGTTTACCTGCCTGCGCGTTTCCATCGCCTGGGCACGCATCTATCCACAGGGTGATGAGCAGACCCCGAATGAAGCCGGTCTGGCCTACTACGACAGGCTGTTTGACGAGCTTCTGCAGCACGGAATTACGCCGATGGTGACGCTCTCCCACTATGAGATGCCCTGGAATCTGGTGACCCGCTATAACGGCTGGGCTGACCGCAGACTGATTGGTTTTTTCACTGACTACGCCGTCACGGTTTTCGGGCGCTACAGAGAGAAGGTCAAGCTGTGGCTGACCTTCAACGAAATCAACATGTCCCTKCACGCGCCGCTGACCGGAGTGGGCCTGCCTGAAGGCAGCAGTCAGGCTGATATCTATCAGGCTATCCACCATCAGCTGGTCGCCAGTGCCATCGTCGTGGGGCGGTGCCATGACATCATCCCGGATGCAAAAATCGGCAATATGCTCCTGGGGGGCCTGCTTTACCCGCTGACCTGCAAACCGGATGACGTGYTGAAAACGATGAATGAGAACCGCGGSTGGCTGTTCTTTGGCGACGTGCAGTGCCGCGGAGCCTACCCGGGGTACATGCTGCGCTTCTTCCGTGACAATAATATTGTGCTGGATATTACAGAGGAGGACCGCGAGCAGCTGAAGAACAACACCGTGGACTTCATCTCGTTCAGCTATTACAACAGCGGCTGTGCGACAACCGACGAGGACACCATCGANGGGTACATGCTGCGCTTCTTCCGTGACAATAATATTGTGCTGGATATTACAGAGGAGGACCGCGAGCAGCTGAAGAACAACACCGTGGACTTCATCTCGTTCAGCTATTACAACAGCGGCTGTGCGACAACCGACGAGGACACCATCGAAAAGTCGCGGGGTAACGTGCTGAGCATGATACAAAACCCGCTGCTGCCGGTGTCGGAGTGGGGCTGGACCATTGACCCGACGGGAATGCGCATCCTGTTAAACATGCTGTGGGATCGCTATCAGAAGCCGCTGTTCATTGCCGGAAACGGACTGGGTGCCAGAGACAAGCTTAACGAGGATATGACCGTCAATGATGATTACCGTATTAATTACATCAATAATCACCTGTATCAGGTTTATGAAGCAATCGAGGATGGCGTCGAAGTTATGGGCTTTACAGCATGGGCCCCCATCGATCTGGTCAGTAACGCCACCGCAGAGTTAGATAAGCGTTACGGCTTTATCTACGTTGACCATGATGACAGCGGTGATGGCGATTATGCAAGATATCCAAAGGATAGTTTTTACTGGTTTCGGGATGTCATTACTACGAACGGGGAAACCCTGATCCCTTTCCGGTGTCGTTGATTACAGTCCAACATTTACCGGTAACACTTTCTTTTATTTATAATGATATGGGATAATTTTTTATTCCGAGGGCAACACTAAACTTTCCGCGAGGAACTCTACAAATGATGAGGTTCTTGATGGAAGAACAATGTTTTTATAATAAACCGCATTGAGTGGTTCGCGGACACGCAGTTTCTCTTTTATATTAAGATTGACAAGATCACCCTTTGTAATATCATTTTTTACATACGGTTCTGGCAGGCAAGCAATACCCGACGAGTGAATGGCCAGCTGTCTTATAATCTCACTGTTTGAAGCGACAATGGATGGCTGAATTTTATAATAGTGTTCTTCGCCCGTATCCAGAGGCCAGTCATTCATTAAGGAGTTTTGTTTGTAACCTATCAGCCTGTGGCTTTTTAATGCATCAACTCGATGAGGCATACCATGCTCTGCAATGTATCGCGGAGAGGCAACAAACATCATCTGGCACAGCCCAAGTATCTTCGCATGTAAGCCGGAGTCTTTGAGTTTTCCGATGCAAACAGCAACATCACTTCTGTGTTCAAGCAAATCATAAACATTGTCATTTGAAATTATTTCAATTTCTATCTCAGGATAGCATTTCTGATATCGATGCAGAACCGGTGTAATGACGTGCAGTACAAGAGACGTGGACGCAATGATCCGAATCTTCCCGGATGGATGACGACGTTTCATGGTGACATGTTCTTCTGCATCCTCTACTGAAGCAATGATTTGTTTGGCATATTCCAGGAATGTCCTTCCTTCTTCAGTGGATTCCAGTCTCCGCGTTGAGCGTCTGACCAGTACTGTATCTAATTTCTCCTCCAGTCGTCGAAGCGCTCTGCTAACAGCTGATACGGTAAGATCCAGCTCATACGCAGCTCGTGATAATGTCCCTGTTTCTATAACAGCAATAAATATCTGCATTTCTGCTAAAGTTGTTTTCATCTTTGCCTTGAAGTCAAAAGTGTTTTAACGGCATAAATCTGTTCTTATTCACAGAGATATTTCAGTATTAATCCTTACATTTATCGATTAAGGATTTTTATGCCAATAGCACTCTTCGCTTTGACAATCAGCGCTTATGCTATCGGGACAGCTGAATTTGTCCTTGTTGGAATCATTCCCATCATTTCAGCTGATTTATCAGTTTCAGTACCGTCAGCGGGTCTGCTTGTCAGTCTCTATGCGCTGGGGGTGGCAGTAGGTGCACCTCTTTTAACTGCAGCCACAGGAAAAATGTCCCGCAAAACGCTTCTTCTGTGCCTGATGGTCGTTTTTACTCTTAGCAATTTGTATGCCTGGCAAGCTCCCGGGTTCGTTTCGCTGATTGTGGCGAGGATCATCACCGGCATGGCACACGGCGTGTTCTATTCCATTGCTTCAACCATCGCTGCCAGCCTTGTTCCAAAAGATAAAGCCACGAGTGCAATAGCTATCATGTTCGCCGGGCTGACCGTTGCTCTGGTCACCGGTGTTCCCCTGGGGACTTTCATCGCTCAGCACCTTGGCTGGAGAGCCACATTTTTGTCAGTGTCTGTTCTCGGGATGATCGCCTTTGCAGGCAGCTTGTTACTGATCCCTCGCGGCATAAAAAAATCTGAACCCACGCCAGTAAGATTTCTACTCAGGGTTCTGACAACCCCCCAACTGATACTGGCATATTCCCTGACAGCGGTCGGGTACGGGGGATCGTTTATAACGTTTACCTACCTTGCCTCTACTCTTGAGGAAATATCCGGATTTTCACCCGCTGCTGTAAGCGGTGTCATGCTGGTATACGGTTTTGCAGCTGCACTGGGTAATCTGTATGGCGGACGGATCTCTGACAAACACGGCCCTATTAATGCCCTGAAAATTATATTTTTATTACTGTCCCTGGTGTTGTTCGCTTTATATCTGACAGCATCTAATTCATGGCTGATGCTGGTCACTACATTTGTCTGGGGTGCTGCCGCATTTGCAAACGTCCCTGTACTGCAATATCTGGCTGTCAGGGAGGCTGAGAAATTCGTTCCTGAAGCTGTGGATGTGGCATCAGGGCTGAATATATCGGCCTTCAATATCGGTATCGCCGGCGGAACCTGGATAGGTGGCCTGGTCGTAATGCATTTCGGTCTCCTGCATACCACTTGGCTTGCCGGTGCGGTCGTTTTCTTCGCTTTCCTGCTCAGTATTTTCGCGGGAGCGCTACAAAAAAGGGAAAGAAGCACTGAAGCTGCGTACTGAAAACCGTCGTGAGCATCACCCATAAATTCATTTAGTTCCCAACGCATATAGCCTGAGTCCGGAGCTATGCTCCTCCTCAGGCTATAGCAGTTACGCTGAATAACAGACTGACTGGCAGTTAGGCATCGACAAAGAGAACTTTACCGTTGATAAATCCGTCAACAGAACGCTGGAACGCTTTTCCGACCAGTTTGCCCGGAACTGGCTGGAACCCTGGGAGCATAGGGCCGTAAACATCCCAGGCTTCTTCCAGTACGGTTGGGTTCACTACATTGATACGGATCCCGCGGGGCAGTTCGTTAGCCACACACTGTACAAATGTGTCGATAGCACCGCTGGTTGTTGCGTCAGCAATAGAGCCGGGGATAGGTTTCACATTATGAATGCCGGAAATTAAAGTGAATGAGCCGCGGTCGTTGATGTACTCAAGGCCAATTTTAACAACATTGATCTGACCCAGCATTTTGCTCTGGACAGTGAGCTCCCACTGCTCAGCTGTCATATCGACAAAATTAGCATACTCGCAGTGGCCAACGGCGTTAACAACAGCGTCAAAGGCGCCGACGTTTTTGAAAAGTGCTCTCAGGGATTCATGACTTGTAATATCTACCTGATAGTCCGTACCTTTTCCTGAGCGACTGGCGGTAATCACTTTGTGATCGCCCAAACCGGTCAGCGCCGCTTTGCCCATTTTCCCCTGAGCACCAATCAGAATTACAGTTTTCATTATTTACCTCGGATATGTTTATGAAAGACAGGAGAAATCATATATGGGTTATGATACAATTTAAATAAAGCAAACATTGTATGAGGTACAACTAAACATGGATTACATTGATATCAAACACATGCGTGTATTGTTACTGCTGGTTAAAGAACTTAATGTCTCAAGGGTAGCTTCAAAGCTGGATATCTCTCAGCAGGCGGTCAGTGCATATCTTAAAAGACTCAGAACCTATTTCGGCACCGAGCTGTTTGTACGCAGGAATGCAGGACTCGAGGCGACCGACTATGCCCTTTCTCTTGTGCCTAAAGTAGAGAAAATTCTGGATGAGGTTAGCCAGCTTCGTTCACCCCAGGTATTTGATCCGAACATTCAGGATTTCAGCATCTGCATAATGGCAAACGAATATGCTCAGCTTACTATTATCCCATCCTTACTGAAGACACTACATGCGCTGGCACCGCGTGCCAGCGTTGAAATCAAAGACTTCAATGCCAGTCAACATGTTGAATGTCTTAATTCCGGTGATGTCGATTTAGTGCTGGGTTTTTCGAATCATATTGATGTCGGACTGATACGCAAAAACATCCGGCGAGAAGAGTACTGCTGTGTGGTCAGACACGGTTCAGCTATTCCGGGAAAACTTGAAATGAACATGTCATTCTCGGATATTCCCGCCGTTAAGTTTGCTCCGAGTGCCGGTAACATTGAAAATCTGGTTGATGATTTTTTTGAAAAAGCCGGAATGAAAAATAACGTCATTGCTACGTTACCGTGTTATACGACGCTCGGCGCTTTTTTCACTGCGAATGACGCTATTGCATTCATTCCATCAGCGATAGGAGCACAGGGAAACTTCTGTAAACTGGAGACGGCAGAAAAAATGGTCCCGTTTGATGTTACTGTCGCCTGGCATCGGAAAAGTAATGATAATCCGCTCCGAGTATGGTTGACCAAAATACTGGAAATGACGACTATTTGCGGGGGCACGAATTGTGTTTAACATTTGCGATCAGTCAGAAAAACTGATCGGCCTATACAACATCAAATGGCATATAGCTATAGTTCCAGACTCCCTCTGAATTTTCTCCTGCTTTTGCATCAGCTCAAACTTATTCATTTGTAATCCTGGCTTTGATATTCAGAAGGAGGATTCTCATCGCCAGTTCTGATCCACTTAGTCAACAGATCATGCAACGTCTGTAGGTGGGATTCGACCTTCTTCCATTCGCTGTTCTGACATAAGCCAGTAAGGATTAGCGCAGGTTCCGACTTTACCTTTTTTCGGATCTCTGGTGAAGTAGTAAGGAGTTTATGCTGAATAATAATCATCATTGATGATAAAAATGAATTAATGCTAATCAAGCAAAAATAATGAATTATAATTGTATTTTTAGCATCAATACAGCATATCAGCCCAGTTCTTTCTTACTGGCCAGATTCAGTTAACTACACGTGATTGTCCGGTCAGGAGGTGACGGGATCTGCATTTATAGTATGAACTGAATCGCCACGGGTTTAACAGACACCTCAGAGTCATTTAAGATGGCTTAAAGAGAGGTGCCCATGAGCGGTAAGCGTTATCCCGAAGAGTTTAAAATTGAAGCAGTCAAACAGGTTGTTGATCGCGGTTATTCTGTTGCCAGCGTTGCAACACGTCTCGATATCACCACCCACAGCCTTTACGCCTGGATAAAGAAGTACGGTCCGGATTCTTCCACTAATAAAGAACAGTCAGATGCTCAGGCCGAGATCCGCCGTCTCCAGAAAGAGCTGAAGCGGGTTACCGACGAACGGGACATATTAAAAAAAGCCGCGGCGTACTTCGCAAAGCTGTCCGACTGAGGTACGCCTTTATCCGTGACAACACCTGTTGCTGGCCTGTTCGCCTGCTCTGTCGGGTGCTGGATGTTCATCCCAGTGGTTTTTACGCCTGGCTTCAGCAGCCGCATTCACAACGCCATCAGGCAGACCTAAGACTGACAGGACAGATTAAACAGTTCTGGCTGGAATCGGGATGCGTCTATGGTTATCGCAAAATCCATCTGGATCTGCGGGACAGCGGGCAACAGTGCGGAGTGAACAGAGTCTGGCGACTGATGAAACGTGTCGGGATAAAGGCTCAGGTTGGATACCGGAGCCCGCGGGCACGTAAAGGCGAAGCCAGTATCGTGTCGCCCAACAGGCTCCAGCGACAGTTCAATCCGGATGCTCCGGATGAGCGTTGGGTAACGGACATAACCTACATCAGGACCCACGAAGGCTGGCTGTATCTTGCCGTGGTTGTTGATCTGTTCTCACGCAAAATTATCGGCTGGTCCATGCAATCCCGGATGACAAAGGACATTGTCCTGAACGCACTGCTGATGGCTGTATGGCGGCGTAATCCCCAAAAACAGGTGCTGGTTCATTCGGATCAGGGCAGTCAATACACAAGCCATGAGTGGCAGTCGTTCCTGAAATCACACGGCCTGGAGGGCAGCATGAGCCGTCGCGGTAACTGCCATGATAATGCGGTTGAAGAAAGCTTTTTCCAGTTGTTGAAACGCGAACGGATAAAGAAAAAGCTCTACGGAACGCGGGAAGAAGCCCGCAGCGATATTTTTGATTACATCGAAATGTTTTATAACAGTAAGCGTCGGCATGGTTCTAGCGATCAGATGTCACCGACAGAATATGAAAACCAGTATTATCAACGGCTCGGAAGTGTCTAGATTATCCGTGGCGATTCAGATAAAAATCATGCCCGCAGACTCACGGCCATGCTGATGCTTCATCGGGGTGAACGGGTCAGCGATGTTGCCAGAACTCTCTGTTGTGCCCGTTCATCCGTTGGTCGCTGGATTAACTGGTTTACGCACTCAGGTATTGAAGGCCTGAAATCCTTACCCGCAGGGCGCTCCCGACGCTGGCCTTTTGAACATATCTGCACCCTGTTACGTGAGCTGATAAAGCATTCTCCCGGCGATTTTGGTTATCAACGTTCACGCTGGAGCACCGAATTACTGGCATTAAAAATCAATGAGATAACCGGTTGCCAGTTACATGCAGGAACCGTTCGCCGCTGGTTGCCATCTGCGGGGCTTGTATGGCGCAGGGCCGCGCCAACTCTGCGTATCCGTGACCCACATAAAGATGAAAAGATGGCGGTAATCCACAAAGCGCTGGATGAATGCAGCGCAGAGCATCCGGTATTTTATGAAGATGAAGTGGATATCCACCTTAATTCTAAAATCGGTGCGGACTGGCAGTTGCGCGGACAGCAGAAACGGGTAGTGACGCCGGGGCAGAACGAAAAATACTATCTGGCCGGCGCACTGCACAGTGGCACGGGTAAAGTCAGCTACGTGGGCGGCAACAGCAAAAGTTCAGCGCTGTTTATCGCTCTGCTGAAACACCTGAAAGCCACTTACCGGCGGGCGAAAACAATCACGCTGATCGTTGATAACTACATTATCCATAAAAGCCGCGAAACACAGCGCTGGTTGAAAGCAAATCCCAAGTTCAGGGTAATTTACCAGCCGGTTTACTCGCCGTGGGTGAATCATGTGGAACGGCTATGGCAGGCACTTCATGACACGATAACCCGTAATCATCAGTTCCGCTCAATGTGGCAGTTACTGAAAAAGGTCCGCCATTTTATGGAAACCGCCAGCCCATTCCCCGGAGGAAAACATGGTCAGGCAAAAGTGTAGCGGTATTAGGTGCAGCTATTTAGATGTGTTATGAGTTTAACCATGTAAAGTGGAGGCTGCTCTAAGAAAATCTTAACTTATCCACATCAACCATGAGCCTATTTTCCGGCATTACGCTGCGCCATCCCATGTCACCATCAGTCATCAACATATTCGAGTGCTGTGCGTTGTGTCAGGCGAGTAATCAACTCGCCAGCGCCGATACCGGTATGACGGGCGATGCGTTCCACCGGCAGTTCCTTGCCCCAAAAAATGACTTTATCTCCCACCTGATCCAGAGCCTTGGGACCGAGATCAACCGTGACCATGTCCATGGAAACCCGGCCAGCCAACGGTACTTCCCGGCCATTGACAAGCACAGGTGTGCCGTAAGGCGCGCTGCGGGGGTAGCCGTCGCCGTAGCCCATTGCTACCACACCGAGGCAGGTATCGCGCGTGCTGGTCCAGTCACCGCCATAGCCCACAGGTTCGCCTGCCTTATGCTCGCGTACTGCGATAAGGCAGGATGTCAGTGTCATGCAGGGTTCAAAGCCGAAGTCCGCAGCATCCTGAGTTACTATCGGTGACACGCCGTACAGGATGATACCGGGACGAACCTGGCCGCGATGGGCCTGTGGCCACAGAAGAATACCACTAGAGGCAGTGATGGATTGTACGCCGGGCTTACACTGGACGAATGCGTCGAAGCATTCCAGCTGACTGTGTGTGGTTTCTTCCTCAGGTTCGTCCGCACGGCAGAGGTGACTCATGATGTTGACTGGTTGCACTACGTTGCGGCAGTTGCACAACCTCTGATAGAATTCCTCAGCCAGGTCTGGACGGATGCCCAATCGATGCATGCCGGTATCCAGTTTCATCCACACCGTAATGGGGTGGGGCAGAACGGTCTGTTCAAGTGCGAAAAGCTGTTCAATATTATGCACGACGGTTTCAAAGTGATTCTCGGCCAGCAAAGGAAGCTCGTCTTTGGATAAGAATCCTTCCAGCAGCAGAATGGGTTTGGTGATGCCTTCCTGGCGCAGCACAAGCGCTTCCGACAGGCGGGCGACACCGTAACCGTCAGCATCCTTCAGGGCGAGGGCGGTTGCCAGGGCACCGTGGCCGTATGCGTTAGCTTTTATTACGGCGATTAATCGACTGTGTGGCGCCAGACGTCGCACCTGCTGCAGGTTGTGGCGTAAGGCACAACGGCTTATGACTGCGGTTGCTGTTTTCATTTCAAATCCTTATTGCTGACTCAACGTTGTATTGTGGTCTCACGTTGTTGTCGAAACGCGGCCATGACTTTTCGTGATTAATTTGCAGGTTGTTCAGTCCTATATATTCATATACGGGACTGAACAGTTTATTCATGGTCTATTCAGCAATAATGTTTCTATTAAAATACTGAGTTGAAAGTTTCAGTAGAGTTCCATCTTTTTTCATTTCATTCAGAGCATTATTTACCTGCTGCTGCAACTCTGTATCTTTCTGACGTAACCCTATACCAGTACCTTGTCCCAATGTGACAGGGTCTTTCAGTGAATCGCCGGCAAAGCTGAATTCTTTACCTTCATCTTTACTTAGAAATGCCTGCTGTGCTGTCTGTGATTCCTGAACTGCGCCATCCAGACGATCAGCGGATAAGTCCATGAATACCTGGTCCTGGTCCTGATAGGTAACGACATTTACTCCAGCGTTGGCCCAGTGCGCTTTAGCATAATCTTCTTGTGTCGTGCCCTGTTGCACGCCTACACTTTTACCTTTGAGACTTTCCACTGTCGGTAGTAATCCGGAGTTTTTCCTGGCGACCAGTTGGATCGGCATAATATAAATGGGATTGGTAAAGGAGATACTTTTCTGTCGTTTTTCTGTGATGTTCATTGATGAGTTGATGATGTCAATTTTTTTACTTACTAACGCGGGAATAAGTCCGTCAAAAGACATCTCCACCCAAACGCAATTAGCCTGAATTCGCTTACAGACTTCGTTGCCGATATCAATATCGAATCCAACCAGCTTGCCGTCAGGGGTTTTGCTTTCAAATGGCGCATAGGCCGGACTCAGACCGAGTTTTACTGTTTTCTGTTCTGCAGCATGAGCTGTGTTCAACATCATCGTCAGGGCAATTGCACCTGTCACAACCGTCATTGTCATATTCATATCGCTACTCTCTCATTATTTAGAATAATACTTTCCCCGCTGAGAACTGCGTGCACAGCGGTAGCTGGCCTTAGCTGAATCAAAGGCGCATTGATGCCTGTCTGACCTGTTTTGATTTGAACCGGGTTAATTGATATCAGAACTTACTATTCCTCCTTTTTATAACTGAACATATACCTGTCATCCTTCCGGTTGCAGGGGGGTTGGCTGCAACCCGAAATCTATGGGGTCTGTTTATTTCATTATTTCAGCGCACCGGATAAAAACTGACGAAGGCGCGGGCTTTGCGGGTTGCCAAATACCCCGGACGGAGGCCCTTGTTCTTCGATTTTTCCCTGATGCAGGAAGATAACTTGACTGGATACGTGACGTGCAAACTCCATTTCGTGGGTGACAACCACCATGGTTTTTCCTTCTTCTGCCAGCTGCCTCATGATTTTCAGCACTTCCCCCACCAGTTCCGGGTCCAGTGCCGAAGTGGGTTCGTCGAACAACAACACTTCCGGCTCCATCGCCAGAGCCCGGGCAATGGACACTCGCTGCTGTTGTCCCCCGGAAAGATTGGCCGGATATTTACTTTGCGCCCGTTCGTCAATGCCCACCTTGGACAGATATTTCATCGCCCGTTCCCGTGCGGATTCCTTACTGAGCCCTAACACGCGAACAGGGGCTTCCATCACATTTTCCAGCACGGTCAGATGACTCCACAGGTTGAAGTGCTGAAATACCATGGTCAGGCTGGTTCTCAGACGGCGTAGCTGATTTTTATCTGCTACCTTAAGTTGCCCGTCTTTGTCCCGTATCAGGTGGATCATCTCGTTATTCACGCTGATGGAGCCTTCGCTGGGTTTTTCAAGAAAATTGATACAGCGCAGGAAGGTACTCTTACCGGAGCCGGAAGAGCCGATAATGCTGATCACATCACCAGCCCTGGCTTGCAGGGAGACTCCCTTCAGCACTTCGTGCTCTCCGTAGCTTTTGTGCAACTCGACGACGTTTAATTTAGTTTCTGACATATGGATTACTCACTTTGCAGGCGAATGGGTCAGGTGTGACAACCAGCGTTTTTCCGCTTTGCGGAACAGGCTTATCAGCACAAATGAAATCATCAGGTACAGTGCCGCAGCGATACCGAAGGCGGTAAACGGTTGATAGGTGGCGGCATTGATGTCACGGGCGATTTTCAGCAGGTCCGGCACGGTAGCGGTAAAAGCCAGCGAGGTGGAGTGCAGCATCAGGATCACTTCGTTGCTGTACGCCGGCAGGGCGATACGCAACGCGGCGGGCAGGGTCAGGCAGCAGTACATTTTTGCTGGCGAGAAGCCATAGGCCCGCGCCGCCTCAATCTCGCCGTGATTCACTGCCCTGATGGCGCCCGCGAAAATTTCCGTGGTGTAGGCACAGGTGTTCAGCATGAGCGCCAGAAGGGTGCAATTGAGGCCGCTGCGGAAAAATGCATTCAGCAGTTCGCTGCCTTTCACCACTTCCAGGGTATACACGCCGGTGTAGAGTACCAGTAACTGAACATAGAGCGGCGTGCCGCGGAACACGTAAGTGAACAGCCAGATGGGCAGCGCGATAAATTTATTGCTGGATACCCGTCCAACCGCCAGGAGCAGCGCCAGTGCCCCGCCCAGAACTACCGAGATAACCAGCAGCCACAGGGTCATCGCCACGCCGGTAAAGCGATAGCCGTCAGTCCACAGCAGGGCGCGCCCGTATTCGTGGAGGATATCCATCATAATGCGGCCCTCTTCACGCCCACGGTGTAACGTCGTTCCAGCCACCACAACACGACATTGGATAATGTGGTGAAGAACAGGTATACCGCGGCGCAGACCAGTGCGAAGTAAAACGGCTGCCAGGTACTTTTCCCGGCCAGTTGAGTGGCTTTCACCAGGTCTTCCAGACCGAGCAGTGACACCAGGGCAGTGGCTTTGATCATGACCTGCCAGTTATTGCCGATGCCGGGCAGTGCGTAGCGCATCATGGCCGGAAACAGAATGTATTGAAAACGCTGCCTCCTGGCGAAGCCAAAGGCATCCGCTGCCTCAAGCTGCCCCCAGGGTACGGCCATAAAAGCGCCGCGGAAGGTTTCAATGAAGTAAGCCCCGTAGATAAAGGCCAGTGTCAAAATGCCGGCCACCATTGGATCGATGTCCATCTGGCTCAGCCCGAAGACCTCGGTGAATTTGTTAAAAGCAATCTGAAGTCCATAAAAGATCAGCAGCATAAGGACCAGATCCGGCACGCCCCTTATCAGGGTAGTGTAGGCCGACGTCAGTTTTACCACTGAAACGTTTTTCGACAGCTTTCCGGCGGCGCCCAGCATACCGATCGCCACCGCCAGTACCGCAGAACTCAGGGCGAGCTCCAGGCTGGTTAGCGCCCCCTGGAAAATTAGTTCACCAAAACCATGCAGCATTGTCTTTGTCTCCGCGTAACGAAAATGTCATTGTTGTTTTTATCCGGCAACGGATCACCGGAGGCGTTTTATGTCCCGGTTTCCTCTGCCAGCAGTAAACCGGCGCGTAGTCCGACGGTGACGTTGGGATTGGGAAACAGTATCCATTCGGTGCCGTGTTCCACCCGCCAGCATTCTCCTGGCAGCTCGCCGATCAGGGTGCCGGCCGGGAGTGGGGTGAAGTTCGGAACGTCAGCGTCCAGATGAAAACACAAGAGCTCGCTGTGTTTAATCAGCGACCGGTTTACCCTGAAATAACGCATGGGGTTGCCAGCACGAACCGGCAACGGCGCGTCTCCGATCAGGGCGCGCAACATGCTATCCACCGCACCAAACGAGCTGAGATCGTTCTCGCCAAAGCGCCGGGCGCCCCCTAGCTCAAGCGTGCAACTGTCTGCCCGTAGCTGTTCACTGGTGAAATGGCTGAAGGTGGCACCCGGTTCGGTATGTTGGACCAGCGCATCCAGACCGGCAGCATCCAGTGCCCTAAGCAAGGCCGCGCTGCCGTGGCGGGTCTGAAAAGGCAGCAGGCCGAAGCGCGGCAGGTGTGAAGCATGTCGGGTGGTGTGAAGATCGAAGTGCCAGCGTTCGATGTTGTCGCTATCGCTGTCCCGGGTGAAGAAGTCGGTCACGGTCTGCTCCAGCTCCTGGGCGCGTGCCGACTCTTCCCCACCAGGATATTGATGATGACGGCTGGAGAACAGGCGGTTGAGATCGTGAGTCAGGTAGCGTTGTCCGGCGCGGATGGCCGGTGGATTGCCGTACAGTACCAGAAGACGAGCGGCAAGCGGTAATCTACCCGCCAGCAGGTCATCTACTATCGCTGCAAGCAGTTCTACCGGGGCGGTTTCATTGCCGTGGATACCTGCCGACAGCACGATGGCGCGCTGGTAACCGGTATGGGGAACCAGCTCCAGTATTCCTTCCCCCCGCCAGTGCCAGGATAAGTTTTTTCCACCCTCACTGCGAACGTCCGGTACCATGCCACGAAGCGTCAGATCTAAAAAATTATTCATCATGCTTCTCTGTTCCCGCTCTGCGCATCATTAAGGTTGAGCCCTGGCGGCAAGGTGGCGGGCAGCGTCAGCGCTGCGCTTTCCAGCGAGGCCATCGGCCAGGCGCAGTAGTCGGCGGCGTAGAAGGCGCTGGCGCGATGGTTGCCCGAGGCCCCCACGCCGCCGAACGGCGCGGCGCTCGATGCGCCGGTCAACGGCTTGTTCCAGTTGACGATTCCGGCGCGCGCTTCCATCAGCAGGCGGTCGAACAGCGCCCGGTCTGGCGACACCAGCCCTACAGCCAGCCCGAAGCGAGTGTGGTTGGCGAGACGCAGCGCATCATCGAACTCGTCATAGCGCGTCACGCAGGTCAGCGGACCGAAATACTCTTCGTCCGGCACGCCATCGACGCCGGTGATATCGAGGATGCCCGGCATCAGCAGCGCGTTGTTATCCTCCGGCCGGGTCATCGCCAGCAGCGGCGTCGCGCCCAGTTCCAGCAGTGCCTGCTGTACCGCCATCATGCGTTCCGCCGCTTGCGCGGAAATTACCCCGCCCATAAACGGCTGCGGCTCCGCGTCCCAGCGACCAGCGCGCAGGCGACCCGCCACGGTGACCAGCCGTTGCAGGAATGCGTCGCCCGCCGCGCCGTGCTTGACCAGCAGACGACGGGCACAGGTGCAACGCTGCCCGGCGGAGATAAAGGCGGACTGGATAGTCAGGTTGACCGCCGCGTTCACGTCGGTAACCTCATCGATAATCAGTGCGTTGTTGCCGCCCATCTCCAGCGCCAGAATTTTTTCCGGCTGACCGGCCAGTTGGCGGTGCAGCTGGTAGCCGGTACCGGCGCTGCCGGTGAACAACAGGCCGTCGATCGCCGGGCTGGCGGCCAGCGCCACGCCAGTGTCCCGTCCTCCCTGCACCAGATTCAGCACGCCCTTCGGCAGTCCGGCTTGTTGCCACAGCTTAACTGTCTCTTCAGCGGTGAACGGCGTCAGCTCGCTTGGTTTGAACACCACGCAGTTACCCGCCAGTAGTGCGGGGACGATGTGGCCGTTAGGCAGGTGTCCGGGGAAATTGTAGGGGCCAAACACCGCCAGTACTCCGTGCGGACGATGCCGCAGCGTGGCCGCGCCGTCGGTCATCGGGGTATGGCTGTCGCCGGTGCGCTGCTCAAGGGCGCGTAGCGAGATGTCAACCTTGCCGATCATCGACTGCACTTCAGTCAGCGTTTCCCAGCGCGGCTTGCTGGTTTCGCGGCTGATGACTTCCGCCAGTTGCGCCTTGTGTTGTTCCAGCAACGTGGCGAAACGCTCAACCACAGCCGTGCGCTGCCCCAGCGTCAGCCGCGCCCACACGGGGAACGCCGTGCGCGCCGCATCACAGGCGTCGGCGATGTCTGCCGAATCCGCCGCCCGGCCCCGCCACAGCGGCTGGTTATCCAGCGGATCGGTCTTGATAAATTCAGCACTGCGGCCATGCCGCCACTGACCTGCGATATAGAGTGAAGGATGCAACATTTACAGGTTCTCCAGCGGATTGAGGGAAACCACCCGAACGCGATCGCCTGTCTTGATTTCCAGCGCGTCCGCTGTGGACGGCGTCAGGTACAGAACGCCTTCGGGAGAAAAATGGCCGAGTGCTAACGTCGCGCGATAGTTGAGGTAGCGATCATTGGCGACCAGCAGCGTGGAGTCAGGTGTCGATACTGGCGCTTCGTTGGTCGACACCGTGACTTTGCGGCTTTCTTTTACTACCCGCAGTTCGTCCAGTTCCGCCTCAAGCGTGGCGCCGCCGTCAAAGATGTCCACGTAACCGCGGTGGCGCAGCCCTTCGGTCTCCAGCAGTCGGCGGGCCGGAACAGTATCCGGGTGAACCTCCCCAATCACGGCTCTGGCTTCTTCGGGGAGAAAATCGATATACAACGGATACCGGGGCATCAGCTCGGCGATAAATGCTTTCTGGCCGATACCGGTCAGGTAGTCGGCGTGGGCGAAGTCCATGGCAAAAAATCGGTTGCCGAGCCCCTCCCAGAACGGTGAGCGTCCGTTGCTGTCACTGTAGCCGCGCATTTCCGCCACTACGCGCTGGGCGAAGCAGTCGCGGAACGCGGCAAGAAACAGAAACCGTACTTTGGAGAGTAATTTGCCGTTATGGCTATGCCGCCACTCCGGGTCGAGATACAGCGTGCATAATTCTGTACAACCTGTATGGTCATTACTGAGAAATAATGTTTGATGCGAACTGTACACGTTCAGTGAGGTGCTGGCGTGCACAAGTGGCGCAACCCGGAAGTTGTACCAGGGTTCGTGTAACCCCACGGCAACTTCGAGGGCACTGATGCCCACGACACGGCCGCTATCTGTGTCTTCCAGCACAAACAGGTAACCCTGTTCACCACGGGGGCGCAGGCCCTGCCAGGTTTCCTGAGAACGAGTGATGCGCCCGGCCAGAATATCTTCATTTTGCGGCAGGGAAGTGAGTCCAACACCGGATTTGCCGGCCAGTGCCATCAGTGCAGGCAGATCGCGGGACTCAACGGGACGAATAACCATCATCGTGCATCACTCCCGGTTGCGGCGGCGAGGCGTTCCGCGGCGTGGGCAAACCGGGCCAGCCCCTCACGCACATCGGCCTCGGGGATGATCAGCGAGGGGGCAAAACGCACCACTTCGGACCCGGCGATTAGCGCCATCAATCCCTCTTCTGCGGCATAGCTGGTGAGCCGTTTAGCCTGACCGGCGAAGGCCTGATCCATCACGCAGCCGATCAGTAATCCACGGCCGCGGATCTCGCTGAACAGCGGGAATCTGGCGTTAATCTCTTGTAATCCTTCGATAAACCAGTGGTGGCGTAGGGCCACGCCGTCCAGCACCTCAGGAGTATTAATCAACGCCAGTACCGTACCGGCAACGGCGCTGGCTAAGGGGTTACCACCCCAGGTAGTACCATGTGTGCCTGCGCTGAAAGCGGGGGCAAACCGATCGGTGGTGAGCATGGCACCGATCGGAAATCCGCCGCCCAGTGCTTTGGCGCTGGTCAAAATGTCTGGTATGACGCCGTATTCCATATACGCGTACAGCGCGCCGGTGCGGCCGACGCCGGTCTGTACCTCATCAAAAATCAGCAGCGCACCGTGGCGGTCACACAACTTACGCAGCCCTTGCAGGAAAGCCGTGTCCGCAGGCAGCACGCCGCCTTCGCCCTGAATCGGCTCGACGATCACGGCACAGGTCTGGTCGTCGATCGCTGCTGCAGCTGCGGCCAGATCGTTGAACGGTACATGCTCGATGCCGCCCGGCAGCGGCGAGAAGTCTTTCGCGTATTTCGGCTGACCGCCCACGCTGACGGTAAACAGCGTACGGCCGTGGAAGGCGTTGCAGAACGCCAGAATGCGGGTTTTGTTCGGCACACCGCTATCGCAGGCCACTTTCCGCGCCAGTTTCAGCGCTGCTTCGTTGGCTTCCGCACCGGAGTTGCAGAAGAACGCCTTGTCGGCAAAGGTGGCGTCAATCAGCTGTTTCGCCAGCCGCAACACCGGCTCGTTGGTGTAGCCATTGCCCAGATGACAGACGCTGGCCGCCTGGGTTTGCAGAGTCGCCAGCAACTGAGGATGAGCATGCCCGAGTGCATTCACCGCGATACCGCCAGCGAAATCGATATACTCTTTTCCGTTCTGGTCCCATACACGGGAGCCTTGCCCGCGTACGGGAATGAACGGGGCAGGGGAATATACCGGAACCATATATCTGTCAAAATCTTCGCGGTGTACCGCATTCGCATGCTGGGACATAAGACCTCCTGGCGATTAAACGTGAAGTGATAAACGGCTAAGGTTTTCACTATGCATAATTAAGAGCATCGGAATTACGACAAATATGCATATCAAAAAATAATGCATGCCGTGCTTGCAAATAAAAAACAATATGCACTACAATGGATCTCACTGGTGGTGCAATGCACCAAAATGAATCACCTAAGCAAAAATATAACAAACCACTAAAAGACTCTGTTTTTTGTCAGCATTGCACGAAAGATTTATTTGTAAAAAATAATGTATGACCTTTAACCCCTGGATTTAAATACAGGAGTCAACCCATGACATGCTTTGTTGCATGTGTACAAAATATGGCGATATTTCGCCATTTTTTAACACGAGTATTTTTTTCTAACGCCGTGGGCTGAATATTTCACCAACCATACATCTCGCCCCGCCACCGCCGAGTTGTTCAATAATATCCAGAGACGGAGCGACAATAGTAGCGTAATCTGAAAGAATATGCCGCTGAGAGTCAGTAAACGCCTGCCAGGCTCTCTTTGACATCGCCAGAATAGGATGTCCATTATTTTCGGCATGCAATTCGATAATGTTGCCGCAGAAGTTTTCTGTCTGTGTCAGGGTAATATCGATAATTTCTTTACCTGCCTGACGTAGCCCATTATAGAGTACGGCGGCTTCTTGACGGTTTCTGATCGCTTCAAAGCAAACCACCGCGTATTTTTTGCCGATGCTCATCATTACATTGGTGTGATAAATCGGTTGTTGTCTGCGGTCGTCAGCGTTAAACCACATTGCGCGGTAACCGGTAATTTCTTCTACCGACGTCATGACATGTGGCGAACTTCGCGAAGAGCGACAAACCCAGGCGATTTTATTCTCGTGATCGCACACCATAGAACCCGTGCCTTCAAGAAATTCCCCTTGTTGCTCAAACGCCGAAAGATCAATGACCTGGTTAATAGTGAAGTGTTCTGACAGTGTGGCGATCAGTTCAGGATTTCGTTCTTTGCGACGATTTGGCGCTTCCATTGGGTAGAGGATGGCCTCGCCCTGCTGACCCAGCGTCAGCCAGTTGTTGGGGAACAACGAATCAGGGGTATCCGTTCCCGTGGGGTCGTCGAAAACATGTACGTCGACACCCGCTTGTTGCAGGGTGTCGACATAGCAGGTGAATTCGGCAAGCGCAAGGGATTGTGCGGCATCAGGAATTTGCGCGGTCTGCTGGAAATAATTTGTGACGGCGGTTTCCTGATTAACGGTAAAGGACGCGGGACGAACCATGAAAATACGACTGGTGGTTTGCATTTTTCACCTAGGCTGACAAGGGCTATTTGATATAACTAAACAAATCACGAGGATCGGCAGGCTGTGGCACTAATTCGATTTTTTCACCAATACGATATTTTTCAGACAGATGCCTGATATAGCGCAGGGTGGAAAAATCTTCGATGGCGAACCCCACTGAATCGAAAACAGTCAGCCCGTGCTGGAAATCACGATTATTAACATTACCGTTAATAATTTTCCAGAGTTCGGTAACAGCGAAACTGGCTGGCATATTTTGAATTTCACCTTCAATTCGGCTTTGAGGCTCATATTCAACCACTACCCTGGCACGGTTAATGATATCGGGATGAATTTCCGTTTTCCCAGGGCAGTCACCACCGACAGCATTTATATATACATTGTCGGATATCATCTCGGGCTTGATAATGGTGGCATTCTTTTTGTCCGCCGTGATCGTGGTGATAATATCCGCGCCTTGAACTGCTTCTGCCACCGAATCGGATATGTGTAGATGAATCGCCTGATACTCTGTAAGATTATTTTTTAGTTTTTCAGAAGCTCTGGGATCAATATCGTAAAGACGGAAGTGATTAATGCCGAGCAACGTGTGGAATGCCAGAATCTGGAATTCGCTTTGTGCACCGTTCCCAATCACCGCCATGGTCCTGACATGATGTGGCGCAAGATATTTTGCGGCCAGTACTGATGTGGCAGCAGTACGTAACGCTGTAGCCAGCGTAAGTTCACTTAACAGCAGGGGATAGCCGGTGTCTGTTTCTGCGAGTGCCCCAAATGCCATGACCGTCAGATTATTTTTATCCGCGTTCGACGGATGCCCGTTAACGTATTTAAATCCGTAGAGGATTTCGCTGGCAGTTGGCATCAGTTCTATAACGCCCAGCGCTGAATGATTGGCGACCCGCCGGCATTTCTGGAAATGAGCCCAGTTCCGATAATCATCTTCTATAAATCCAGTCAGCTCTGTAATGAACTGCTGCACACCGGTCTTTCTGATCAGTTGCTGCATATGTGAAATATCAATGAAAGTCGTCATTATTCTGTCTCAGTTTTGGTATGCATTCAGAATAGCGATCATTGTGTAAGGTGCACAGTTGACAGAATGAATCAAATTGCATTATTTTTTATCAAATTTTATACACTTATGGAGCAATTTGTTCATGGGAGACATTGACCACAGAATCATCACACTGTTAAGAGACAATGCTCGTATCCCGGTCAGTGAAATTGCTACACGTATCGGCGTATCACGCGCAACGGTGCAGAAGCATCTTGATCAGATGGAAGCGAACGGCACCATCAGCGGTTACACTGTACGCATACGGCAGGAACCGGAGACGGACCTTATACGGGCCTGGATGAGTATTGCGATTGAAGGTAATAAGGCGCAAAAAATCATTCATCAACTCCAGGGAGAAGCAGCAATAGCAACGCTGCATACAACAAATGGCCGCTGGGATATCCTGGTAGAAATTCACACCCGCAGTCTTGAAGAGTTTGACAAGGTTTTAGGGGGGATTCGGCGCATCCCTGGGGTGGCAAATACAGAAACAAGTATTCTTCTTTCTACTCGTAAAATGTGATACTGGTTTAGAATATATCCCTGTCAAAAACCATATTTGGACTAAATTTTCATCCTAAAGCGGGTCACGGATACGCAAGGTTGGTGCGACTCTGCGCCAGACTAATTCAGCCAATGGCAACCAGCGCCTGAGCGTTCCAGCATGTAACCTGCATCCGGTTATATCTTTGATTTTTATTGCCAGTAGCTGTGTACTCCAGCGTTAACTTTGGTAACCAAAGTCGCCGGGAGAATGCCTTATCAGATCACATAACAGGGTGTAGATATACTCGAAGGGCCAACGTCGGGAGCGTCCTGCGGGCAAGGATTTTAGGCCTTCAACACCTCATTGTGTAAACCAGTTAATCCAGCATCCAACGGATGAACGGGCACAACTGAGTGTTCTCGCAACATCACTTACCCTGTTTCTGCTGTGCCAGCCTCAGAACGGCACCCAGTCGTTTGTTATCGACAACCGCCCCCTGAGTTTCTTCATCGATCCGGTTGTTTGCAGGACGTCCACGGCGGGAAGATGCAAACGCGGTTGCGCCATCTGTCCGGTACAGGCGCACAAGACGCTGCACCTGACGAACACCGAGTTCAAGAATATCTGCAGCGTCGCGCTGAAGCAAAGCCCGGTCAAATACTCGCTGAATGATGCCAAGCCGGTAAAGTTCTTTGTCTGTCATAGTCACCAACATAAGATCGCGGTCCTGTGCTGAGCAAAATGAAGGCTTAGCGTACACGACGCGTGTGAATTGTGCTCAGACGACAATAACGCTTTGCGCTTACACCATGTGTCAAAGCTCAATTGAAATGTCCGTTATCCGGCTCAATTAAAATGACCACTTTGATCTCTGATTCTCTTTACTGATAGACTTTCCTCCGACTGAAACAACAGGATGATTGAGCCCATGCTTCGATACGAGTTAACGCCGAACAATGCAGGTTTTATACTGTGGGGAGATTCAGGGGGCCAGTCTACTAACATCGCGGTGTATTAATCAACGAGGATCAGGTCAATATGGCCAAGTTTACTGAGCAGTCGCAGCAGCTGACCGGTGCCGCGAGAGCTGAATATCTCGAAATAGGAAGAGCATTCCGTGTGGGCTGTAACTTAAAGATCAGAACTTAAGTGATTAGCAACCAGGGTCTGACCTGCTCCCCACTGCTTAACATGCGTCGTAGTAAGTATGCATTCCGAACTTCCGCTGTTCGCTCATAACGGACTGCGCTCACTTATTGCAGTGAGCGTTACCTTGTGTTTGATGCCAGCCTGGTATAGTCAGGTTGACAGTACCGGTTTCAGGTCTTCGTCATTAAAAACGGTTCCGGTCTTCAGGACGCCATAACACCAGTGCACCAGTTTCCGCATCAGCGCGCCAATGGCCACCATTTTAGGTTTACCCCGCAGGCACATCTCATCGTAAATATTACGCATTCGCTTATTGTAGATTTTTCCGCACAGGGCGGACATGTAAAGCTTCGCTCTCAACTGAGGGGGGCCGATTTTCGACATCCGCGGCCGGCGCCGGACCGATGTGCCTGAGCGTTTCTCGATCGGCACCACGCCCAGAAAGGCGGCAGCCTGCTCAGCCGATACAAAGTTATGGCTGCGAAGCACGATCAGCATATGCATCCCCAGCTGGGGACCAACCGATTTAATTGAGGTCAGCAGTGTATAATCACGCCTCAGTGCAGGGCTGGCTTTGATATGTGCTTTTATCTGCCGCTCGATATTACTTATCTCCTCGCGCAGAAGCTGCGCCATACGCCTGCAGGAACTGATAATATCTGCAGGTGTGTCTGTCGACAGGTATTTTTCCAGTCTGTTCTCCTCACGCAGGGCATCACCCAGCAGAACATCCCGCCGTCGCAGGAGTGCACCGAGATATCTGATTTCGGGTGCCGGCGGCTCCCAGCGGTGTGGCTTCTTAAGGAATGCGTAACAGGCCAGCATATACGCATCCACCTTATCCGTTTTTGTCATGATTCCCATGCCACGCGCAAACTCCCGACTACGGTGAGGGTTGGCCAGAGAAACCCGGAAACCGGCATCATGTAATTCAGTGGCCAGCTGTTCGTGATAAACACCGGTAGCTTCCATTACCACATGAACATCTTCCGGACTGCAATGTTGAAGCCTGAGCCAGTGAAGAATATTTTCAACTGAATGTCTGTTATTCTGGATGTTACGGGTTTTTATGCGTCCTTTGATACCGTCATAAAGCATGCAAAGATCCAGGGTGTTTTTACTTACGTCAATGCCGACTGGAAACATGGTCAAACTCCTCTCACATAAACCGTCACGCCTGTTCGCCTTGTACATACGGAGTCGAGCTCCCGGTAACCGTTCAACCTGATGTGCTGGCGTGAAAGGTGAAGCAGAGGGCCATGTGCTGCAAATCAAGGTTCAGCGGTGCCGACTTTTCTGACCTTAAGGGAAGGGGGCGGCTCACTCTGCTTCAGTGGTGGTAGCTAATCACCACAAACTGTTAGATACAAGGGAAGGGGGTCGGTGAGGCAGAACCTGTCAACACAGTAGCCGGCTGCGCCGGGCGACGGCGCCATTTGCCCGCAGTACTCCATGCAGCTTCAGCTGGCGCCTCCATGCCGCTGACGCGGCATTCAGAAGCTTCCCGATGCTGTAAGTCTTAACGTCTGCTTAGTGCCAGAAGCGGACGTTAATATTTTGGAAAATTTATAGTGCTTAACAGCAAAGTGTTGTAGCAAATTCACCTCTAATGACTGTTCCAGTACATAATGGATTGACCAACCGTCTTGTTAAAAACTTAATGGATTTTCCATCTTATCCAGTTCCCGGAAGATTGCTTCGTCCTGTATCGAAGTAACAGATGCGATGAGTAATGATGTAAAGCTGGCAGCAAGCATGGATTGCTCAAGTTGTATATCGAACGTGCACTCTTTTGGGTTCGCTTTGCCTCTGAATGGTGCAAAAGTACCAGAATATTTAAAACCCCCCACTGTGTAATAGCCTTGTACGAACCAATCATTAAGTGGCATGTCTTTTGCATATTAATATATCAGTATATCAAAACACATAGTGAGGTCGCCATGTCAGTTATTAAAGTTGTTCTTGCAGGGATCATGTTAGTAGCAGGCCTGTCTTCTCAGGCAGCAATGGCTAAGGAATGGAAAGAAATCCGCATTGCTACAGAGGGTACGTATAAACCGTTTAGCTACATTGCCAATGGCAAACTGACAGGCTTTGATGTCGATATTGCTAATGCACTATGCGAAAAGATGAAAGCCAAATGTAACATCGTGTCGCAGGAGTGGGATGGCATGATTCCGGGGGTGATGTCTGGCAAATATGATGCAATCGTGGCAAGTATGTCCATTACCCCTGAGCGTCAGAAGAAGATAGATTTTACTGACAAGTATTACGCCACTCCGGCCCGCTTTATCGCGACTAAAGACAGTGACATACAAGAAACCACACCAGCTTCACTGAAAGGCGTGACTGTTGGTGTGCAGGGCTCGACCTCTCAGGCGACCTATCTCGAGGACAACTTCAAAGATACCGACGTCAAAATGTATAAAACCGTCGACGATGCCAACATGGATCTTGCTAACGGTCGAATCGATCTCGTGTTTTCCGATGCTGCAATCCTCTCTGACTGGATGAAGTCTCCTGAAGGGGCATGCTGCAAATTTGTGGGTGGTGATGTTCGCGATGAAAAATACTTTGGCGTAGGAAAAGGCGTAGGCGTGCGTAAATCCGATGCGGACCTGCGCGATCAGTTCAATGCGGCAATTAAAGCCATTATTGCTGACGGAACCTTCGACCGAATCAACAAGAAATATTTCGACTTTTCGATTAAGTAAAGCCTGTTTGTAAGCAGAAGGTACCGTATGGGTGAATACCTGAATTATCTGTCATTCGGGAATGGAGGATGGGCGAAGCCCATCCTGTCCGGAGCACTGTTAACAATTGAACTTGCGGTTGCAACGCTGCCGTTTGGTCTGGTTATAGGGCTGCTGCTGGCAAGCGGAATGTTAAGCCATAAAAAATGGGTGCAACGATTTTGCATTGCCTATGGCACGATTTTCCGTGCACTTCCGGAGCTCCTGACCATCTTTATTATTTTCTATGGCTCGCAGCTCGCGATTAAGATGGCATGCGATTTTATCGGTTGGGAAACACCACAGATTAATGGTTTTATTGCTGGCCTGATTGCGCTGGGCGTCGTGTTCGCAGCTTTTTCGTGTGAAATCTTTTATACCGCATTAAGAGCAATCCCACAGGGACAATATGAGGCGTCTTACGCGCTGGGATTGTCTGCGAGGACGAGTTACTTCCGCGTAACGCTTCCTCAGTTATGGAGAACCGCTCTGCCGGGTCTTGGCAATGTCTGGCTGGTGCTGCTGAAAGATACCTCGCTGGTTTCCGTAATTGCGCTGTCAGACCTGATGCGACAAACCTATATAGCGGTAAATTCGACAAAAGAGCCTTTTTTCTTTTACGCGCTCGCATGTGCCGTTTATCTGGTATTTTCCTCTGTATCAGGACTCATTCTGAGTTTCCTTGAGCGCAGAGCCAATCGCTTTTACGCCAGGGGGTAAGTATGTTTGAGCTTTTACAGGAATACGGTCCCCGCATGCTGAACGGTCTTGGCATTACCTTTCAGATAGTACTGACATCAGTTTTTGCCGGTGCGATCCTGTCAATGTTAATCCTGATGCTGCGTATGTCTGGCTCATCGATACTGAAGTCAGTTTCTCTTGCTTACATCTACTTTTTCCGTGGCACACCGCTACTGGCCCAGACATTTTTGGTTTACTACGGCGCAGGTCAGTTCAGGCATGAATTACAGGGGCTCGGTTTATGGTGGTTCTTCCGTGAAGCTTACTGGTGTACCGTTTTCACATTTACGCTAAATACAGCGGCTTATCAGGCTGAAATCTGGCGCGGTGCGATCCAGTCGGTTCCAGGTGGTCAGCATGAAGCCATTCATGCATTAGGAATGACACGGACCTCCGGTTTTCTGAAAATCATTCTTCCTCAGGCCTCCATTGTCGCGTTGCGCCCTTTGGGAAATGAGCTGGTACTGATGATGAAGTCATCAGCAATCGCCAGCACCATCACGGTTATGGAAGTGATGGGAACCACCGCGCTTGCCTTTTCACGCTCTTTCGATTTCCAGGTTTATTTATGGGCAGCAATTATTTACCTGGCCATTGTAGAAATCATTCGCCGCCTGGTATTGAAAATCAGTAACCGTCTGACAAGACACATGGTCAGGGCCTGAAGGTCCGGAGAATAAAATGACTGATAAAGAAAATCACAAACTTATCGTGCAGTTTCATGGCGTCAATAAATGGTATGGCGATTACGCCGCGCTGCGGAATATTGAGCTCTCTGTCAGCAAAGGTGAGATAGTCGTTGTATGCGGCCCGTCCGGAAGCGGGAAATCAACGCTCATTCGCTGTGTGAATGGACTTGAAAAATATCAGGAAGGCAAGCTGGTCGTAAACGGTACCGATTTAGGCGTGACGCGATCAGGTGATGACAAAGTCAGATGTGAAACGGGTATGGTTTTCCAGAACTTCAATCTTTTCCCGCATATGACAGCCCTTGAGAACTGCATGCTGGCTCCCCAGTCGGTATTGAAAGTGTCGAAAAACGAGGCTCATGAGCGTGCAGTTAAATTTCTGAACAAAGTCGGCATGTCTCATAAGATGAGCCACTATCCCAGTCAGCTGTCAGGCGGCCAGCAGCAGCGCGTCGCGATTGCTCGTGCGTTGTGCATGACACCCCAGGTTCTGTTGCTTGATGAACCAACTTCAGCACTCGATCCTGAGATGGTGAAAGAAGTACTGGATGTTATTTTATCACTGGCCGAAAGTGGAATAACCATGATGTGCGTCACACACGAAATGGATTTCGCCAGAAAAGCAGCTGACAGAGTTGTATTTATGGATAAAGGACAAATTATCGAAATTAACTCGCCGGATGAATTCTTTACTAACCCGACATCCGAACGAGCAAGACAATTTATTGGGCAGATATCACATTAATATAAAAAGAGGCGACAGCCTCTTTTTTATTACCCGAGCAAATGACGCAATCCTTTTTTTGAATCCAGACGGGATAAAATGGCATCATCTTTTTCAAAATAATGCCGGTGCTTATCGAGCAGGATCATAAGGCTGTCATATACTTCAAGATTAACAGTCATCAGCTCTTCGGCTGAAGTTTCATCTCCGCGACGAACAGCATGGTACAACGCTTCATGCTCATTGATCACTGATTCATAGTGTTGTTCCACTGTGAAAGCCAGCCTGCGAACCCGATCAAGATGCCCGGTACCACCGTGCAGCGTCAGCCATATTTCTGGCATGTTAGCGCACTTTGCAATCAGCTTGTGAAACTCATCATCCAGTGCAAAGAAATAGCTCGTGTTAGCATTTATAGCCGCGAAGCGCTGTCGGTTAATAATTTCATCAAATTCAATATTATACTCAGGTCGGTAGAACCGTGCGGCAAGTTTCGCAATCCGGGGTTCAAGAGATTCACGCAGGAACTGACCGTCAAGCACTAGTTTTATGTCGATGGGGCTGACAATAGTGCCCTGGTTTGGTCTGACAATGATGAGATTCTGACTTGCAAGAGCCAGAAGCGCTTCACGAACGGGAGTTCTCGAGAGGCCGAGTTGAGCGGCAATCTCTTTTTCCTGAATCACTTCACCGGGGGGAAGACGCATCGCAATAATGGCATCACGCATCAGAGTGAAGATTTGCATAGTCTTTGGTAACCGGTGATCAAGCATCTCAGCTGAAAACAGAAAACTCATTGAAATTCCTCATAAACGCCCACTGTCGTGAGATTCACATTTGTCTGCCAATATATCACGAAATGGCGGGTCAGTAATCCGTATACATACGCAATTCTTCTTATAAATCACCCTGTTATTAGCATTTCCCTTTATATAGTAATGCATGGCCATTCTGTTTTCTTATAACGCTCATTTTAACTAGCGCATCAGGCCAAGACAGCTTTATTTAAACTTACTGATATGCCAATATATCAGTTAACAATTCATTGATGGTAACCGGCATGGCAGACAACATTTCAATGGAAGCGGAAGCGACCAATGCGCTGACAGCGCAGCAGAGCGATATTGACTGTGACTTTGCAGCAGACGTTCTTCTTGAGCACTACGGCATTCGCGGTGAAGTCCGCAAATTGCGTAGTGAAAGAGATCAAAACTTTCTGGTTGAAAGCGCGGATGGCGCTAAGTTCACGATTAAATTTGCCCATCCAGGTGAAGAACGGATGGTAAGCAATTTCCAGACTGAGCTGATGCATCACATCAATCTTCGTGCCCCTGGCCTGCCGATTCAACAGGTCAGAGCAACGTCAGACGGTCGTTTTGAACTCATTCTTGATTGCCTGGGGCAAATGCGTACGGTCAGAGTCGTTACTTATCTTGAAGGTAAGCTAATGGCACAGTCACCTGCGACTAATGTACAGAAATATAATCTTGGCAGCATGGCTGGGCTCGTCACCAGTGCTCTTTTGGATTTCAGTCATCCCGCTCAGGATCATGTGCTGCTCTGGGATGCTCAACATGCATCATCGCTGCGCGAATACATGAAAGTGATTGTTGCACCTGCTCGCCGTGCCATGCTGGAGTTTTGTCTGGATAACTTTGAATCACGCGTTAAGCCACTTCTTCCCTCGTTACGTAAGAGCGTTGTTCACAACGATATGAACGGCGACAACGTGCTGGTTGATCCACAAAATACTGACGAAATAGCCGCAATTCTTGATTTTGGTGACGCCGTCTGCACAGCGATTGCCATTGATGTTGCGGTGGGAGCCACTTATCAGATGGGAACCGGCGAGCGCTTGCTTGATGGCGCTCTCGCCTACCTTCGAGGCTACATAGCACAGGTTCCGCTTCAGGAAGAGGAGATCAACATTATGTTCGATCTGTTCCTCACCCGCATGTTTGTCCGAATTGTCATTACCGAATGGCGTGCACGTCAGTTTCCGGATAACCGTGAATATATTCTGAGAAACACCGCAACCAGCTGGGCACAGCTGGAACAGTTATTGTCTCTGCCGTTTGAAGAAACTCGCTCCCTCATTGAATCAGCCTGTAAGGAATAACTATGTCACAGTCATTTTCTCCCACTGCTGGTATGCAGAATGGGTTTGATATTGCCCGTGTGAATGAGCTCAATACTCGTGAACGTGAAATCGTGTCACGCCGCGAATCACTGCTTGGCCCATCCTATAAGCTGATGTATGAACATCCGGTTGAGTTTGTGCGTGGCGAAGGCGTGTTCCTCTATGATGCCGAGGACAATGCCTATCTCGACTGCTATAACAACGTGCCTTCAGTCGGCCACTGTAATCCGGCAGTGGTTGAGGCGGTCTCCAGCCAGATTGCCACGCTCAATACTCACACGCGTTACATGAGCGAAAACATTCTTAACTATTCTGAGCAACTGCTGAATACCTTTGAGCCTGAGCTCGGCCACGTCATGTATACCTGCACGGGAAGTGAAGCTGTTGATCTTTCCCTGCGTATCGCCAAGTTCTATACCGGTGGTACCGGCATTATCGTGACTGATTATGCTTATCACGGTATCACCACAACAGTGGCAGCTATCTCAACCACTATGGGTAAATACGTCCCGGTTGATCAGCATGTTCGTACGGTCCGTGCTCCTGACGCCTATCGAGCCGGTGAAGGCGTGGATGTGGCGCAGCGACTGGCTGATGATATTGAAGCAGCGATTGCAGATATGGCACGCCACGGGATCAAATTTGCGGGGTTCATTGCAGACAGCATTTTCTCCACCGATGGACTACTGACCACACCTGCTGGCTTCCTTAAAAAAGCGATTGATGTCGTGCACAAGCACGGCGGCGTTTACATTGCCGATGAAGTGCAGCCTGGCTTCGGGCGTACCGGCTCGCATATGTGGGGTTATCAGCGCCACGGTATTAACCCTGATCTGGTGGTTATGGGCAAGCCAATGGGTAATGGCCTGCCAATCGCAGCGGTTGTTGCCAGACCTGAATTGCTGGCAGATTTTGGCCGTAAAGTTCGCTATTTCAATACCTTTGCAGGGAATCCGGTCTGTATTGCTGCAGCACAAGCCGTACTGAACGAAATACAGAACAAAAACCTGATGGAGAATTCACACCTTTTGGGTGATTACCTTCTGAATGGTTTCCGTGTGATTGCTGAAAATTATACCCAGATTGGGGATGTACGTGGCGCGGGGCTTTATCACGCGATTGAGTTCGTTAAAGATCCTGACACTAAAGAGCCAGATACCGGATTAACACGTAAAGTTGTCAGTGAACTGCGTGAGCGCCGTATTCTTATCAGCACAACGGGTAAAGGAGAGAACAGCCTGAAAATTCGTCCGCTGCTGACATTCAATCAGGATAATGCGGATCTGCTGCTTAACCAGTTCGAAGACACCCTCAAAGCAGTTATCAGGTAAGGAACAGTCTGTGGCTCTCCGTCATTTTTTTATCGTCATTCTGGTTGTTGCAATCTGGGCATTTAATGTTGTGGCTATCAAGCTGGGCGTGACGGAGTTGCCTCCGCTCTTTATGACATTTCTACGTTTTATAGTAGTGTCCGCAGTAGTAGTTCCTTTTGCCAGAGTCACCAGGGAACAATTCAAGACCTTGATGGTACTGGCATTTACATTTGGGTTTATGCACTTTTCTTTGTTGTTTGTGGGCACGCGTTATACCGATGCGGGAACCGCAGCAATCGTGGTTCAGCTTGGTACGCCCTTCGCAATGATCATGGCCGCCGTTGTGCTTAAGGAAAAGTTGAGTTTTATACAGGTAATGGGCATTGCAATTTCATTATCAGGCGTGTTCTTCCTGGCTGGCAGTCCTTCATCCGCCTCAATGCTGGCTATGGTATTGCTGCTGACCAGTGCAACTGGCTGGGCACTCACAAACATCATAGTTAAATGCTCAGTGCCGATTCACCCACTGACGATGGCGGGATGGCTTTCCTTTCTGGCGATTCCTCTAGTTGCGCTGGCATCGTTCATTTTTGAAACGGGTCAGTTTGCTGCTATTGAGAATGCAAGCTGGCGCGGCTGGTTCGGTGTTTTTTACAGTGCGATAGGATCATCCGTTATAGCTTATTCATTGTGGTACTGGCTATTAAAAAAATATCCGGTGAACAAGGTCATGCCTTACTCTTTACTCAGCCCGGTATTTGCTATTTTCTTTGGTGCTTTATTTCTCGGTGACAGCCTCAACGTCTGGAAAATGTCAGGAGCCACGCTTATAGTCGGCGGAACTTTTCTGGCCCTGGTTAATCCAGTAAATATTTTAAGGCGTTATAAAGCAAGACTGGCTAACTAAATACTGCTCAACATTAGGGTGATGCTGCCAACTTACTGATTTAGTGTATGATGGTGTTTTTTTGGTGCTCCAGTGGCTTCTGTTTCTATCAGCTGTCCCTCCTGTTCAGCTACTGACGGGGTGGTGCGTAACGGTAAAAGTACTGCCGGACATCAGCGCTATCTCTGCTCTCACTGCCGTAAAACATGGCAGTTACCGTTCACATACACCGCCTCTCAACCCGGTACGCACCAGAAAATCATTGATATGGCCATGAATGGCGTTGGATGCCGGGCAACCGCCCGCATTATGGGCGCTGGCCTCAACACGATTTTACGTCACTTAAAAAACTCAGGCCGCAGTCGGTAACCTCGCGCATACAGCCGGGCAGTGACGTCATCGTCTGCGCGGAAATGGACGAACAGTGGGGCTACGTCTGGGCTAGATCGCGCCAGCGCTGGCTGTTTACGCGTATGACAGGCTCCGGAAGACGGTTGTTGCGCACGTATTCGGTGAACGCACTATGGAGACGCTGGGGCGTCTTATGAGCCTGCTGTCACCCTTTGACGTGGTGATATGGATGACGGATGGCTGGCCGCTGTATGAATCCCGCCTGAAGGGAAAGCTACACCTAATCAGCAAGCGATATACACAGCGAATTGAGCGGCATAACCTGAATCTGAGGCAGCATCTGGCAAGGCTGGGACGGAAGTCGCTGTCGTTCTCAATATCGGTGGAGCTGCATGATAAAGTCATCGGGCATTATCTGAACATAAAACACTATCAATAAGTTGGGACCATTACCGCAGGCATGAAGCTAATGGTTTTATTTCTAAGGCTTTCACTTTTGTACTGGTTGTAACATATCCGCCAGAGGAATGGTTCTTTTGAGTTGAATTCTTTGAGGTGGATGAGGTATCAACAAAGGAATCGATGCTTAAGCTTGAGGTGCATAGGCATGAATTGATATTTAAAGGCATGTACCCTCCGTATAAGACTGACTGTCAATGAAAGGGGAAATAATAGCAAGAAACAGAGCCTATCATATAAGTGTTTCACCCCGAACAAGACAGTAGGAGCGAATTTTTCCCACCATGATCGGGGAAGACCCATATATATACAGTGCGCATTTAACATAAGATAGATTACACGAACTAACAAATTGATTTAATTATGTTTTTTCATATTCGATTACCTCCAGGGTTCATGGCGCGCCGTATCCTGAGACTGGCTGAGAATACGTATGATCGTAACCACTGAATGTGATGGCACAAAATAGATCATGTGCTGTTCCACCGGCAGCGAGCAGATATTTTCGCCAAGCTCCGCGCGATGCGTGCCAATATCATGCATGGCCAGCACGTCAAAAACCGCTGCTATACGGCCGATATACGCATCCGCCTGAACAATCCCGAACTGTCGGAAGCTGTAGTCCCAGATTGCTTCCAGATCTTCTTCTGCTTTGGGTGTCAGCTCAATCTCTTTCATTTGCCACCCTGGCCCTGACATTATTCAGGAATGCATCCTTGTTCCATGGTTTCGCTTCGCCGCTGCTGATACCTTCGACCAGCAGATCGCGCAGTTCCTGAAGGCGTGATTCGGCCTGCTTCTCGCGCAGTAAACGCAGCGCGTCACGCATGACCTCGCTCTGGGTTCGGTAATCACCGGCCTTAACCAGGGAATCGATAAATTCACGCAGCTCGTCGCCCACGTCCACCGTCATCGTTCGGGCCATAGCCCCTCCGTTTCTTAATGTAAGATTTGTTCTTACATCATTATATCAGCTTACTCCCCTGCTTCCATCTCCGGCATGTTAGCCAAAATACACCGGCTGTAGTCTGGAGATCCGACTTAATAAGTTTTCGGATCTCAGTGGAAACAGACAAAATAAAACCGCATTTTTACTGGGCGCGTACAGGTTAAACCCGTACATTTACAGTTTGTGAACGTACGCGAATGTAATAAAACCAGATAAACGAAACCAAGTGAGTCCCCCGTGGACATGAAAGACCAACGTATTGAACTCCGTCTTCCTCAGCAGCAACTTGATGAGCTGGATAATTTCATTAACAACATTGACGGTCAGTATAAGCCGTCCCGCTCGGATGTTCTGCGTTCGTTTATAGCGCAGGGTGTTCGCGGGAAATTTACTCCGGCCAGCCAGGAAGCGGAGATGTTTCCCCTGTCAGCGCGCCTGAACATCTTTTTCCAGCTCTGCCAGTTGCTGCGTATGGAGTGCGGTAAAGACGGACGTTCTGTCCAGCCTATCAACCCCACTTATGGCTATAACAATCGTGTCGCCAGTACTGTCACAGCAGAAGCTCTGGTGCGTCAGGTTTATCTGCAACGCATGACATGGTTCTTTGAGCTCGATGCCGTGCACCTGAAAGCCATTAACCCTAACCTGGGCCAGGACATGATTGTATCCCTGATGAATCCGCAGCCCAGTCCGGTGATCTGTAATACCCTGGACAGCGTGATAGCGCTTCGTGAAATGTTCTCGAATATCAGCATGGTACTTGCCGCGGCCGAGAAAACAGTGAACGATTGGAATGACCAGAAGACCCGCGACGCGCTGGCCCGCATTCAGGGCTATGTAGAAGACAACGGACTGCAGTTAACTTTCAAGGGGTATCCTGACACAGAAGACTATGCGCTGCAGATTGACATGTGGTCGCTGCTTAACTGGATTGATAACGGACAAGGTGATCACCGCATCGGCGATTACGGTCTGAGTAATGACAAGGATCTGACAGATAAGTACGCCGTCATGCTTGAGGTGTACCAGAATATCCGCAGTAACCATCAGTTCGATCTTAACGGACTCGAACAGATGGTGAAGAGCCGTCAGTTCCACATGATCTGAAAATGAGAGCGGCTTGATTCTGCATCAGAACGGAAAATCGTCATGACCAGAGGCGGTGTCCCATAACTGAGTTATAGTACCGGCTGGTTCTGAAGTCCGCGGAGTATAGTGGTATGTGCTCCGCCTGACGGCATCAGTGGAGTATTCAAACCGGGCTGCCCGTATACCGTGAACGCTGACAGAATCGAGATCTATCTCCAGAGCAGGCTCCCGTGGGTCGTCGGGAAGTGAAAGGTCAGACAGATCATGCCTGGCTGGAGGAGGATCTTCCTGAGCAGAGATAACATCTGTCACACAGATATCAGTCTCCCATTCGTCTTCGGCATACTGATGGCCATATCTGATCATGCAGTCATCCTTTGCCGGTAGCGTCATAAAGGCGACACGGGAGGCTTTATGGAACAACACAACGTTGTACCGTTCCTCCTGATCCGCCCCCGGCAACTGCACGGACGGATACAGGATACCGTCAAGATTAAAGCGGAGAGGATCTGCCAGGTATTCAGCGATGACCTGAGTTGGTATATAGCTGAAATCTTCTTCGCTAGGCAGAACCGGCTCGACAATCCGGCTGGTAAATGTGGACAGGAATGCGGCCTGCTCACGTCTTTTTATGTAGTCCGGATCAAGCAGACTTCCGCTCTCCAGAACACTTTCAAGCGCCGGCAGGTTCAGGAGACGGAGCGACCGGATAAGACTGAACTTCGCGCACACCACTTTGCAGCCTACCGGTGGACGTATCTCAGATATAGCCGTATCGACTGAACTGGCACCATAGAATACCGAAATGCCCTTTGCACTCATACGGTTAGCGCCGCTGAACTGATGCGGCGGCGGACCTAACTCTTTGTCCGGCGTCACAAGTATTTGCTCCAGCTCATGATGATTCCGGCACCACCGGGCACGGTACAGTGACGGGATAGCTGTACCTGGTCCAGCGTCAATGATCACAGGTTCTTTTCCACGGGCGCGCATTGTCTCTACCCCCTGGAATATACCGTCCAGGGTGGAGCTCACGGCATTATTGATGAAGCGTGATTCTGTTTTCAGGGAGGTAACAAAATTTATCCACATGGAATCGAGACGGCCGGTACTGATCTGTTTGCGTTCTGCGTAACAGGACTCGCGGGCAAACTCGGTCTCAAGTCCCATCACATCGGAATCAAAATCTGAATGTCTGTATTCGAGCAGCTGCTGAATATCGTCTGCGAGTGCACGACGAGACTGGAGCAAATCTTCAATGAGCTGCACTACATTCTCCCCCTCACGGAACCACTCATAACCGTCAATATGACGAAGACTGGCATACTCCATATCGTTCGGTTCAGTGTCAGTCCGGTAAAAATGAGCTTCAATAGCCTTTTCTGTCAGGTCGCATACCTCCTCCAGGGAAAAACAGGTGTGAATCTCATCGCAGTAATCACAGGTTTGTATACGTCCTTCTTTCTCGACCCTGTGGCGTAAAAATTCTTCGCCAATACAACAAGCACAAACCCAGCGCTGCTCTGACTCTTCCACATTCATAAAAGGCTTTCTCCGAGATAATACTCTGCTCAGGAAGTGTACCAGACGTAACCTGACTTATATTTCCGAATTAGCCAGAAATCGGATCTCAGGAGTAGGAGGTACACGATTAATGGAAAAGGTATAAAGAGCCATAAGAAACATAAAAAAAAGAATATATATGGTTATCAGAAATGCTTGTTGCTGTTAGAAATTTTCCAGGTTATTTTTTTTAAAACCGTTTGCAAACGGTTTTTTAAAAAGAAGACAATCCATGTGGCAGGACTTACATAAATGAACGCAAAATCATCACCTGAACGCGGCAGGATAAAACGCGTAACTGCCCAGAACAGTGGGTTCACTGAAATTAAACTGATCGCGCGCTCAGATCAGGACCGCCTGGAGATTGAGAAAATGAAATATGACCAGTTAGTACGATTCATCCATCAACAGCCGGCGAATGCCGAGCTTGCACCACCGGTACGCAAAGCTGTACTGGAGGCTCTGGGGTTAAAGGGTTCCCCCCTGTATGCCACCACTCATGGTGCCATGAGCCATATCATTACCACCATGATGGACTATGGCATGACGGCCCAGGTGGTACCGGCCGTCCAGATCTACAGCGCCTGTTTCCCGACCAGCCTCAACTACGTACTGAAATCCTTCCCGGGTAAGGTGCATAACTACCTGTGCCGGCATGGCGATGCCTCTTCGGTGGTGACCTGGACTGAGCGGAACCCGGACTGGGGCGATCGCATCATTGCCAGCGTCCTTGACGGTACATTCGATGCCGTTCTTTACCAGATGCGCACCGCCGTCGGGGCCATGACGCTTAATCAGCCAGTCCTGACCATGCTTCGCCGTCTGAAGGAAGATGCCAGGGGGATTAATGCCGGTGCGCAGGAACAGGCACAGCAGATCCTCGACAAGGCCCCGGAGACGCTTATCCAGTCACCCCGCCAGTGGGATACCGACTGCAATGCCCTGCGCGCGTTTATCCTGTATTTCCTGCTCGTTGATCTTGAAAAACGCTACGGCGATATGGCGTGTGGTGAACGCACCTTTGAGATCCCGTTCTACGAGTGGCAACGTGAAGTCGCTGAAATGCCGGCGACCGGTGTTGTGTCGTTTAAGGAAGACTCCGAACTGGCTGAAGAGTATGACTACGGGCTGTGCATTGGCTGGCGTTACGATAAGTGGGAGCAGTTTTTCTACCAGGCCGCACTCGGGGCCGTTTATCTACTGAACCCCCGCGTCGCCCCCAGGGGTACGCTGAAAACCTCGGCTCTTGAGCCGGGTATGGCCATCCGTTACGCAGAGGACATGCTGGAAAAATACCTGCCGTATACCGGACGTGCTTTAGTGGACAGTCCGGTCGGGACGGGCAATATGTTTGATCGTGCCTGCCGTGCTGCACGCAAGCTTCCGGATAGTCTTCTGCGCCAGATCCGCGAAGAGTTTGGCAGCTTCGGTACCATCACAGATCCGGTGCGGTTTGCAGACATGACATCTGACTTCCTCACTCCGGATGAGGCCCGCCTGCTCAGCAGTGATTTTCTTCACGACTAATATGTACCCCTTCAAAAAAGGTCCCTCCGGGGGCCTTTTTTTATTTCACCATGACTCCAGCACCGAACTTCGCTGGACTACGCCTCAACCTGATACAACAGATTTATCAATAACTTAGGCGGATTCATCATATGCCGGTGCTTTCTGAAACTTGACCCGGCTTCCACCCGCTTGGCTCCCAACAGGCTCCTGGAAATCGGGTCTTCCGAGGAGTCATCATGGCGAAAATCAAACTCACGAAGTCCGCAGTCGATGCGGCACAAACCCAGGCGCAGCCAGTCGAACTGCGCGATACCCTAGTTCCTGGCTTCCTGTGCAAGATCACCCCGGCAGGCCGCAAGGTGTTCATGCTCCAGTACCGCACGAACGCCGGAGAGCGGCGTAAACCTGCCCTGGGTCTGTACGGTGAACTGACCGTCGAACAGGCCCGATCGCTGGCGCAGTGGTGGAGGTGCGCGGTTCCTCCGAGGTACGGGCGGCCGACAGGAACATTGCCGCGCTGGCGAGCGATGGCCTGTATCGCACCGATCATCATCTGGCGATCGAGCAAGGACGAGCCAAGCCTGGCCGCGATCCGCAGGAAGTCGTCGCGGCCCACGTCCGCCGACTGGAAGCCCTGCGCCGGGCTGGGATTGTGGAGCGCGTGGTCGATGGTTTGTGGAAGGTACCGGACGACCTGCTGGAGCATGGCCGCCAGTACGACGCCCAGCGACTGGGCAATGTAGCGGTGGAGCTGAAATCGCATTTGCCCATCGAGCGACAGGCTAGGGTGATCGGCGCGACCTGGCTCGACCAGCAACTGATCGGCGGAGGCAAGGGGCTGGGCGACCTCGGCTTTGGTGGCGTTGTCAAGCAAGCCTTGCAGCAGCGCGCCGACTTCCTCGAAGAACAGGGGCTGGCCGAGCGGCGCGGGCAGCGCGTGATTCTGACGCGCAACCTGCTGGGCGCGCTGCGCAACCGGGAGCTGGCGCAGGCAGCCAAAGACATTGCGGCCGAAACCGGCCTGGAGCATCGCCCGATGGCGGATGGGCAGCGCGTGGCCGGTGTCTACCGGCGCTCGGTCATGCTGGCGAGCGGGCGCTACGCGATGTTGGACGACGGTATGGGATTCAGTCTGGTGCCGTGGAAACCCGTTATCGAGCAAAAGCTGGGGCAACGGGTCGCAGCGACGATGCGCGGGGTAAGTGCGTCGTGGGAAATCGGAAGGCAGCGTACCCATTCGATTGGGTAGCGTGCAGGCGTTCTCGCAAGCGCACAAATGTCCCGCCAGTGCTTTCTTAAACCATCAATTTATCAGATGAAATCAATCTTTATTCATCTGATAAATTGCTCAACAATAGCGTTATCGCCAAGCACGACGCCTCACTCGAAAGAAGGGAGGCACAACGTTGGCAGAACGTCATTAAACAGAACAACGGAAGGAATGCTTCATGAAGCAAGTGCAACTGATTTGGGCGCATCCGCGCGCCGACTCTCTGACCGCCAGGGTCGCTCAGGCGATCACTGAGGAACTGCAACAGCGCGGCTGGAAGGTCGCCGAGCTGGATCTGTACCGCACCGGGTTTAATCCGGTACTGCAGCCCGTCGATGAACCCGACTGGGCCGATCCCGATAAAGCGTACTCCTCCGAGGTCATGAGGCTCGCCTCGGATCTGGCCGGCAAGGACGCGGCGTTCATTGTGTTCCCGATCTGGTGGTACTCGACTCCGGCCATTGTCAAAGGCTACATCGACCGCGTCTGGAACCATGGCATCTTCTACGGCAGTGGCCGCAGACTGCCGTTCGATAGCGTGCGCTGGATCGCCCTGGCCGGCGAGTCCGAAGCCTCGTTCACCAAGCGCGGTCTGGACAAGAGCATGACCCACCTGCTCAATGTGGGGATCGCGGGCTTCTGCGGTGCCAAGGACAGCCAGGTTCACATCCTCTACGACACCCTGGGAGAGCAGGCAACGGATCTGCCTGCCCATCACGCGGCGCTGCTCGTGCAGGCGCGTCGCATGGCGGCCGATTGGGCCGAGGCACAGCCTGGCGCCTGACCATTTTCAATGGCGAGGCTTGTGGCCTTGCCGTGTTTCAACAATTTCAACAAGATAGTGTTTTCTGATGATGGATCTGACAATTACCAAGGCCACTGTGGCCGATGCCCGAGAGGCTGTACGCCTGATCGCACTAGCAGATGAAGATGCAGTAATGGCGATTTCTGGCCAAGCCACCTTGGCCGACGCGCTCGCCCGGTACGAACAGGATTTCACGCGCACCGATGTGTACTTCGGCTACGAAAACGTGATCGTGGCGCGCAAGGGAACTCTCGTGGTCGGATGTATCCTGTCCTTCAAGGGAACAGACGAGGATCGCTACGCGGCCCTCGACAGCCAGGGCGGGGAGTTTCCCAGGGAATCGGATGACGACGAGATTTACATCGACTCGCTCGCGGTCGATCCGGACCACCGTGGCGGCGGTATCGCCAAGCAATTGGTGCGCGCCGTCATCGAGCAAGCGGCTGCGCAGGGTTTCACCAAGGTTAGCCTGTTGGCCGATGTGGCCAAGCCGCATTTGGGCAAGCTCTACCGCAGCCTGGGTTTTGTCGAGGTCAAGCGCATGCGCTACCTGAACGACGAGTACGAGAAACTGGTTTTTGACATGGTGCAGGCCAACACATCGCAGGGATACGCCATATGACAGAGGGCATTCCGACCCTCACATTGCCATCAGGCCAAGCCGTGCCGGTTCTGGGCCAGGGCACTTGGCACATGGGCGATATCAACGCCTCCCTCGGTCAGGAAGTCGCCAGTCTGCGCCATGGGCTCGACCTGGGCATGACACTGATCGACACTGCCGAGATGTACGGCGATGGTGCCTCCGAGCGCGTTGTAGGCGAAGCGATCCATGCACGCCGCGAGCGGGCTTTCGTCGTCAGCAAGGTACTGCCACAGCATGCTACGCCACAGGGAATTCGTGCGGCCTGCGAGCGCAGTCTGCGCCACCTCGGTATTGAGCGGATCGACCTCTACTTGCTGCACTGGCGCGAGGACGGGACGTCACTGGCGGATGTGGTCGTTACCTTTGAGGCGTTGAAAGCCGAAGGACGAATATCCGCCTGGGGTGTATCCAACTTCGACGTCCCGGACATGGAAGATCTGCTGGCGGTTCCCGGCGGCGATCAGGTCGCAGTTAACCAAGTGCTCTACAACCTGTCCCACCGTGGCATCGAGTTTGACTTGCTGCCCTGGTGCCTGGCGCGCGGGATCGGAGTCATGGCCTACTCGCCGCTGGACGAAGGTCGGCTGCTGCACCATAAAGAACTGGCACGCTTTGCGCAGGCCCGCGGCCTGACTGCAGCGCAAGTGGCGCTGGCGTTCGTACTGGCGCGCCGTGGGGTCATCGCCATCCCGAAGGCGGGAGCCGCCGGCCACACCCGCGACAACCGCGATGCGCTGTCGATCCGGTTCGGTGCCTCGGATCTCGCACAGCTCGATGCGCTGTTCCCTCCGCCGCAATGCAAGATGCCGTTGGAGATGATTTAGCCCGATGACCATACCGCAGAACAAGCAGGCATTGCTAAAGGCGATTCGCACCGCACACGAGTAGTTGGCCGCCGACCTCGCCTGCGTGCCGCCCGAGCGCGCCCGTGAGACACACTGGAGGGCCATGCGAAAGGCACGCAAATGAGCGTCGCCGACTTGGTGGCCTACCTTGTCGGCTGGAATCTGCTAGTGCTGATATGGTGCGATGGCAAGGTTAGGGCTTGCCGGTCGATTTTCCTGAAACGGGCTACAGATGGAACGCGCTGGGAGAGTTGGCGCAGAAGTTCTACGCCGACCATGCCAGCATTCCCTGCGCCGAGTTGCTGCAGCAGTTCGCAGGTGTATAAACCAGCGTCTTGACCCCTCGCCGAAGGGCAAGGCGATGCGTCGCCGTACGGCACCCCCTGGTACGAAAGGTACACCCAAGAGCGAGTGATCCATCTCATCACCTCTTCCCCTCATCAATTCGCGAGGACGGCTGCGCGAGTGGAAGAAGACCAACGAGCTCGGGTAAGTGGTCGTCTAGGCACCTCAACGAAACAGTGTGCTGTGGTTGCGATCATTCGTCCACGGTCTGCCCAGCGTCAATTGCGCGGCGACGCCAGCCATGCTGCATGGGTGGGAGACCATCGTCCGCGAGGGAAAGCGGGAAGCTGCTTCTTACGGATTAGTTTGTGCCTGATGAATCAATTCCGCGAAGCGGGTCTGCACCCACTGCACGGTCAGCGTCGGGTGCCAGCCCTGACACCACAGCATGCGCACCGACAGCGGAGGTAGCGCGAGCGATGGGCAATGCAACTGCTTTAGTGGCTTGCGATAGGCCTGGTAGGTGCCGATGTTGATGGGCAGGATGGCCCAGCCCAGGTCATCGGCCACCATCTCGGCGATGCTGTAGAAACTGTCCGAGCGCCACAGACGGGGGCTGTAGGCGGTTTCCTGTACGTCCTCGGCTTCGAGGATGAGTTGGCGGTACCTGGCCAGATCCTTGCGCTGGACAGTTTTGAGTCGCGCCAGGGCATGCCCTTCGGCCACGAAGGCTCCTTGCGGCACGGCGCCGATGTAGCGCTGATCGAAGCAAGCCGGTAGTGCGCCACGCACGAAATGAAAGGCGATCTGAGCCCGCTCCTCATCCACGTAGCTGGCTACTTCGGTGGCAGTGCCATTGAGCAGGGTGAGATCCAGGTCGGGAAAACGCGTGGCGATCTCGCGAATCAAGGCGCTGATTGCGGCATAGGGCAAGGCTTCGTCCAGCGCCAAGGTCAGCGTGGCTTCGCTACCGCCGTGCAGGGCGCGTGCGCGGTTGTCCAGGGACTCGGCCTGGCGTAGCAACTCGCGCGCTTCCAGCAGCAGCACTTGCCCTGCATCGGTGAGCTGCGCGTTGCGCCGTGAGCGGTCGAACAATTCCACACCCAGGTCGGCCTCCAGCAGGCCAATGGCGGTGCTGACCGCCGATTGGGCCTTGCCCAACTGCCGAGCAGCCGCACTGAACGAGCCGCTGTCGGCGGTCGTCACGAATTGGCGAAGTTGATCCAGTGTCCATTGCATATGGAAATTCTATCAATTTAGTTGATGAAATCCAACTTTATTAATCTCTATAACAGCTGAAAAATGCGTGGATCGGCTCGCATTTTCGGGCCACTCGCACGACTTAGGCAGCGCCGTTGGCTGCTTTGCTTGGACTGGCGTACGCAGTTCGCTTGGCTTAACAGGCGAACTGCATCTACGGCTCCTGCGCCGACTGCTCAGCAGAAAGAGGACATATGAAACATACGATGAAACCGGCTTTAACACCCCTGCGGCGATGGGCCTTGCTCGCTGTCGTGGGCATCGGTCTGCTGATGGTGGCACTGGACATCACCATCCTCTACACAGCGCTCCCGTCATTGGCGCGCGAACTGCACGCGACCAGTGCGCAGGGGCTGTGGATCATCAACGCCTATCCGCTGGTGACCGCAGGCCTGCTGCTGGGCGCCGGCACACTGGGCGACCGCATCGGCCACCGTTCGATGTATCTGGCCGGCCTGGTGATCTTCGGTCTCGCCTCGTTAATGGCGGCCTTGTCGCCCACACCTGACGTGTTGATCGCGGCCCGGGTCTTCCAGGCCGTCGGCGCGGCCGCGATGATGCCGGCCACGCTGGCGCTGATCCGCATTGCCTTCGAGAACGAGCGCGAACGCAATTTGGCGATTTCGGTTTGGGCGAGCCTGTCGCTGGTTGGTGCCGTGCTCGGCCCGCTGCTTGGCGGTGTGTTGCTGCAGCACTACTGGTGGGGCGCGATCTTCCTGATCAACCTGCCAATTGTCGTGCTGGCCATCGCAGGCACCTGGTTGGTGGCACCTCGGCACAATCGACTGCACGATGGCGTGGCCCGCCCGTGGGATGGCGTGTCCTCGTTGCAGGTGTTGGTGGCGTTGTCTGCGCTGGTGGCCGCGATCAAGGAATGCGCCGCGCCTCAGCAATCGTGGCCACTTGCACTGGCGCTGCTGGTCATGAGCGCAGGGGCTGCGGCACTGTTCATTCGCCGGCAGTCCCGGCTGGCGTATCCGCTGCTCGACTTCTCGCTGTTCCGCAATCCGGCCTTCACGGCAGGCGTGCTGGCCGCCGCCTTCGTGACCTTCGCCACGGGCGGCCTGCTGCTGAGCATCGCCCAGCGTTTTCAGTGGGTGGCGGGGTTCACGCCGCTGCAGGCAGGACTGCTGGTGTCGGCGATCTTTCTGGGTACGCTGCCCAGCGGCTTGCTGGGTGGGGCCTTCCTGCACCGGGTCGGTCTGCGCTGGCTGCTTTCGGGTGGCTTGGCCGTGGGGGGACTGGGTGTGCTGCTGGCGGTGTTCGGACAGCCGTTCGGCCTGGCTGGGCTGGTCACTGGCCTGGTGGTGGCTGGCAGCGGTCTTGGCGCCACGATCTCGGTGGCCTCCACTGCCATCGTGGGCAACGCGCCCGCGCATCGCGCCGGCATGGCCGCCTCCGTGGAGGAAGTCGCCTACGAGTTCGGCAGCCTGTTCGCCGTTGCGGTACTGGGCAGCCTACTGGCGGGCCTGTACTCGGCCACGGTGCAACTCCCCCCTGGCGTGCCAGAGGCGGCACGCCAGGGCATGGCCGAGGCGCTGGACATCGCCAAGGGCGCGGGGGCCGCTGGGGGGGCACTGTTCGAGGCCGCGGCCCAAGCATTCGACCATGCCTACCAGCGGGTGATGGTGGCCGCTGCCGTGTTGCTGTTCATCGGTGCGCTGGTGACGGCACACTTGCTGCGCTGCTACGGGCCAGGCACCGCGTCGGCCTCGGCAGTGCACTGATCGCATGAGGCATCCCTGATGGCTATCCGCTCAACGCTTCAACCCTGGCTGTTTCTTCTGGCGGCCGTCGCTTCGGAGGTCGCGGGTGTGAGCACGATGAAGTTGGTGGCGCAGGAACATGACTGGGGTGCGCTCTTGTTCATGTACGCCATGATCGGCCTGTCGTTCGCGTTTCTCGCAATGGCGATGAAACAGATTCCCATGGCCGTGGCCTATGCCACCTGGGAGACGTTGGGACTGTTGGCGATTGCGTTCATTGGCTACCGCTACTTCGGAGAAAGCATGAGCGCGGGCAAGTTGCTGGGCATGAGCGTGCTGATTGTTGGGGTCGTTCTGGTTTGACCTGCTCCCCGTTGATTAACACACCCCGATGTTAGTAATGTCTTGATAAGCCACATGAGGACATACCCATGAAGAAGCGTTTTTCCGACGAACAGATCATCAGTATTCTTCGCGAAGCGGAAGCCGGGGTTTCTGCCCGTGAGCTCTGCCGTAGGCACACCATTTCCGATGCCACTTTCTACACCTGGCGCAAGAAGTTTGGTGGCATGGAAGTTCCTGAGGTGAAGCGGCTTAAATCTCTTGAAGAGGAGAACGCCCGCCTCAAGAAGCTGCTTGCCGAAGCCATGCTGGATAAGGAGGCGCTTCAGGTGGCTCTGGGGCGAAAGTACTGACGACAGACCACAAGCGGGAAGCCGTTAAGTTTATGTGTGATGCGACCGGTCTGTCGCAACGTCGTGCCTGCAGGCTTACTGCTTTGTCTCTGTCGACCTGCCGCTACGAGGCTCAGCGTCCGGCGGCTGATGCGCATTTATCAGGGCGCATCACTGAGCTGGCACTGGAGCGCAGGCGTTTTGGCTACCGCCGCATCTGGCAGCTGCTGCGTCGGGAGGGCCTTCACGTCAATCACAAGCGGGTATACCGTATTTACCACCTTAATGGACTGAGCGTAAAACGCAGACGACGCCGTAAAGGGCTGGCAACCGAACGGTTTCCGCTTCTGCGCCCGGATGCGCCGAACCTGACATGGTCGATGGATTTCGTTATGGACGCACTGGCCAACGGTCGGAGAATCAAGTGCCTGACCTGTGTGGATGATTTCACGAAGGAGTGTCTGACGATCACCGCTGCTTTCGGTATTTCAGGCGTTCAGGTCACGCGTATTCTGGACAGCATCGCGCTGTTTAGGGGCTATCCGGCGACAATAAGAACCGATCAGGGCCCGGAATTTACCTGCCGCGCGCTCGATCAATGGGCCTTTGAGCATGGTGTGGAACTACGGCTTATCCAGCCAGGTAAGCCAACGCAGAACGGATTTATTGAGAGTTTTAACGGACGCTTTCGCGATGAGTGTCTGAATGAACACTGGTTCAGCGATATTCTTCATGCCCGGAAAACGATTAATGACTGGCGGCAGGATTATAACGAGTGCCATCCCCATTCATCGCTGGATTACCAGACACCAGCTGAATTCGCAACGGACTGGCGAAACAGGAAATATGAAGAAAAACCAACCGACATTACTAACTGAAGGTTGTATCTAATCCTGGGGGCAGGTCATTGAAGCCCAATGGAGCGGAAATGTACGCTAAGAACCTAACTGCACGATTTTGGCGTTGTTCGTCAGGTTTACGTTGATTTGATTACCGGGTTTATTAACACTGAAAGTACCTGAAACCGCATGGCTACTGGCATCAACGAAAAGAGTAAACAAAATCCTCGTTTTCTTTACTCGTCTGACCGCTCAAAAAATGTACTTCTCGTACGTTCTCGTCCGGTTGGCCTTCAACCCCCACCGATAAATAACCGTCAATACGGCGCTCACTTAACGCTTACCTGATTTTATGGCGTGCCGATTACGGATTTTGTTGCTAACCTGCTTTGGCTTTTAACCTCAAACACAGCTCTTATTTGAAAAAGGAATATTATGATGGATTTTGTATATGCCCATAACACTGCAATTGGCTTTTTGCTGTTGTTTGTCAGCTTAGTCTCGCTAGTCACTGTTGTTGCTGGGGAGCATGAAACTAAGCCTGCCATCGGTCTATATTGCGCTTTTTTCGTCTTTTTAGTGGCTGGCATTCTTCTGGTTGGGCGTTAAGCTCGACATTAGCATCATAGCCTGATCGTGATGGTTGATTAACGTGGCGGGGATGTGCAGCGTATCTTCTTTCCCTAAACGAAAAAACCCGCGTTCTCAGGCGCGGGCTTTGACGGGCTAACCAGTTTTCTCAGGACTGATTAGCCAGGTAGCGTGTTCTAGGGGAACAACGTCACCAAATCAGTGATCTCAGTGTAGCCGCAGTTAGGCGCATACTTCAAGACCTCTCGACCTATTCCCCTGCATGAACACGCTACCGCATAGGCTGTTGCCTTTTAGCGGCGCTTTGCCGTGTCTGACGAACTGGAAGCATGAGTTTGTCATAGTCGGGGTTTGAAGCCCAATGGAGCGGAAATGTACGCTTGGCGTTGTTCGTCAGGTTTACGTTGATTTGATTACCGGGTTTATTAACACTGAAAGTACCTGAAACCGCATGGCTACTGGCATCAACGAAAAGAGTAAACAAAATCCTCGTTTTCTTTACTCGTCTGACCGCTCAAAAAATGTACTTCGCGTGCGTTCTCGTCCGGTTGGCCTTCAACCCCCGCTAACGGCCAGTACCATTTCAACTGAGGTTGGTGACGGGAAGCAGTACGGTAGTAGTCGTGATTTTACTGCGGCAACAGGGCTGGTACCCGTCAGTACAGCACTGGTGGCCGGACAACATTGCTGGGCATCAGCAAACGAGGTAACAAAAAGATTCGAACATTGCTTTTAGTCAAAAAAATGCAGACTCAGCTGCATTTTGCGCATGCGCAAAACATTTAGTTCCTGTGCTGATATCGCGTACCTGGATTATCCGTTCCCCTTAATTGCCGTGAGTAGAAGTTATCGAGGTTGTTAACCGCCTTTCGCGGATCTAAATAAGGTACATTATTCCAGTCAACGGGATGGCTAACGCCAGCCACATCATCATCATTGAGGTTTTTTTTAGCATTAGTTTCAGCAATATCCCGCCTGAATTCCCGCCAGATATGCTTCATGTCATCAATAAAGTTTCTGGTCCAGTTTTTCATTGCGACCTCCCGTACACAATGGTTTGTCTCTCAGATTTTAATTCTCCAATCATAAAATATCCCTACACTTCGTATATCACTTAACTGTTACATACCTGATGGTGGCATTCAGCGCTTATAGAGCCTAATCCAATCGATGGTCTCGATAAACTGGTCGTTATCCAGTTCCGCGCAGTTCGAAAAAATTGCTTCAGCTACGCGTCCCTGACACTTTTCAGTTGTTGAGCCGATACCTGCTACGCCACCCATACCTTGCTGGCCGTTGTCGGTAAGCACCTGTCGTCCCGTTGATGTGACAAACTGTTGAGCCTTTATTTCCTTCGTTGTATCCCTGTATTAACGCCTGGCTGTTGTCTCAATATACCAGGTCATATCCCGTGCAGCCAGCAGAACTGGACCGCAACTGCGATATCGCAAGGGCGTTAACTCAAAAGCGATAGCCTCTGACGCAAAATCATTCCGTTACGCCTCGCGATCGGTTAAATAATACGTTTAACGTAAAAAAACTCCGGTCTCCAAACTGCCTCCTGTATCTTCAGATAAATTTAAGTCCCATAACGGGACAAAAAACTTGAAGTAGTCCTAAAATGGGACTATCTTCATGACATGAAGATAATCGCTATCAAGAGACTGAGGGATTTCTGGACGGCGAATCCCGATGCAGAGCAGCCGCTAAAAGCCTGGGTAGATGAAGCCAGTAAAGCTGAATGGAAAACTCCGGCAGAAATCAAAGAACAATACCGCAGCGTCAGTATTCTGAAAAACAGGCGAGTGGTTTTTAATATTAAGGGAAATGACAATCGATTAATTGTTGCGATTGCATATCAGCGAGGATGGATGTTTATCAAATTCATTGGTACGCATAAAGAATATGATAAAATAGATGCTGAAACTGTCAGCCTGGAGTAAACCCTATGCAGATTAAACCAATTAAAACTGAACAGGACTATGAAGCCGCGTTACGCGCTGTAGGGCCTATGTTTGATAACGAGCCTCCTGCTGATACCCCGGAGGGAGACTTTTTCGAAATCATGTGTGTGCTGATTAATGAATACGAAAATAAACACTTTCCTATCGAAGCCCCGGACCCGATTGAAGCTATTAAATTCAGGATGGTACAGCAGGGGCTGACGGTAAAAGATCTTGAGCCGGCAATTGGAAAATCTAACCGGGTCTATGAAGTGCTTAACCGCAAACGTAATCTGACGCTGCCCATGATCAGGAAATTACATTCAATGTTTGGCATACCTTTAAAAAGCCTCGTTGGAGGATAAGCCGAGTTGAAATTTACGAGCTTAATACCCGCAGGTTATGCAACCGGGGATAATAAATAATGAAACGGAAGTTCTGCTCACTGGTCCTGTTCGTTGTGGCGTTTTCGGCCAGTGCAGATATCAGCGGCCGGATTGTGCGCGTGCTGGACGGGGATACCGTTGAGATACTTGATCCAGGAAATCGACTGACGCGCGTTCGCCTGGCTGGCATCGATGCGCCGGAAAAGAGCCAGCCCTTTGGTCAGCGTTCACGTCAGGAACTCTCATCGATGGTGGCTCAGCGGCCCGTAACCGTCACGGGAAGTGAAATGGATCGCTATGGACGCCTGCTGGGTACCATATGGCTTGGTATGACGGATGTAAATGCCGCACAGGTACGCAAAGGCCTGGCCTGGGCATACCGGTACCACGGAAAACCCGTCCGGCCAGACTACGCTGTTCTGGAGGCCGAAGCCCGCCGTCAGTCAGTCGGACTCTGGTCAGAACCGGGTCAGACAGAGCCCTGGCGCTGGCGTAGTCTGCATCAGGATGGGCTAAAAAAGAATAATGATTAAGGAGATTTCTGAATGACGTTAAAATTGACAGAAAGCAAGCTGGAAAACCTTGTAGATACTTTAAATGCCATTATATGCGGTGAAGTAAATATTACGCGTGAGCAGCGTGAAAATATGGTCAGGACGGTTGCAATTCTGGGAGGGTTAACGGAGCGGCAGCGCCTCATCACTGCGGAAAAAGAAGCTAAAAAGCAGGTAAAAGAAGAAAAGGAAAAAAAACCACGCCTTCCGGATGAAGTGTTTCCGCGATCAGGAAAACCGTGGGCACCGGAGGACCTGGACCTTATTCATTCGATTATTGCTGATATTCCGGATGACAGAATCGACGATCATATACTCTGGCTGTCGAAGAAACTGCAGCGCACCCCTTATGCCATCACCCTCAAAATTGTCAGTGAAGGCCGTATGAATGAGGAATGGGCTAAAGGGTGGAAGCCTGCCGCAAAATCTATTCGTGAAGATTTCGCTCTGGTCAGGGAGAAAATTTCAGCAAATAATACAGATAATTCATGAGCGATCGCCACATATATAAAAGGGTCGATAAATTGGCCCAGATTTTGGGCGCTAATATGAATTTTTATTAGGAATTTTCCTACTCCGCTAAATATAATATTCATGCAGCCGATAATAAGAGTGTAAGAAAGGGGGCGGTGTGAACGATTTTCATAATTTAAGTATTTGTATTCAGAATAAGGATGTGGCAGGCGCAATGCGCGTGCTGCGTGATAAATCAGAATTTGCAGTGCGCAAGATTCTGGAGAAATTAAAGATCAGGGTCACTACGCAAACCGGCAGGGCATTCTGGCATTATGTTCAGTGCTGGCTGTTAACCGTGTGTCGCCAGGGGAATCTACAGCATGAATCATTCAGTACCCGACGTTCTTCCCACTATCCGGAACGCCAGCCAGCTCAGTCCCGCAGCTCTCGATTTGGTCAAACTTCTCGCACTTCTGGCCATGATTATCGACCACATCAATACGGTGTTTCTGTCGCCAGCATTGCCGGTGATGTATGCGCTTGGCCGGATGGCCTTCCCCCTGTTCACGCTTATATGGGCGATGAACGTACAGCGTACCCCGGAACGACTGCAGAAGAGAGCCAATCGTCTGTGGATCTGGGCAGTCATCACGCAGCCGGTGTTCAGCCTGGCCTTCTGGCATCACCAGCCCTGGTGGGCCCTGAACATTCTGTTCGTGTTCGCAGGCGTCACGCAGCTGATTGCCCTGCAGTACCAGCACGGCCTGAAAGGAATGTTTGCGGGATATCTGCTCCTGGCCATCATGATTTGGCCACTGCAGCCGTCAAGCTACGGGCTGGCAGGAATAACGCTGGCCATCAGTATGGCAACCGTTTCTGGCAACGAAAAACCCGAAGTGCAGCGTCTGGCGGCCATCACTGCCGTGCTGTCACTGATTTGTTTAAACGGGTTATCGCATCTCCTGGATATGCCCGCAGAAACATTACTACTGGCCACGCTGCCTACTCTGGCATTCCCCCTGGCAGTGGTTTCCTTCTGCAGAAAAATCTGTCCGGAGGGCCGCAAGCGTTTCATGCCGCGTAATTTCTTTTATTATGCTTACGCCGGCCACCTGGGGATTATTGGTCTGGTACAGTCTGCTTTTGGCTGACTTAGGATGACGTGATGGCTATCAGTGAGAAAGAGCTGATAGCCCGTAACCACCTGAGAGGTTATCGGTCGGGCTTAACTGGTTATTAGCGCAGGGCATGTTAAACTTCCCGCAGGGAAAAGGAGAGAAGCATGAACCATGAAAGTGATCTGACGAACCACGGCTTCAGTGAAGAGGACATTGTCCGGCTGCGGGCCAGTTCAGCTAAATCGGGTACGGAGATGGATACCCTGCTGAACGATCTGGCAAACCGTTTTAAGGCCCTGATATGGGTGCTGTCAGTCATGTTACTGATTTTTGTGGCCACACTTTTGGCGGGCTCGAGGATGCATGCCATTTCCTTTGGCGTGGCTATTCTTGTTCTTGGCACTCTGTTTACGATTACCATGCCTTTGAAGCTGGCCTATAAATCATGGCATTACCGCCGGAATCTCATTTCCCAGCCTCATCAGAAGTGATCAGATCGAAAACAACCTTAGCCTTTATCCCCCATCCCACAATTTTCATTGTCAGTTTGCCCCGGGACATGGTGTCGATTTTCCGGTAAAAATCGGTGCTGATATAGTTAAACAGACGCCATGTTCCAGGTCTGGCCATTAATCCATAGACACTGTAGATATTGCCTGCAAGCGCGATCCCGTTGTATAACCCCAACCCTGTTGATCGTTCAAATCCCATGAATTTAGCGATGTTCATGGCACCATCACCAAACATACCCTGCGTGTCAGGTTCATTCAGGAACTGACGACCAACTTCACGGGTTATCGTGTTGGCCGAGTCGACAATCAGAATAGCCCCGGCAAGAACGCCAACAGGGGTCATGCACTCTTCGTCAGACTTTGCCCGCCGGGCACGCTCAAATTCGCCATTAATGACAGATTTAATTTCATCGATGAATTTGAGACGCGTCAATCCATCCCCCAGATGTCGGGCGCCAACAATATTAGCGGTATTGACGAGTTTGCGGGCCTCCAGATTAATCATGGTTTCTGCCCAGACTCGTGCCTGGCTTTTGTTTCCCGGAAGAATTATATCCATGTTTCTCATCCTGATTGAAAATCACCCGTTAAAGCTAATCGCGCTCCCGGATTTAGGCAACCCTGCTTTAAAGGGGAAATGTATGCCGCGAAGCGGCATGGAGACGCCAGCCGGAGCTGAACCGGGTGATTCTGGTGAGGGGCGTCGTAACCGGCATCAGCCGTTACGGATTGATAGGTTCTGCCAATCCCATCCCTTTCCCTGCAAAGCCATACCCGCTTAAAGCTTTTCGATTGCTAATGTGCGCGGTCGGAGTGAGTCCGTCAAGGCCTCTGGCCGCTGACGGGCTGTATCTCCGCGTTAGCGCCGTGAGGCGCTTACGAGCGTGTACAGCGAGCTTACCGCGACGCTAACTGCAGCTGCTCTGATTTCTAGTTACAACATCCCTCTTAAAGCGAGGGTGTTCCGGCCCTTCGGGCCGGGGCGGCGTCGGTTTAGTAGGGGTCAGGTAAGGATGCAGTGTTGGATTTTGGCCAGAACGGGGCCCGGCGTTTGCGACGGGAGGAACTTTTGGTTTTGTTCTGAGCGCGCGGCCGTGAGGCCGCTGCATGCGAAGGCATTTTACGTTATCCACAGAGTAGCCGAAGACAAAGATCTACTCTGGAATGTAATGAACAGAGAGATAAAAACGGTGAAGTAAGATTATTTTGCGGAATGTCTTTTATTCATTTCCGGGTTACTTCACTTATCCGTTTGCGGATTTCTGTGTAAAAAAAAGAGACAGTGGCCATTGCGAACCATAACGACCGGCAGAACGTCCTGGTGACTGGCAGAAGAAAGGCGTGAAAGATGAAAAATGAGCAGAGTGGCCGAAAAAAACCAGCACGAAAACCCCCGGTTAGGGGCCTGTAAACAGGAAGACTGTTGTGTCGTCTGCGACTAGTCAGGTGGAGAAAGCGCCAGATCCAGCTGGTAAAGATGCTGGATGGCCAGAGCCTTCAGGCGCTCAGATGTGCACCAGTACGCTTCGTCAGGCGGCAGGGTGCGGTAAATCCATTCAGACATTGCATGGAGTCGTTCATCTGCCGGCAGCTTAATCAGATTGTTGGCACGTTTACGCTCCGCGCCTTTTTTGCGGCGGTAAACGAGTGCCTCCCGACGCTTACGGCCGGACCAGCATTTCCGCGCGGAGTGGGGCTGAACATCATCATGTTCGCTCATCACACCTTCCCGGATCAGCTGCTCACGCTCGGCGCTCTGACGGAGCTTTTTCTCCTGCTCTTTAAACAGCTTGTCCATATCGACGCCCAGCATCTGGAATCCCGCGGGGGTGATATAGACATACGTTGGCAGCCAGGAGCGGGATTCACGATCCCAGGTGCGTTCTTCCGTAAGGCCAAGAACGCCAAACCGTACCTGTTCCTCAATAAGTCGTGAAAGGCGGGACACCGTCACCTCAGTTTCAGGAATGACATTGCCTTTTGCGTCCTTTGCACTGAGTTCTTTTGCAATACGGGAGATACACATGCCGACGGTATGTTTGCCGGCATCACAGAAGCTGATGAGTACTGGCCATAGCGCATCAAGTAGGCGCTGACGTTCCGGACGGAAGCCATATTTACGTCCCGCCTTGCGGCGGCCGGCGACATAGAGAGGGTGACGAGAAACGTGCATGCGCAGGCTGACCTGCCCGGTTTCTTGGTCTTTTTTCACCAGGCGATTGTAGGCATGACCGAGCTGTCCGGAGAGCTTTTTATAATGCTCCGGGCGATACCAGGCCGGGTTCTCACATTTGGCTTTTGTGGAATGCTCACCGCGTTTGCGGCGGGTCAGTTTTTTGACCGGTGCAATGAGGAAATTACCCTGAGTGCCGGCATCGACATCCTGCCAGAAACGGGTTAACTCATCTTTCGGTAGATCTGACCAGTGAACAGAAATCTGATTGTCATTCACGGCGGCCTGTTCTTATGGCGGCCGGGTGTTGTGTTATGTGGTGCATGCGTTATAATCCTTCACAGGCCACGCGCCTGCTTTTGGACCCCCTGATATCTGTGTCTTCCGCCAAGATGATGACAGATGTCGGGGGGTTTGTGCATTCAGGCTTCGGGAAATCCCGTTACCTGCTCCTGAACGTTTTACTGGACACGTCCTGTCCCTGTCTGTTTCCGGAAGTCCGCATTTCTTCCGTAAAACCATCTTTTGCCACCCGTCTGCCTCACCACAAAGCAGTCAAACCGTCAGTTTGAGTTAGGTCACAAAAGTAATCTGAATCAACAATCTGTCCCACCACAAGACGATCGCTGACGATCCGAATACTACCTTCTCATCAGTAATTTTTCCAGATGTTAGACCAGATAACAATCCATAGTTTTCAAGCTAATTGTCCGGATGAGACTGCTAGCGAGCATCGCACGAAGTAAATACAGGGCGTTGGGTTTGATCAGGTAGGCCAGAGCAGGGAAGAGAAATTTAGAGGAAGAGCTTTACCTAATAGTTGCAAGTTGACTCTTTCGTATTTTCACTGCACTTAAAAAACTGTATAGCTTTTGCTATACAGAATCCATATGATATGCTTGTAAAGCAATCGCTATACAAGGAGCGCACTCATGAAATCAGATGTTCAGCTCAACATTAGAGCTAAAGAATCTCAAAGAGCACTTATTGATGCTGCAGCAGAGATTCTCCATAAATCACGCACGGAATTCATCCTGGAAATGGCATGTCAGGCTGCGGAGAATGTGATCCTCGATCGGCGGGTATTTAATTTTAATGAGGAGCAGTATGCAGAGTTTATCGATATGCTCGATGCACCGGTTTCGGATGAGACGGCTATTGATAAACTTCTGGCAAGGAAACCTCAGTGGGACGTGTAACAGCACCAGAACCGTTATCCAGCTCCCATCAACTAGCAGAGTTCGTCAGTGGTGAGGCAGTACTTGATGACTGGCTTAAACAGAGAGGATTAAAAAACCAGACTCTTGGTGCAGCACGAACATTCGTCGTTTGTAAAACAGACACTAAACAGGTTGTCGGTTTTTACTCTCTGACCATCGGCAGCGTTAACCACCTGGAAGCAACGGGAAGCCTCAGGCGCAATATACCAGATCCAATTCCCGTAATCATACTTGCTCGTCTGGCAGTCGATTTTTCATTCCTTGGTCAAGGGCTCGGGGCCGATTTACTGCATGATGCATTTCTGCGCTGTTACCGTGTAGCTGAGAATATTGGAGTCCGTGCGATTATGGTTCATGCACTGACTGAAGAAGCCAAAAACTTTTATCTTCACCATGGCTTTAAGTCATCACAAACTCAGGAACGGACATTGTTTTTAAAGTTATCACAGTGAGGTTTGTGGAATATAGGGGGCTTGCTCGATGCTTAACATATTGATTTAAAATAACTATTCAATTGCATTTAACATAATCTTTGTTATGCGCATCAACGTTTGTAGTAGCTAAATTGAGATGTCCATCTCTAAATAGACATGTCCGCGCTACAGTCTCACCACCGCGATCGCTGCTTTCAAAGGATGAGACTCATGACGGCATACGGAACGGAGTTTTTCTCAATGAACGATGTAAAGCGACTCAGGATCCTTCAGGATGTTATCGACCGACGTCTTACCACACGTCTTGCAGCAACCCGGCTTGAGATATCTGACAGACACTGCCGACGGTTGCTGGAGCGCTATCGTGAACATGTGCCGCTTTCACTTGTTAACCGTCGTCGTGGCCAGCCTGGCAACCGGCAACTGATGCCGGGCCTCGCTGAACGCGCACTGCGTATTATCCGCGAACGCTACGCTGATTTTGGTACGACTTTAGCCTGTGAGAAGCTCGCCGAGGTTCATGGGCTGTATCTGGCCAAAGAGACGGTACGCAAGCTGATGACACAGGCCGGTTTATGGATCCCCCGCAAGCTGCGGCCGCCGCGTGTACATCAGCCACGCCCGCGTCGGGCCTGTACCGGAGAACTCATCCAGATTGATGGCTGTGAGCATCGCTGGTTCGAGGATCGTGGTCCGGCGTGCACACTGCTCGTTTACGTTGATGATGCGACGAGCCGGCTGATGCAGCTTCTGTTCGTCAGTTCTGAATCCATTTTCACTTATTTTGAAGCCACCCGCGGTTATCTGGAACGTTACGGTAAGCCTCTGGCGTTCTACAGCGACAAGGCCAGCGTCTTCAGGATCAACAACAAGCAGGCCACCGGCGGAGATGGCCAGACTCAGTTCGGCCGTGCCATGAACGAGCTGAACATCACCGGTATCTGTGCCAATACCAGTTCAGCTAAGGGCCGTGTTGAGCGGGCCCACCTGACGTTGCAGGACCGCCTCGTCAAGGAGCTGCGACTCCGCGGTATCAGCACACCTGAGGCCGCAAACGCCTTTGCCGGAGAGTTTATGGCCGACTATAACTGCCGGTTTGCGAAGCCGCCACGTCACGAATTCGACGTTCACCGTCCGCTTGAGAACAATGAAAATCTGGAGGCAACATTCACCTGGCGTGAACAGCGTAAGGTCTCAAAAAACCTGACATTACAGTACGATAAGAAGTTATATCTACTTGAAGATAATGAAGAAAATCGTCGTTTTCATGGGAAATACATTGATGTCTGGCAGTATCCGGATGGCGCTATTGAGCTCCGGGCTAACGGTACTTCCCTGCCCTTTATCACCTACGACCGGCTGGGAGAACTGGACCAGGGAGCCATCGTCGACAACAAACGCCTGGGACGCGCACTGGAAATGATAAAACTGGTTCAGGACAAGCGTGACAACACCCGTTCACAGGCTCTGCCATCTCTTGACGGACAGACATCCCGCAAAAAGAAACAACCCGGCAAGAAATCACAACGAAGTCTGAACCAGGACGACATGCTGGAAGCCCTGCAGCAACTCCAGACAAGAAGCCAAGAAATCTTCGGCAAAGGCTGAACCTTAACCCACATGCGGACATTTTAATTTAGCCACAAAGCGGACCTTTAAAAACAGCCCAGACATATAGTGGTAGTGGCTAAGTTAAGATGGCATTACATTAAAGGAATCTAACGACGGCACATGCAGCGGATTTTTTCATCTTGGATAAAGTTAACCGACTTAAAATTGTAGACCGGCTTCTGGTCACTCAGATGGTTGCAGAGCGTCTGGGAATATCCGATCGCCAGTACCAATGTCTTCTGTCGCGTTACCGTGAATCTGGCCCACTGGGTATGATGACATGGATCAAATGGCAGACATAATCACGCCCCTCATAGAACTGAACCTCCAGAGCTTAATTCTTGGGGATCAACTGAGCACCAACCAGAAGTCTGCTGTACACACCACGATGCATTTTCTTCTTCATTTCGGTTGAACATTAACCATTATGGCAAGCTAAATTTTTATTATTTAATTTTAATTAGGATGATAAAACATGCTCAAATCAAAAGTCAGCATACCTGACTTAATTTGAAAACACTGGTTGTTTGTATATTGAAAAAAGGAAAAGCGGCCACATCTAATAGATATCTTTCTTTCGGTGCGGGGTTAAGTAATGTCTGATTTGAATGCAGCCAAAAACTATGGCGTGCGGATACTGAGCCTGAACGGTGGTGGGGCCAGGGGGATGTTTACAATCAGTGTGCTTGCTGAGATTGAGAGGATACTTTCCCTCAGGTACCCTGACCGTGAAATCAAAATTGGAGAATTCTTTGATCTCATCACGGGAACATCAATAGGCGGGATACTGGCGCTAGGCCTAGCAACAGGTAAAAGTGCTCGCGAATTGGAACGTGTTTTCTTTGAAAAAGCGAATGACATTTTTCCATCAAGATGGGGATTTGCCAATCTCCTTAAGTCACTTGTTGCACCTATTTACAGTAGCGCCCCCCTCCGTGAAACCGTTGAAACGATGATTGGCGGTGGAACCACCTTTAATGACCTGACCCGAAGAGTAATAATCCCAGCAGTAAATCTTTCGACAGGAAAACCTCAGTTTTTCAAGACACCTCACAACCCTGATTTTACACGCGATGGCGAGCTTAAACTGATTGATGCCGCGCTTGCAACCTCGGCAGCACCAACATACTTTGCCCCACATTATTGTGAAGATCTCCGCACTTATTTTGCTGATGGAGGTTTAGTCGCTAACAACCCCAGCTATATCGGTTTGCTGGAAGTGTTCAGGGACATGAAGTCTGATTTTCCTGATGTTATTCATAAAGACATACACATACTCAACATCGGTACAGTCGGTGAAGAGTACTCACTTAGTCCGAAACTATTAAGCAAAAGATGGTGGAATGGATACTGCCGTCTGTGGGGAACAGGTAAACGACTGGTCCTTACAACCATGACGGCTAATCAACACCTGCATAAAAGTATGCTCCTGCGCGAGCTTACATTCCGTGATGCGTTCGATAACTACACCTACCTGGATGAAGTTATTCCCAATGAAGCAGCCAGCGATATCACTCTGGATAATGCCACGAAGAGTTCGATAGATAATCTGAGCGCTAGGGGGAGGCAACTCGCTAATGTGCAGTTCGCTCAAAACCAAAAACTTAAGAACTTTTTCACTACACCTGCAAAACCCTTTAAGCGCAAAATCGCGCAGGAGGTATTCTGATGCATTGGGATTTTAACAATTACTATAGCCACAGTATGGACGGCTTAATCAGTAAGCTCAAACTGGGCAAGGCTGAATCTGATAAACTTATAGCGCTTCGCCAGAAGGTCCGAGAGAGAACAAGAGACGTATTCAAGGAAGCCAGAGAAATCGCTACTGATGTAAGAAGGCATGCACTGACACTTGAGAATGTCAGATTGAAACTTGAGGAAACGAATGTTCGTTACCTCTCCCCCGCGGACCGTGCCGATCTTGCTCGACTTATTTTTGAAATGGAAGATGAAGCCCGTGATGACTTTATCAAATACCAGCCTCGATTTTCGACACAGGGGAGCTTTCAGTACGATACGTTGAACAGGCCCTTTCATCCAGGGCAGGAAATGGATATCGATGATGGCACCTACATGCCCATGACCGTATTTGAATCGAAACCCAGCATTGGACACACTCTGCTGCTACTGCTCGTGGATACGTCGCTGAAATCGTTAGAAGCGGAGAACGCAGGATGGACATTTGAAGAAAAGAAAAACTGCGGCCGCATCAAAATCTCTAATGAGAAAACACACATCGATGTACCTATGTATGCAATTCCTAAAGAGAAATTCCAGGAAAAGCAAACAGCAGCAGATTCTGCACACCTTATAAAATCTGATTCAATGTTTGAGTCTCTAGCTTTAAACCGGGCTGGACTTGAATCATATGTCGTAGAGTCAGACAAAGTGAATTTAGCAATACGTGAAGGGACCAGGAGATGGTCGATCAGTGACCCTAAAATTGTAGAAGACTGGTTCAATGAGAGTTGCGATCGTATAGGCAGCCACCTTCGGTATATTTGTCGCTTTATGAAAGCCTGGCGAGATGCTCAATGGGATGTTGGAGGCCCATCATCAATCAGCTTGATGGCTGCTGTTGTAAATATCCTCGACAAAGAGGCTCATGATGGTGCCGACCTCACTGGGACCATGAAACTCGTTGCCAGGTTACTGCCTGATGAATTCAATCACGGACTGGAAAGCCCCGACGATACTGACACAAAATTGTTGTTCCCTGCTGAGCGTGATCAAAACGTACACCAGAGAACCATAATTGAAACCATGAGAAGATTACACGGTATTCTGCTTGCTGCTGAGAGTTCAGAGAGCAGAGAGGATGCGTTGCGTAAAATCAATGAAGCATTTGGGAAACGTGTGACTAATGCCTCCTTAATCACATCAATTGCGGCTGCTCCTGCATTTCTAAATTCCCCATCCAAAGAGCCAGCATCCAAGCCTATCAACAAAACAATGGTAAGTGGCTAATGGATGACGGGCAACTCCATAAAGTGATGACAGGCTGCGGGTATCGTTATATGCGTGCCCGCAATCTCCCTGAGAAATCTATTCTATACAGCAAGGTGCGCGGGGAAGGATATTACACGAAGGAATACACGACTGACGCAGGTAACTTTAATGTTGCTCTGGTGATTCGCCCAGACCCTTTCACAGAACTACCGATAGCAATTATTATTGAACAACCTGAGCAGTTCCAAAACTGCCTTTTGCCTCACGTCGCCCTGGAAGGGTGTCTCTGCTACGTTGACCAAATGGAAGCCGACTGGGACTCCAACGACCTGGCAGGGACATACAAAGAAATTGATGCGCAGATACACCTCACCCTCATTAATTCGGTATCCGCTGCCACGAAAGGGCTAAACGATAAGAGAGAGCTGGAAGGGGAATTTGCTGCATACTGGCAACCCAGCGAGACGCTCTTTCTTCTGTCAAACGCTAGCCGGGGGACTAGACTTAAAACCAGTCTGGCGAAATCACTTATGTCTGATGGAACCACCAGACAGGAGTACATAACGGTTGAGGAATCCTCATCAGAGGATTCGGAAGCCGTTATTACCAAATGGCTCAAGCAAAGGTATTTCCCCCGGAATTCGTTAAAAGATATTCCCATCAACACACACTACATTTCCGTAAACCCCAGCCGCCTTGCCGGGATGAAATGGCCACCTGCTTCATTCCGGGATTTACTGGAGTGGCTTGAAAAATCAGACCACAATGCCAGAGACAGAGTCATTGAACACATCAAAGCTGAAGGGAAGAAAAGGTATATTTTTCTCTTTGATGTTTTAAATCAGGATATCTTTGCTACCTATGTTGAGTTCAATACACAATCTGTTGATTTCAGGAGGCACAAAAAGTCAGCTAAAAACTCAACTGTCAAACTCGCCACGATGTTAGGTGGCAAAAACGTTTGCACGGAATATCAAAGACTGGGGGTAACTCGCGCCGATATTACGACGCTCCTCAGTCGAAATGCCCAACGGGAAGGTACAGCAAGTTTGTCTGAAAAGCGCATAGCGTTGATAGGCTGTGGCACAATTGGCGGATATCTGGCTGAATTATTACTCAGGAACGGAGCTGGATGTGGCAAAGGTTTACTACATATGTATGATAGTGATATCTACAAACCCAGTAATTTTGGTCGCCATACCTTATCGTCGCATGATTTTGGATCGTATAAATCCCTTTCACTGGCGACAAGACTCCAAGATTCATTACATCTACAGACTAAGATTATTGGATTTAATAAACAATTCCGTATCAACACAGATGTAATGCAGAAGTACGACATCATTATTGATGCGACAGGACGCCCACCTGTATCAAAACGCATCGCTGCGGTAGTAAGGAACATCCCTCGGGAACAAAGACCATTTATTATTCACGCATTCAATGACGGAAATGGTAGGGCATCAAAAGTCTTTATTGATGATGGCCGAAGCTGTTATGGATGTATGGTTTCTAATCCCGAAAAATACCATGACGGAACCGATTTGCGCTTTATGGCTCTTGATATATCAAGTGAAACAAATAAAAGCTGTGGTAGCACTTACACACTATATGATGCGGCAGTTAGTAACATAACTGCATCTCTTGCTCAGATGGCCGTGTTAAGTACTCTCGAGCCAGAGTTAAAGTGGACTTACAATGAACATGTCCTTGAGGGCGGGCGTTCGTTCAGACCTCAATTTTTGCCACATCAACCTAACTGCTCTGTATGTAATGAACATAAATGAATTGGTATTCATAGATGAATTTGATAATCATGTAGTGGTCATGAGCGAAGTCGTTCGACTGTTCCACTCCTATCGTCAAATGCATTATGTCAGTACTGAGGCCGGAGGAACTATAATCGGGGAACGCCGTGGACAGCACATTGTAGTCACTGATATTTCAGAACCAGGTCAGGGTGACATAAGGACACGGAATCGGTTTGAAAGAAAAGGTGATCATCATCAGCAGAAAGTAGACGAATTGTTTAAACAATCAGATGGCTATCTTGTTTATTTAGGTGAATGGCATACACACCCAGAAGATTTTCCTCAACCATCGTATACAGACATAAAATCATGGCTGGCCGGATTGATAGCAACAGATCCAATGGTCCTGCTTATTGTTGGCAGAAAAAGCAACTGGCTTGGTATAAAACATGGTAATGATATTAGATCATTAAATGAAAAGATAGATAAAAGTTAGAATCATAAATCGACAGCCATTCTGGAAACGCATGAGCTATTAAAGTAAGATTTAAAAAGTGTATAATTTAATAAATATTTGTCGATGAGCTCAGCAATAAAAATTTAATTGGCAAATTACTCGCATGGATAATTTCTGCTAGATCTTTGATATATCATCCTTCTTTTGATAAAAGACTGAGGATGTGATTGTGCAACCTTATTTGATTCATGGCTTTATAGTTGAATTCAAGCTAATAAAAATTCTGCGAGAAAACTGTATAGAGTGCTTTCAAAAGTTTTTGGGATTCAAGCACTAACAGGATTAATAGCAGCAAAGCAGAGTCAATTCCATATGATACATGGATCACATAATTAATAGTTGGTTTGCAAAATTTGTGTTTATGCCTTGATAATGTACATTCGATCCCATATATCTGTATTGAGGATGTCCCTCTGAAACTCAGGAATCAGTATCATGGGTTTAAAACCAGGTCCGAAGCCAATTGCCAAGTCAACAGGAAAGCCGGATCAACGCCGTCGCGATAATAAGGATACTCCCGGTAACACCCCCGGATTGAAACCTAGTAAATCAACCGGGAAATGATAATGAAGGGTATAAGTTTCCCACTTATACCCTTATCCGACTACTGAAGAGGTACGTCCCATCTTTTTACCGCTGTCGCTGAAACCGGTACGCAGTAAGCGGCGTCTTTCTGGAGTTTCAGCCTGACATCTGTATCGAAATCAGTATCCAGTGGATTAAATTTCCAGCTTTCCCTGTAGGATTTTATAATCGCCTCAGGGCAAAGAAAACTGAATTGATTGGTAGTAAATATAGAAACAGCCCGCACCGAGTAATATTCCCCTGCTTTGATTGCTTTCCGTTCCCAAACCGAATTAGAAAAAAACTCCTCCGGATACTCGCTCGCCTTTATAATATAGCTGTGGGTGCTGAAATCACTTATGCCAGAAAGTTTAATGACGGAATGAGTAAATATAACAGGTAAGACAGTGATTTTTGTAGAAATAAATAACAGTATCATCAGAGACATTATCAGGGAAGTGCTAATCTTTTTTGGAAATTTATCCTTTGCATCCATTCTGAGGTAAACGAGGCCAGGCAAAATTGTCATAAAAAAAACCATGTACGACATGAACGCCATCCCGGCCACTATCCTGAAGCTGACCTTTTCAGTTGATGCGGAAATATTCCTGAATACTATTTCCAGTGGAAACACCTGAAGATGCGCCAGCAGGGCAATACAGAGCGGGATGGCCACATAAATCTGACATCGCCGCATCCATCTCACCTTCGGTTTTTTAATTGATAAGTCGTGTTCAAGATGTTTTCGGTTTATCAGGCAGGAAATAATTATGGTAAGTACACCTATACTTAGCAAAGACAGCCAGCCTGAGTTGTTTTTTACGGTCTGGCTGAAGTCGAAAGCATAGTAAAACACATAGATAAAAGCCATCGGGAATAGTCCGGATAGCATCAGTACAGATAAAAAATTATTCTGAATTTTATTATATGTAGGAAGATTGTTGATATCCTGAGGAATGATAATAGGCATTAAAATTGAGATTATAAAAAAGATAAACAACAGAATCGCCAATGAGAAAACGGCCGCACAGCAGACCAGAGCGAACAGGCTTTTTATGCTCATCACCTCAAAGAAGACATCCAGCCTGTCAAGACGACTGAAATATCCCCAGAGCACAGTTAGCGCGATCCCTGATATGATACCAGACGGAGTTAATACCGAAATTAACAGCGTCTTCCATTTCTGATTCATTGCTAACCTTCCCTCTTTATTATGGTGGTTAAGCTAAATTAGCAGCGTTACAGCGTACAGGCACCTACCCGAATCTGACCGTCACAGCTGTTTGTGCGGCAATGTACAAAGAATGGTTTCTGTTTCTTCTACTTATTAAAATGTATCTTTGAAAAAGTAGACTCTCTGCGGTACGCTCTGACGGTATCATTTACCCCGATTTTTCACGCAGCGCGCCGGTCCCTTTCCGGCCTGACCGGAGCCCCGGATGACACTGATGCCTGATGATGAACCCGAGCTGCTCCCGCCCCCGTCGGTCATTCCGCCGGATGAGGATTTCCTGCCGGCGCTGTCCGGTGAGAATGCTCCTGTCGGTCCCGCCCGGGCCTACCTGCTTTCCCTTAATTCTCCCCGCAGCCGGCAGACCATGGCCTCGTTCCTTAACATCGTCGCCGGTATGCTCGGCGCCGCGTCCCTGGAGTCCTGCAGCTGGGGCAGCCTGCGGCGCCATCACGTGATGGCCGTGACCGAGCTGCTGCGCGACACCGGCCGGGCCACGGCCACCGTGAACACCTACCTTTCGGCACTCAAGGGGGTGGCGAAGGAAGCCTGGATGCTCAGGCTGATGGACGTCGAGAGTTTCCAGCATATCCGGGCCGTGCGTAACCTGCGCGGCAGCCGCCTCCCGCGCGGCCGGGCCCTGCCGGCAGAAGAAATCAGGAAGCTGTTTGCAGTCTGTGACGCCGACAGAACCAGCCTGGGCCCCCGGGATGCGGCCATGCTGGCGGTTATTCTCGGCTGCGGCCTGCGTCGCTCGGAGGCCGTGGGGCTGGATTTAAGTGACGTTGTCACAGATGAGCGGGCGCTCAGGGTGCTGGGCAAGGGAAACAAGGAGCGCCTGGCCTATATGCCAGCCGGGACCTGGCAGCGGCTGCAGGTGTGGATTGACCAGGTGAGGGGGGAACACCCGGGTCCCCTGTTCACCCGTATCCGCCGGTTCGACACCCTGACGAATGACCGGCTGACCGACCAGGCCGTGTACCATGTCCTGCAGGTGCGCCAGCGCCAGGCCAGGATAGCGAAGTGTGCGCCGCACGATTTAAGGCGAACCTTTGCGACGGCCATGCTGGATAACGGCGAGGATCTCATTACGGTCAGGGATGCGATGGGCCACGCCAGTGTAACCACCACCCAGCAGTACGATCGCCGCGGTGAGGCACGCCTGCGTACGGCACGGGACCGTCTGGATCTGTTATGAGCTTAACAACATGTTAAGAAGTTAAGTTAACAGGATTCCGCTCGGCATTCTGCTAGTGACTGGCCCGACCGGCTCGGGAAAAAGCGCCACGCTGCTCACCAGCGGCGCCCTCGGACGCCTGCGTGACATGGGCGTCGAATCCTTTCTGTTGGCCTGTTCGCTGCTCGGGGTGCTTTCTCAACGTTTGTTCGGCACGCTGTGCAGCCATTGCCGCCGACCGGTCGTCCCCACCCGCGAATTGTTGCAGCAGGCCGGGCTGACGCCGTTGCTACCGCCGCCATACGCTACTCGACATAACGCTCCTGCTGTTGCTGAGGTTCTCCGCCACTGGGCTGGCCTGGTCACAGCTGGCGGGACACAATATTGCACAGCTGCGGCAATGGCTTCATTGGTAATCACCGGCGTTAAACAGCGGGTTGTGCTCGGAGGCTGCACTGGCAGATGAACATGCACATGCACCCTGGCGGGCAGCAACGCTATTGCGTAATCCCTCGACGGCGTGCTGCTGCAGGCGCGTCCGCAGCAGCACGCCGCTAAAGTGGAAATACGATCACCTGCCGCTCCGAGCGCGCATGGGCAGTCAGCGATATTGACTGCAGTTGGCCGACTCAGGTCGACGCGGTGGCCATCGACGCGCGCAGCTTCAAAATCCTCGACAGGCTTGAGTTAGAACGCTATCAACCGGTCGCCAAACTTATCCGCTGGGGGATAGACGCACATATGGGCGTGCTGTTTGGCGTGACGAATCAGTTGATCCAGACGCTACTCGGCAGTGGCCTGTGCGTCACGGTTATCTGATGTAGTGGCGTCGTATGCCGAGGTTGAGCCTCATACCACCGAGCCCGCACAGTATCGTCACCCTATGGCGAAGACTGCCCCGCAGCGTGTAAAACCTCCTGTTGCCGCTGGCAGCGTTAAGCACCTAGCTGATCCCGTTGCTGTGCCTGAGCCTGGCGCTGTTGATGCTGCTGGAATGAGTGATCGGCCACCGAGCCTTACATATCATCCTTGGACTACTAAAAGTGCCACCCACGACTACACCACCGGTGTGATGGGCCGATACAAGAAAGTTCTTAAAACACCAATAATCCCCCGTAGAGCAACATCACAGCTCCCCCTACACCGTCCGGTGGGGGGCGGCTGAGGCATTCACTACGAGTCATTACTTCATTACACGGGAGATAACCACACTACCCACCCTGAGCGACAACATGCGTCCCGCCGCACCTTGCTTAAACGCACTGTCGGCCTTTCCGCGCTTGCCATGACCGGCATTACCGGCTTTGCTTTGCCTTCGGTATCATTCGCCGCCGTGCTCAGCAAAGAACAACGCGACGCCATGATACCGACCAGGTGATTGACAGCCTGAAAGCGGGCAACCAGCGTTTTCGTACCGACCAAATGTTGCAATACGACTATCTGGCGCAAAAACGCGCCAGCCAGAAAAGGCATATCCTTCGGCGGTGATATTGAACTGCATCGATTCCCGCGCACCGGCCGAGATCCTGCTGGATGCCGGGATCGGCGAAACCATTAACTGCCGGATGGCAGGCAATGTGGAAAACGCCGATATTCTCGGCAGCATGGAATTTGCCTGTGAGCTGGCAGGAGCCAAGCTGGTGCTGGTGCTGGGCTACACCTCCTGCGGTCTGTGAAAGGTGCGATCGCCAACGCCGAATTGGGGAACCTGACCGGACTGCTGAACAAAATCAAACCGGCGATAGAGGCAACCCAGTATGAAGGGGACAAAAGCGCAACTAACTACGACTTTGACGATGCAGTGGCCCGCACGAACGTACAGATGGCATTGCAGGATATTCGCCTTCGCAATCCGGTACTGAGCAAACTGGAACAGACAGGGGAAATAAAGATGGTCGGTGCCATATATCACCTAGCCGGCGGAGAAGTTGAATTTCTGACCCGATGATCTGTCCGCAGCCACGTTGCAGACGCTGGCCGCAAAGACTGGCACAGGAAATAAAAAAACAGGCCGACTTCATCTGTTCATGCATTTTTAACCCGCAGTACACCCTGCACAGTAAAAAAAGTTGCCGCAGCCACAGCGGCAACCAAAGGACTATCCACGGGTGTGGTTTGCTTCCGTTATTGTTTGACTATATTAACTTTTTTGGCGTTTCTGCGCCGTCGGGGTATTCCGACGATGCTGTAGGACACTTCCTGCAGGGAATGGGTACCGGTCCCCGGAAAAATAACAACGATTGAGCAGCAGCCAGGCTGCATCGCGAGGAAAAGATGAAGAGTGCTTTGATTGTTGATGATCATCCGCTGATGCGTATGGCGATAAGACTGATTTTAGAACGCGAGGGCATTAAGGTGCTGGGCGAGACCGGCGATGGCCCCAGTGCCATCAACTTGGTGCGCAAGCTGGATCCGGCACTGATCGTGCTAGATATCAACATCCCAAAATTGGACGGACTGGAGGTGATCGCGCGCTTGCGCGCTCAGGGTATGCCGCAGAAAATTTTGGTGATCTCCTCCCAGGCTCAGGAGCATTTCGCCAGCCGCTGCGCCCAGGCGGGAGCGCAAGGGTTTATCGCCAAAAACGACGCGCTGGACAGTCTAGCGGAAGCGCTGAAAACGCTGTGCGCCGGGCGGGTCTACCTGCCGGCGGCATGTTATGGCAGCGCAATGACCCGTATGCAGCCGGAAAAAAATCGCAGCGAAACGCAGCGGCTGAGCGATCTTTCTGACCGCGAACTGGTGGTACTGCAGTATCTGGCGCGCGGCTGGAGCAACAAGGCGATCGCCGACGAACTGCTGTTGAGTAACAAAACCATCAGCACCTATAAAACACGGCTGCTGATCAAGCTCAACATGCACAACCTGGCCGACCTGATCGCTCTGGCAAAACGCCAGGCGCTGGTCGACTAAGACGACGCACCGGTTAGCGCGCCGCCAGCCAGCCGTCAATCGCCTGGTTCAGATCCTCCACGCAGAGCAGCGTCGCCTGCCACCCCAGGCGGATCGCCATCGGCTCCGGCGGCGTCTGCTGGCACAGCCGTTCGAGGTTAATGCAACATTGTGCCGCCTGCTGCGCGCCGACGATCTGCGCCGCACCGGAGATACGATGGATGCACTTCGCCAGCTCTTGCCACTCCTCCCGCTCTAGGCACTCGCGGGCGGCTTGCAGATCCGTCAGGTTGCTGCCGAGCGTGGCGCTCAGCAGTTCACGCATCAGTTGGTCGTCCTGCTGGGCCAGCGCGCGCAGACCTTCGTAATTCACCAGCGCTTCGAGCGCGACACTTCTTTCGGTTTCCGCTTCCGCCTGCTGTGGATGTAGGCGCTGGGTCACATCTGCCAACATCGCCTGCAGCTGCTGCAGTTGCATCGGCTTGAACAGACAGTCATCCATGCCCGCCTCCTTGCAGCGGATGCGCTCCTCTGGCCAAGCGTTGGCAGTCAGCCCCATGACGATCGTGGGGTGAGTCTGATGTTCGCGGATCAGCCGCGTTAGCACCAGACCATCCATACCAGGCATGCTACAGTCAGTAATCACCAGCTCGAACCTTTCCTGCCGCCACAGCGCCCAACCCTGCTCGCCGTCTTGGGCCTCGGTTACATGATGGCCTAGATGTGTCAGCTGACGCCGCAGCAACAGGCGGTTGGCCGGATGGTCGTCAACGATCAGAATACGCAGCTCGACATGGTGGCCTACCGGTTCAGAGGTGGCCTGCGTTGTGGTGACCGGACGCTCGTTATGCTGTTCCACCGGAATGCTGAAGCTGACTGTAGTGCCCTGCCCCGGCCGGCTGACCATCGAGATTTCGCCGCCCATCATGTTCACCAGTTGGGCGCAGATCGCCAGCCCGAGGCCGGAGCCGCCGGTAACGCTGCCGTTTTGCGCCTGCACCCAAGGATCGAAGATATCCCGCTGTGCCGCTTCGTCGATACCGCAGCCGCTATCCTGCACGCTGATATGCAGCCGCACTCGGCCGTCGGGCAAAGCAGTAATATCAAGATCGATATCGATGCCGCCCTGTTCGGTGAACTTCACCGCGTTGCTGACCAGGTTGGAGATAACCTGGCGAATGCGCAGCGGATCGACGAAAATTTCGTAGGGCAATACCGCAGGCAACGAACTGCGCAGCCGCAGGCTCTTCTGCCGCGCCAACCCTTCGAACACCCGCACCACCGGTGGCAATAGTTCGGTGGTACGCAGCCACTCCGGCGAAAGCTCCAACCGGCCGGATTCGATACGCGCCATGTCCAGAATGTCGCCGATCACCCCCATCAAAGAGCGCGCCGATTCCCAGGCTACCCGCACAGGATCCTCGCTGTCATCGGCCTTGCCTGAGGTTTGCACCGCCAGCTCCAGTAAACCGATGATGGCGCTGACCGGGGTGCGGATTTCATGACTCATGGTAGCCAGGAAGGTGCTCTTGGCGCGGTTGGCCTGCTCGGCGTTCTCACGCGCTTCGAACAGCGCTTTCGCCAAGGCTTCATGCTCGGTAATGTCCATCCAGGCGCAGATCAGCCCTTCGGCGTGCGAATCTGGCCGGGCATAGGTCACTGCGTAATGCACCACGGTGCGCTGGCGCTCTCCGTCAAAAATTGCAACGGTGCGCGTATCACTTCTGTTGTGGTGCGCCTTGTTGGTAAACAGGCGCGCCGCCGCCTTCCAAGCCTCGTGTAGCGGGCTTTCGCCGTGGCGCGGGCCGCGCAGCCAACGGTCTGGCGAATCGCCGTGGAAGAAATCGCGCCAGCTCGGGTTGGACATTACCAGCTCACCATGGCGATCGACAACATACAGCGGGATCGGCACGCTGTTAAGCAGGGTTTCATTGAACTTGAGCTGCGACTGCAGGCCCTGCTGCGCTTTGCGGCGCGCGGCAACTTCGCGCCGCAGGTAGAAGATCCACAGCAGCGAACTCAGCACCAGCGCGGTCGCCCCGCCGCCCACTAGCCAGAACTGGGTGCGGTACAGCTCCCAAGTGTTAAGTTGCACGTCAGGGCGGGTTTGCCACTTGGTAAGGATGCCGGACATGTTGTTGGGGCTGATGCTTTCCAGCGACTTATTGAGAATGCTCAGCAGCTCCGGCTGATCGCGACCGACGGCGAAGCGGATCGCCGCCATCTCTTTGCCAACCCGCCCGGCCACTTGCAAACGGCCTTTAAAGTAGTGGTCAATCATGTAGGTGGCGCCGAACAGGTTGTTTACCGCGGCATCCGCCTTGCCTTCGTCAACCCACTGCATCGCCAGGTTGGCGTTGGGCGCGTCGAGGATTTCAATACCCGGGAACTGTGCCTGAAGCTCGCGCTGCAAAGCGTTGCCTTTCACCAACGCCACCCGGGCCCCGGCCGCCAGCGGCCTGCTGGTGTCCTCTCCCGCCTTCACTACCAGTACGAACGGCGAGGTGAAATAGGGTCGGGAAAACAGCATATTCTTGCCGCGTTCGCCGCTTTCGCTGATGGCACCGACGAAGGCAGCATCATCCTCTGTGATGTGCTCCAGCATATCGTCCACTGCGTCGGCTGGCACAGGTTGAAAGCGCAGGCCGGTGCGCAACTGGATTAGACGCAGCACGTCGGCGGTAACGCCGTAGAAATTGCCTTTAGCATCAATAGTGGTGAACGGCGCGTAGAATTTGTTCACCGAGACCTTAACGATGGGATTGGCCGCCAACCATTTCTGTTCTCGCCCGTTAAAAGCGATTTTTTTACGAACCCGCCACAAATCGGCGCGTTCGCCCCACTGCTGCAGGATCACCTGATGCTGGGTGTCGGGAATGGCTGCCAGCGCGCGGTTAATGCTGCTCAGCAGCATCTCCTGATCCTTGCGCAGCACCAGTCGGCTGCCGGTGTCAAGCTCCGGGTAGCTTTCCTGAACTTCCAGATAGGAACTGTAATTGCGGTCGAGCAGGTAAGTGGTAGCGACCAGGCTGCCGATGTAAAAATCGCTGTCGCCGAAGGCCACCGAGGCCAGCGCCGCGTCGTCGGACTCGAAGCGCAAAATGCGTGCGCGGGGAAAGCGTTTTTCCAGCCAGGCATAATCGAGGTACCACTGCGACACCGCCAGTTGCATGCCTTCTTCGTACTGGAAGGGGCTATTGCCGGCGCGGTGCGGATGCACCAGCACCGGATTGTCGCTGGTCAGCCGTTCGGACATCACCAGCGCACTGTCGAGCGGGAACATTTTCCCGGCGGGATCGACCACCAGATCGGCTGCGCCGCTATTGAGCGCCGCAATGGCCGCTTCGCGGTTAGGGTATTCATGGACGGAGACGCGCAGCCCGAGGTACTGCGAGATCAGCAGCAGATAATCGGCGGTAATGCCCTCGTAGCGCCCCTCTTCGGTGAATATGTCCAGCGGCGGGATCGACGGTCGCCAGACCGCGACGTTAATCACCTGCTTTTCCCCCAGCCAGCGCCACGCCGGGTCGTCGAGATGGAAGCGGTTGGGCGTGTAGCTTTCACGGCTGCTGATTAGCAGCGGCTGGTAGGGAATATAGGCCAGCGCCGGCGTGCACAGGAGCGCCAGCAGCAAGAAGGGTCTGATAATCGCAGGCAAGTTACGCGTCCAGATTGTGGGAACGGGCGAAATCCACGAGCGCCAGCGTCGAGTCCAGCCCGAGCTTCTCGAGGATACGGCGCTTGTAAGTGCTGATGGTTTTGGTGCTGAGGTGCATCTGTTGAGAAATATCCACCACCCGCGTCCCGCGCGTCAGATGCTGCAACACCTGCAGCTCACGATTAGAAAGTGCGGCAATCGGGTTGGTTTCCGTCGGCATCTGTGGTTGCAGCCCGCCGCCGGTACGGCGCCGGAGCGGGAAGTAGCCGTAGCCGCGGCCAATAGCGCGTACCGCATCTGCCAATTCTTCCAGGTTGTTGCGCTTACTGACAAAGGCATCAGCGCCCACGCCGATACAGCGGTTAATGTAGTGTTCGTCGTCGCGGCCGGTCAGCACCAACAGCCCGCCCCCGTAGCCGCCATTGCGTAGTTTTTCCATCAGCTCCATACCGCCCAGCCCAGGGATATCCAGATCGACGATCACTACGTCCGGCGCCGGGTTCATAGTGCGGATTTGCTGTAGCGCCCGCAAGCCGTCGTCGGTTTCTCCCACCACCTGGTACCCGGCGTTTTCCAACAGCAGGCGCACCGCCAGCCGGGCGACAGGATGATCGTCGACCAGAAATAAGGAGTTACTCGCTGCCATCTACTTAGACCTCGTATGTGAGTGCGCCCCCTGTATGATACTACAAGATCGCCGAACTGCTCGGTTTGGTGACGCGTTGCGCCGCTGTCCTGAAAACAGGGTTTGGCCAAAGCGGGGCCCCCGGTTTTATTACATGATTTCGGTAACAATGATCCCCTGCGCAGTGATAGCCCCGCCTGTAAACGCGCTTCCATCTGCCCATACTACCTTGGCCCCGATGCGCAGTTCACGTTCGCGATCGTACTGTCCCTTGTATTCACCTAGCTGGTCATTGATATAGATCTCAGCATTTAAACCTGGCACGTTGGTAGGAACGGTTCCGCCGCCGGCCACGTAGATGCGCACGGTGCTGATCGTGGCGCACCGAGCGCTAGTGTACCGTTGTTGTAGTTCGCTTTCACCCGGCCCGTTAGTCGCCTGGACTCCGCCCAGGTCGATATCTACACCGGGGCCGAAGCTACACGAGTTTGGGCCGGCTTTGAGCGTCCCATACCACTTTGCGATGTCGGGGTCAGACGTTAGGCATGTAGTATATATTGATATACAATACCCCACAGCGATCGGGCCGCCAACATCCACCATATGATAGCTTCGTACGATCCCCGTGTATTGTATGCGGGGCGGCAGGTACCCCCCATCGACCAGCTCACCAATGGTGTAATTTCCTGCCTGCACTCGTTGTGTTGTTCTCGCGACTTCTGTCATCCTGCTCGGCCTTGAGCCTGATGTAACGGTCGTCATGTATACTTGAACAACTAGAGTTCCACTGGAGGTTACGGACACGACCTGTTCGCGGGCAGCGGACAAGTCTATTTCTATGTCCATTCTCGGGCTCGGTACACACGCTGACCCACACCATCCTTCATTTAGGATGTCGCGGACCAGGATCTGTGATTGAGCGGGCGCGACCAAGCTTGTACAGAGCAAGATAAGTCGTGCGCACCGGAGTAGTATTTTTCCCCCGGCGTGAATAAGATTGTAGTGTTTCACTCCATTGTTCCCATCTTTTTTCATACGCCCGCACACGTTTCAGAGTAGCCAATTCGCTCAGCCCCTGTTTTCGCGCTTGCTAATAAAGCCGCTGACGTTTTTCATTGTGATTGTGTAACGCGCGCGGAGCCATGGTTTGGCCGTTGCGGCAATGCACCTGTTGCATCGGTGAAAGCCAGTAGTGCCCCTGCTGGACCTTGTTCAGCAACTCCTTACCGTCGCGCCGCCAGTGAAAACGCAGGTGCCACACATCCGCGTTGTCAGGTGCGCCGTTGCCAGCACAGCCAAAGGTAGGCTGCATGCCAGGCGGCCTCACTGGCCGTTTCGCCTGTCGCCCCATCAGGCATCAGGGATAAAACAGCGTAAAGGTGCCACTGGCGCTAAAGGTGCCCGGCACAATACCGTTGTTGAGCAGCGCGTCCGGATCCACCTGCAGCCGGCGATAAAACACCAATGTGGTATCGGTACCGGTCAACGGCGAACTGCTGGCGTCGCCTAGCTTCAGCGGTTGGCGATAGGCGTCTTTCAGCACGATGGCAAAACCCGCCGCAGTGCTGCCCGCGTCCAACGCCAGAGCACCGGGAATTTTGGCGCTCTGGTTGCCCACAAAGGTCGCTTCCACCGTGCTTGCCACCCGGATGTTGCAATTCTGCAGCCGAATGTTGAACGGTTCATCCGCCGTGCCGCCATTCAGGTACAAATCACGGCTGCCGAGCTGGTCAAAGTCTATCTGGATATCTTGATCGTCCGGATGCAGCGTGCAGGCATGGGCGCGCAGGGTCCCTTTAAAACTTATGTTATCCGCCGCACCGGCGGCGCCGTTCATCAGCATGCTGAGCGCCAGCAACGCCAGGGTATTCTTCATCATCGCCCCCTAATAATATTCGGCCAGCATGCTGGCGGTGGCGGTGAATGCCCCTTCCTGCGGGGCATCGGCGCTGTTACTGACCGGCGCGGCGCTCAGCACCGGCAGACTGTTGCTGTCCGGCACCGGATAATCGGCGCCGAAGTTCACCGCAACTCCGTTCAGCAGCAGGCGTATGCCGAGGTTAGGATCGCTGGTCGCGAGCGACTGACTGTCCCAGGCATTGCTAAGCCCTTCGAAGCGCAGCCGCAGCGGCCAGTCTTGGCCGTCTGTGCCACAGGTAACGCGGTAAGTCACTGCCTGGCGGTAGCTGTTGCCGTTCAACCGGTTGATGTTGATGTCGTCACCGAAATCCACCTGAATGTCGCCGCCAGCGCCGTTATCCACACTGCAAGCCGGCGGTAGTAACATGCCCTGCACGTTAACAATGGCCGCAGCGTGCACGCCAGTGCTCAGCATCAGGACTGAGGCTGCCATCAGCGCCAGTCTCACCTTCATTGCACGCTCACCACTACCGTCGCCGTGGCGTTGAACGGGCCCAGCTTGTAGGCTTCACCTGCCTTTTTAACCGGCGTCAGCGTCAGGTTCAACGGTCCGTCCCGATCCATACGGATCGGCGTATTCAGGTTCTGCACAGCGCCACTCATTTTCAACGCCAGCTCAAACCCCTCCGCCCCGCTGACCGGGATCAGGTTTGCGGTGGCGCCAGGCACATTAATCTGCACGTTCACGCTCTCTAGCGGGTTGCGATTCTGGCAGGTCAGAGTGATGTCGATCAGCCGCTCATAACTGCCGTTATCGATGCCGGTGGTCAGTACGTCACCAAAATCCACCGCAGGCGGATCCGACAGGTCGCAGGTGGTCGGCGCATAAAGTTCGCCGGTCACGGTAACCACCACGCTGGTCGCTGCCAGCGCGGAAAACGGCAGCGCCAACAGTGAAAGTGAGATCAAAGCCTTTCGCATGTTTATCCTTTACTGATAATGGAGTTTAAAATCCAGCGTCGCCCGGAAAGCATCGGCCTTCAGCGCCGCTGCGGTGCGTTCCGGCGCTACGGTGAAACTCAGTTGATTATCGCCGGGGATCAAAAACTGCGGCGCGCTCGTCACGCCGGGACGCAAGATATTGCCCTGCGCGTCCCGCAGTCGCAGGCCGATGCCTTCAGCGCCCTTCACCTGAAATAACTCCGGCGTTTGCGCATCCGCGGCGGCGGTGAACGTCAGGGTGACGATCGGCTGCTGAGAGCTCCAGGCCATGGTGTTGTTCTGGCAGTTCAGCACCGAACCGGCAGAGCGCATGCAGCCTGTCAGCCGCAGGGTAAACGGCGTGGGTTCGCCGCTGTCGCCCGGCCGCAGCAACTGATAAGCACTCACCGCCGGTAACTCGATGCTCTGCCAACGGGAGGACATCTCCAGCTGGCAGGCGGCTTCACGCATCGCTCCGGTGACGTACAGCCAGCCGGCGTTGCCCTGCACCTCTTCACCGTCATGCTCTCCGGCTACAACAGGCACAGCGTCCGCCATCAGCAACATCAGTGCGGCCCGCTTTATCCATGGGAGTCGAACGGCCAGCGTGAACATCATTTCACCTCTTGCGCCGTACATTGTGCACCCTGGCAGGTGAACTTCAGCTTCGGCCGTCCGCCGTAGTCGTTGATATAGGTCAGTACCGGCGCATTGCCTACCCGCGCCACACTCAACTTCAGAGGCTGTTCGCTTTTCGGCGCCAGCATCACCGGTTCGAAACCGTCAATGTTGTGATCGTTGCTCTTTCCGGCACCGACCAGGGTGATGTAATAGGGCGTCGGATTGACCGCCACATAGCCACCGCCGCTTTTCTTCAGCGTCAACTTCAGCTGCGGGGGCGGAGCGTTATGATCGATAGCCAACCCCTGCGGGCGATAAAACAGCTTCACCCGGGTCTGCAGCGCCAGTTGCATAGTGTTAGGCTTGTCGCTTTTCGGTGGCACTTCGCGCAGGTTGAAGTAGTACAGCGATTCGCGGTCCTGCGGCAGCGAAGATACCGCCGGCAGCGACTGCACTTTCAGTTGGCCACGGCTGTCCGGCTCCATGCGTTGCAGCGGCGGTACCACCAGCAGCGGCGACTGCACTTTTTTGCCCGCATCGTCCTCGATCCAGCCCTGAGCCAGGTAAGGCGTGTCTTTGCTGTCGTTACGAATATTCAGCGTGGTGGCCGCTGCGCCGCCGTCGACGATCACCCGGGTGCGATCCAGCGCCACTGCGGCGCCAGCGGAGTTAACGGTAGCCAGCGCGGTCAGCGCCAGCGGAAACAACATCACATAATTAGGTTTCATGGCTTTTTCCAAAATAAATCAAAGTAACCAGGTTTAAACACCGGCTCCCACACTCACGCAGGGGAGCAGCAGCGAAGTGTTATCAATCCCGGCGAGATCTTCAGGAAGCACAATCTCGCACTGGGTCGCGCCGTCCCACTGGACGCGCATTTTCTCACCCGGCTTCATACCGCTCAGCCAGATGAGGCCGTCGTCACCGACAATACCGGCGCTCTTGCCCTTGGCGGTGTAGACGCTGGCACCGAACGGCGGTGTCTTGCCGTCTTGCAGGCGAATATTGGCCAGCCCTTTGCGCCCGGCCACTACCTCCAGTTGACGGTAGCCGATCGCTCCTTCGGTCAGGGTGAGTTGCGCCACCGAATCGGCGGCCTCAATCTCGTCCCCCAACTTGCCCAGCGCCACGTTGGCGTGGGTGCGGTTGTAGCTGCTGACGCCGGTGATCACCGCCAGTCCCTGCCAGTTGGTGCTGGCGCTGCGCCCGCCGCCCTGTAGTGGCACATCGGCCACGCCGTCGGTGTCTAACACCAGCCGGGCGGCACCGTTGTTGCCACCACCGTGTAATACTGCCCCCTGCGCGGTGACCGTCAGGCCGCCGTTCAGGTTCAGGTTGGCGGCGGTGCGCGAATCGCTGCTGTTGGTAGCGCTCAGGCTAACGTCGCCTTTTCCCCCCTGACGGCTCCAGAAACCGCTCAGTTCCGAGTCCTGCCGGTTCGCCGTGGCGCGCAGGTTATAGCTGTCGTCGCCGTCGGTACGGCCGGAATAACCGACCGACTGGCTGTTATAGCTACGACCTTTATTGCCGCTGTAGGTCAGGTAGCCTTTATCGCCCCAGGGCAGGTTCAGCGACAGCATCAGACCGTCGTCATTCTGGCCGTAATAGCTCTGGCGATAAGCGCGAGCGCTCACGCTGACGTTCTTGAACCTGGACACATCAAAATAGGTGCTCATCGAAAGCTCAAAACGGTCCGACGCCGGCCGGTTCCAGTAGGACTGGTGGGTATAGCTCAGGTAAGCGCTGACTCCGGCATCGGCAAAACGCTGGTTAAAACTGATGTCGTAACGTTCCTTGCTGTTGCCGTGGTAATGGCCGTAGCCTTTCAGCGCCGACAGATATTCCGCCATCGAGTAAAAATCCTCTTCCGAGAAACGGTAGCCGGCGAAGGTGATCTGGCTGCTGTATTCCTCAAACACCTTGGCGTAGCTGACACGCCAGGACTTGCCCTGCCGCGTGTCGTCGTCTGCAATACGGCTGCGCGCGACGGTAACGTCCGACGACAGCGCACCAAGCAGGTACAGATCGCGGCCGACGCCCAGCGTCAGCGCCTGGTAGCCGTCGCTGCCCAGCCCGCCACCGTATAGCGACCAGCCGTTGGTCACCCCCCAGGAGGCCTCCGCCGCGCTGAACATCGGACCTTCTACCGCGTGCTGCCAGTCGGTTGGGCGGCCACCGAAGAATTTGTAACGCACCGCGCCCGGTCGGGTGAGGTAAGGGAGGGTGGCGGTGGACACCTGATAGCGGTTGACACGGCCGTCCTGCTCGCGGATCTCCACGTCCAGCGTACCGCTGACCGAAGAATCAAGGTCCTGAATGCTGAACGGACCCGGCGCTACCTGGGTTTGATACAGCACTCGCCCCTGCTGGCTGACCACCACCGTGGCGTTGGATTCCGCCACGCCTTTGACCTCAGGTGCATAGCCACGCAACGCCGGCGGCAACATTGAAATATCCGACTCCAGGCTGGCACCGGCGTAACGGAAGGAGTCGAAAATATCCGAGGTGAGGTAGTTTTCCCCCAGCGTCAGTTTGGCGCGCCAGTCCGGCAGCGCGCGGTACAGGTAATAGCGGCTCCAGTCCAACCCTTTGCGTTGATACTCGCCGTCGGCCAGCATATCTTGCAGCTGCCAGTCGGCGCGCAGGCGCCAGGCCCCCCAGTTGGCACCCAATGTGCCGCTGCCGGTGAATGAGTGACTCTCGCCGCGCCCACCTTCGCGTCGAGTGCCGGCGTTGAGGTTATAGTCGAGCAGCATACCCGCCACGCCGTTGTCCCAGCGCGCCGGCGGATCCCAGTTGTCACTGGTGTATTCCAGATAGATCTGCGGCACGCTGATGTTCAGTGTAGAGCTGCCCAGTTCTGCTTTAGCTGTCATGCCTGGCAGTGAAGAGAACAGCAGCCCACCGTCCGACGCCCAGACCAGTTGCTTTTGGTAATCGGACTTTAAACCGAACTGCTTTACCAGCTCTTGGGTAAGCAACGGTTCCGGCAGCTCGCTGTCCCCATCTGGCAAACGGTAGCGAATGCTGTTTCCCGCCAGGCTTTGTCCGTTGATCTTAACCGTTAGCAAATAGTCGCCCGGCATGATGTACCCGGCGCGGGAAAACTGCGTTAAGTCCATATTTTTTCGATCTTCAACGTCAAGAACATCGGTATTGAATTCAATATCCCCGGCAATGGAAACAGGCGAAGAGATCAGACCGTAGATAAACAGGCTGCTGATCCCCCTCCTGCCGAAAAAATTCTGGACATTCATGTTGACGACTCATATTTAGTAATAATCGAGTTTGTACTTAATTAATGCAAAGTGTTCACCCACCCGCAGCAATTCGGAATTTCCCACCAGACGCAAATTATAATTAAGCGTTCGTTCGCCTTGTGGAATAGGATGCGGCATCATAGGAACGCCCGGTATGGCGATATGTCCGCGATCGTCCTGAATTTCTATCGCCAGACCTTTGGCACTACCTTGCAGGGAAAAATATCTCCCCTCTACTTGGCCTTCAAAAGTAATTTGAAATGCAGCCCGGTCATTTTTATTTTCACTCCAGGGCGTACAGTTAATAAGATTCACGCTAAAAGGATGAAGCTCGCTGCCTTCATTACGTATCATGCGATCTATAGAAAAGTCATCGACAAAAATATACTGTTGGTAACTGTCCGGGTGCAGTGCACAGGCAGAGTCAACCACCAAACCACCCATATCGAACTTTCCTTTTAATGCGATTGCAGCTAACGCTGGCACCGAATAAAGGATAGCGATAAAGGTCAATACGCAGCCAACCGTAAATGATGTCGTTCGCATATTATTTCTTTTATTTAGCGGGGGCGGTATTACACCGCCCGCCGAGCTTAAAATATCTTGCCCGATAATTACGAGTAGGTAATGGCGAAAGTCGCTACGCTATTGAAGACACCCAGGCCAACAGGATCAGTTGTACCATCAGCTGCGCCTACGGCAACCGCCTTAAAGGTCAGGGTGTTATCACCATTATGTAATTTGTGGTCAATAGTGCTGTTAGGCGCGATAGGTTGATTGTTAAGGCTGAGTTCAATGCCCAGGTTATCGACACCGGTGGCATCAAACACGCTGGCTTTATGACCAACGGTGCCGGTAAAAGCAAAGGTCGCGGTGTCCTGCGTAGCAACGCTGCAGTTTGACAACTGAATGGTATTGCTCACCGCGTAGCTTTTCCCACCGGCGTTCAAAGAAGCCTGAGACAGAATACCGAAATCAAAATCCTTATCCAGCGCGCCTGGCATGATGGAACATGGGGTATCTGCTACCGTGCCCTTGAAATTAAACTGGCCTGTATTGGCCTGAGCAGCTGAAGCCATACCCAAAGAAATAGCCGCTGCCAATAATACTTTGTTGAAATTCATTCCCTACTCCATTTAATGATTTTATGTATGCCGCAAGCAGGCAGTATAAAATATAAAAATCTGCCTACCGTTATGCCATTGAGTTCACTCAGAAGAATAATCACGGTTGCGCCATTATCTAGCTTTGCTCACCAACTCGATGGCTTCAGGCCTACCCACACCTTTCAGCAATAAATGGCTCGAATCCGTAGTCGCGTTATCCGGCACCCGCGTATTCAAGATTGATAATGTACTATTGCTCAAAGTTATTTGTACTGCCTTAACGTCGTAACGTTGAGGCTATGATAATCGTCGGCTTTCGGGCGTTATATCGGAATGGCAGAGATTTCGCTCTCCCGCTGAGGAGGTATTTTGTAAGGCAAGGACTACACAACATCCTACACGCGGCCAGGCGGTAAGCAAGAGCCGGTGCGTGAGCGGATTTTTTGTGAGACATTTGGCTAAAGCGCTTCGGCATTAGGTAACTCTAGAAAACCGGCCCGAGAAAAGTCTCTTGCTGGCATGTATAAATTTTATTTTTTACCAGCAATTTCTGTGCCGCCAAAAGCTGAGTGTGTTGAGGATAAAAACTACGCTAATCATATTCTCCCGATATTGAAATTTTCTCTGAAAATATAAATGCGAAAGGACTCTCAGGGCGGTAATCGCAGCAGTAGAGTAGCAAAACATTAACAATTTAGAATCAGACAATGGGATCAAATCCGTAAGGCATGGATGACGCTGGCGTCAACTGTTTTATTTTCCTGATGGGGTATGCCGCGTGGTTTCAATGCAGATAGAGCCAGAATTCGCCTATTTGGCAGTTTATCATCATAGTAGCCGTCCTCTGTCTCGCTCTTGGTTGCGTCATTTTAATCACAGGTTTTGGCAGCAGTTATGCACCCATTCTGTGGATAAAAAGTTAACACTCTTCACAAATCGGGATGTCTTACGGCAAAAATCTCATAAATACATAAGCTTAATTTCGTAAACGCCCCTCTCGATAAATTTTAACCGGCAGCGCTCGCCGCAGTATCAGGCCATCAGGCCTGATCGAGGAAGCGCAGGAGAACGGAACGGGAAGAGGGCAATTACGCGCGTAACACGAAAAACAGTCTCTGGCGGGAGACGTTCTTCGGACTGAGGCTCATTTCACCCTGGTGGCTTTCCTGATTGCTGCCTGGAGTCTTTCAGCGGTAACGGCTTCCGGGAAAACCGTGATGGTGTCGGGAGTCGCCCCGCTAACGGGCATGACGATGATCCCCGGCGTTCCGGTGAGTCCCAGCGCCTCTGCCAGGTTACTGTTTTTCTCAAGGGACGCGGTATGGTCGCCAGGAGCCGGGGCGGCCAGTCCCGCCTTTGACGCTGCCCCGTGAATATTCTGCGCCGTCAGTTTGCCTTCATTATGGCCGGTGGCGTAGATGGCATTGTGATAGGTGACATAGGCCTGCGGCCCTTTCTTTTGCCAGACCGTCAGCCCCTGCTGCGCAGCCTGAAGTGAAGCTTCCCAGCGTCCACCAAATATTGGCCACTCCTTAAAGAGGTAGCGGACGTCCGGCTGCGCTTTCATGACCTTCTCCAGCTCCGGCGCGAAGCGGCTGCAGAACACGCACTGGTAATCAAAGAATTCAATCACAGCGACCTTTGCATTATCAGGCCCGTAAGCCGGGGTGTCCGGATCATGCAGAAGGTTCGCCTGATTCTCCATCACGCTGAGTGCAAACATCTTCTGCTTACGTGTCTCCTGCTGTTCCTGCAGCTTACGACTGACCGTCACCAGTATCTCCGGGTGCGACACCAGGTAGTCAGCAGCGATTTCGCCGATACGTGCCTCCTGCTCCGGGCTGAATAAGGGCTGAGGGGCCGAAGCGTGTGCCATTGAAATAAAGCCAATGTATGTTGTAACTATTAATGCTGCTAATTTGTTTGCTTTCATAGCCTGATTCTCATGATTAAAAGGGGGATTAACGTTCTTTCTGAATGGTTCGAGTGAGGGTCTGTTCTTCACGCTCCGGCATGCGGCCGCGTTCAGTATTTTCTGCCGCCCTGAGCATGTCTCGTTCAGAGTTTGCCAGATCTGCAATCACACGCGATGCCCGCGACTGTTCACCAGCGGTCTTGTCAGCACCTTCCAGCTCGCTTCTGACGCCTGCAGCGGCTTTTATTTCCTGTCCATCGGTGTTTTCCTCACCTCTGACCCTGGCGATCACATCCGCATCCGGGTTGAGTGGTTCCGGTTTACGCGGGTTAATGTCTTCCGGTTTCAGTCTGATCAACTCTTCCTGTGGAACTTCCGCCAGCAACGACTCCGGCTGCCTGCTCCGTCCGGCTTCTTCATTGCGAACCTGGTCTGCCAGCATTTGCTCGCGCAGCTGCTGTACGTTCTGTTCGTCCGTCAGCGTGGAGACAATACCCGGCGACACATCCTGTTTTGTCCCACCGCTTACCTTAAGCAGCCATGCTGAAGGCGGTTCATCACCGGTCTGCCAGACCACGCCGTCCTTTGGATGATTTCGTACTGCATCGAGTGCAGCCGTCAGGTCGCTGGCCACAATCGTGTTTCCGGACTGACTCCGCTGCAGCACGGCGCCACGGGCACGCTCTGTCATGACCATTCGTGTCTCCCCCTGAGTCATCCGTCCTTCCGGGCTGGAAACCAGGGAAACCAGGGCCAGGCCCGCACTCCTGCCATTGTTGTCATACACCGGCAGCGCCAGCGCCGGTTCAGGAAAGCGCCGGGTGGCCGGGATGATTTTTGCCGTCAGTGACGCATCCTGCATGCCCTGATGGCGCACCCAGGCGCGACCGATGGCCGTTTTATTCACCGGCTGCCCCATTGCCCAGATGGCTTTCGCCTGTTTGCGCTGCGTTTCCGGTGCCAGCGCATCGTGCGCAGTTTTGATATCACGCTCCGGTGTTTTTACCGCCTTAACCCAGTCCGCTTTCCCGTCGGTGTATATCTGGACGTGCTCTTTCACGCGTGAGGCTGAAATGTAGAAGGCACGACGGGAAGCCAGTGCCTTACGTCCGTCTTTCGTGCCCTCAAGCGCAATGACATAATCACTGCTGGCCCCCTGTGCGCCGTAGCCGGTGACGGCCCAGCCGTAGTCGATATGCTGCTGCGCCCGGACCTTCTCCGGATTGATGGTGACGCGACCGTTCTCCCCTTTCAGACGGATATTCCCCTCCTCGCTGACCGACTCCACCGTATAGCGCTGGTTGGCCATCTGCCCCTGTTCGCGATCGGTCGCCGTGAACTTAAGCAGATCGCCGGAACGGACTTCCATCTCGCTGCGGCGAAACAGCTGCACGTCACCGGTGATCAGCTCCTTCGGTGAAATCAGAGCAATCTTCCCTTCCTCATCACGTACCGTCACCGTTCTGCCGTTACGGTCAACAGCCACCACATCCTGGTAGCGGTCACCGCGTTTAACCACCATCCCTGCTTCCCAGGCCTCTGTTTTGTTGAACTCATGGCGCGTATGGGTGATTTTATCGAGCACAGGCACCTTAATGGCCTTCTCCCCCAGTTCTCCCCGCGCTGCAAGCGCGGCATGAATGCCGGCATTTATCGCTTTACGGTCGGCGTTCAGCTGCGCAATGATGAGCGTACGGGACCGCGCCTCCGGCGTCCGGTCCTTCCAGTCCGCCACGATGTCGTTAACAGGCGTCTCCGTTTCCTGAATCGCACTTTCCGGGAGCGCGGCTGAAGCGCTACGCGCCACACGGTCAGCCGGCTGGGTTTCAATGCGCTGCAGGGCCGCATCGATCCGGTTATCGATGATGTCGTGAACGGCGCCGCGCAGCTGCATGTCTTTCTGACGGACGATTTCCTTCATGATGGCCACATCCATCGGGCTTCGCTCCTGCATCAGCTTAAACGGCGCGCCCACGTCGACCGCTTCAAACTGGTCGATATCCCCCATCGAGACTGCACGTCCGCCGCCGCTGGCAATGGCCTGGAACAATGCCGCCGTATCCTGGTTGCCTGCCATTGATGATTCATCGATAAGAAACACCTGTCCTTTATAGTCAGGTTTCCCGCCTGCGGCCGTCGCCTGGTCATGCTCAACGACAAAGGATTTGATGGTCTGCGCCCGTACACCGACGTCGCTCATTTCTTTCACCGCCTGGTGCGTAGGAGCAAGCCCCGTCATCACCGGACGAACGTCCGCCGGCAGGGTCTCCAGTGCAGATATCACCGCCTTCAGCTGCGTGGTTTTCCCCACGCCGGCATAGCCCTGAATCCCGATAAACTGATCGGTGGTACCCAGCACCAGGGTGGTCGCCTTTTTCTGGCCATCGGTGAGTCCGTTCAGCACGGCCTCCGGTACCTGTTCCAGCAACGGCTGCTGCGTACCTTTCCCTTCCTCCACCACGCGCAGAATGGCTTTCTCCATCTCCCAGGTGGACCGGGACACCAGTACCGGCTCTCCCCCTGCGGATACGGACAACAGCTCGCCATTTTTAATCATCGCGCCAATTTCATTCCCGATGGCTTCGAGGTCGGGATGATATTTCTGCGCTTCCGTCGCCAGCTTAAGCTCGCTGATCACCACGGTGCGCTGGTCGTTAATGGCACGCCACACGGCCAGACCCGCGTCCGTCCGGACGCTGTGATGCAGTGAATCAACCGCCTGACTGACGTCCTGGTGACCGCTCAGGTTTCTGACCAGCTGCACGGGAGAGGCATTGGTCTTCATGCGCTGCAGCCGGGCTTCAGCCCGGTCCTGCACTTCGGCGGTGAACACTTCCGCCCGGTGGCCACTCTGTGCCAGCGAGTTCATGGTCTGGGTCGATATGTCGCGGCTGTTGAGCGCGGCCAGCACCACGCCGGTGTCGTTATCCCGTCCGCCCGGCGCGGTCACGTAAGCATGTGACAGATAGAGCGGCTGGTCTTTTGGCAGCGTCAGTGTGTCTTCCCCCCGTTTAACCTCAATCCCCTTTTCACTTATCCCGGTCACCTCAAGACGATCTTTGGCCTTCAGGCTGTGCTCGCGGTCGCCCGCCACGGACAGCAGTTTTTCGCCGGTGGCCACGCTGAGGGTTTCACGGCTGAAGAGACGCCAGTCAGCGCTGATATCCCCGATTTTCATCCGGGTCAGCACGCCGTCACCGTCGATTAGCGAGAGGACTCGCGTGTCCTCATGCACCCGGTCAATCACATAGGACTTACGCTCTTTTGCGTCCGTGCGATCTTCAAGCACCATGCCGGGACGGTACGAACCTGGCATGCGGCGCGTTTTGCTGTCGAGCCACACCGGCTGCCGGGCCTCTATCTCCACGCCGTCACGCCCCAGCTGCCCTGCGTTCTGCAGCGCCTCACGTACCAGGCCCGTCAGCTGCGCCTGTTCACGTTTGCCGACCACGACGGCGGTGACGTTATCAGTTCCACCGCTCAGCTCTGCAAACCGGTTGGCCAGCGCCTCGTAACGGTCGCGTTTGTTCGGAATACTGACCACTTCGGCCTCCAGCCCGGGCGCAGGCTCCGTGCGGCGGGAGCGGGCAACCCCCGCGGACTCCAGCACGGACATGGCGTTACCGCTCGCCTGCCGTCCGGCACTGTCGAGAAAGACCAGCTGTGCGTCCTGCGCGCGCGCTTCGCCCAGCAGAACCAGCGTCTCCTTTAGCCCCAGACGCTCTGCCCCTTCTATAATCAGCGTGCTCTGGGGTTTAAGGTGGAAATCACCGCTCAGAACATGCTGCCGGCTGATAATCCGTTCACGCAAATCGTCGGATTTTGCCAGCGAAATGGCGCGCTCGGCAGAGCTGGCCAGCACCTGCACATCACGACCATTCGCGCCGGCAATACCGGCCAGCTGCGCGGTCAGGTCACGGATGCCCGCCACGCCTGACGGGGCATTCATCAGCACCAGGGCGTCCTTCTCCACAACTTCAAGCGCCGCCGGCGCGTACTGCGCCGGGCGGGTGAAACTGACGACTTTTGTGGATTTGAGATGCTCCTGACTCAGCGCCTGGATCGAGAGTTCATCCAGCAGGTGAATACGGGAGGTGAAAACCCCTTTCTCACTGTCCAGCGGCACAATCATGCCGTCCTTCAGCGCTGCATCAATGGCCACACGAATATCCTTAATCTCCGGCAGCCGTTCACTCAGCTCAGCGGTGGTCATCATCAGCTCGCCAAAGGTGAAGCGCGTTTTACTGTCGCTGAGCTGCGAGATGGCCAGCCGGACAGCCTCAGTCAGTTCCGGGCGGGGTATTTCAGTGTCCAGCTGCGCGGCAGGTAAGCTCCTGGTCGCCGGTGTCTTTTCGGGACCGGTCTGTGCCGGCTGACTCAGCGTGTCAGTCTGTTGTGGTACTGGCTGACGGGACTGGCTCTCCCGTTCTGCGGGTTGAGCTGGTGTATCGACGCTCTTTTCTGCCGTGGACGACGTCTGCAGAGAAGCCAGCTCAGGCCCGGCAGGAACCGGCTTAGCCTGGTGATCTCGCTCCGGCTGAGGCGCGGTCTCACGAAGACCTGCATCACTCGGCACCACGCTCTCCTGATACGCCTTCAGGTCAAATCCCTTCTCCTTCATCTGGCCCAGCCAGCGTTCCATCAGGCGCATCCTCGAAGGGTCGACTTTCGCCCTGCGGGTGTCTTTGGCGGCCACATCCCGGCTGCGCAGCGTGGCTTCAGCCCCCACGGCACCCTGAATTTCCCTGCCCCGGGAGGAATATTCGTCCCTGACGTCTTCCGGAACGCCCTTAATCTCCCACATGCCATGCTTGCCTACTTCTTCCACTTCATGGCCGAGCGCTTCAACCCGCTCACGCAGCGCGCTGCGATAAATTTTCCCGAGCGTGACCTGATGCTTCATGACGGTTTCGATAAAGCCCGCGTTATGGATATAGTCCGTGGCCAGGGCTTTCCATTTGCCCGCATACTCCGTCATGTTGGCAATCAGGAGATGGGTGTGCAGCTGCGGGTCAAGATTACGTGACGTGTCATGCGTGTAAGCAGCTGCCACCATCTTGCCGGTATGTACGATGGACGTGACGCCGTCTTTCGTGTCGCGGGCCGAGATGAGCTTCTCCACATAGCCGGCCGCCACACGGACCGCGTGGTTATGTGCTTCCACCATTTCTTTATCGTTGCCGATAAGTGCCAGAATGGACACGCTTTTGGGGGCGGAAAAGGTCAGGTCATGGCCGGGACGGTGGACGTGCTGCCCGTTAACCTCCTTGCCAAGCCGTGAGCCGTCCGGCAGACGTCCCTCGAGCACGGCCGTCAGATCATCGCCACGGACGTTGCCCTCCAGACCCAGCGCTTTTGCACCCTCTCCCATCCAGAGGCTCTGAAGGCTGCCCAGAAAATAGTAGTTATCGGAATTGCTGTAGTAGCCTGCAGCCTCGCCGGCTGACGCTACTGGGGCGACTGACATCATAATTCAGGCTCTCTGTCGTAATAGTAATGGTCGTTTTCGTCGTAACCCGGGTCGTCCGCGTGACGGTGAAGTAAAATGTTCTCTTCTTCCTGCGCCAGCTGCCGGTGAGTACCGTGGGCTTCATCCGGGGTTTTCGGTGTCACTGACTTCCCTGCCGTCGTCACACTCAGGCCGCCGTCAGGCAGTGCCGTCACTTTCATGTCGAGGTTCATGGACTCACCGCCGTTTTCTTCTGTCTGCGGATCGCTTTCCGAAGAGGCCGGCCGCTGGCGTGCCCTGTGCAGCATGCTCAGAGGTGAGGCGACAGGTGGTTCCGGTACATGATGTCGGTTTCGCAGGGCCTTGAGGGCATCGGGCATTGTTTGTACAGAGTCAGCGGTACCCGGGTGACCGGTCACTCCGTTGGAGACCGGTAATTTGCCCGGTGCTTCAGGCGGTTTTTTCATTGCGCCAACAGAACGGAGAGAAACAACGTTATCTTTTTTCTCTGCAGTGACAGGAGGTGTCACCGTGTTGTGTTTTCCGGCCCCCTCTTCCGGTACGACTGTCGCAGAACCGGAGATAACAGGCTCCATGACAGCTACCTGTTTCCGTTCAGGCACTGTGCCCTGAGGAGGCTTCGGCGCTGTCTCTGGTGTTGCTGTCTTTTTTTCGACGGGCGATGATGCCGGCGTACCGGCAGAAGCAACATGAGCCGTACCGTCAGCTGCGGCTGACATTTCGCTTCCCTTCTCCAGCACTTCTTCACCGGTCGGGAACGTCAGACCGGCAGCTGCCGCTGCGCGCTCGTTCTCCTGAATAACCCTCTCAAGCTCCGGACTGAGCGCATCGCGGATATTGCGCTCAATGAGGCCTGCCTGCCGTTTCTTCAGCGCGCGATATTTCAGCTTCAGACGGACGACCGGATACTCACCCGGGAGGCGAACATAAAAGTTGAGGTTTGGCAGACGCATGATCTGCTCGTAGTCGACAATCGGGTTATTGACCTCGTCCTTACCGAGGGACACACCGTCACGCACCTGGTCCAGACCGTAGCTGTTCTGCTCACGGATTTTGCGCTTACGCTGGTTGCCCAGCTCCTCTTCCACCACTTTGGCCATCTCGGCGCTCGGCGAACGTCCGTACATACGGGTGTTCATCAGGTCAAAGATGCTTTTGGCCAGCTCGCGGCCGTAGACGTGAACCAGCTGCGCCATGTTCTGCATGCCCAGCACGAAACAGCCACCAAATTTACGCGCCTCTGCAAGTGTCTCGGCCAGCTCGGGTATGCGCTGCAGGCTGGGTGCTTCATCGATAATGAACCATACGCGGCGGTCGCTGTTTTCCCCCATGCTCTGCAGCATCAGCGTGGCCAGCGACACCCAGAGTGAGATCAGCGGGCGTACACTTTTGCGATGCCGGGCCTGAGTGGAAATAAACAGCCAGCTGTTGTCATAGCGTTCCTGCGTCATCCACTCCCTGATAGTGAACGGCGGTTTCGTTCCGTCATCCAGCCCCTGCAGATAGCGAAGGGCTTTAGCGTAGTTGGTTACCACCGAGCGAATGGAAATGGCCGTTTTCTCGATTTTCTCCTCAACCAGGTTGGCAGAGGGCGTGTTGGCCAGATAGTCACGCAGATTTTTCATGCTGAGGGACAGCAGGGTTTTCAGGAACTTCTCAATGCTGCGTTCCGGGTCCGTCGACATACGAATTGCGAGATCGGCATAAATGGTTCGCGAGCTGGATACCCAGAACGGATCGGATTCCCCTTCCACCGGAATGAGGCTGGCGGCCAGGTTGTCGTAATCGACCGCGTCAACGCACTCACCCCACATCTGCCAGTTGGCACATCGCTCGTCGTGGGCGTTAAGGATGATATCGGTAGACGGGTTATAGTGGGTTTCTATGAAGGTACAACCTGAGTCGTAGATGATGGCCCGGTCACCGCGTTTGCGGATGTAGTCGAGTAACCAGCGTATCAGCGTCGACTTCCCCACCCCGATAGTGCCATGCATCAGGAAATTGAGTACCTCCGCCATCCTGACCATATGCAGATCACCCACGCGCAGGTCAGAGATCTCACCGTTTTTGCGCAGTAATTTATTCACTTCCGCTGGCTTGTCGGTCAGCTGCATGCCGGAGAGATATTCGTCCTCGCTCTCCTTTCTGCCGATATTCGCGATAAACCAGGTCACGGCGATAAACACCACCATACTGAACAGCCCGCTGGCACCGGCTGCCCACTGCAGCTCACGCAGGCACTGGTCGCCCATCGCCTGCATGTACGGGTCGGTATAAATCTGCGGCAGGGTCATCTTCAGAACCATTGCCGTCGCGGTAGGCGCATACCAGTAGTGAACGTCGTAGATTTTTGGCGTTCCCGATGCTGGCATCAGGTCGATAAAGCTGCTGTTGATACTGGCGAACCACCACAGGGAACCGTTATCCAGGGCTTCCTGAGGGATTCGCCAGAGAAAGATGGCGGTAGTCAGTACGGCGAACAGGATGAAGATCCAGAATCCTATCCAGTTGTTCACCTGAATGAACATGCGCCAGCGGTAGGCGGTCATCTGCCCGCCCTGGGTGAGGTTTTTTCCTGCGAAGCTCATAGAGTGTTGTCCGGCCGTTATCGCATCACCTGCGTGGTGATGTTCGTTATCAGAGAAGAAGCGTTGAAAAGGGTGATGAAAAAATGTGGTACCGCGTGGGGGTTAATCGTCAGGTTATTACATCTGACTCAGTTCATACCTGGCCTGCTGACATCCGTCCTCCCAGTCCTGTTTATTAATGCATGCAGCCACAGAACGGACTGAAGAGGCCACATCCCTATAAACCGCTGAATGCCACTCCCGGGACTCCAGACCATAAAGGGTAAATTCATAGCCAGCCCAGAAAGCAACAATGGTCATTCCCTGCCCCTCAGGAAGTGAACCAAATACATTCATCCAGGCCCTTGCTGCCATCAGCTCACTTTCCAGATGGATAAGTGACCAGAATTCAGCTGAGTAATCTGCACGTTCATTTATCTGATGCATCATGATGGACGAACTCCTTTGAAATTAAGGACGCAACGCTCGCCGCAGACAGGGCTGCGCCTGGCGCAGTCATGCGAGGAAGCGTAATTACTGGTAACTGACAGAAAGCACTGACGCACCCTGCCCGAAGTGAACTCGGTCTGGTGTCAGTTGGAAAGGAGAGGTAATAATTACCGCACTGAGATGTGGGATATCTTTTCAGTGCGGTTTTAATGATAACGAGCTATTAGCTCACTATTGTTGCAGGCGGCTCAACCACCAACAGTAAACCCTTTCGCCTGCATGCAGTTGCGCCATGTTGAACCCGGCTTACCGTTATCAAGAGACGTGGACTCAACGTAAGGGAATCCCTTGATAAGATGGGTTTCCTGAGAAGAATCACCAACCCGAACAATGGTGGCTTCATCTTTCATGATTGACGTTAACTTCGTTGTACCCGCTTTATTTTTTGAAGCGGTGAGCACCTGATCAGAGCACTGGCGTGCAGCTGTCATTTCTGGTTCTTCCGGGGTAGATTTTGGGGTGGAACATCCTGTGAGTACAGCCACGACCAGTGATAAACACACAATTCCTGCTTTTTTCATGCTGATTCCTTATTTTGGTAAACGGGCGGCCTTTGACCGCCAATGCAGTTACATAATGCCGGCGATGGATTTGGCCAGCTGCGCTTCGAGAACAGGTTTCGCCTCTTCAAACTTGAGGTTCACCTTGTTGGCGTTGGATACCACGCGGGTCTGGTATTTAGCGCGGTTGCCTTGCTCGCTGCTGGTTTGCAGCTTAACGCCTGACGTTCCCTGCTTCAGGGCGGCAATATTGTCTGTCGTGACGGTCGCCTTGCTGCGCTCGGAAATTTGCAGATCGGTCACCATCGTGTAGTTCACGTCTTCAACCATTGCATCTGCAGCCATACCAATCAGGCCACTGGCCAGCCCTACACCCAGCGTTGCGCCAGCTGAAGACGAGTTATACGCCGTAATACCCGCGCCCAGTGCCGCTCCCATTGCCGCACCTTCGTACCCGGTCTTGAGGAAGCCCTGCGCATCACGCAGATCCATTTTTTCGGCTTTCAGCACGTTTGCCTGAATCCAGTAGTAGGCGGCGTCCGGAGAACTGGTGACGCGGTAGCCTTTGGCGGCCAGTTCATTTGTAATTTGTGCCTGCAGACCAGACATGTCCTTGTCAGAGGTATTACGGATCTGAAGATAAACCGTTTTCTCTGATGATGGCTCCAGCCAGATGGTTTCACTCATCTGGGTTTTGACATCCAGATTACGTTTCTTCACCGCTGTGGACATGGCGCCACAACCAGACAGAGCGATAGTAGAAGCGATCAGACCAACAACGGCTAATTGTTTTAATTTCATGAATTCTTCCTGTGCATAGAAAAACGTCCCCGTTAGCGAGACAGAACTAACAGTTTTGTTATCGGCAGATGGGGGAGAAGTTTTAATAAGAAATAACTAAGGTGGTAACTAATGATTATAAAAAAGCCACTATCCTTTAGTGGCTTTTTTGGATTTTCACGCAGGTTTCAGATTTTTTTTACCAGTTTGTTAAGTTTATCCAAGACAGCAGAGAAACCATATCTAGCAACCTCGGCATTAATAACCATCTGAGTAATGAACAATGACATCAATAACATTGCTGGGGCAGCGCATAAGAAAACAGTACTTACCATAACCCCTAACAATGAGAAGAGCCAATTGAGCACTATCATAAACACGACTGTCTTCTTACAAGTTCTTCGTAGGCTTGAGATAATAATTGATCCATCTCGTACTTTTTTCGGTACTGTAAGATACGCCAGTGCTGGACCGTATAAGGCAAAGCCTATAATCACAGAAAACAATAGCGCAAATCCATTAGTTGCTAATTCAGCACTCATCGCATCATTGAAAGTAACGACATCCCCAAAACTATTCATGTGGGGCACGTATTGGATTTTCACGATAATCAAAGCGATTAAGTATCCAACAACTATTGAAACTGGAAAGAAAAATGAAAGCTTCAAAGCGTGGATTGGTTTAACTAATTGTTGCGACGTGTCGGATAGGTTTTCTGACACCATGCGAAGGTCTTCATTGATGTTAGCTTGGGTAATCATAAGCGTTTACTCCTATTAACCTGTTCTCCGTCTCAATTCAGCCAATTTTGAATTCATTTCACTTTCGCTGGGTTCTTGAGTAATCAGATGTTGTTTTCCCTTTTCAGTCTCATGCTCTTTAACGAACTTGCTCTGAGCTGAATAATTTTCTCCTTTTAGAATATCACTGGATGCCTGAACAGTGGATTGTTTTTTATCGATTTCGCCAGAAGATTCGTTGATTTTATGCTCATTTTCAGATCTTTGTTCCGCTACACGACGCTGGATATCATTTTGCGGACCAAAACCCTGACCTGACTGTTCATGCAGTTTTGCCTGGTTTTCTTTGAAAGACTCCTGCATCGCATTACCCTGAACCCGCTGCTCCTCAACATTCATTGTTGCATGGCTATGGCTCATTTCGTTCCCGTGGCCTGCTGCTCCCCATTGCTCTCGTATGGTCCCGGATTGGCGTAATTCCTGCTGCATCCCAGCGCTGGAATCAGAGCGTTGCCTTTCAGCCGAATGTCTTCCGGTATCATGATCACTGGATTTAATGGAGAGGCTATCCTGTTCGCTTCTGTGAGTGCCTGACTGGGTTTGGGAGCTTTGTTCCTGTATGCCGTAGTCAGAACGTACTTCGTTATGGCTGATTTCCCGTTGACCAGCTAAGTTCTCACTGTCCGTTTGATTTTGCGCTAACAATGATGACTCATGGCTACCCGAAGCAGAACCGCCTGTTCTTACAGACACGCTTCCCCCCCCAGATGAAACCTGACCACCGTAAGTGCCCGCATATTCCGTCACCTGAGACGCTCCGTCTGTATGGTGGTTCCCCGTGTCGTTCGAATTATAAGAGCCACTCTCGACAGGGCTGTAACGTATACCTCCATCATTACCTGCCGGGCCTGCTCCTTGCTGACGGCTATGGGCCGGCTGAACAATATGCTCACCGCTGAATGCCGCATGCTCATTACCGCTTCTAAGGTCCGCTCTCCCCTGCTGATAATCCCCCATGATTTCAGGTTTGAGACGCTCATTCACGAACTCCATCGCCGCCTCGCGCGCTGAAGGGGCGCTTGTCAGCATGGATTGTGCCTTATCACCGTATTTATTCGCAGCCCAGTCCACAAACTCTTGGGTATAGTTCGTGTCAAGGCTGGCACTCTGGTTCTGGGCCAGTGTGGCCATACGGCTGAACTCATTACTCTGGGTCGAACTGGTAGTGTACTGATGGTACTGGCTCTGGGCATCGTTGAGCGTTGCCGCCAGCTGCTGAACATTGCTGCTTGCCGCGTTCTCGGTATGGTTAGATCCATCACTCACGCGACTGCTGGTAACCATGTCCATTCCCTGACGGAAGTCATTAACCGCCTGGCTGTTTTTATCGTGCCTTGCATCTATAGTGCTAGAGCCAGTTTGTTGAGTTCCATGGCTCTCGTTCATATTACCCTTCCATTCAGCTCCTGCGTGAATATCACCACTAATTCCCGTAGCCCACTGACCCGCTTTACCCCACAATGATTTACTTGTATCTAACTTAACGCCAGCACCAACATTTGCGCTGACATCTTGCGATTTTGCCATCAGCTGATTATAGGCTTCCTGCGTCGAGATATTGTTCGCTTTCGCATAGCTTTCAGCGGCCGACATCATCATGCTGGCGCCGCGCGTTGCGTTAGTGACCTGGCTGTTTTCACTGCCTCTGGTCAGGCTGTCGCTGGTACCGGTCTGGTGAGACAGCTGTGAGAGCTGCGACCAGCCACTGGTGACGCTGTGGTTGTAGCCATCGAGCGCCGTCTGCGCCTGAACCTGCGACTGGCGGGCTGACTCCTGGAAACCACTGCTGGCCAGCTGGCTGAGCTTCATGTTCACCGGCAGATTCGACATTGCACCCGAGCCGTCGATAACCGTATGGCCACCGGCCGTCTGCGTCTGCGTGGAGCCGTTATCTGCCTGCCACGTCTGCTGACCCTGACGCTGCATCAGGTTGGTATCCATCTTGTTCTGGCTGACATTGTCCATCGACATGTTGTTAAACGACCAGTTTCCGTCTGCTGTGGTCGCAGCCACACCTGCTGACGTGAAGGCGCCCGAGCTGAGTACACTCCCCGCCACCTGAGAGCCCATCGCCGCAGCACCTTTGGTCAGATAAAACGACAGCACCGGAATGGAAAGAGACAGATAACCTGCCAGATTCGCCACGTCCGAATGCTGCAGTGCCACCACATCCTTGTTGGCCAGAACCAGGGGCGTGCCCCCGGACTGACTCTGCAGCCAGTAGTTGGCGGCATAGTTAAGAATGGCGAACATCACCGGCCACATCTGGAAGTAGATAAACCCGGAAACGTATATTTTCAGTGTGTTCAGACCAAACAAAGTGTGATTTGATGCGGCCAGCGCAATCATCAGCGGGAACAGGCATACCAGGATAAGCATCAGCAGAGACTGTGCAAATGGCAGCGTTCGGGTCGCCAGCTCGTTGCCTGCGGCCCAGGCGAGACGCTGTTTGGTGGCAGCGTTCTCGGTGGCCAGATTAAGCAGGTTAGCCGTGTCGGAAGAGCGAGCGGCAAAACCCTTGATCCCCTGCCGTACTGCACTGTTCGTGATGTTATTCTTCATGATCTGCGCAGCAGTCATACCACCGGCATAGAAGTACCCGTAACTTTCTCCCATAGCATTGGCCAGAAGCGCCGCGCCATTCAGTTTGTTGCCGAATACCTTTCTCGTCAGCCAGGTGAACGTCGCACTGCCCGGGTTGACGTCGGTATTGGCCAGCTTCTGTATCTCCGTTGCGGCCTGCTGACAGGTCAGGAACTGACGTGAGGTGGAGGTCATCTTAAAGATGCCCCGCAGCGGGCTTGGGTTACTGGTTATCAGCGTCAGCGGGTCAGTAGAATTGAGCAGCTGATTGATAGTGTATTTACCATTCAGAAGAATGTCGCCGATCACACAGTTTTCCACGTAATCCGGCAGCATCTGAGCCAGCTCCGGGTTTTGCGTAGAGAAGTCACTGGTTTCTGCCACAATCTGCGAGCCAAACAGCATCCCGGTTTTGCTGTAGGTCACCGAGTCGGGTCTGGCCATCAGCATGTCGTAAACTGACGCCATCTTGTACCCGATACTGGTCGTCAGCGACGCGATAGCCGCCAGGCCAACCGGTACGTTATCGGTTACCCAGACCGCACCGGGATCGGACAGGTCAATGACCTGCACTGATCGTTTCGGTACCAGAAGGATGGAGGTCAGGATCATGAAGACCGCCAGCCACTGGACGAAGACCATCGGGTTACGTTGTTTAATGAAAGTGAGCAATACGGCCAGCACCCCGAAGGTACCGGCAATACGCATTAAGGTGTGGAAGGTATTCTGACCGACAAGGGTGACAACGGCGTCCAGCGCCGTTTTCCACATTCCCCCGCCATAAATGGTGTATATCTCAAGCATCAGCGATCACCCCAGTGATAGTTGCTTTGGAAGGAGCCTGAAACAATGGTGGACACCTGCTGCTGCAGGTACTGCATGTTGCGGTCGATACCGTCCAGCGCGTTCTGATCAGCAGCTGACTGCAGCTTCATGTCAGCGAGAAGTCCCTGCGCATGAATGATGTTGTCACGTAGTTTGGCGGCAGCCTCTTCAGGGAAGTTCTTGCCAGCCAGCGACAGGCTTGCCTGTTTTACCAGCTCCTGGAGGTACTGGATCATCAGGTCCTGGGCAATGAAGTCAGAAACCTGCAGCAGGTAGGTGGCGCTCATCCCCATACTCTGAGCGTTAGTCAGGTACTTCAGCACCGGCACAGAGGTGGTGTTCACAAAGCCTTTTTCCTGATCGGTCAGCGCAGTATCGTCAACCAGCTTGTTCTGCATTGAGAGCATCAGGTTTTTGACCAGTGTGACCAGAGCGTTGGACTCGGAAATAGTCAGATTGGTGACAACAGGTCCCAGACACAGTGTGGATTCGTCACATCCGTAGACCTTCGCCGTACCCCCGCGCATCAGGACTTTAATCAGGTCGCGATTATCAACCAGCGGCGTCAGAATTGTCACATCGCCATTCTTGTTGAAAATAATGGAGCCGACGGTACTCATGACCAGTTCCTTCAGCGCGCGGTCGTTGCCGAGAAGACCATTCTTACTGAGAGTATCCCAGATAAGGTTTTTGTTTTTCAGCACCTGATCTTTCTCAGCGTCGCCTGCCTTAGCCGTGACTTTGTCGCCCTGTCCTCCGACAGTGCAGCCCTGCCGGGAAGCCGCCCAGTCGGAGAACATGTTGGTTTCGCCGGCAATGTCCTGGCAGATTTTCTGCTGGGAAACCTGCGTCACTGGCCACAGCCCGCCGATAATGCCCTGAGCGGCCTGGCACGAACTCATGTTCATGGAGTTAACATCACTGGCCAACTTCTGAAGGAAGTCTTTAGCCTGCTTCAGCTCCGGTACCATCGTCTGCAGTGCCAGGTCGAATGCATAGCCGGCGGCGTTACTCATGATTTGTTTCACGAATCGCTGAATTTCCTCGCCGCTGATCATACTGAACGCCCCGAGATAGGCGTCGATACCGCCGCAACCGGCGTTCAGGGATGGCAGTTGCATCGAGACCAGCTGGACATTTTTGACGGGGTTCCGGAGGTAGACAGAGCCGCCGGAGAAGTACCCGGCCGCCTGCCCCTGCCAGGCCTGCGCCTGAGTGACGTTGCCGCTGTAGCCAAGATTATTGAAGAAGCCGTTCAGGTCGCCGTTGACGTCCGCCTGAGCCGTCAACGCAGTCAGTCCTCCAACGAACACGGCACCGGCTGTTATCAAAGCCTTAATCATGCAATCTCCTCCCGGGGTTTCCTGGCCAGGGTCTGCCGGCAGACGTAGAGCCCGGTGACGGTGAATAAAAAACCGATGCTCAGCGAGATAAGCAGGAGCACCGGAAAGTCCTGCAGGCAGGTTGTCAGTTCAGGGCGATCCATGACGCTGACCACCCGGTGGGCCAGCACCCCATAGAAAGCTGCGGACACAAGCAGCGTCACGCTGAATAACAGCCACACGCGCTCGGTACGCGATAACGCATACGTGTTTGTCGTCATTTTGTAGTCCGTTTGTATTACTGAGGGGTAACCTGCGCGCTTGCCGGCATGGGCGGCAGCGTTTTCGGGTCGACGTGGTCCATGTCAGCCTGAATCAGACTGGCCATACGGCTCTCAAGAGCGGGGATGTCCATCACACCCTGGGTCAGCGGGTAGGCTTTCAGGGTGTTGACGTTGACCATAAAGGCCGTCGGTGTCGCAATCGGCAGCCCGTTTCCGAAGAAGGTCACAATCTCGTCTGCAATGGGCGATTTAAGATCGCTCTTGCGCGGGATCATCGGCGTCGGAAATGAGATATCGCCGCCGCCGTCCAGGGTGTACGGATAGACCTTAATTGCATGCTCATCGGCCCAGCCCTTCAGCAGCGGGTCAAACTTCGCGCTGTACTGGCAGTGTGCCTGCATAAAGAGCACCACGGCATAATCTTTCATATTAGCCCGACGTCCGTCCGGCAGCGCCATCAGGCTGGCTGGCGCAGGTACCGGAATGGTGGAGGCGGTGATGGCTGTAGCGTCTGCAGATGAGTTCGTTTTTGACGCTTCAAGCGCCATTAACTCCTCACGCGCACCGGCGTTCGCCAGCAGGGGCAGAGATAACAGGAGCGCAGTGAGTCCGGTTTTAATGTTCATGATCGGCTTCCTTATGCGTCTGTCCCCTTTCGTAACGGAACCAGCGATAACCGGCATAAATCACCATGCCAGCCGCACCGGCCCACATACCATTACACAGCCACAGCAGCCCCTGCTGCGTATGCTCCACGGACCAGGTCATCAGCTCGCTAAGTACGCGCGCCATCGTGCCCCAGAAAATCAGTCCTGCGAGAAGAGTTGGTTTCATTCCTGTGTCTCCTTGTTCTGCCGTACCAGAACCGAATGTCTGTCTGGTGAAATGCGACGCTGAGCGGCCCGGGACAGGCCATATAAAACAAACCACAACCCAAAGCCCAACATAGCGGCCATCATCCAGACGGAGCGCAACGTTGCATCTACCGAACGCACCCATGAATCGCTGTCAACGGGCCCGCGCTGACATAACACTTCAGGCGGGGCTTTCGCTAAGGCAGGAGGCACAGGCTTTAATGACTCTCCGGGTTCAGGTGGCGAGAAGCGTCCTGCCATCTCATGTTCATTAACGCACCCCATCACCTTGCCGGCAGGCACCCCCTCAGTCAGGTGATGAAAAGTCGTCAGGAATTGCCGGGAAAGAGAGCCGTCTGATGCCGCCAGCATCACAAACACATACAGCACCAGTGCCGGGCCGAGGACGAAGGAATACAGGGCAGCCCGCCCTGCATCGCGGATGAGGGTAAACAGTGTTTTTGTCATAAGGATCTCTCAGGAATTGGGTTTAAAGCCGGTGGCCACGTTCAGGAATCGCTTCGACAGATCATCCTGAGTCATGAAGCCGTATGACAGCGCGCGGTAATTCTTGCTGCGCGGGTCAACCAGGAAGAGCGCCGGAAAGTGCGTGATATTCATCGACCGGGACTGTCCGGTGTCCGGACGACTTTGTGGCAGGGTGGCCGCAACCTGTCCGTCAACCGATACCGGAATAAGTGAAATCCCGTTGGTTTTCGCAAAGTCAGCCACCACGCCCGCCATCTGCACATCGATCGGGTCACTGCCCCGGTAGAAGTAGAACAGACCATACTGCTGCGCCAGCTGCTCCACGGCGCTCTGCCGCGTCTGCTGGTCGCGGGTCTGCATAAACGGCGCCATGCTGTTGTAGTGCGGATACTCCAGGTTGTAGTCGAGATCAGGATGGCTCAGTTGCGCCGCCGCAAAGGACTGGCTGAACATCGATGCCCGGTCTGTCCAGAACTTCTGCCAGCGCAGGAACGTCGCCGTGTTTTCCCGTGAGGGGAACAGGATGGCGCGGTTAAGCGCCTCCTGTGTGTACCCTTTAAGTACCCGGGCCTGCTCCATTGGGGACATCTTACTGAGATCCGGAATGGCCTGCGGTGCTGGCTGCTGCGGTTTCCGGGGCTGCTCAGGGGGCTTTTTCGGTTCGTTGTACCAGGACCAGCCTGTGAACGGCTCTGCCGGCGTCACAATCTCCTCGGCCATCACCGCATGGCTCGCCAGCGCCATGAGCAGGCCACAAAGGACACGCTTCATTTACCACCTCCCTGCTGGTTCACCTGCGCGGCAATGCGTTCCTTAATCTGCTGAACCTGCGTGCTGGTATCGGGGATTTTCTGGTTCTTCATCAAATCCTCGTAGAAGTCAGAGAAGTTGATTTTGTCGAAGTCGATGCTCTGCAGCTCCGGAACGGTGATCCCCCGGCAGTTCGGGCTGTCGCCGCTGCCGAACTTAACGCCCAGCTGGTCGCGACGCCCCTGCTCCTGAATGATGCGGGCAAGCTTGCCGTCAAAGACGCAGTAGACCTGACTTTTCTGGATGCAGGCACCCAGCACCTTGCGATCGCACCGCTCGCCGACGCTGACGGTGATTTTCTTCGCCTTCGCCTTCCCTATAGCCTTTTCTTCATCATCACATGCGGCCAGTCCGGCACTTTGTCCCCAGCCAGAGTCTTTGCAGCAGTTAGAGAAACCGGCAAAGGCCTTACGGCAGCGCATGGCTTTCCCCGTGAAGGCTTTTACCTCAATGGAGCTGCTGGCGTCTTTTGCATCTTCCGCTGCCGAGGCAAGACCTGCCAGTTTTGCCACCGCCGTATCGAAACCGCTGCTTCCGGCACCATTGGTGTCATCACACTCGCCTGACTTACAGATGTAGTCGCCGCCGCAGACCAGGCCACCCGACTGATGCGTGGTCTGACACTGGTAGGTGTAGCTCATATGGGTACACTGCCCGTCGGTCGATTCAGTGCAGGTGTTGCCTGCCGCCGTACAGGAGGGGTTTGTCATCAACGTTCCGCAGGTTCCCGTGGAGTCTGACGGTACGACATAGTTATCGGTGTACTCCCAGCAGTCGCTGTAAACGTCATAGCTCTGGCCATTGTTAACAATGGTTTTATTTCCGCCCGGAGAGGTGCAGGTTGACGTGGTTTTTTGCGCCTTCGACATATCCAGACCGCAGGATGAAGTCCAGTTCACTTCGGGGACAAAAGTGGTCTCGACGGCATTCATAACGAGGACCAGCGTGAAACCTGACGCGCCGGACTGGAAATCCGCTATCTGCTCCCGGATATGTTTTCTACAAACACCCTGATTTCCGCTGGTACATCCGGTGCTTTGATAGGAACCGGCAGGTAACGAGCCCCCCTGCGACAACGGTGTCCCCGGAGCGCCCGGCATTTCCCAGTTAAAGGCTTTTCCGACAATCGTCTGACTGACGCCCCACCAGGAGATTTTCCCGGCATTGACATCGCGATCCGCCCAGTAAAAATGCGCGCTGATCACCGGTCCTGATGCCGGCGCTTTAAAACTAAAACTGAAGGAAGTACCGTTGTTCGTGAAAACAACATCGCCATTGGCCGCCGTCAGTGTGAACGTTTTCTGCACTGTCGTGGTGGATGTATGTCCGCCAGGTGTTGCAGTTCGTGAGCAGGCTTCCACTGAGGCCACATCCTTGTCGCAGGTGTAATTTTCAAAGGTGGTTTTCGATACTGTCACCTCCTTACACTGGTTCGCGGTTCCGTTAAGCACACCGTCTGCGCCGGCTTCGGCATTTTTACCGATAGTGATGAAAGGGGCCTGTGGGTCGATGGCGGGCGTCGGGTTCGTTTTTCCGGAGTTGATAACCGACTGTGCTGCGTCATTACCCTGCAGCGCGGCCTGCCCTTTGTTGGCCAGCCCGCCGTCTCCGCCATCCACACCGCCGTAATACCCTTTCTCCGGTGGGTTAGCGGTATAGCCTGGTATTGCTCCTGTGACGGTATCCGGGTTTTTCAGGGCTCCCGTCCCGGCGGAAGCATTGCCTTTGCCAAAGCTCGCTCCCGCTTCAAAGGCAGGATCAGCTGCGCCAGCCAGGAGCGGAAAAAGCATCAGCACCGTTGAAAGTATTTTTTTCATTTCGCGGCCTCCAGAAGATGGCGTGCCGTTGCCGCACAATCACCACTTTCTGCCACTTTTTCGAGAGCCTGCTGCAGGGGCAGACTTCCCCGAATTACGTCATGGTGGCCAGGACAGGTCACCACCAGGGCGGGTACCGTGGTGATGTTGTACTGAGTAAACAACGTTGGATCGATTTGCACGCCGGCGTCCTTGTCCTCCTTACTCAGCTCAAACATGGCCGCCGCGGTCTGTCGCATGTCGTTATTGACCAGGCCGCGCAGCGTTGGCGGAATGTTGAAACGGCGGGCATCCTTCAGCATGGGTAGCAGACCTTCACGCGGAATACCGAGGCTCACAAAGTAAATAGCCGGGAACGTGTCTTTTTCCCCCATCGTGTTGTTCTGGGCTGCGATATCGCCCTGCAGGCGGTTTATCAGATCCTGTTGCCGCTGCGGCAATACGGGCGCGGCCGCCGGATGGCCCTGCAGGTCTTCCTTCATCGCTGCCAGCGCGTCCTGCTGACCTTTGATCCAGTTATGGTCGGAGACGGAAATATCGGTCTGAGCGCTCGCCAGGGCCAGCGGCGCGAAAGCAACCATGACGCTGATCGTCAGCGCCCGGAGATAAGCGTTTTTCATTGTCATGTCCTTAAAGGAATACGCAGTTACGTTTGCGCCAGAAGAGATAGCCGAAGTTCTTTTTGGAGGATGGAGAGTTATGCGTTGTGCCCCAGAGCTGCGTGCTGGCCCCGAAAGGATGACAGTTACCCGGTTCGGGGTACATGTTGACCATCTGGTATCGCCATCGCTCTTTCGGGATGATCGGGGATGGATACTGGTTACATACGGCGACGTCCGCGCCCACAGAGTTCCAGACCAGCCCCTCACGATGCATCTTGAATGCCATTCGCTCTCCAACCAGAAGAGAGGCCTCGAGCGGAGAAAACTCACCGCTGGTATAGCCGGTTAGCGGGTAGATAGACCCCTGACTTCCCGCGCACCAGAACAGCGGAGACAGAGGAAGACCCGCTGATGAAGCAGCTGCGTCAGCAGCGCAGGCCCCCTGAGCTATCAGGTTGCCGAATAGCGCTGCCTCGGGGTTTATCAGCATCGAGAGCGTACTGTCATTCCAGAGAGGATCGACTTCGGAGAGATAGGCTATATCCATGTCGCCGGTTTGCAGACACCCCAGACTGGTGATGATGTTCAGCCAGAAAATCAGCGGGTATTTGTACCAGTGGACATGGTAGAAGGTACCGGCAGCGGGACGGTCACTCTGCCCTGCGGTTCCCGTTCCCGTTCTCCCGAGATCGATTTTAAAGCCCCCCATGTTGACCATGACGCCCGGCTCACGGGTTACATCCACCATCGCCATTGGCTCCCAGAACCCGATGGCCAGACCGATGCGGTAAAACACACCATATGGGCAAATCTGGATCGGCGAAGCCGGGTTGTTGGTATCCTTTTGGGGGCCAGCGGCCAGCTGAATATTGCCGAGCGTCATCGGAAACAGGCACTTCCAGCAGACATCGCTTATCGGGTTAACCCAGCGGCCGTCACCGGCGTTACTGGCTGCGGCCGTTGCCTGGGATGGCATACAGGAAATAAGAACCAGTAACACACCGGCCAGCCATGAAAAGTGCTTCATTTCACCTCCCGCAGCCATACACAGACCGGGCCGTCCTCAGTGTCATGAATGGAGCCAATGAACCAGCCTTCGCCCTCTGGCGCGGAAGGGAGCCAGTCACTGATGTTTTGTTTCCCCTTTTCCCAGTCGGCGATCACCTGGGGAGGCGCGTCGTTTTCCATCCAGCGGGTGGCACAGGTCAGATTGTGCTGGCGCATCCAGTCGCCAAATTCAGTCTGTGTGACCTCATCACTGGCCGGTGCAAAATAATGAGGGTGCGTCCAGAAGCCATAGCGGTCACGGGTAACCGTCACCGGCCTGACAGATTCAGGGTGAGTCATGGGGTATCTCCGGGAGTGCCGCAGCCACCGGACGGCGGGAGGGCTTAAGAAATGGTCAGTGGTTTTTGGCTTTATCAGCCGCTTTCATAATGATGGCCAGGCGTTGTTCCTGGCTCATTTCGTACAGGGCAAGAATGGCTCCGCGCAGCACGTGAGAGGGTTTGTACAACGGGTTATCGTTGAGGATTTCATCCAGCTGTCGGGCCGAACCCTCATCGTGACGTACTGACGAGATGGTGACATTCCGGCCCTTTTCAGTATCAGGGTCTTTTTTCATGGCGTTACCTGGTCGGGGGTTAATCGGAAACCGGGATGGCATTCAGGCTGAGGCGTAGCGCAACGCAGTGAGCACCGAACATCCTGAAGGGCTGCGCGGTTGTATCAGGTCGTGTTTTTTGCAGGCGTCACGGCGAAAGCGTAGCCGCTGTCATCTTCGTAGCATGCTCCGCTGGATTCCCCCTGTTCTATCCTGCGACCCGCTTCATCAATATAGAAGGCAAGTGCAGCCGGGGTATAAAACCTTCCTGCCTGCGCCCGGACAATGAAATGCCGGTATTCTGACATCCCCGCCGGAGGGAATTGGCCTTCGGAGATATCGTCAGGAACATCATTTCCAGACGGTGAACTAAACCAGCCTGGCGCCACCTTTACCTGTCTCTGATCGGCCCCATAACACAGTTCACTGTTAATTACCTTTCCTGCAATACGTTCCGGTGTTTCAGGAAATGAACGCTGTTTTTTCACTTTTTCAGCCACATCGTTGATGATTCTGACGACATCCCGCGTAAGGACAGACTGTTTTGCACTGACAGTTATGGTGACCTGTTTTAACGGAAAGTTCGTCGGGACAAATTCAGGCACCGGTTTTGTGATGTACCACCCTGCACTTTCACTTCCGCGAATCAACACACTAAGCCACATGCCGGCATAACCATCGTTCACCGCCGCGTCTTCACTGTCTTTTACCTGCTGCTCAGTCACTCTCGGCGTCATCTCCAGCAGACGCGCCCGGAAAACCCGGCGGCTGAGCTTATGCCGGTCTGCCTCTGGCAATATCCAGCGCTGTGATTTATCCCGCGTCAATAGGTAACCTGCTTCAGTCAGGCCTTTCTCCAGCTCAGTCAGCATCACCTGATAGCATTCGCGGTTAGCAAAGGCGTGAACCGCTTCGGCATGTCGGGCACCGCCAAATTGCGCCAGAGGGACGGGTATTCCCGGTCTGCTCTCCCGCGCACGGCGTTCACGGCGTGCATCTGCAAGATGCTGAACAACAATCCAGCCAGCGAGTAGCGCAACGACGACCAGAATACCGGTCATGCCCTCAGTATCACGCAAACATGTGAGCATCCCCTGCAGCCCCTGAGGGCCGGTGAAGCAGCTGATTAACGCCATGCGTTCATCTCCTCCATTCTGTTACGGATAAGCCTGACGAGGTACAGGGGAAACGCCTCATCCCGTTCTTCCGGCGCTATAGGCTGACGCTGGTTATTCGCACACCACTGGTGCCAGGCACCGGCGATCAGCGCCGGTTGCCATGAAGCGATTTCAGGGTACAGCTGACAGAGGCGATTCACTTCCTCTTCACTGCCTTTGGTATCAGCATTGAAACCTGTCATGTGCTGAGACACAGACGGCGCAGCGGTATTGTGTATCAGTGACATTCGGCGTTCTCCTGCCCTTCACCTGCAAACAACCTGTCGAGACGCTCGGAAAGTGACAGCGTCTGGCCCTTTTTACGTTTCGCGCTGTCCTCGGCCCGCATGTTCTCCAGTAAGAGGTGAATGATGTAGTCCGGGAAACGTTCATCACGTTTCGACGGCTCCCGGCTGTCCTGCTGGTTCTGCTCACACCAGTGGAGCCAGGCTTTGGTCACCAGTACCGGATGCCAGGCGTCAATTTCGGGGTACAGCGTCTTCAGCCGTTCTGCTGTTCCCATGCGAGGAGTTATCTCAGCGGGTTTACGCGGTTTTCTGGCGTAACGGCGATGGGATGTAACCGCCTGCCGCATTTCGGGAAACAGGTCACCTAACGTTGTTGCACTCATTTTTTCGCTCCTGATACCGGAATTTCTTCCACTTTCATCACGCGGCCATCGCGCGATATCCGCACGGGGATGTGTTCAAAACCGAATTTACGGGTCAGTACGCCAGACTGGTCGAAGTAGATACGTTCATTAAGCGCATCACTGGTTTCTTTGATGTTGCCGTTCACCAGGATGACCTTTACGCTGGTCTGACCGGCGAGCTGCTGTCGGGTCCAGTTCACCTGCTCCTTATCATCGCCGTCGATAAAAAAGAGCACCTGGCTGAAGGGCACCTTATCCAGAGGATTGACCGTATCGCCCTTTCGGGCGATCACGTTGCCCTGCATGTCAGTGATGGTCTCCTTCACGGTAAATGTCGGGTCCCAGGCAAAGCTGCGGTATTCCTTCGCTTTCGTGAGCCCTTCCACCGGCGTCGGACGTACTGCATGCTCCTTCACTCTTTCCGTTGCCTCTTGGCGCAGACGGTCAAGTTCGCCAGTCTGCTCCATTCCCTTCAGGCGATTCTGGATAAACGCCAGCATGTCCTGCTCTGCAGGCTCGAAGACGTTGCCCCAGGTTCCGAGATCTTTCGCCCCGCTGCCGGCGGAGAGCATCAGCAGCATCATACCCATCAGCTTCAGTCGTCTTTTCACTGGCCCCCCTGAGTGCGGCGCGCAATGTCGGCACGGATCTCATTCGTGATATCCCGCTGGTCGCTCATCACCGCCGGTTTAACCAGAATGATGGCGTTATGTGAGGCCTGCCATTCACCGAGACTCTCTGACAGCGCTGAATTGAAACGCGTTGTCAGCACCCTGGCCTTGTCTTCATCGAGCTGCAGTTGCGCGGACTGCTGCATGAACAGGTCGACTGTCCCCTTCATATCGAAGACCACCACCTCCGGTGTGACGGCTTTCGCCGTCACATATGCCACACCTGTCATGGCCAGCAATCCTGCCAGCCCCAGCATGCTGGCTTTAACCCAGCGGGATGTTTTGCTGGCGATAGTTGCACCATCGTTGACGGTATCGACGTCATACGGCTTGTCCTGTTGTTCACTCATGCTGCTTTCACCCATTCTTCAAGTTCACGAAGTTCATTGCCGAATTTCTTCTCCGCCAGCAGATATGCAGCTTCCTCCGCAGTGGCCCCGGCTTCTCTCTGCAATTTCTGCATGAAGGCAAAGTCCTCACCACGCGAGCTGAACATGGCGCGTGTGACGGGGTCGACGAACAGACGGTGGAAGGAGCTGTATTCCCCGGCGTTTATCAGCAGGGAGCTGTAGCCGGTCTGCAGGGCTGGCTGGAAGCCACGGATAACTTCTTTTTCCATGTCCGAGAACTGATCCGGGTTATCGGCAAGGTACTGTTTAAACGCCTTCGCATCCTGCAAGAGGGTGATTTTGGTGGAACTGTTGTTCCAGGCGGCTTCCGCTTCCTTACTGGCGCTGAAGTCCTTGATGCCCTGGGTGATAGTGATAAACGCGCCACGGTGACGACGCACGGTTCGGTAGCCGGTTTCGATAAACCGTGCCGCGTGCGGGTTGGAGCCACCCAGCAGACGCCAGGCCTCGTCGATGATGCAGACTTTTTTGAGGTCGCGCGGGCTGTGGTACATCTTTTCCTGAATCGCCAGAATGAGCGAGAACAGGATCGAGGAGAGCAGCTTCGGCTTGTCTTCCAGACTCAGCAGCTCCAGTACCGCGAAACGGGTTTCACCATCGAGCGTAGGGGTGTCGGCGTTAAAGTATTCTCCGTCCGGCCCCCAGGTGCAGTAGGTATCGAGCAGCATGGCCAGCTCAGCAAGGCGCGAGATGATGGTCGGCTTGTCTGCAAACGCCTGATTCACATCCTCGTTAGTCAGGTAATTATGGACGTCGTCGATACGGGCTTTGTTTGCCTTTTTCTCCCACGCATCCATTACCGCTTTCTGCAGGATCGCCTCGCAGACGCCATCAAGCGGCTGCGTCGGGCTGGCAAGTACCGTCAGCAGACGCACAATCCCTTCAGCAGAGTGCTTGATGTCTTTGACGTTGGCGAACGGGTTAAAGCGCAGTTTAGAGCCATCGAGATAAACCCCACCGGCCTGATGACAGTAGTTTTTGTAGCTGTCCCCCATGTCAATAACCCAGCCGTAACCGCCGGCGTTTAGTACATCGCGCAGCACCCCCTGTATCAGAAACGATTTACCTGCCCCGGACGTCCCGGTAACCGCGATGTTGAAGTTGGTACTACCATTCTCCTCGCCAAACATGTCGTAGAACGCGACCTGGTTGCGGTAGGTCGGCAGCGGCATACCTACATTCGACAACTGGCGTTCGGCCACGACCGGCATCAGGCTCACCGCGTTCCATGACTTGGCGCGCAGCGTCGCGCCTGTTGTTTTCAGGTCTTCCCACATCCCTTCCTGCATGACGAACGGGAAGCCGGCCAGCCAGTTACGCATCTGCTGGTACTGTATCGTTACCATCTCCAGCTCGTTCTTGCGGAACACGTTCACGGCAGCCAGCTCACAGGCCTGTGCATCAGTAGTGTTGTCCGGCGCGAACAGGGTCAGGTTAAAATACGTGTTGCAGAGTGCAATTTCGTTATTGTTCAGTTGCTCACGGGTACGTCGCCATTCTTCTGCGGCCCTTTTGGTGCCGGGAAAAAGTGCGGCGTAGGCTGAGTTGGCCTTTTTGGACAAATCGGTATCTTTACGAAATGCCTCACTCTGGCTTTTCGTCTGCTCCTCCAGCTCCGTCGTCCAGGTCAGCATAAAGGGACAGGGTATTCCGAGGTCAGGAAAGCGCAGGTTCTGCAGATTGTCAGCCCCCTGCCACAGGGCGAAGCGTTTAGGCGTTTTAGCAAGCTGCATGTTGATGATGCGGCATGCCGATGCCGGCAACCGTGTCCCGCGCGCGTCGATGGTCTCGGGCAACGTCATCCGGAGATGCGACGGATAGACATCAAGCCCTATACCCTGATCAACCACCTGGCGGTTCAGCTTTTCATCCTCGTTGTAGTCGCCTGAGGACGTCAGCACCTGTTCCTGGCGGTAGTTCATCTGCTCGCGTACCGCAGACAGGAAGCCGTTCACATCGACGTTCACGCTGTCGATGCGCGCAGCGCCCAGGGAGACGCGGATGGTGTTGCGGATCTGAATCAGGTCATCAATCACCCGTTGTGTCTGGGAAGCGCGCTTCAGCGGCTGACCATAGACAAGAAAGATACGGTAGTTACGCAGGTAAAGCGGGTAATCGCGTTCGTTGGCCAGACCGTGCAGCGCAGAGCGCTGCCAGAACGCGCGGGTGATTTTATTGAGGTGATCGGCCATCCCTCCTTTCCACATGTCGTTACTCACACCGCGATCGATACGTTCCCCGACACACTTGCTGGCGAGCATGATGACGGTGACGGGAGTCTGGCGGGGCAGTTTTTTGCGCAGCATGTCATCGAGCGCGGCCATCACCTGTTCGTTCGCGCCAGGCAGCGGGGCGGCTTCCATGATGAAGCCTGCAGAGCCGGCGTTGACGAAAATCTCATTGATGTCGTCGTAATACCGGTACGGCAGTGCCGCAACCAGGGACGGGTAGCCCCACGTCTGGGAAAGATTCTCGCGGGCCGTGGCGGCACCGTCTTCCTCTTTCCCGTTTTTCAGCATATCCATCAGGTTGTCGACAAAACTCATTTTCGACCCTCCGCAGCGGCCCGGATTAACTCCAGGCGACGCAGCTTCTCTTCGTTCATTTGCCCGGATAGCGGTGCATCACCGGCTGTTTTAATCTGCCAGTCACAGCTCACGCTCAGAACGGCCAGCGTTTCATCGTCGGTATCGACTGACTGTGTGGCGGTGATTTGCGTCGTTCCTTTCCGTGAATGGACTAACGATTTCGCCAGATGATCGATGCCGTTCTTGCCGGTAACGTAATGGCTGCTCATTCCCCGCCCTCCCCGATAACGCGGTAGCTCTCATCCCAGTGGGATTTGTTTTTCACGAACTCAACCACAGCCGGCTGATGAAAGTTGTCGTCCGTGTCCACCCAGGGGGCAATCCACAGGCGCTGCGTGGCGTCAGGAATACGCTGAACCGGAACGCGGCCCGCCGTGTTAACCGGCACGGGGGTCGCATGACTCGGCGTGGCCAGCGGCGTGACCAGTGAGCCGGATGTTTTCGCGGGCGCAGTGGTCAGAGGCCTGGCGGCGGTGGTTCCGGTTGCTGCGACGGAGACAGGACGGAACGGATTCACGACCGGTGCCGAATTGCGCAGTGCCGGCAGGGTTTCACCCGCAGGCTTTTTTGCGGTTTTCTCTGCCGTCAGGTCATCCAGACTTTTACCCTGAGCGGCCAGCTTGTTGGCCTCACCGGTGGTCAGGCACTGGTCAGTAGCAGTCTTGTTACAGTCGAAATCAGAATTGAGACCGGCGCAGCCGGTCAGTGCGCTGCACAGCAGTGCAGCACCCAGTAGTTTTTTCATGGGGTAACTCCGGTTTTAATTTAAGGGGTATTCAGGGAGGGGTAATACTCAATTTCAATTATTTGCAGTTGCACTGAATCACAGTGAAAACCAACTGCACAGCAAGGCTGCCAAACACGCCGGCATAAAATAAATCCAGCGTCAGAAAGTTCAGGTTCATCTGGATAAAGCCATAAATACTCGCCACTATCAGCATTCCGCCCCACGGAACGACTGAACCATACATAAGAAACCCACCATCGAGTTTGTTAAAGGCTGAGTCGCTAAAGCATACGAGGAACAAGCTTAAGAGCAGACACACTCGCCAGGAGACCCAGCCCATATCACCCACGCCTTTAAGATTGAGCACTGCCCACACTGTCAGTTCGATAGTGAATACCAGTGCTGGAATCAGGATATAGCGATAGTTGTGCAGGATTTTGAGTAATGGATAGCGCGCCATGTTGGCAGACATAAACACTCCAGTGAAATGAATTACAGGAAGACGTTGATGACATGAGCAAGTGCGCCTATGGTCATCAGGGTGAGTAACACTGTGAGCCCTCCAGTATGGTTGTAAACAGAAACACCGGTCGCTCCGGCTGTTATTACCAGTAGTGCAATGGCTCTCGTACGCTTCATTCCTCTCCGATTTTCTCGTTACCGTCAGTGACTTTATGGAGGAACTTCAGGTCAGGTTTCTTTTCTGGCCAGACGGTCCTCACTTCTTCCTGATACCAGTTGCTGACAATGCTGACCTTCAGCCCCTCCGTTTCGGCCTGGTGCTTAAGATGTTCCCAGGCGGGAAGATTTAAGGGTTCATACTCAGAAAGCATTCTGTCGAACACCCCCGCCCAGCTTTGGTTGTAGCGGGGGACAATTCGCCTGCATATCCATTGAGTCAGAAATAGCCAGAAAACCAGGAAAACCAGCGCCCACAGTGAGAGGTAGTACGAAAGAACCGGCCCCCCAACACCGAGAAAGATGGCAACCACCAAGAACATGTACCTGCTTGCTGCCGGAGTGGGCCGACCAGCCTCCCAGTCAGCAATATGCATCCGCATGCTCCTGAGCAGGTTGTTATTACGCTCTTCGTCACGCATTCCGGCTTCCCCCACGAAGAGCGGCATCAGAAATGGCGCTGAACTCCGCGTCCAGCCACTTTCTGAGTTCTTTCTGCGTCAGCTCATCCTTATGAAAAACAGAGAGGGCCAGGGTGCGCATGGCATCAATATCAAGCGGCTCATATGACCGAATTTTCTTCTGTATTTTCTCTTCCCATGTTTCACCAGTCTGTAGCAACCCGGCCAGAATCAATGCCATTCCTATTGCAAAAGAAACCACAGTAAGCCTTTGATTGCCTGACCAGAAGCTGAAAATCAACATCCCTGTAGCGGTTAATGTCCCGACCCAGAATATCCAGTGAGGCTTTGTTTTTTTTCCAGCCATCCAGCGGTTAAGGTCCTCTTCGATACGCTTTAGTTCGCTTTCGCGCCTCATGGAACCTATATCATTCATTTGCCCTCCTTAGTTGATGGTGTCACCCAGACGCAGCTGGCTGGCCTGGCGGAGAACATCATCAGGGTTGATGTTGCCGACTGAGGTGGTGCTGGATGCAGTGGTCTGGCTCGCCGGTTGAGGAGTCACGGCGTTCTGCGCGGCGTTGCCGGCTTTCTGCAGTTCCTCTTTCGCTTTAGCGTCCTCAGCGTCTTCCAGGGTTTCAAGGCGGAAGCCCTTCTGGAACACGACAGTTACCAGGTTGCCAGCACCGATATCAATCACGGGGTGATACTGCTCGGCGCGCTTAATCCAGTACTGGCTCAGCGTGTCGGCCGCCTTACTGGCTCCGCCGCCTATACCCTGCTTAAACACGTCGCCGGCACCGACATCCGCTGTGGCACCGAGGCCGACAGATGGTGTTGCCGCAGATTTGATGCCTTCACCAAAACCTGACAGGAGGCCAGCTGCACCGGCGTAGCCGACAATCATGCCGTTCCGCATGACTGGCTTGCCACGAACGCCGCCTTTCCCCTGATAGCTGACATGGCCATCGAACTCCATATCGACGTGCTTGCCGTTTTTCAGTACGCAGCTGAGTGATTTCGTCCGGACAATCCCGCGCTCGCTGGAGATGTCACCCCAGATTTCCCCCACCACAAAGCAGCCGTCTGCGCTGTATTCTTTGTTGTTCGGCATCTGGATATTGCCCAGCAGTCGGATGGTGACGGGCTGGGTGTTCTGCTGGCCGGTAACACTGGCGTTGGCGTCGGCCCCTTCAATCATGATGGCGTCAGAGAAGGAGCCTGACGGAATCCAGGGAAGTTTTGTTGGCTTTTTCTTCAGGCTTTCATAGCTGAACTTTGTGGTGCTCAACCCACCTGTCATTCTCTGGCCAGAGCCGCCCGGGTAGAACGCTGCGCCCTGCCCCATATTCACACCAGTGGCGGCCGGTGTGCCTGATGGGGTCACGGTGTATTCGGGTGGCCGGGCCTGACCGGCAGCAACAGGACCGGGGAGTGGTGTTCCGTTCTGACCGGCAGGTGGTGTCTGCTGGCCAGTGGTCGTGTTGCTGCCGGGGGCTTTCGTTAGCTGGTCATTCAGGCGCTGAATTTCTTCATCCTTTTTGGCCAGTTGTTGCTCGGTGGTGAGCTTGTTCTGTGCAAACTGCTGGGTGAGCGTGGCGAGCTTGTCCTCAAGTGCGGAGGTCTTGGCCTGCTGCTGTGCCAGTGCGGCATCATTAACCTGCTGGTTAAACGCTGCCGTGACCACGCCAGTCATGTTTGGGGTGGCGACCGGCGCGGGGTGTTTCTGTTCCTGCTGATGTTGCCCGTACCAGATAACGCCGCTCGTGGCGGCGGCGCCTCCCACGATAACGGCGGCAAGAATGGCCAGCTGTTTGCGCCGGGTTTTCAGGTTTTTATTCAGACTCATGGGCGGGTGTCTCCGTCATCTGAAAACACAATCCAGGCGTAGCCTTCGCCGCCAGCGTAGAGCTGATTCTGCGACAGCATTACGGCCCGAACGCCCTTGCGCCAGAAATCGCGCTCGCGCAGGCTGCGGGTGATGCTGCCCGGGTTGCTCATCCGGAAGCGCACAACGCGCAGGTGGTTACCAACAAACTGGCGTTCCGGTGTCAGGCGTACATCACTGGCGGGTGTGTATGCAGGCATGCGGCTGACCGGATACTCCTGGTAGTCGTCCGGCACCTGACCGTTGACTACGGCGCGGGACAGTGCGACCAGTGTTTTTTCGTAGGTCTGCCCTTCTTCCCATGCCTTCGCATCGTCGTTCTTGCGAAGTGGTGGTGACATTGGGGTGAAGCGCAGTGTTTTGCCGTTACCCGGCTGCGGCCTGATGTTAAGGCTCAGGGATGAGCCGCGGTCGGTCTGAATAAACAGCGTGAAGTTCTGGCTGACAAGTGGAGACAGAATAAGTGCTCCGTCGTCGGTCTGGCTCTGGTCATAGGCACCGGTTGGTCCGCTGATGCTGGTAATGAGTTCTCCGTCGACAACAACCTTGCTCGGATTGGTGTTGCTGAGAGTGACGTTAAAGGCGGCGTCGTTCTCAAACGGAATGGCTGCGGGTGCGGAAGCGGCCCGGAGGCCGCTGGTAAATAATCCCGCTGCCAGAAACACAGCAGCAGCTGCCGGTGAAATACGAAATTTCATGGGCAGTCCTGTCAGTTGGTGGTGGATACCGGCTGGAGTTCTTCGAAGCTGTGGAGGTTAATCACACCGTTCTCATAGCTCAGTTTCAGGCGGTAGGTTTTTTCCTGGTCTTTCATTGGCGTGATGATTACGCCGTTAGTGGTGGAGGACTTCAGAACTCCGCTGTACTGCACGGAGCCATCATCCATGACGCGAATTTCTTTCGTGTCGAACTGGGTGGAAATGCCCGCTTTCCTGATGCGTTCAGCTTCAATGTCCAGAGCTTTCTTGAGTTCGTCCCGTTCGTCGGAAGGGACGAATCCAAGAATCATTTTCTGGTTGTTGTCGATGTTTTCCGGGGTGACGTTCAGTCGCCAGTAAATAAAGGAGGCGGCGAATTGTGTCAGGCCTGGGGCATCGACACCTTTTGAATCTGATGTGAAGGGGCGATTAAATGTTAATGGTGTGGTAATGGTTTTCTGGGTGGTGGCAAAATACCATGCAAGCGAACCTGTCAGTACGTTACCGGCCCCCATAAGTAAAGTTAAAGCTGAAAGACCAATAAACGCATAGCGGAGTTGTTTATCGCGCTCTCCTTTAATATTCAGTTTCATGAAAACTATGCCCTCCAGTGCCGGAAACTAGAATCAGGTATCTGGCGAAAGGTTACTTTGAATAAAAGTGATGGCAGGTGCCAGTAACAGAAATTAAGTAACCAGTACGACCCCTGCCCTTTTTTCAGATATCTGACGATGAACCAGAGGATTCCCGCTATAACGCCAAGTTCAACTGACAGGTTGTTAAGCACCCCCAGAACAATAAGGGGTGCGGTAACAATTAACTCATCAATTGGCAAACCTAAATAGCGGTCCTGCTGGTTCATTGTTTCCGGGAAGTTGTATTTATCCTCCTCCCCGCTCATCGTTTAACTCGCGATGCCGAAGGCTACACGGGTAAAGATGATTGCCATTACGATACCGACGAATACCAGCGGTGAGCGGGCCTTGATGTAAATAAACAGGCCCATGATGATTTCGGCAATGTAAAACCATTTAATCAATGAAGAGCCAGAACCGAAGGTGGAATTAACCGTGGTGTTCTGTGAGGAAAGAAGGTCGGTGCCGCCAGCGAATGCCGGGTGAGTGACCATAAGTGCAATTAAAAAAGCGCCTGCTGACTTTAAGTAAAATTTAGTCTGGCGATTTTCGCGTGCTTTGCGGAATAAAGACGCTACCGCCCATCCCTTACCGACGTTAAGGGCACTGCCTTTGGTTAACATGTTTGTTTTCTCCGAAGTAAACAAAAGTGATTCGCGTAAGTGCTTGTTTACGCGGGCGCAATTGTCCCATGACCCTAAAAAAAAAAAACTGTGACGCATGTCACACTTTTTGGAATCATTCAGATTTATCCGAATATGTAAGTGAGTAGGCTTTGTTGACCAGAAAGTATGGAAATGGCCTCCGGGATCTATAGCTATGAAAGTTAAAGAGAAAATGTGGGATGGCCGCGGCCGTCCACGTAAGTTCCAGCCGGGTGAAGCTGTGGAGTGGCGATTGCGCGCTCCGGATAATCTGCTTATGGAGCTGAGAATATGTGCCAGAGCTGGCAACAGGAGTGTGAATGAGGAAATTATTGCCAGGCTTTTGTTGTCGCTGAATTATCAGCCGGGTAAGCCTGTGATTAAAACAGCGGAGGGTGAGAGGCTCATTGCGCTGGCGGTGAGATTTGAGGAATGGCTTGGAAAATTACTTGATGGTGAATCCGTTGATGCTGTGAAGGAAGTTAATATCCCGCTCAAGCAAGAGCAATTGTGGATGTGGCGTGAGGGTGAAAGAATTTTGCTTCCGGGCAAAACAACCGGATATAGCATGCGTATTCCTGAGAACCTTGCGGATGAAATCAGGGCAATGGCGAAGGTGCATAACCGTAGTCTTAATGACGAAATGCTCACCCGCCTGATGAATACGCTGGGTTATTTCACGGAAAGGTTACTTGACCAGAACGAGGATGCGCAGGCACTTAAAGTTCTTTGCATGGAGTTCGAGGTGTTCCTGAAGGAAAAAATAAGGGAGGTGGAGAAAAGTGACCTTCCCTGGGATGAAAAGCCGTCTCAGTGATCGATTCTGGCCGGAGTGTTCCGGCCAAAGAAGTTATTTTACCCTGCCAGGAAGTGGTCTTTTTCGGCTTTATCTTCCGCATCGTTAATTGCACTGATGTTGGTGTTTATTAGCTCTTCCAGTTTCACGCCAGAGTCGGGACCTTTGAGAGTAACGAAGATGTCAGAGACAAGGGCAGTCAGAATCATAATACCTTCTCGTGACCCGGAGACTTTCTTTATAAGGTCGCGCCTAAAACCATCCAGGTCAAATGAGCTTCCTTCTTCTTTCGATTTGTATACCATTAGCCCAAGGCGTACTAATTCGTTGACTATCGAAGAGTAGTTCATCTCAGAAGAGGTGGCCCCTTTCTGTAGCTCTATTTCAAGAATATCATGTATTTCGCGGTCAATTTTGTCTTTAAAGTAAATGTTCTTTCTTGGCATAATAGTTTCTCGATGTTCTAATGCAGTGCCTGATGCGGCACTGCAATGGCGAACTTTAACAGCTATCCGTGGTGCAGGGTTCTGGTAACCAACTGATTTTATATATGACTCATCCCTAAATATGTGTGCTAATCAGGCACTACGGTGTGTGTGCATTAGGCACTATGATGTGTGTGGTTCAGGCACTATCTGCTTTTAACTTACTCTATTAATTGAATACACACAATCCCCACACTTCAGAGTGCTGTATTAGCACACATTGCAGTGCCTGATTAAGCACTGCAATGTGTGTCAGTCCACACACCTTAATCGCACATACTCAAAAATCACGAAATAAAACACACATCATGCCACTGAATTTAAAGAAAAAATCTGCAAGACGAAGTCTTGCGTGGGGTGTGATGTTTTAAAGGGTTAGTAAAGAGCGGCATGTTAATACCGTCTACTGCTCTGACATGTTTATTTCGGACAGGTGTTAAATCCCTTCAGGAGAGCGCTCACGCGCGTTTGTAGTGAATTAACTTGATTACGACGATCCGCCGGGGTATTTTTTAAGGCGACTCTCCAGAGCCCGTGTATTTCGTTAAAAGGCCAAACCATGAAAACATCGTTACTGCCTGCGGCATTGCTGACTCTTTCCATGTCTGCTGGCGCAGCTCCCCAGATGTGCTTTGATCAGGCCGGGAAAGATTATCAAATTGATCCGCTGCTGCTTATGTCAATTTCAATTAAAGAGAGCAGACTTAAGCCGGGTGCGATAAATGGATCAAACAGGAATGGAACAGAAGATGTCTGCGGGATGCAGGTGAACAGTTCCCATTATGGTAAACTTAAAAACTTCAATATTACCCGTGAGCGCCTGTTGAATGATCCATGCATCTGCGTTTATACGGGGGCATGGGTACTGGCGCACAACTTCAGGTCATACGGAAAAAACTGGGACAGCGTAGGGATGTATAATACGGGGCCGAGCAAAAAGCTCATTGCGAAGCGCAAGGCCTATGCTCAGGATATCAAAAATATATATCGTGTATTGCTGGCAAGAAAAAAGTTACTTTCTGAACGTCTGGCGCCAGCTGCGGGGAAGGAGCATGAGATTAAAATTGCGGATACGGCCTCGTTACATAGCGGACAGTAAAAAGCCGCTCTGTTGAGCGGCTTAATTTTCAGGCCTTCAGTTTTGCAAACTCCTCAGCCATTTTCCATAGAACCTGATTTAATTTGATGTCACCATCAATTCCGGTGACTTCCCGCGTTCTGGTCAACTTCCCTTTTTGCGTTCTGCCACGAATCCCCCCACGGATAACATTTTCCTGCACCACGTTAAACGTGGTCCATAAATCCTGGCCTCTGTCGAGTACCCGGCGGGGGTTAATAATTTGCTCCGGCGTAATCGGCGCTGGTTTTCCATCGTACTTAAGTTCCAGGGCGGTCGCACCAAAAAGGCGCTGCTCAGGCAAAGTGAGCTGAATGCTTTTCATGAGGTCAATATTTTCATCAACCGCGTCAAATGTTTTCAGCACCGTGTAAGCGCCTTCAATAACCTGTCCGACAATATCCCCTTTGTGGGGTACGCGGATTTCACCAAAATCCTTCCATGCAACCAGACCATTACTGCAAACCTGACGGAACATACCGGGGATCATTTTATAGCTGCTTGAACCATCATGGCTATTCAGCAGAATAATTTCCGGTACTTCTTTTCCGTTAATCTGGTCATGACGACGCAGCCGAAGCATATGTTTTGTAAAGTCGCGTTTATCCTGGTCACGTGTACGTGACTGAGTTGCATAATACGGCTGAAAACCTTCATCACGTAAACGATCAAGAATATTTATGGTCGGGATATATGTATAACGTTCAGAACGTGAATCGTGTTTATCCGATGAAAACGCGCTCGGAACGATGAGCTGTAATTCCTCATTCGTCAGCGGACGGTCTTTACGGATCGAGGCAGGCATACGATAGCGGCTTGCGAAACTGACCATTTTTATTTACTCCTGATTATTTAGTAAGTGATGAAGGAATAACGCGGTGAAAATTATCCAGCGGCATTGCAGCTGCCACCGGGCGACCATCTACAACCCAGACAGAGATATAATCCGGGCATTCGTCATTAATTAACGTCAGCTCAGTGGCATTCTCTGGCGGCGTAAAAATTGCCGGTTGTGGCTCCCCTTCCGATGCTGCCAGGACCCAGCAAAACAGATCCGTGAACTGGGACGTGGTGAGGTTTGAATCACATCTTCCGGTAGATTCTTGAGCGGCGGTTTTGACGTTGACGTTTCGTGTGTGCATCCTGGTTTTCTCCTGTGGTGATGGTGTCCATCTCCCTGGTGAGTTCTCTCGCGGCAAAGGGCAAAGGAGCAACGGCGAAGGGAGGAAGGAACTCCGCGTGAGGACGCACGGGGGATGGCCTCACCGGGGGAACAGGATGCACACACCCGACACGTCGGAACGGCGTGGCGCCATTAAAGCGACGGCATCAGCCGGCGCGGTGAAGGCGTTCCGGACGGCACGGCCGGAGAAGCCGCAGCCCTTGACCTTCGCCATCAGACCCTAGCCGTATGGCCCGAAACCCGAAGGGGTTCGGCGGAGCCCGGCGGGTGCGCAGCGGCCGCCCTGGCGGAGTGGGGCTCGACGACCGGACAGCAGCGCTGGCCGGGAGCCGAAGGGGGCCATCGCCCTGCCCGTTTTTTGGGTTATGGCCACGGAGCTGCAGCTGAGAAAGTTAACCAGCAGGACGCCGGTTATGATCGCCGATGAGGAGAGAAGCACTGCAACGGGGAAAGGCAGGAGCGCCGGAGGCGCTTTCGCCCTCCCCGTTTCCCCGAAGGGGAAAGAGGGTTTGTGCGGTTGCCCTGATGGCATGCACCAGGGCACAGACTCCCGATCAAACTGGTTCTTCGCTGTCACCTCCGTTTTCCTGCTCATAATGCATCATGGCCATATTCAGCAGGGCATTAAATCCGTCGATACCCGCCCCGTCCGGATCGCACTGTTCGCACAGGTGCAGAAGATTGGCCAAAAAATCAGTGATGACAGTTTGCACGCTCTCGCTTTCCCTGTTCAGCCCGGTTTTTCGGGCAAACTGCCAGAGCACACCTGCAGCCAGTGCAGCGTGATCGTCGTTGCTGCGGATTTTTAGCGGTTCAGGCTGGTCTTTCAGGCGTTCTGCCAGCGTCTCCAGCACGGTCGCCGGAACAGCGTTTAGTGTGTTGCTTGTCATTTTATCTCTCCCTGCGGCAGGTCTGCCCTGCCGCTCTGTCAGTCAGGCGGCCACGGTGGCCAGAAAGTTTTTCATAGCTTCGAAACGGCTGCGGAACTCCAGACGTCCCTGCCAGTCATTGAAGTAATAAACGGGGGTATAACGCACGCGATTTGCTTTCAGGGTCAGCGTATTACCGGTCACGACTTTCGCAGGGATACCCAGCAGTGACAGCTGGATAAAGGCCATATCAGCTACCATCGGATCGATATCTGTGCAGGTGGCATACAGCTGTTCTGACGGGTTATATCCCGCTTCAGTCATCCAGTATGCAAAGGCAATGACCATACCGGCGCTACCACAGGCAGGCTCATCGAGCGTCATCCAACCCTCACGCTTTATCGTCTCCTGAGCGCCGGGCATGAGTAGTCCGGCCATAAGGCGGGAGATGGAGGACGGAGAGAAATACTGCCCCATTTCGTCCGCGCCCAGTTCATGCTCCATATACAGTGCGCCCAGAAAATCATGCATTTCACCCGCCAGCCCCTCCACCAACAGGCAGAACAGCTGTCTCATGGCGTCTAAATCCTCCGGCTGATACCGCCCGCAGATTCGTCGGCTGTTTTCGATGTTCTCCGGCGAGCGAATACGGGCCATATCCAGCCCGCTGGCGGCCAGGGCGATAAAGTCGCGGAACACTTCGGAACGGCGCATATATTTCGCAGTCTGGCGGAATACACTGGCGAACTGCTTACGCGCCTCAGCTGGCGACAATACCCGGACAGGAGCGGAAACCCGCGGCTGCGGATCGGTCTGGTCTGCCAGGAACAGGGATTCAAAACTCAGTTGTGACATGGTTTCTCCTTACCGGCCGCCCGCAGGCGGCCGCCTCCTGTTATGCCAGTCCCAGACCAGCGTAAACGGTGGTCATAAATTGCTGCCACTGGTCAAAGCGCAGCGCGGGCATGTGAGCACGTTTTCCGGCGCGGAGGGCATTTACAAATGCCTCAGCCTGTGCGACAGTTTGCGGGTCAAATTTCACGATCAATCTCCTTACTTTGGTTGTGATTGCCGGTTCACCGTTGCTGCGGCTACCCGGCGTTGAGAAAGCAGGGGCAACCCTGCTTTTTTAATGCGCTGAATTCAGCGGCGCATCGAGACAGAAACGGGTGATCACGTCGCCAATCAACTCCCGGTGAATGCGGGTGTGCAGGTCGTGGCACTCAAAGAAGCGCGCTCCGTACCGGACAAAAATTGCTGTCACATCCCCGCCCGTAAACTCCATCGATTTGAACGACTCCCCACCGAACCCCCTGCACCAGTCCATCAGCGCCAGTGTCTCCAGTTGCTCGATATAACGGGCTTCGTTGATTTCTGACCAGGGACGGCGATAGCCGTCATTCAGCTTTTCCTGTATCTGAGTCGTGGGGATCAGCTCCGCATCCGGATAGAGACGGCGCAGGGATTCCAGCGTTTTCGCTTTACGTTTAGTAACCCACTGCCCGTCCAGCTGTGTTGCACTGTCATAAATGCCGTTAAGAGACGGAACGAAAAAGGCCATTGGTGCAGCGGTCGGGGTGTTAACTTTCATCTTCGTGGCTCCTGTCTGATTCTCTTCCGTGCGACGGCTGCCGCACGGCCGGAAAAGGGTTAAATGTCGATACCTGCGCGCTCGATCAGGCGCACAAACTGTTTGAAGTGGTCAGCTTCAGCCACATGGATATGGCGGAACTGTTTATCGACGCCGCTGCTGAGGGCGTAGAAATAGGTGCAGCGCATCGTTTCGGGGCAGCTTCTGCGCAGTTTCTTCAGCTCAGCAAGGCTGCTGAACTCCAGAACGTCCGATTCCTCCTCAGAGTTTTTTTTCGTCTCAGCGACGAGGATCGTGTACGACACGGTTTTCCCCCCCATCTTCCTGGAAGATTCTTGAGCGGCGGTTTTGACGTTGACGTTTCGTGTGTGCATCCTGGTTTTCTCCTGTGGTGATGGCTGGCCATCTCCCTGGTGAGTTCTCTCGCGGCAAAGGGCAAAGGAGCAACGGCGAAGGGCGGAAGGAAAGGGGCGGAGACTAAAGTTTTTGCGGCACGCAAAAAGTTTTGGCGGAGTGCATTTCACCCCTTGGATGACGACCCGACGGTGCTACCTCCGCGTGAGGACGCACGGGGGATGGCCTCACCGGGGGAACAGGATGCACACACCCGACACGTCGGAACGGCGTGGCGCCATTAAAGCGACGGCATCAGCCGGCGCGGTGAAGGCGTTCCGGACGGCACGGCCGGAGAAGCCGCAGCCTTTGACCTTCGCCATCAGACCCTAGCGTCAGCCCGAAACCCGCAGGGGTTCGGCGGAGCCCGGCGGGTGCGCAGCGGCCGCCCTGGCGGAGTGGGGCTCGACGACCGGACAGCATCGCTGGCCGGGAGCCGAAGGGGGCCATCGCCCTGCCCTGTTTTCGGGGTATGGTCATGCAGTTGCAGCTGAGAAAGTTAACCGGCAGGACGCAGGATATGACGCCAGGGATAAAGAAAATCGGGCACACCAGGCTGAAACCAGGTATGAGCAGGTAGCTCACGGAGTTACGAATTCAACAAAATCAGGCAGGAGGGAGGATCAGGCAGAGGGAGCAGAGGGGCTGCGCCGAAGGCGCGTCCCCCTTCCCCCGTTCCCCGAAGGGGAACAGCCCTTCCCGGAGGTTCAGGCGTGCGGTCGCGTCGGGAAGGAAAAAGGGGCTACCGGCGAACCGGCAACCCCTTCATAAAGGCGCTTCAGGCATATCAGGCCAACTCAGCTCCTGAAAAGGCGGGGTTTCCCCCGCCTCCAGGTTGCTACTTACCGTTGGATTCGTAAGCCAGGCTTGCCGCGACCTCCCTGTCCCCGTCCTTTAGCCGGAGTTCGCATAAGCGGTTCCGGGTCAGGCATGTGAATATTAAGAGCGTTATACACACGATTAATACGCACCAGATAAGGGCGTTTCGCGGCAGTTTCATGGTTTACTCCTCCTTGCAAATTGCACGGTAAGAGGCCATACTGGTGTTGACTAGACATTCAGTGGGCCTCGTGGGTTAATGAAAATTAACTACGGGGCTTTCTGCTTTCTGCCACACAACACGGCAACAAACCACCTTCACGTCATGAGGCAAAAAGCCTCAAGCGCCATCGCCATTATATCCCGTTGTCGATCATCTGCCCAGGAATAACAGTCTGAAAACTGTATAAATCCTCATCATTTTCCCGCGTCATCCAGTTCCTGAATATCCCAGAGCCTCACGAATTTCAGCGGCTCGCTGTTTGCTTCCGGCGGCCACGCCGGCGTTATAGACAAGGCTGATTATCGCCTGCACTATCTCCCAGTCATCCCGCTCCAGCCGGGCATCAAGACGGTACAGGATGTTCCCGCTTTCAGCATGGCGGAACACGGTTCCGGGTTCTTTTTTGTCGAACCTGCGACTGATGATGTTCAATATCCCTCCCGGTTATCCGTACCTACTGACCATTCACGGATCTGGTCTTCGAGCGCCTCAAGGTGCTTGTCTATACTCTCAGCCAGCTGCTCGCTTTCGGTTTCCAGCCAGCCACTCAGTCCGTCCCACTCGCAACACATTTCTTTCAGCTTTGCGGACATGGTACGAAGCTTATTTCGCTGGCTGCGGGCGACCTTCAGCTCCGTTTTACAGGGGTTATTTCTCATTCTGCCCCCTGCTGATAACGCAGCTTGTTCGGTATCTGCCAGCGTTCAGCGACCCGGATGTGCTCAGGTGTTTCCCGGACAATAAACGGGATTTGGTACATGACTGAGTACAGCGGGTCGCCGCTCATGCGAAGCCAGTCAAGTTCCTTCAACGACGCGAACCGCGTCTGCCAGTTCCAGAACGGTGTGGCCAGCTCTGCCGCGTCAAACTCGTCGCTCCACCGGGTATACCAGGTGCAGACGGTTTCCGGTGACTGAAAATTCAGATCGACTTTTGCCTGTTCCAGCAGGTTCAGGCGCAGTTTCCAGCGCTGTTCGTACTCACGGGACTGGCGGCGAAGCTGACGCGTGGTCTTAATGCTGGATCTGTGTAGCCGTCGACCCGTGCGGGTGTGCATGACTTCAGGGAATAGCTCGGCCTGAACGTCAATCGTGAGCGGCAGCGGGCAGGCTTCCCCTCCGGTGGCGATCATGGTGTTGAGTGCCTCCTCGACCTGTTTCAGGTTCGAATGGCGGTTGTTTGGTACCCAGTGCAGGCCAGGTATTTTATTGGCCACTGTGGCGTTGATGCGACCGCTGCCCGTAAGAAGGCGCAGAAAGGTACGCACATACGGCATGGCGGGCAGTCGTGCGCCGCGTTCGCGGGCAGACTCAACATGGCTGATAGCCTGTATTGCTGCCTGACGGGCGGGCTTCAGGGAAACGAGCGCGTGTGAGGACGGGATCATGCTGTCACCTCCACATTCATCAGCTTCACCACGGTGCGGGCAGTGCAGTTAAAGCGGCGCATACCTGCCAGCTGCGCGATAAGCGGGTTTATCCGGTCAGGCTGGAGCGTGTCGCTCTGGTAAAGGGTACGCACCACTTCCCCGCCGGAGGAGAGCAGCACCAGAAGCCAGTACGGTGAGACTTCGCCGGGGCTGCACACGCACAGATGCCAGTCATCACTGCCGTCCGCGCTGAAGCGGCACTGGACGGGGAAGAAACCGCCGAACTCGCTGCGGTATTCGGCACAGACGCGCCATCCTTCGGGTGTGGACAGGAGGCCGGTCACGGCATCGCTGAGGGCGCGGCGCGCGTCTTCGCCCTGCTGACGGATAAACTCCAGGTCGGAGGCGGTCAGTGTGTTGATTTGGTTCAGGTCATATTGCATGGTCATGTCTGTTCCCGCCGCCCGAAGGCGGCGGCCTCCGGTATTAAGCAGCGTGGTCAGTGGTGTGAGCGTCGGTTTCGGTGGCTTCTTCAGCCTCAGCGGCTGGCGCTGGGCGCACCATCCAGTCAGGCAGCCAGCCCTGAGCATTCAGATCCTGCTCGGCAGCCTTCGCTGCATCCCGGCGCTTGAGCTTCACAACTTCACCCGCACGGGCGCTGAGTCCGGCTTCTTCATAGGCTTTGCCAATCTGGGAAATCGTGAGCTTACCGAAATAGCTCTCAGCATCCGGCTGCCACCATTTGCGCAGGTCAAAGTCCAGCGCCGCTTCCAGCCCGTCCAGTTCACTTTTTTGCGTATGGTTATACATACGTTCCTGAATACCGTTGATACCGTGCGCTGCACAGAATCCCAGCAGGGTGTTCACCTGCTCTGCTGACCATGACAGCAGCCAGGTGAAATCGAGATGCCAGTTTTCTGGCAGCGTTGCCTGAAGCGCTTTTTTCTGTGCATTGAGCGCCGTCAGCGCCTTCCCTTCTTCACCGGATGGAGCCAGTGATGCAAGGTGATACTGATTCGAGGACACGGAGGCTTTCAGCGGTTCACTGCGTTTGCCGTGGGTGCGGTCAAAGAGCGCAAGACACAGCGTCCACGTCAGGAGTGCCACCGATACATCAGGGCGACCCGCCAGTTCTGCCTGAACGGCGAGAGTACGCTCCGCAGACATGGCCTTAACCAGCGTTGCCGGATAGGCGTCAGCGGGAATGTCAGGCGTGGTGTATCTGATCACGTTCTTTTCACGTTCCTGACGCGCCTGTTCTTCTTCTGCCCGGTCTTCGTCGGTCAGCTTGCGGATACCAGGCTGAACCTGAAAATTGCTACCGTCCCATGACACCCAGATACCGTGGTCGGCGCGAAATTCCGGCGTGGCTTCGCGGTAAGTCGCCTCGCAGTAGATATCATCAATCTGCTCCTGAATCGCGTATTCGTCATCGTACGTTTCAGTGGCTTCCATTTGTTCTTCCAGCTCACTGACGCGCTTCTGTTCTTCTTCCGTCAGGACAGCTTTCGGCATCGCAAAACGGTACTGTTCACCGTCCTCACCGCTGGCACGCAGTTCCGTCATACGGAACTCAGCCCAGCCCCAGCCCTGCTCCTGCTTAACGCGGGCGGCGAGCACGGTGAGCTTGCCAGCCAGCAGAGATTTCACCAGCGCCGCATCGGCAAAGGTGCTGTCCTTGTCGCTGAACAGGTCGGCGGTCAGCGTACCGCCAGCGGCGGTATAGGCTTCCTCGCCTACATACTCAAACATCGGGTGACTGATGGCCATCTTGTCGTCGGTCACCATTTTGCGCAGAGTCTGTACAGCAGGATCGCGCCACTGTACAACAGCCTCTTTCCAGACCTGCTCCTGACGCTCATGGGTATCAGCAAGTGTCAGGACTTCACACTGTTCAAGGGAGATTTCATCCCGCGCCAGCGCATCCAGCAGGGAGGGGGCAAGATTCGCCAGCTTCAGGCAGCGCTGAACGTGGCGCGGGTGGTAGCCCATCAGTGCGCCGATCTGAGAGGCCGTTTTACCTTCCTGCTGAAGGGTACGAAAACCGATAATCTGCTCGGCGGGATGCATGTTTTTACGTCGACCGTTCTCGATCATCGAGGCCGCCACAGCCATCTCAACGGGCAGGACTTTCACCGGAACAAATGGCGTGTCTGCATCGAGCACACCGCGCATCACCAGAATGCCTGTGCCTCTGCGACGACCTTCCCCGCCGACAATGCCGATCGTACCGTCCGGCAGTTCTGCACCGATCAGGTTTTGCAGGATGCCCATTGCCTGAATGCTGTCAGCCATCTCTTCCACCTCCTGATCGGTATGCGGAATGATGCGCGTGTTTAAGCCCGTGTGTGACAGGCGGGAGTACGGGAAGATTTGCACGGGCGTATCAGCGAGCAGCTGGACGAGCTTCTGCTCGGTAGACTGCGCGATTTTTTCCGCAGATTTTGCCTGACGGGCGGGCTTAGCTGGTTTTTTTGCCGTAGTATTGGTGGCGACCATGATTTTTACCTCTCAGTGATAGTTGTGGTTAGCCGTGGCCGGATTGCCCTCCGGTCACGGCACTCGGTTAATCAGTAATGCGTTTCGGGTGTGCTGCCAGTGCTGCAAAGGACGGATAGCCATCAAGAACCTGCATCATGACTTTTGCCCCTTCCAGCATCGCTTTATCCGTTACGCTGCCGCTGTTTTCACACACGTTGATCGTTGCCACGATCCCCGATTTCACATCTGAAAAACGCTCATACATGCGGTTGCTGAACAGGACGCGTTTACCTCCTGCCATCACCTGCCAGTTGTTGCAGTCATTAAATCGGGTGTCCACGTTGTCAAACTCAACCACGTGGGTGTCGCTGGCCTGAATGCGGAGCAGCTTCACGATTTCAGTGCTCTGCCCGACCTTACGGGTCGCCGGACGGGTGTTAAGGTTCTGCATGTTTCCTCCTTCTCTGGGTTAAGGCCGGACATCCGGCCTCCGGTTAAAGCTGCACGTATTGCAGGTTGCGTTTCAGTTCAAAAAGAAAATCCGGTTCAAACGACCAGGCGTGCCAGTTAAGCGTTCCGTTGGTGCGGATCTCCACCTGAACGTCGCCGTATCGGGACACATCGGACAGAGTGACGGTGACCCCCGCTTTCAGCGAGGTGGCCTGAGCCACCCACTCCCGTGCGACAGAAACAGGGTTTTGTTCTTCCCCCATCTTCCTGGAAGATTCTTGAGCGGCGGTTTTGACGTTGACGTTTCGTGTGTGCATCCTGGTTTTCTCCTGTGGTGATGGTTGTCCATCTCCCTGGTGAGTTCTCTCGCGGCAAAGGGCAAAGGAGCAACGGCGAAGGGCGGAAGGAAAGGGGCGGAGACTAAAGTTTTTGCGGCACGCAAAAAGTTTTGGCGGAGTGCATTTCACCCCTTGGATGACGACCCGACGGTGCTACCATCTCCCTGGTGAGTTCTCTCGCGGCAAAGGGCAAAGGAGCAACGGCGAAGGGCGGAAGGAAAGGGGCGGAGACTAAAGTTTTTGCGGCACGCAAAAAGTTTTGGCGGAGTGCATTTCACCCCTTGGATGACGACCCGACGGTGCTACGACAAGCCCTCCGCGTGAGGACGCACGGGGGATGGCCTCACCGGGGGAACAGGATGCACACACCCGACACGTCGGAACGGCGTGGCGCCATTAAAGCGACGGCGTCAGCCGGCGCGGTGAAGGCGTTCCGGACGGCACGGCCGGAGAAGCCGCAGCCCTTGACCTTAGCCATCAGACCCTAGCCGTATGGCACGAACCCCGGAGGGGTTCGGCGGAGCCCGGCGGGTGCGTCAGCAGCCGCCCTGGCGGAGTGGGGCTCGACGACCGGACAGCAGCGCTGGCCGGGAGCCGAAGGGGGCCAGAAGTGGGATTCGGGTGTTTTGAGGGAATTTGCTGATCGGGTTTCAGAGCCGCCACGCCACGCCACGCCACGCCACGCCACGCCACGCCACGCCACGCCACGCCACGCAGGACCGTATCAGTGACAATTCGCCCTCACAATGCCTTTCATGTGCATCTCCCCGGGCTTACATCAGGGCGGGAGGGGGCAGCGCCGCAGGCGCTGGCCTTGCCGTCCGTCAGCCCGAAGGGATGACAGGGTTTTCGCGCGCGAACAGGCGGCGCATATGCCCCGCCCGGATTATTTACTGTGCATCCCCCTGACCGCCCTGGAGAATGAAGTGGCCGCAAAGATAAACGGCACACTGGCGGGTAGCCGATTCGCAGATCTCATCCAGCACTTTCGCCGTGGTTACGGGGTTGAGTCCGGATTCGCGACGTCGCTCGTTGATGAGCGTTTTATACTGGCGCAGGATGCTGCGGGTTTCCGGTGACAGTTGCATGGTGTTCTCCTTTTTTCAGTTTCCGGAGGCAACGCCTCCGGTTTCTCTGTCAGGCATCGAGCGCTGCGCGCAGGTTCAACATGACGTCGTTTTCTTCTTTCAGGGTTTCTTCTGCCGATCCGCCGCCATCCTCAGCGCATACGGCGATACGCTCCATTTCCTTCCCTGCAAGCTGCATCACCACCGCAAGCGCCGCTGCCGGAATGGTGACATTACGGTGTTTCCGTTTTTCTTCCACCATCACCTCAACAATGTTGTAGATGAGAGGGACACATCCGGAGGGATACAGTTCTGCCTCCAGTCTTTCCATCACCACGTCGATCTCTTCATCACTGAGATCCCAGTCAATGCAGAGACCGCGAATATCGTTCCGGCTCCAGCTGGCGAATACAAATTTCTCGCCGTCATTATCGTCATCACGCAGCATTTCGATGGCTATCTCTTTTGCTGTACCAATCATTTTTTTCTCCTTTAGTCGGGCGGCATCGCCGCCCGTGGTCAGTCAGTCAAGGGCACGCCAGATGGTGGCGCTTTCAGGATGGGTATCAGCAAATGCCATAAGCTGCTCATAACGGCGGCAGAAGTGGCGGCACAGCTCCTCATGGTCATGGTTACTGTGGTGCCAGCTCCGGTGATTCAGTACCAGCGCCGTGAGGATGATCCCCGCCACTTCTCCGCTGACAGTCTGCTCAAACCAGTTTTCCGGATTGCACAGGGTCAGGCTCTCCACGTCAGGCGCCATATATCCGCCGCCTTCCGGCAGCCGGTAAAACTGCCAGAATCCCCCCTGATACTCAGGGCAGTAACGCTGGGCGTAGGCGTACACGGATGCCTCGGACGTCATAAAATCGCCGCCAAACAAATCAGGCAGGAAAGTCAGGCGCTGCGCACCCTCAAGACGAACAGCATCACAGGTCACGGTCTGGTTCATAGATCCTCCACGGTTAACATATTCTCGGTTCCGGCATCGCCGTGACGACACGACAGACCGGCGAAAAGCGGAGGACACAGGGGCGACGCCGCAAGCCGCAGCGCAAAGCCTTCACGGGCTGAATGCACCGTGAAGGGTGCGAACGGGTGAGGACGGAGGCGTCAGCGAACCCTTGTGGCCGATGCGGCCGGGCTACAGTGAAGTCACGGCGCATGCCGTCACCGCACGGAGCTTCAGGGGAGTTTCATTGTCCCGACGTGGCCCGGAGGGCAGCGGCGGATAGAAGCGGAAGGCACTGACATCCTTTTCGCAGTGGATGGCCACCGGTTGCCGGGGCGTTACCCCGGCGTTCTCTCAGGCGGCCAGCGCCTCCTGTAGGGCGCGAACGTTATTCAGCTCATTCCTGACGGATTCCGGCTCCTGCCGCCCGGCTTCCCAGGCCATACCGATCCGGTTTTCCAGCTCGCATTCATAGTTACGCAGGACGCGGGACAGGAGTACCGCCGGAACACTCACCTGACGATTTGCCGCTTCGCGCCGGCGGGTCAGAAGCTCGCTGACAGTCAGATTATTTACCCCCTCCTGGCGGTATTGCGTCATTTTCATTTCGCCTAGCGCCTTCATCACCTCCCGGATTTCAGCCCCGTCCGGTTCTGGCTGGGCTTCACGGCAGGCCACGCTAATCCCCTCTTCCGTCCAGATCAGCAGGACCAGGGGTTCGTCAAACGTGAACATGTTTTCAAGCTGTACACAAAGTTCTTCGCGGGTTCCATACATCGTTTTTTCTCTCTTGTAAGGGGTTACAGGCCGGGCATCAGCCCGGCAGGGTCAGTCAGTCCTGAAAGGTTTCGTCCAGCACCAGGGCTTCGCGGTAGGCTTCAAGAAGCAGGGTGTTGATCCGGCGCAGAGTCTGCGCAGCCATACGTTCGGTAAGCGTTGCCGCGTCGTGCCGGTGTTGCGATTCGAGGCGGTTCAGCAGCATCCGCACGTCACACATGGCATTGCTGAGCGCGGCCACGTCCGCGCGCAGGTTTTCAAGGCCCGGGTAGTTCATGCCGCCTCCGGATAGTCGGGGTAAAACGCGCCGTCATTGGCCGCCGGCATCCTTCTTGCCCGTTCAACCTGTGCCAGACGTCGAACGCCGGCGGCGTGGTACTGCTCAAGCATCTCGATCCCGATATAGCGGCGGCTGGCTTCGGCGGCGGCCACGCAGGTGGAGCCGCTGCCGGCGAACGGGTCAAGGACAATAGCCCCCGGACGCGTGAGCGATTCAATCAGCGGCCGCAGACTCTGCACCGGCTTCTCCGTCGGGTGATGTCGGTTGCCCGTGTATTTCCAGGGGATCACGTCCGGGATGGGACGGTCCGGGGTTTGCGGCCTTCCCTTCGCCAGCAGGTAGGCGCTCTCATGGGTGTAACCCACGAACGTCGATTTTGAGGCGTAGCTCTTGGCAAAGACGATATGGCCAACCACCCGGAAACCGGCCGTTTTCCACGCATTCAGAAACAGATCCGCGCGGTTCCAGGCATAGAAACTCACCATCAGGCTGTCATTTTTCAGTACGCGGTACATTTCATGACAGGCGGGCTGGAGCCATTCTGCTGAGTTGTCCCCGGCCAGGGTACGACCGGTACGGTCCTTATAGCCAACCAGATACGGTGGATCAGTAAGAATAAAATCGACGGCACGCGCCGGAAAACGGGACATCACCTGCACGCAGTCACCCAGGATAAAACGGGACATAGACACACTCCTCTCTGATATGCGGCACCCTCTTGCGCCGTGCCGCCACAAAAACCCGGCGGAAAGCGGAGGGCGCAGGGGCGACGCCGCAAGCCGCAGCGCAAGCCTTTCACGGGCTGAATGCACCGTGAAAGGTGCGAACGGGTGAGCAGTTGTGTTTGATGTCAAACAGGAAAGATGTTTAAAAGACGCGTAGTGTTTGCAGGCGATGAATATCTGTTATGAGCGAAATGCGGATAGTGATGACAGCATTCTTTTTGAATCAACGGCGGGGCAGATAGTAATGATACAGGCTTTATAGTCTGGTAATGGTCGCTCTGAAAGCGACCGTTCCTGAAATCCCGCGTTTTCTTGTTCCGGAAATCGGTCTTATAAGCGTGTGTTGTTTGTGTCAAGCATCTCAACGGAAATCGTTCATGGATCCGATGATTAAGTGGCGCCGCACACAATGAACGCCTCGGTTCGCTGGCCAGCCTAAGTATCTGTCCACTGCGCGAATCGGCAGAGTGCGGCTCCGACGGGCCGCAAAAGTGGCGTTTCGGCCTGAATACTATGGTCTGATGAAAAACAAAGGGGACGGATATTAAATCAGTACCTCTCGCAGTCTGATGGGGGCGTCTCCCCTTGGGAATACACTGGCGCTCAGACTGTATGAGCCTGCCGGATCCCCTCCAAGTATAATCATTACAGGCTCCAAGCACTGGTAGTCAGGGTTCGCTGCAATGCTTATCATGGACCTGAAGTCATCGCCACTTGGCTCGGGTGAGCCTCCTGGATGAAAATGCCATTCACCAACATAATACAATCCCGTTTTCCATCGAGCATGAAGTAAAGGCCTCAGCCCTCTGACGCCCCGTTGAAATGTCGTCCGTCCAGCGAGTGAATCCGTTGGACGGGTCGTAGCTTCCACGATCATTGCCTTAGAACTGTCTTCGCTGTATGAGCCAATCAGAATGCCACCAGTTTCATTTACGCCAGCTTTAAGACATTCGGAAACCATTTGCTTAATGGTTGAGGAGCTAATAACGACCGTATAAAGCGCACCCTCTCTCGAAAAAGTCACATCTTTAATACTCATGCGGCTCTCTCTCAACAGTGCCATCAGGCATCTGCTTAAAATATTCATAGATTCTCCCTGGCGCACTGACCACCCGGCAAATGAATTTTGTACCGACGGCCGCCCATAACTGTACGTCATCGGCACGGGCCGGAAATACAGGATGCCAGCACCCGATGCCTTCTATTCTCGCCTCATCTATCTTGATCTCAGGTGACGCCGAGGCGTCGAAGCGGCTGGAAGCATCCGTAACCGGAAACGTTGTTTCACTGGCAGCAAACGCAAATAAACCTTCAGCCCGCCATGTCATAGCCAGGCTGATAAATATTTTTTCACCTTGCCAGTCAAATGCCGCCAATGACTTAAGAACGCCATCATCACCGGTACAATCAATGATCACGTCGTACTGACGCAGTGAGTTTTTTGCGGCCTCACTCTCAGGGGGAAACGCGCAGCTGAATGAACGTGCACTTGCGTCAGGCAGAATACGATTCAGATGCTCAACCAGCGCGGCCGCTTTATTATGGCCAACTGACGTCATTGTCAGGGCGTGACGGCTAAGATTTCCGGTCTGTAGGAGGTCTGCGTCCAGAATGCCGAGGCTGACAACACCCATGCGCATCAGGTTTTCTGCAATCATACTGCCCAGTGAGCCTGCACCGATTATCAGCACCTTTTTACTGCGAATGTCGTTGGCTGCTTCGCCACGTGTTCTGAGCTGGTCGGCAGCCCAGTTTTGCGTCCTCACCCACCTTATGGGCTCTTGTGAAAGTGGCTGTTCGCGATCCCAAGCTCTGCGATTCCGTTCCGTTGGGCGGAATCCGGGGCGCTTTGTCATCGTATTACTGAGACCGGTCAGACGCAGCGCCAGCCAGTGAATGCGCGCTGGCTCAGCTCCAATTTTGTTTTCCAGCGGAAAACCCAGCAAGAGTAATCCGGGCGCGCGTTGCTTGCGCAGGGCTCTGACAGAACGCCCAATATCTGAAAAAAGGTCCGGCAGTGATAATCCCCATTGTGCGAAGCAATGGCTGAGCTCCTGCCAGGTCCTGGGTGCCTGCCAAGGAGCCAGAACGGGGAGTGTAGGCAAAACAGACCACACAGCGTTCGTTGTTCTCGTGCCTCTGCGCATGAACGGGGACCATTTGGTTGTCCGGATTAGCTTTCCTTTGTTATCAAAAAACTCACGCAAAAAGCGGGTACCGCTCGCACCAGGCAATCCAGTGCTGCTTGCAAACCCCCATTCTCCTGTTTTCGATGTCCAGAAAGGGAGATCATCAGTCTGTTCGCTAAAACCGATCACAGTAAAGGGTGACTGACCGGGGAAGGCGGGGAGTTCAACAGCATCCCCGGTTGTAACCAGTTTTTCCTGTGCAGCGGCGTCAATCCAGAGTAGCAGCCTGCTGAGTCGCCATCTGATTCTGTCGAGTAATGCTTCGGGTTCCTGCCCCCATAAGTTACGACCAAATGCGGCGGGCGTATTCTCAAGGCACGGATTTCCTGATGTCCATCCACGGGTAGACGCATCCGAAAAGTTGTAGTTTTGGTGCTGAAACGTTGCAGATATACCTTCCGATTTATCGGGATAGACCTCTATGCGTATCTGAGCCTCTTCCTGCCAGAGGACCAGATGCCAGACGCTGTGGTCTGGCATGAAGCTGGAGCCGGGTACGGAAAGCCTGGCGGTGAATTTAAGCGACCATCTCTTGTCAGCAGAAAGCACCCAAGCATTGTTCGTCCACATCCTGGGATCATTATTGATAAGGGTGAACGCTGCCTGCAGCTCTCGTGGCACCTGCTGAATGACTGTACTCAAGCGAAGCGCCCGGTTTTCTGTGGTTCCGCTGGTTTACTTGGCACTGTAAATCCGCCATTGCGATCGCCGCCCTGAGGACCGGGTAAAGGAAACTTGGCTCCGAACAGTTTACGCCATAGTTCTGCACTTTCCTGAGGATCCTGAGAGGCCAGCGCGTTACGGGCAATTTCCGCCGCCCCCGCAATACCCTCATAAAATGAACAGAAATCGTCGGTTGATAAGCGCGCCATCACGTCATGCTCTTCAACGCCGTGATCTGGCAAACACGGCTTACCTTTCTGGCTGTAAATGTCTGCCCAACGGCACAAAAAAGTGTCCAACAGCTGAACAAGACCTTTGCCCATTGAGGTGGTTCCATTATTCAGCGCGTTACCAATCAGATGCTCCAGCGGATAGCCTTTAGGGTATTTCGGCAGGTTTTCGCTGTTCTGTTGTCGCCACCATTTCACCGCCCTGACAAGGTTAATGTAGTGACCGTTGCAAACGCGGTTTTTCTCAGCGGTCCATCTGATCTGCGCGAGAGGATGAGTTCGGCCCCACTCATTTTTTTCCCTGTCAGGTAGCACTAACGGGTGCGCTTTCCATTCTGAAGCGGGGGCGTCCTCTACCTGCGCGCTGCTGCTCTCAGACAACCATCCCGTATTGGGGGACCAGCTTTTATTCAGGCGCCAGTCAGTTTGCTCTTCCAGAGAGTTAACAGTCAGAACTGACTCTGACTTATAGAGTTGCTCAAGATGGTTTTTTTCTGCCCCTGACTCAGGGATGGCGGTGATCACTAGGTCCAGTTCGACATAGGAGAGGGTAATACCAAAAGAGCGCCCCTGAGTTTCCCATTTACCCGGGTAATACTTGTCGAGGAATGGGATGAACAGGTCCATTGCATCAGTGGGAGACATCAAGGTATGGTCAAGATTGGTAACCACGACAATATCAACATCAGGGCGTTTATCGCCGAGCGGACGGATTGCCGTTGAACGACGAATGCTGCCCTGCAGGAACGTTGATACGACAATTTCCTTGAGTGGTTCGAAATTCTTCAGGCGCTCGCGCAGTGTCCTTGCACCACTTTTCCAGTCTTCCTTCTGTGTATCAGTCGGCCTGATATTTGCTAAAAATTCGTTGAACTGAGGTTGAAGTTCCATAATGATTAAACCTTAAATGAAGGAAGGTAGGAGCCATCTCGTTGGCGTTGAAAGTCAAACTCATAAAAGACGCATGTCCCCAGAAAATCGGTGTGCTGGCCAAGATAAAAATTAACGGCATTTGGCGCAGCGCTGAAAATATGCAGGCTTGCCTCAACCGGTAAATTTGCATCCGTGACGGCATCGGATATTTGTTCGGCAAGCGCTACGGCATGTGAACCGTTTTTCACAGATCGTTGCCCGTATCCGTTTGCAGGGGTGACATGAATGATCCGTCCTATGTCAGGCTGATTTGCGAGTATGTAAGCTTGCGCTTTTGGCAGCGCATTTCTCGCAATGCTGAGCACTACTGCAACATCGCTTCCGGTTCCGATAGTCTCGATCTCGATAACCGCAGCAGGTTCGTTGTGGGGTTCGTATTCAGACCAGATAGAGTCGCCCGATCTCCCTTTCTGGACCAGTTCGATTTCTACGCCTGACTTGTGACCAAGACATTTTCCGGCAAGCATTGCAATGGAGCTGTGGGTATTTAGATACAGCCGAACTTTACGCTCCGTCTGCCTTATACCTGTGAGGAAGGTTTCTACTTGGGGCTTAATAACATCATTCCACTCAATGCCTGGGGAGGGAAATCGACCTTCGAAGAGAGAAAGCAGAGATAGTGTGTGTTCCGGAAGCGCATCCATGATGTCCAGTGGCCCATCGCTGAAGGAGCGCAGCGCAACACTTCTGAAGTTTTCAGGTGGTTCCGCCCTGAGCCAATTTTCTTCCACGCACAGGGCTGTGAATTGTTCACGTGTAAAGCGGTAACGTCCCTGACTGCGTAAAGCACGAGCAGCTGCATCGAACCGAAAGTCAGAACTGGTTTCGCAGGTAATCAGGCCAATGATCTGGAAGCAGGTATTAACTTTTTCACGCATCGCTTCAAGTGTGGGCTGTGACTGATGGATGTAAAACCCTGTCAGCACCTGCTCCAGTTCCTGGTCTGTGGAGAGCTTGAGATGTTCACGCCAGAGCTTGCGAACCTTTCCCTTTCGGCTAATGTCAGTCGTGCCATCGAACAGTTTATCGAGTCGTAATGAGCCATCCACATTGCTGATTATTTCACCAAGTGGGTCTGCATCAATAATTCGATCTGTCGTGACAAGATTAAAAGCAGAGTTGGCAGGCGCAGTGCTCTTTGCCTCTTGTAGCCTTTCAAGAATTGAGAAGGTCTTAGCGCCAATGAAGGCCGGGTCAATCAGGTCTTCAAAACCAAAACTTGTAGCCTGTGTAACGTGAAATTTGATTTGATAGTAATCGGCCTGAATTCGTTCGGGCCCAGTGCTGCGGCGGGGAGGGTTATAACGTGTAATTACGTCATCAAAAGCTTTAGGGCCGTCGGCCTCATAGGAAACTTCTGATACGAAACCCTGATCGGGATTTTTAAGTCTGGATGCCTCAATCCAGAAATATCGAGCCTGATAATCATGACCATGCCAGTTAGCCAATACAGAAGTCGCCATGAGATTCGTCCCAAATAACAGTAATATTTTGAAACTATCACGTCAGAGTATACTGTTCAAGAAGACAGTGATTATTACAGGTTCTGAAATTCATTAACGACTCATTTGTATTTAAATAATTGATATTAATATCAAATCAAAAATAATGTCAGTCAGACATCAGTTAAACTGAAGAGCAAAATTTTTTTAATTCCCAGACGATCTCTGAAAAAGAACATTTAACTGCAGACTTCTGTAGGAAGATCAACTATTGAACATAATGACATTGATCAAAGGTGAGATTAGTGACTGTGTATTCAAGACATAAGAGTCATCTCAGTAATGATACTTAGTCCCCCGGCACTGCGGATATCGGAGAGTTTTGCTGTATGCTCTGCCGCGGCGAACTGAACGGCGAGGTGGGGGCCGGGAGCCAGCTGGGGCTGGGCGAGGCGCGCTATGCGGTGACCGCCGTCGGCGGCGTGGGCGAGCAAAACCTGCGCGAGCTCGGCCAC
>NZ_MJAA01000129.1:0-593 GCF_001743375.1 Enterobacter sp. IF2SW-B1 | reverse complement strand
TTCTTCCCCAAAAATGGAAAAGATGCGTGATGCATTACATGCTATTGATGGGATTATCACGAATAAAGATGAAACAGAAACATACTTAAATTTAAAAATAGAATCTACTGATGATTTAAAAATAGCTGCTAAACGCTGGAATGATTTAGGTGTTAAAAATGTTATTGTGACAAATGGCGTGAAAGAACTCATTTATCGAAGTGGTGAGGAAGAAATCATCAAGTCAGTTATGCCATCAAATAGTGTGAAAGATGTTACAGGTGCAGGTGATTCATTCTGTGCTGCAGTAGTGTATAGCTGGTTAAATGGGATGTCTACTGAAGATATATTAATTGCTGGTATGGTTAACGCAAAGAAAACGATAGAAACGAAATATACAGTTAGGCAAAACCTAGATCAACAGCAACTTTATCACGATATGGAGGATTATAAAAATGGCAAATTTACAAAAGTATATTGAGTATTCTCGAGAAGTTCAGCAAGCACGGGAGAACAATCAACCGATTGTAGCATTAGAATCAACAATTATATCGCATGGTATGCCGTACCCACAAAATGTTGAAATGGCAACAACAGTAGAGCAAATTATCACA
>NZ_MJAA01000128.1:0-595 GCF_001743375.1 Enterobacter sp. IF2SW-B1 | reverse complement strand
TTTTCTAATGTCTCGTCAATAACATTGATAATACCTTGTTCATATTCAGATGAACCGATATAAAAGCTACCACCTTCAACACGAGGATCGCCGATTAGTAAAAACGGTGCATTCATACGTTTCATCATATAATACCCTTCGAAACCTTCCGCTGTTCGATAACCACTAAAATATACGTTTAGTGGTGGTTTCATATCACCAGGGTGGAAATAATAAATAAATTCCTGTCGTTGACTATCTACGAAACGACTACCACCGAGTAAAAATTGACCCATGTCTAATCTAGACCATCGTTTGTGTATAGGTCCTAAATGTACCGTCCCGTTCCCTCGCGCCTTAACAGTCACACTTATATAAGCATCAAATGGTTTCGTAGGTATCTCTAAAGGACTGTCTAACATATCATCAGTTAATATGATTTGCTCAATTAATGCACCATCAGCGCCAGTTTGAATCAATCTAAATGTATATTGCAACTCGACCGCACCATCAATATCAAATTCTGGCCATATTTGAATGACTTTATCTTTATCGTATCGACCGCACCATCAATATCAAATTCTGGCCATATTTGAATGACTTTATCTTTATCGTA
>NZ_MJAA01000127.1:0-598 GCF_001743375.1 Enterobacter sp. IF2SW-B1 | reverse complement strand
TATTTGAGCAATGCGTTCAAATGCATAACGATTGTGCTTACTCTCATGGTAATCATCAGTTAATGCTTGTAAATAGGCTAATTTCTGAGTTAGTTTATCTTTGTCTACAAAATACATTCCTTGTCACCTCTCGCTTATATATTATCATAATTTCCTTGTCACCTTCATTTGTCGTTATACTAACTTTACTACTTTTAAAAGGAGTCGCTACAAAATGATTGATATGTATTTATATGATGACAACGAAGAGAGGCAAGTTCAGTTTGTTGGTGTTGTTGGCGAGCATGGTCGATATGATTTAATGTTAGTCAATACAAATAGACATTATGGTAAGACACTCGTACTTAATATGCAAACAAATAAATTCGGTATTATCGGTACTGATGATTTAAAAGAAGAAGGCTATATCGCTCATATTTTAGGTGTAAATGCTGAAGAAGGCGATGAAATTATTTAGGTGTAAATGCTGAAGAAGGCGATGAAATTACTGAGTATTTAAAGGAAGTCATTCATTAAAGATAAAAACCCCTTCCCATTTTCAATCTAGCTAAGGGTTTTATATGCTTCCCATTTTCAATCTAGCTAAGGGTTTTATTAT
>NZ_MJAA01000126.1:0-600 GCF_001743375.1 Enterobacter sp. IF2SW-B1 | reverse complement strand
TCGTGGTTAGCTTGGTGGCGAGTCATGGTGCAGAGTGGAGATATCATGTTCGGTTGTATTGTTTGTTTATGCGAAAGGGATTAATGTGATGTTATATGTAGGCGCTTGCATGAGAAGCGGACATCTAACCTGATATTTAAATGAACCTGACGCTCAATCAACTAATTTACATCCGTATTTTTATAATCAACCATAAAGGAGGAGATAGAAAATGAATAGTGCAAAATTGATTGATCACACTTTACTGAAGCCTGAGTCAACACGTACGCAAATCGATCAAATCATCGATGAAGCGAAAGCATACCATTTTAAATCTGTATGTGTGAATCCAACGCATGTTAAATATGTAGCAGAGCGACTAGCTGATTCAGATGTGCTCGTTTGTACGGTAATAGGATTCCCATTAGGTGCATCGACAACTGCAACGAAAGCATTTGAAACAGAAGATGCAATTCAAAATGGTGCAGATGAAATTGATATGGTTATCAACATCGGCGCATTAAAAGATGGACGTTTTGATGATGTACAACAAGATATTGAAGCAGTGGTTAAAGCTGCGAAAGGTCGCACGGTAAAAGTGATTATTGAGACGGTATTGTT
>NZ_MJAA01000125.1:0-604 GCF_001743375.1 Enterobacter sp. IF2SW-B1 | reverse complement strand
GATTGCAGTACCTATAGCAATCGTATTCTTGTTCTTGCAACGCTACTTAGTATCAGGTTTAACAACAGGTGCGACAAAAGGTTAGTTTGAAATTGGGAGCGGGGCAGAAATAGTAAAGAGCCACTAATGAATTTATTGTGTAGTGGCTCTTACAAACTAGCCACAGCTAATATGTACCTAAAAATAGGAATACATGAGTAAAACTCATGTATAAGAAATACTAGTTTCTAAAGAAAAAGTATTTCTTATGTTGAGGGCTCACCAATATAACATTGTATAGCCTAGAACGTTGATTGATGTTTAAGGCTCGACATACGCACTAATGACGATAAAGATTTAAAGGAGGACGTTATGATGACGATTAAAGTTGGAATCATTGGGTGTGGTGGTATTGCGAATGGCAAGCACATGCCAAGTTTACAAAAAGTTGAAAATGTTGAAATGACTGCATTTTGTGACGTAGACATTTCGAAAGCAGCGTGTGCGGCAGAAGCATACGGTACTGACAATGCAAAGGTTTATGATGATTACAAAGCATTGTTAAAAGATGACACGATTGATGTTATCCATGTTTGTACGCCAAATGATTCGCATTGTGAAATTA
>NZ_MJAA01000124.1:0-608 GCF_001743375.1 Enterobacter sp. IF2SW-B1 | reverse complement strand
TGGTGGTATGAGATTCCGTTAATAATCATCCACTAATGATAAATAAATCCTTATTGTTAAGTTKAATCACTTAGCGGTAAGGATTTTTTAGTGGACKTAGAAGGGATTGTATTGATAGAAAATTAATAACCGAAGTTCTTAAGTGAGTTATGATGTCACAGTCTAATGCATCAGTTGAAAGCTTAATCACTTAGCACCCAGCATAGTTACGCTAAAACATCATAAAACACCACTATCTAATTTATCTGCATAAAAATTCACAAAGTTATCTCCTTTTATTTTTATAAATAAAAAATATCGATAAAAAGCTTACAATACTTTATGTTTTTGTGATATATTTTTAATGACACCACTATCTAATTTATTTGGAAAAAGTTTTGATAACCCGTGGGCCAGGATTTATCGGGTCTCATTTAGTTGATTTTTTCAGCCAAGAYTATGATGTTTATGTKCTRGATAACTATAKAACAGGWAMGCGWGAAAATATTGAAAAAGTTTTGATAACTGGTGGGGCAGGATTTATAGGGTCTCATTTAGTAGATTTTTTGAGGCAAGACTATGATGTTTATGTGCTGGATAATTATAGAACAGGAAAGCGTGAAAATATT
>NZ_MJAA01000123.1:0-612 GCF_001743375.1 Enterobacter sp. IF2SW-B1 | reverse complement strand
TGGTTTGAAAGACGGAGAAACTTATACAGTTAAATTCGAAACGCCAGCTGGATATCTTCCAACAAAAGAAAATGGAACAACTGATGGTGAAAAAGACTCAAATGGTAGTTCGATTACTGTTAAAATTAATGGTAAAGATGATATGTCTTTAGACACTGGTTTTTATAAAGAACCTAAATATAATCTWGGTGACTATGTATGGGAAGATACAAATAAAGATGGTATCCAAGATGCTAATGAACCTGGTATCAAAGATGTTAAGGTTACATTAAAAGATAGTACTGGAAAAGTTATTGGTACAACTACTACTGATGCCTCGGGTAAATACAAATTTACAGATTTAGATAATGGCAACTATACAGTAGAATTTGAAACACCAGCAGGTTACACGCCAACGGTTAAAAAYACTACAGCTGAAGATAAAGAYTCTAATGGTTTAACAACAACAGGTGTTATTAAAGATGCAGATAACATGACATTAGACAGTGGTTTCTATAATTACACGCCAACGGTTAAAAATACTACAGCTGAAGATAAAGATTCTAATGGTTTAACAACAACAGGTGTTATTAAAGATGCAGATAATATGACATTAGACAGTGGTTTCTATAA
>NZ_MJAA01000122.1:0-614 GCF_001743375.1 Enterobacter sp. IF2SW-B1 | reverse complement strand
CAATAGATGGCATACCCATTCCTGAACCCATGACAGAAACTTTTTTACCTTTATATGTTCCGGTAAAACCAAACATATTTCGCACTGTATTGAACTGTTCCACATCRTCCAAATATGTTTCTGCAATGAACTTAGCTCTTAACGGATCTCCTGGCAATAGAACCGTTTCTGCAATTTCGACGTCATTCATTGGTTTAATGTGTGGTGTTGATTTCATAAAATATTCCTCCCAATATTTGTATAGTGATTTGTCTATTTGTCTAACCATKTATATAATAATATTTTTTAAAAGCGCTTTCAAGCATTACATTTTGACAATATTAAGAACATTTTACAGTTATCTCTACTGATACAGTTATCTCTACTGATTCAAATTACGTTCAACAATATCAATTACCAGGTCATTTTGCGCCAATTGCTTCTTATCAGTTATTAGAAAAAGCAGTTGAAACAGCACGTGACAAAGGTGTACGTCATCATGTAGGTAATGTGTTATCAAGTGATATTTTCTATAACGCGGATACGACAGCGAGTGAACGTGGGATGCGTAGGGGTATATTAGGTGATGAAATGTGATCAACTGAATTATACAAGAATGCAATTTAAAGTAGTGT
>NZ_MJAA01000121.1:0-615 GCF_001743375.1 Enterobacter sp. IF2SW-B1 | reverse complement strand
TTTCATAGCATTTGTTGGTGCAATCATTCTTATAGCTTTGATTAGTATGTATCTGGCAAATAAATTTTTATAAATCATCATCGTATCGTCTCATGATATCCAAAATAGCATAAAAAATTGGTTCTTCATCTTTTATGGTGGGAAGGTAAAACTTCCTGCTTTTTTTAATACACAAAAAGCGCAATTGCCTCTATAATTTAAAGTGACCAAACCCAAACTAAAGGAGACAAGTGCGCCTATGTGTAATGATACCTTAGAATTACTAAGAATAAAAGATGAAAATATAAATTATATAAACCAAGAAATTGACGGCATTATCAAAGGAAAAAAAGCAACAGTGGTTAATGCTGTACTAACGTATAAGCCTTCGGCCTGTTATTGTTGTGGTGTTAAAAATGAAGGACAAATTCATAAACATGGTAAGCGTGTTTCTCGTATTACTTTACTTAAAACTCAAGGGTATAACACATACCTCAACTTAGCTAAACAACGTTTTAAATGCTTAGAATGCAATGGCACTTTTACTGCTAAAACATCAATTGTTGATGAGTCGTGTTTTATCTCAAGATGTGTTACTCAAAAAGTTATAGAAGAAGCTACTAAAGTTAAAACAGA
>NZ_MJAA01000120.1:0-626 GCF_001743375.1 Enterobacter sp. IF2SW-B1 | reverse complement strand
CTTTCCCTATTGAACACTCATTGATACAAAAATGATGCGCCTTCGTTTTCCCCTCTAATTTACGCAGACGAGTTTTGATTGGACATTGATTGCAATAAGTATTCATTAAATTATCTATTTTCACGAGTGCATTTTGCTCTGAAAAAGTTAAAATACGCGACACTTCCTTTATTACTTCAAAATATTGCAACCTTGTAAATAAGTGTTACTGTTTTAAATTTGACATAAAAATATTATAACATTTTTGACCCTAAGATTTGAATGAAACCTTTTACAATTCTATACGTAAAATGTATTTATATTCAAATGCTATTGCATCGCAAACGATTTTTCAGTAAAATGAGTAAGTTATTTATTGAGCGGTTTCTAAACACCCGCATGATCAAAATTTAGGAGGACATTTTAATATGTATAATGAAATTTTAGGACTAGTTACRTTTATTGCAACGTTCGTGCTTATGGTACTTATGTATCGCTTTTTTGGTAAACAAGGTTTAATTGCATGGGTTGCAATTGGCACGATCATTGCCAACATACAAGTGATTAAAACTGTAGAATTCTTTGGTATTTCAGCAACTTTAGGTAATGTCATGTTTGCTTCTATTTATTTAGCAACAGATATATTA
>NZ_MJAA01000012.1:0-142355 GCF_001743375.1 Enterobacter sp. IF2SW-B1 | reverse complement strand
GCGGTGGTCCCACCTGACCCCATGCCGAACTCAGAAGTGAAACGCCGTAGCGCCGATGGTAGTGTGGGGTCTCCCCATGTGAGAGTAGGGAACTGCCAGGCATCAATTAAGAAGAACCCCGTACCGTAAGGTGCGGGGTTTTTTGCTTTTGTTTTTCTCCCTCTCCCTGAAACTTTCTCACCTTCGACTTGCAGGCTCGACATTCATACCATTTCTGGGTATCGTTAGCTGTCTGGATGTCTAAACGTTTATACGTATATTGTGAGGAAGTAAGGTTATGCCGATTCGGGTGCAGGACGAGCTACCAGCCGTCAATTTCTTACGTGAAGAGAACGTCTTCGTGATGACGGCTTCACGCGCGACAGGTCAGGAAATTCGCCCGCTGAAGGTTCTCATCCTCAACCTGATGCCGAAAAAGATTGAGACGGAGAATCAGTTTCTGCGTCTGCTGTCGAACTCCCCGCTGCAGGTCGATATTCAACTGCTGCGTATTGATGCCCGCGAGTCACGTAACACGCCCTCTGAGCATCTGAATAACTTCTACTGTAACTTCGAAGATATTCGGGGGGAAAACTTCGACGGACTGATTGTGACAGGCGCGCCGCTCGGTCTGGTTGAATTTAACGATGTTGCTTACTGGCCGCAGATCAAACAGGTGCTGGAGTGGGCAAAAGATCACGTCACGTCAACGCTGTTTGTCTGCTGGGCGGTACAGGCCGCACTCAACATTCTCTACGGTATTCCCAAGCAAACCCGCACTCAAAAGCTCTCCGGCGTATACGAACACCACATTCTTCATCCACACGCGCTGCTGACGCGTGGTTTTGATGACACCTTCCTGGCCCCGCATTCCCGCTACGCCGATTTTCCGGCCCAGCTGATTCGTGATTACACCGATCTGGAGATCCTGGCCGAAACGGAAGACGGGGATGCCTACCTGTTTGCCAGTAAAGACAAACGTATCGCGTTCGTTACCGGTCATCCTGAGTATGATCCCGATACTCTCGCATCAGAGTATTTCCGTGATGTCGAAGCGGGTCTTAATCCGGATATCCCGTACAACTATTTCCCGAAAAATGATCCGCAAAACAAACCAGGAGCCACCTGGCGCAGCCACGGAAATCTGCTGTTCACTAACTGGCTCAACTATTACGTCTACCAGATTACGCCGTACGATCTTCGCCACATGAATCCGACGCTGGAGTAATCGTCTGCATTAAACGATCCTAAAGCGTTTCAGCTATTCAGATCAGGCACCTTCGGGTGCCTTTTTTATTTCCGAAATCCTGTTCAAAATACCAGGAAACTTTAACTCTATATTAATCATCATGTTGCGCTGTAATTAAAATTAAAATGGAAATTGTTTTTGATTTTGGAAAAATTATAGATAGTCTTAATTCTGCTGAGCGAAAACTACACAACGATCTTTCGTTCGCATTGGGGGCGTGATTTTGGATCTTTGATGAGGAGCAGAACGATGACTCAACAGGCAACCACGGTCGATGAATTGACCTTTACCCAGCCGAATGGTGAGCAAGAACAGCAGGTTTTGACGGCCGAAGCGGTAGAGTTTCTGACTGAGCTGGTGACCCGCTTTACGCCGCAGCGCAATAAGCTGCTGGCGGCACGCATTCACCAACAGCAGGAAATCGATAACGGCAAGTTGCCAGGATTTATTTCGGAAACTGCTTCCATTCGTCGTGGTGAGTGGAAAATCCGCGGCATTCCTGAAGATTTACAGGATCGTCGCGTTGAGATCACTGGTCCGGTAGAGCGCAAAATGGTGATCAACGCCATGAACGCCAACGTTAAAGTCTTTATGGCCGATTTTGAAGACTCGCTGGCCCCGGACTGGAACAAAGTTATCGACGGGCAGATCAACCTGCGCGATGCCGTCAACGGCACTATCAGCTACACCAACGAAGCCGGGAAAATCTACCAGCTCAAACCGAATCCGGCGGTGCTGATCTGTCGCGTACGAGGTCTGCACCTGCCTGAAAAACATGTCACATGGCGTGGAGAAGCCATTCCGGGCAGCCTGTTTGATTTCGCACTCTATTTCTTCCATAACTACAAAAACCTGCTGGCAAAAGGTAGCGGTCCCTATTTCTATCTGCCAAAAACGCAGGCCTGGCAGGAAGCCGCCTGGTGGAGCGAAGTATTTAGCTACGCGGAAGATCGATTCAACCTGCCGCGCGGCACGATCAAGGCCACGCTGCTGATTGAAACGCTGCCCGCCGTGTTCCAGATGAATGAAATTCTGCATGCCCTGCGCGACCACATTGTCGGCCTGAACTGCGGACGCTGGGACTATATCTTCAGCTACATCAAAACCCTGAAAAATTATCCCGACCGCGTGCTGCCGGACCGCCAGGTCGTGACCATGGATAAACCCTTCCTGAGCGCCTATTCGCGTCTGCTGATTAAAACCTGCCACAAGCGCGGTGCCTTTGCGATGGGCGGCATGGCGGCCTTTATTCCGAGCAAAGACGCGGAGCGCAATAATCAGGTGCTCAACAAGGTGAAAGCCGATAAAGAGCTGGAAGCCCGTAACGGTCACGACGGCACGTGGATTGCCCATCCGGGCCTGGCCGATACGGCGATGGAGGTCTTCAATCGCGTACTCGGCGATAACAAAAATCAGCTGTTTGTCACGCGCGAAGAAGATGCCCCAACGGCTGAAGAACAGCTGCTGGCACCGTGCGCGGGCGAGCGAACGGAAGAGGGGATGCGTGCCAATATTCGCGTCGCGGTCCAGTACATCGAAGCGTGGATCTCCGGCAACGGCTGCGTGCCTATCTACGGCCTGATGGAAGATGCTGCCACGGCGGAAATTTCGCGCACCTCTATCTGGCAGTGGATCCACCATCAAAAAACGCTCAGCAACGGCAAGCCGGTCACCAAAGCCCTGTTCCGTCAGATGCTGGCCGAAGAGATGCGGGTCATCCAGGACGAGCTGGGCGAACACCGCTTCAGCAGCGGACGCTTTGACGACGCAGCGCGCCTGATGGAGCAAATCACCACATCAGATGACTTAATCGACTTCCTGACCCTGCCGGGCTACCGCTTCCTGGCGTAACTCACCACATAACAATATGGAGCATCTGCACATGAAAACCCGTACCCAACAAATCGAAGAATTAAAGAAAGAGTGGACTCAACCGCGCTGGGAAGGCATCCGCCGTCCTTACAGCGCGGAGGACGTGGTGAAATTACGCGGCTCGGTCAACCCGGAATGCACGCTGGCACAGAACGGTGCGGCGAAAATGTGGAAGCTGCTGCACGGTGGCTCCAAAAAGGGTTATATCAACAGCCTCGGTGCGCTGACCGGCGGCCAGGCATTGCAGCAGGCGAAGGCCGGCATAGAAGCCATTTACCTTTCCGGCTGGCAGGTCGCGGCGGACGCCAACCTGGCCTCCAGCATGTATCCGGATCAATCTCTTTATCCGGCCAACTCGGTACCGTCGGTGGTGGATCGGATCAACAATACCTTCCGCCGCGCGGATCAGATCCAGTGGGCCGCAGGCATTGAGCCCAACGATCCGCGTTTTATTGATTACTTCCTGCCGATCGTGGCGGATGCGGAAGCGGGCTTCGGCGGCGTGCTGAACGCCTTCGAACTGATGAAATCGATGATTGAGGCCGGTGCAGCGGCCGTTCACTTCGAAGACCAGCTGGCGTCGGTGAAGAAGTGCGGGCATATGGGCGGAAAAGTTCTCGTCCCGACCCAGGAAGCGATTCAGAAGCTGGTTGCCGCGCGTCTCGCTGCTGACGTGCTCGGCGTGCCGACGCTGGTGATTGCCCGTACCGATGCGGATGCGGCAGACCTGATCACCTCTGACTGCGATCCGTACGACAGCGAATTTATTACCGGCGAGCGCACCAGCGAGGGGTTCTATCGCACGCATGCCGGTATCGAACAGGCCATCAGCCGCGGTTTGGCATATGCCCCTTACGCCGACCTGGTCTGGTGTGAAACGTCCACGCCGGATCTGGCGCTGGCGAAGCGCTTTGCCGATGCGATTCATGCGAAATACCCGGGCAAACTGCTGGCCTACAACTGTTCGCCGTCCTTCAACTGGCAGAAAAAGCTGGATGACAAAACCATCGCCAGCTTCCAGCAGCAGCTGTCGGATATGGGCTACAAGTACCAGTTCATCACCCTGGCAGGCATCCACAGCATGTGGTTCAACATGTTCGACCTGGCGCACGCTTACGCGCAGGGGGAGGGCATGAAGCACTACGTTGAGAAGGTGCAGCAGCCGGAGTTTGCCGCTGGTAAAGACGGCTATACCTTTGTTTCTCACCAGCAGGAAGTGGGTACGGGCTACTTTGATAACGTGACGACCATCATCCAGGGAGGCACCTCATCCGTTACCGCCTTAACGGGGTCAACCGAAGAAGCACAGTTCTAAACTTTTCCCCCTCTCCCCTCCGGGGAGAGGGACGGGGTGAGGGGGAATATATGTCGCGTGGCCTGGAATTGCTGATTGCCCAAACCATTCTGCAGGGCTTTGATGCCCAGTATGGCCGTTTTCTGGAAGTGACCTCCGGCGCGCAGCAGCGCTTCGAACATGCAGACTGGCATGCGGTTCAGCAGGCCATGAAGCAGCGTATTCATCTCTATGACCATCATGTGGGTCTGGTGGTGGAGCAGCTGCGCTGTATTACCGACGGTAAAAGCCCGGACGCGGCATTTTTACTGCGCGTGAAAGAGCATTACACCCATCTGTTACCCGATTACCCTCGCTTCGAGATTGCGGAGAGCTTTTTCAACTCCGTCTATTGCCGGTTATTTGACCACCGCTCATTATCTCCTGAGCGGTTATTTATCTTCAGCTCCCAGCCTGAGCGCCGCTTCCGTACCATTCCGCGTCCGCTGGCGAAAGATTTTTTCCCCGATCGCGGGTGGGAAAAGCTCCTGCATCGCATCTTAACGGATTTGCCGCTGCGCCTGCCGTGGGAGAACAAGCTCCGGGATATCGGCTATATCCATGCGCATCTTCGTGAAACCTACGGCGAGGAGGTGCTCAGCCGCAGCCATTTGCAGGTGGCCAACGAGCTGTTCTACCGGAATAAGGCCGCCTGGCTGGTGGGCAAACTGGTTACGCCGACGGCCATTGTGCCGTTTCTGTTGCCCATTCACCGTACCGACGACGGCGAACTGTTTGTCGATACCTGCCTGACCACCAGCGCCGAGGCCAGCATCGTATTTGGCTTCGCCCGCTCCTATTTCATGGTGTACGCCCCGCTGCCTGCCGCCCTGGTGGAGTGGCTGCGCGAGATCCTGCCGGGCAAAACCACCGCCGAGCTGTATATGGCGATTGGCTGTCAGAAGCATGCCAAAACGGAAAGTTACCGGGAATACCTGCGCTATGTCACCGCGGCGGATGAGCAGTTTATCGAAGCGCCAGGTATCCGCGGCATGGTGATGCTGGTTTTCACGCTGCCGGGCTTCGACCGGGTCTTTAAGGTGATAAAAGACAAATTCGCCCCGCAGAAAGAGATGACCGCCGCGCACGTCCGCGCCTGCTATCAGCTGGTAAAAGAGCACGATCGCGTCGGGCGAATGGCCGATACCCAGGAGTTTGAAAACTTTGTGCTGGATAAGCAGCAGATCGATCCGGCGCTCATGTCGCTGTTAATGCAGGAAGCGCCGACGAAAATCACCGATCTGGGCAATAAAATAGCGATTAGCCATCTCTACATTGAGCGCCGTATGGTGCCGCTCAATATCTGGCTGGAACAGTCAGAGGGCCAGGCATTACGTGATGCCATTGAAGAGTACGGCAACGCCATCCGCCAGCTCGCCGCCGCCAATATCTTCCCTGGCGATATGCTGTTTAAAAACTTCGGCGTCACCCGTCACGGGCGAGTGGTGTTCTACGATTACGATGAAATTTGCTACATGACCGAGGTGAACTTTCGCGATATCCCGCCGCCCCGTTACCCGGAGGATGAGCTCTCCAGCGAGCCGTGGTACAGCGTTTCGCCGGGCGATGTGTTTCCCGAGGAGTTTCGCCACTGGCTGTGTGCGGACCCACGCATCGGGCCGTTATTTGAAGAAATGCATGAAGATCTGTTCCACGCCAGCTACTGGCGCGGGCTACAAACGCGGATCAAAAAGGGGCATGTGGAAGATGTGTACGCTTACCGCCGCAAGCAGCGGTTTTGTGTGCGGTTTAACGAATCCCACCGTACGCCAGCGTCACCTCTTTCGCGGCCTTAATCACCAGCGCGCCCAGCTCGGTCACCCGGTCGTCGGTCATACGTGAGATGGGGCCAGAGATGGAGATCGCAGCAAACGGCTCGCGATGTTCGTCGAAAATACAGGCCGCGAGGCAGCGCAGCCCAAGGGCATGTTCTTCGTCATCAAACGAATAGCCGCGCTTGCGGGTCAACGCCAGATCTTCTTTCAGATGCACCGGCGACACCAGCGTGGCGTGGGTGTAGGCGTGCAGCCCTTTACGGTGCAGCAGCCCCGTCACCTGCTCTTCGCTGAGCTGCGAGAGAAACGCTTTCCCCGCCCCGGAGGCGTGCATCGGCAGCTTGCCGCCAATCGGCGCGGACATGCGCATCAGCTGCGTGCACTGCACCTGGTCGATGATAATCGCCTGGTGGTCGCTCTGGTCCAGCACCGCGAGGTTGACGGTTTCGCCGGACTCCTCCATCAGCTTGCGCAGAATCGGATGCACAATCGCCAGCAGGTTACGGCTCTGCAGGAAGCTGCTGCCCACGATAAACGCATGCGCGCCCACCGCCCAGTGCCCCAGCTCGCCGACCTGGCGGACAAAACCCAACTGCTGCATGGTGGTCAGCAGGCGGTGCGTGGTGGAGTTCGGCAGACCAGCCTGCTGGGCCAGCTCCGTCAGGGCCACGCTGCCGTGCGACTCGGCTATCCACTCCAGCAGCTTCAGACCGCGCGTCAGGGATTGAACCTGTCCGCCGGGTTGTGCAACGGCGGTGGCGGCAGGTTTTCTGCCGCGTTTGGCGGGAACGGTCGCGACCATGACGATCTCCTTTTTCTGTATCGTGGAAATCATTTTCGTTTTATTTGGTGAATTTGCAACCGCTTTCCTGACTGATCGGAGGAGTGATGGTGAACATGTCTCATGTTACCGCGGCGTGACTTTTCCACCCTGCGAGATTGTGCCAGTATGGAACGCAGCCTTTTGGCCTTGTTGAGCGTTGTCGGGAGCAAGTGTGAGCAGCAAAGTAGAGCAACTGCGTGCGCAGTTAAATGAACGAATTCTGGTGCTGGACGGCGGCATGGGCACCATGATCCAGAGCTATCGTCTGAGCGAAGACGATTTCCGCAGCGAGCGCTTCGCCGACTGGCCCTGCGACCTGAAAGGAAACAATGACCTGCTGGTGTTGAGCAAACCGTCCGTCATCAGGGATATCCACAATGCCTACTTTGAAGCGGGTGCGGATATCGTTGAAACTAACACCTTCAACTCGACAACCATCGCCATGGCGGATTACCAGATGGAATCCCTGTCGGCGGAGATCAACTATGAGGCGGCCAGGCTCGCTCGCGCCTGTGCCGACGAGTGGACGGCCCGCACGCCGGACAAGCCGCGCTACGTTGCCGGGGTGCTGGGCCCGACCAACCGCACCGCGTCGATTTCACCGGACGTCAACGACCCGGCGTTTCGTAATATCACTTTTGACCAGCTGGTTACGGCGTATCGTGAATCGACCAAAGCGCTGGTGGAAGGCGGTTCCGATCTGATCCTGATTGAAACGGTGTTCGATACCCTCAACGCCAAAGCCGCGATATACGCGGTGAAAGAGGAGTTTGAGGCGCTGGGCGTTGACCTGCCGATCATGATCTCCGGCACCATCACCGACGCCTCCGGGCGTACCCTGTCCGGCCAGACAACCGAAGCGTTTTATAACTCCCTGCGCCACGCCGACGCGCTCTCCTTCGGCCTGAACTGCGCGCTGGGGCCGGACGAACTGCGCCAGTACGTGCAGGAGCTTTCGCGCATCGCCGAATGCTACGTTACCGCGCATCCGAACGCCGGTCTGCCGAACGCGTTTGGCGAGTACGATCTGGATGCTGACACCATGGCGGCGCAAATCCGCGAGTGGGCCGAGTCAGGCTTCCTGAACATCGTCGGCGGCTGCTGCGGCACCACGCCGGAGCACATCGCTGCCATGAGCAACGCCGTCGCCGGGCTGCCACCGCGCAAGTTGCCCGAGCTGCCGGTTGCCTGTCGCCTCTCCGGCCTTGAGCCGTTGACCATCGGCGAAGACAGCCTGTTTGTGAACGTGGGTGAACGTACCAACGTCACCGGTTCCGCGAAGTTCAAGCGCCTGATCAAAGAAGAGAAGTACAGCGAAGCGCTGGACGTCGCCCGCCAGCAGGTGGAAAGCGGGGCGCAGATTATCGATATCAACATGGACGAGGGGATGCTTGACGCCGAAGCGGCGATGGTGCGTTTCCTCAACCTGATTGCCGGTGAGCCGGATATCGCCCGCGTGCCGATCATGATTGACTCCTCCAAGTGGGAGGTCATCGAAAAAGGGCTGAAGTGCATTCAGGGCAAAGGCATCGTTAACTCCATCTCGATGAAAGAGGGCGTGGATATCTTTATCCACCACGCGAAGATGGTGCGCCGCTACGGTGCGGCCGTGGTGGTGATGGCCTTCGATGAAGTGGGCCAGGCCGACACCCGCGAGCGCAAAATTGAGATATGCCGCCGCGCGTACAAAATCCTGACCGAAGAGGTGGGCTTCCCGCCGGAAGACATTATTTTCGACCCGAACATCTTTGCCGTCGCGACTGGCATCGAAGAGCACAACAACTACGCCCAGGACTTTATCGGCGCGTGTGAAGACATCAAGCGCGAGCTGCCGCATGCGCTGATCTCCGGCGGCGTGTCGAACGTCTCGTTCTCATTCCGCGGCAACGACCCGGTGCGTGAAGCGATCCACGCCGTGTTCCTCTACTACGCCATCCGCAATGGGATGGACATGGGCATCGTCAACGCCGGACAGTTGGCGATTTACGACGATCTGCCTGCCGAACTGCGCGATGCCGTAGAGGACGTGATCCTCAACCGTCGCGACGACGCCACCGAGCGCATGCTCGACCTGGCGGAAAAATATCGCGGCAGTAAATCGGATGAATCGGCCAATGTTCAGCAGGCCGAGTGGCGTTCCTGGGACGTGAAAAAGCGTCTGGAATACTCGCTGGTGAAAGGGATTACCGAGTTCATCGAGCAGGACACCGAGGAAGCGCGTCAGCAGGCAGCCCGCCCGATTGAGGTGATCGAAGGGCCGCTGATGGACGGCATGAACGTGGTTGGCGATCTGTTCGGCGAGGGCAAGATGTTCCTGCCGCAGGTGGTGAAATCCGCTCGCGTCATGAAGCAGGCAGTGGCTTATCTTGAACCCTTCATCGAAGCCAGCAAAGAGAAGGGCTCCAGCAACGGTAAAATGGTTATCGCCACCGTGAAGGGCGACGTGCACGACATCGGCAAAAACATTGTTGGCGTGGTGTTGCAGTGCAATAACTACGAAATTATCGACCTTGGCGTGATGGTTCCGGCGGATAAAATCCTCAAGACCGCGCGCGAAGTGAACGCCGATCTGATTGGCCTCTCCGGCCTGATTACGCCGTCGCTCGACGAAATGGTCAACGTGGCAAAAGAGATGGAGCGTCAGGGCTTCACCATTCCGCTGCTGATTGGCGGGGCGACCACCTCGAAAGCGCACACGGCAGTGAAGATCGAGCAGAACTACAGCGGACCGACGGTTTACGTGCAGAACGCCTCGCGCACGGTGGGCGTGGTTTCCGCACTGCTCTCCGAGACTCAGCGCGACGATTTTGTGGCGCGCACTCGCCAGGAGTACGAAACCGTTCGCGTGCAGCACGGGCGCAAAAAACCGCGCACGCCGCCGGTAACGCTCGCCGCCGCACGCGATAACGACCTGGCCTTTGACTGGACAAGCTATACGCCGCCGGTCGCGCATCGTCTGGGCGTGCAGGACGTGACGGCCAGCATCGAGACGCTGCGCAACTACATCGACTGGACGCCGTTCTTTATGACCTGGTCGCTGGCGGGCAAGTATCCGCGCATCCTGGAAGACGAGGTGGTAGGCGAAGAGGCGAAACGCCTGTTTAAAGATGCCAACGACATGCTCGACAGGCTGAGCGCAGAGAAAGCCCTCAACCCGCGCGGCGTGGTGGGGCTGTTCCCGGCGAACCGCGTGGGTGACGACGTGGAAATCTACCGCGATGAAACCCGCACCCACGTGCTGGCCGTGAGCCATCACCTGCGGCAGCAAACCGAAAAAGTGGGCTTTGCCAACTACTGCCTGGCGGATTTCGTTGCGCCGAAGCTGAGCGGGAAAGCTGACTATATCGGCGCCTTTGCGGTAACCGGCGGTCTGGAAGAAGACGCCCTGGCGGACGCGTTTGAAGCGCAACACGATGATTACAATAAGATCATGGTGAAAGCGATTGCCGACCGCCTGGCGGAAGCCTTTGCTGAATACCTGCACGAACGCGTACGTAAGGTGTACTGGGGTTACGCGGCGAATGAGAACCTCAGCAACGAGGAGCTGATCCGCGAAAACTACCAGGGGATTCGTCCGGCGCCGGGCTATCCGGCCTGTCCGGAACACACCGAAAAAGGCACTATCTGGAAACTGCTGGACGTGGAAGCGCATACCGGCATGAAGCTCACCGAGTCGTTCGCCATGTGGCCGGGCGCGTCCGTGTCGGGCTGGTACTTCAGTCATCCGGACAGCAAGTACTTCGCCGTGGCGCAGCTGCAGCGCGATCAGATCGAAGATTACGCCCTGCGCAAAGGCATGAGCGTGTCAGAGGTAGAGCGCTGGCTGGCGCCGAATTTAGGCTACGACGCGGACTAACGTCACTTTTCCTTACAACAAACAGGGCACCTCAACGGTGCCCTGTCTCTTTCTTACGTTTAAACCCTTATACTTAATCATAAAATCTATAACGATAAGGAGAACCCACTTCCGTGCTGACGTTGTTACATCTGCTTTCGGCAGTCGCACTGCTCGTATGGGGCACCCATATTGTCCGCACCGGCGTGATGCGCGTGTTCGGCGCGCGCTTACGTACCGTCCTCAGCGGCAGCGTTGAGAAGAAGCCGCTCGCCTTCTGCGCGGGGATTGGCGTCACGGCGCTGGTGCAAAGCAGCAATGCCACCACCATGCTCGTCACCTCGTTCGTGGCGCAGGATCTGGTCGCGCTCGCCCCGGCGCTGGTGATCGTGCTGGGTGCTGACGTCGGTACCGCGCTGATGGCGCGTATCCTGACGTTCGATCTCTCCTGGCTGTCGCCGCTGCTGATTTTCATTGGGGTTATCTTCTTTCTTGGCCGCAAGCAGACCCGGGCCGGGCAGCTTGGCCGCGTGGGCATTGGCCTCGGGCTGATTCTGCTGGCGCTGGAACTGATTGTGCAGGCGGTGACGCCTATCACCCAGGCGAACGGCGTGCAGGTCATCTTCGCCTCGTTGACCGGTGACATCATGCTGGATGCGCTGATCGGGGCAGTGTTTGCCATCATCAGTTACTCCAGCCTGGCCGCCGTGCTGCTGACGGCCACGCTCACCGCCGCGGGCGCGATCTCCTTCCCGGTGGCGCTGTGTCTGGTGATCGGTGCTAACCTCGGCTCTGGCCTGCTGGCGATGCTCAACAACAGCGCGGCCAATGCTGCCGCCCGTCGCGTGGCGCTGGGGAGTTTGCTGTTTAAGCTGGTGGGCAGCCTGATTATTCTGCCGTTTGTCCATCCGCTGGCAAACCTGATGGACAACCTCCCGCTGCCGAAAGCGGAGCTGGTGATCTACTTCCACGTCTTCTATAACCTGGTGCGCTGTCTGGCGATGGTGCCGTTTGCCGCGCCGATGGCCCGCTTCTGCGAGCGTCTTATCCGTGATGAACCGGAGCTGGACGCGCGCCTTAAGCCGAAGCATCTGGATACCTCCGTGCTGGACACCCCCGCGCTGGCCATCGCCAACGCCGCCCGCGAAACGCTGCGCATGGGCGACGCGATGGAAACCATGCTCGAAGGGCTGAAAAAGGTGATGCACGGCGAGCCGCGCGAGGAGAAGGAGCTGCGCAGGCTGGCGGATGACATCAACGTGCTGTATACCGCCATCAAGCTCTATCTGGCGCGTATCCCGCAGGACGAGCTGGCGGAAGAGGAGTCGCGCCGCTGGGCTGAAATCATTGAGATGTCGCTTAACCTTGAGCAGGCCTCGGACATCGTTGAGCGTATGGGCAGCGAAATCGCGGACAAATCCCTGGCCGCGCGTCGGGCGTTCTCCGTGGAAGGGCTGAAGGAGCTGGAAGCGCTGCACGAAAAGCTGGTGAGCAACCTGAAGCTGGCGATGTCGGTCTTCTTCTCCAGCGACGTACCGAGCGCGCGCCGCCTGCGCCGCAACAAGCATCGCTTCCGCATTCTTAACCGCCGATACTCGCACGCCCACGTTGAGCGTCTGCACCAGCAGAACGTGCAGAGCATCGAGACCAGCTCCCTGCACCTGGGGCTGCTGGGGGATATGAAGCGTCTTAACTCGCTGTTCTGCGCGGTGGCCTACAGCGTGATGGAACAGCCGGATGAAGACGACGAGCGGGATGAGTATTAATCTCTGAAAGCGCCTCGCAGATCCTCTCCATGAGGCGTGACCAAACTCTACTGAAAACGTAACGTCACGCCACAGGTCATAAGCAGACCTGTGGCGTGAGACAATGTAATCTTTTATGTATAAAATTTTATACAGGGATGTGGTATGCTGTCAGAAAAACCAGCAATGAGACCCATTGCATGGATGGGGAGTGCCTTCGATGATTTGCTCGGCTTCCCGGAGGAAATCCGGCGGGAAGCAGGGTATCAGCTACATCGATTACAGGCTGGATTAGAGGCGGCAGACTGGAAGCCGATCTCAGAGATTGGCAAAGGCGTTGCAGAGATACGGCTACGCGGTGACACGGGCGCATACCGAATCATCTATTTGGCTCGTTATGAGGATGCTGTTTACGTACTGCATTGCTTTAAGAAGAAAACGCAGCGGACATCAGGCCATGATAAATACATAGCAAAGGCACGTTTTCAGGCGGTGCTTGATGCTCGGAGAGGATGAAAATGGGAAGACGCGTTGATACAAAAATTCGGCATGTGACAGCTTCAGAAACGAACATTTTTGCTGAGCTGGGTTTTGAAGAAAGTGAAGCTAAACAGTTGCACGAAAGTGCCGAAAAAGAGGTTGAGCAGTTGCTTGCCATCAAGCGGCAACTGATGCAGGAAATTTCCTCGTGGATTGCGGAGAATAAACTGCGTCAGACTGACGCTGCCGCCAGGCTAAACGTCTCTCGTCCCCGCGTGTCTGATGTCGTGAACCTCAAAACCAGTAAGTTCACCCTTGATACGCTGATCATGATGTTATGTAAACTTGGAAAACCCGTCTCAGTTACGGTCGGCTAATCTTTTTTTCCAGTCCATACCTAAGGTATATTTCGCCCTTCACAGGAGAAACTATGCTGCCAACTCAATCAACCCGATTAAACAAATACATTAGCGAGAGCGGGATCTGCTCACGTCGCGAGGCGGACCGTTACATTGAACAAGGTAATGTGTTCCTCAACGGCAAACGCGCCACGATTGGTGACCAGGTGGTCCCTGGCGATGTGGTTAAAGTAAATGGTCAGGTCATCGAACCGCGTGATGCAGAAGACCTGGTGTTTATCGCGTTGAACAAACCGGTTGGGATTGTCAGCACCACGGAAGACGGAGAGCGGGACAACATCGTTGATTTCGTGAACCACAGTAGCCGCATTTTTCCGATTGGCCGTCTGGATAAAGACTCTCAGGGGCTGATTTTCCTCACCAACAACGGCGATCTGGTGAACAAAATTCTGCGTGCCGGTAACGACCACGAGAAAGAGTATATCGTTACGGTGAACAAGCCGGTGACGGACGAGTTCATTCGCGGGATGGGCGCAGGCGTGCCGATTCTGGGCACCGTGACGAAGAAGTGCAAGGTCAAAAAAGAAGCGCCGTTTGCGTTCCGTATCACGCTGGTGCAGGGCCTGAACCGCCAGATCCGTCGCATGTGCGAGTATTTTGGTTATGAAGTGACGAAGCTGGAACGTACGCGCATCATGAACGTCAGCCTGTCCGGGATCCCGCTGGGCGAGTGGCGTGACTTAACGGACGACGAGCTGATCGAGCTGTTCAAGCTTATCGAAAACTCCTCGTCCGAAGCGAAGCCGAAAGCTAAAGCCAAACCGAAAACGCAGGCGATTAAGCGTCCGGTGGTGAAGGCACCGCAGGCGGAAGAGAAAGGGCGGGGCAAGCCGGGTAACGGAAAACGCTTTACCCAGCCGGGGCGCAAAAAGAAAGGGCGCTGATTAGCGCCTTCCACGGGTTGATGTATTGGCGGACCAGGAAAAGGTCGCCTCTGCATCCGGCTTATAAGCCTGCTCTTTTTTCAGCTTGCGGGCTTTTTTTGCCGCAGCCTCACGTTGCGCCATCAGCTTGTCGATGTACTCTTTTTTAACCTGATTGGTTTCGGCGTTCGTCAGCGTGCGGCCATGGGCGATGCGGGCGCGGTCGAGAAGCGTTTTCAGTTCACGCTGCTCGGCTTCCGTCATGTCTTTCTGGGTCAATCGTGGTGTAGCCATTGCTGAAGCCTCCTGATGGGGAGGCTCCAGTGTAAAGCAAGCCGGGTTAATTAACCCTGTTTCAGCGCATCTTTTTTCGGTTGCTCATCAATCGGCTTACCGGACCAGTAGCCCGCCAGCAGCGAGCCGGACAGGTTGTGCCAGACGGAGAACAGCGCGCCCGGCAGGGCCGCCAGCGGTGAGAAGTAAATTTTACCCAGCGCCGCTGCCAGGCCGGAGTTCTGCATGCCTACCTCGATTGCCAGCGTGCGGCAGGTGGACTCGTCAAAGCCAAACAGCTTCCCGCCCCAGTATCCGCCCAGCAGGCCGATGGTGTTGTGCAGCACCACCGCGACGATCACCACAAAGCCCACCGAGGCAATGTGCGACGCGGAACCAGCCACCACGGCGCTGATGATCGCCAGAATGCAGATCATCGAAAACGCGGGCAGGTACGGCTCAACCGCTTTCACCACGCGCGGGAAAAGATGGTGAATGACCAGCCCCAGCGCAATCGGGATCACCACAATCTGCAGAATGCTAAGCAGCATGCCCATCACGTCCACCTGAATATGCGCGTCCACGTACAGGCGGGTTAACAGCGGTGTGGCAATCACGCCCACCAGCGTGGATACCGAAGAGATGGTCACGGAGAGCGCCACGTCACCTTTCGCGAGATAGATCATCACGTTAGATGCCGTACCGCTGGCGACGCTGCCCACCAGTACCATCCCGGCGGAGAGATCGGGCGGCATCTTAAAGGCCATCGCCAGCAGCCAGGCCGCGAGCGGCATCACCAGGTAGTGCAGGAAGATCCCTGCAGCCACCGGCGCCGGGCGCGACAGCACGCGTTTAAAATCGTCGATTTTCAGGTGCACGCCCATGCCGAACATAATCAGCATCAGCAGCGTGGTGACCCACGGACCAATGCCCGTGAACGTGTTAGGGGTGTAATACGCGAGTACGGAGAGCAGCAGCGCCCATAGCGGGAACAGCCGGGTGATAGCGGATAACATAGTGAATTCCTTGCAGTATTGTCGTGTTGTTTAGTTATGAAAAAGCCGGGTCTGTGCCCGGCTTATAGGTATTGTTTATCGTGCTAACGAATTTTATTCAAACAAATTCTGATGAAGTTTCTGCACCACCTGCTCGGCCTGATCGGCAGGGACCAGGAAGCAAAGGTTATAGCTGGAGGCACCGTAGCAGATCATGCGGATGTTGAACGGGTCAAGCACGCCGAACACCTCTTTGCCCACGCCGCAGGCGCGAGACAGCTTGTTACCGATGATGGCCACCAGCGCCAGGTCTTCTTCGACCTCCACGCGGCACAGCTCAGACAGCTCAATCAGCAGCGACTGCGTCAGCAGGGTGTCGCCGGTGGAGGTAGAGCCGGTGGTGTCCAGCGTCAGCGCAATGCTCACTTCGGAGGTGGTAATCAAATCTACAGAGATGTTATGGCGCGCGAGGATGCCAAACACTTCCGCCAGGAAGCCGCGGGAGTGCAGCATATTGTGGCTGTGCAGCGTGACCAGCGTCTGGCGGCGGCGCAGGGCCAGCGCGCGGAATAGCGGCGGGTTCTCGGTTTTCTTGCAGACCAGCGTCCCGCCCGCTTTTGGATCTTTACTGGAGCCAACGAAGACCGGAATATCGCTGCGCACGGCAGGCAGCAGCGTTGCCGGATGCAGCACTTTTGCACCGAAGGTGGCCATTTCAGCTGCTTCTTCAAAGGCAATCACATCAATACGTTTTGCCGCGGAAACGACGCGCGGATCGGTGGTGTAAATACCCGGCACGTCAGTCCAGATATCCACGCGCGTTGCGTGCAGGGCTTCGCCCAGCAGCGCGGCGGTGTAATCGCTGCCGCCACGGCCAAGCGTGGTCGTGCGTCCTTTCGCTTCGCTGCCGATAAAGCCCTGGGTGATCACCATGCCTTCTGCCAGGCGCGGCGCCAGCTGCTGGTTGGTGAGCTCGGCCAGCATCTCAACGTCCGGTTCAGCGCGCCCAAAACGATCGCTGGTGCGCATCACTTTACGCACGTCAAACCACTGCGCCTGAACGTTACGCTCGCGCATAATTTCAACGAACAGCAGGGTAGACATCAATTCACCGTGGCTGACCAGTTCATCGGTCAGGGCGGTAGAGGTGGCCAGGGACGCCGCTTCTGCCAGGGTGGTGATATTTTCCAGCAGGCGCTCCACTTCTTCGCGGATCACGTTCGGGTTTTGCAGACGTTCAAGAATGTCGAACTGAATTTTGCGCAGTGCATCCAGCTTCACGAAACGTTCTGTCGCTTCCAGTCCTTCAGACAGAGAAACCAGCAGGTTCGTCACGCCGGCGGATGCAGAGAGCACCACCAGGCGGGTATTCGGATCGGCCAGCACCACATCGGCGCTGCGGTTCATGGCATCGTAATCGGCCACACTGGTGCCGCCAAACTTGGCGACCACAAAACTCGTCATAACAACCTCGTGTCAGGGAATGAATAAGCGACCTTGGCACAAGAATGAAACGAAAACAGGTGCAGGCGCAAAATACGGCCCTATAAATAAAATGCGGGGGAGGTCCTGTCAATGCTGGGATTATGCGGATTTTTTATGGGGGGGTACCCCTGAGAAACAGGACTTATAACAGGCCCATATTTTATGCTCCTTTTTACCCCCTTTTGACCGACATTTCGCCACGCCGGAAGGGCGCGACAGCAGCTATACTTTTCGGGTCTTTTCACCTGCGTTTGATGCAGACCAGGGCAATGGCATAAAAACCATCACAATTTTTATTTGCAGGCGCTACAATCGACCGCAGTCACAATTCTCAAATCAGAAGAGTATTGCTAATGAAAAACATCAACCCAACGCAGACCGCTGCCTGGCAGGCACTCCAGAAACATTTTGATGAAATGAAAGACGTCACCATCGCGGATCTGTTCGCGAAAGATGCCGATCGTTTCAACAAGTTCTCCGCGACCTTCGATGACCTCATGCTGGTGGATTTCTCCAAGAACCGCATTACCGAAGAGACGCTGGCAAAACTGCAGGATCTGGCGAAAGAGACCGAGCTGGCCGACGCCATCAAATCCATGTTCTCCGGCGAGAAGATCAACCGCACCGAAGACCGTGCCGTGCTGCACGTGGCGCTGCGCAACCGTAGCAATACGCCAATCATCGTTGACGGCAAAGATGTGATGCCGGAAGTGAACGCGGTGCTGGAAAAGATGAAAACGTTCTCTGAAGCGATCATCTCCGGCAGCTGGAAAGGCTACACCGGCAAAGCGATCACCGACGTGGTTAACATCGGTATCGGCGGCTCTGACCTCGGCCCGTTCATGGTGACCGAAGCGCTGCGCCCGTACAAAAACCACCTCAATATGCACTTTGTCTCTAACGTCGATGGTACCCACATCGCCGAAGTGCTGAAAAACGTGAACCCGGAAACCACCCTGTTCCTGGTGGCGTCCAAAACCTTCACCACCCAGGAAACCATGACCAACGCCCACAGCGCGCGCGACTGGTTCCTGAAAACCGCGGGCGACGAAAAGCACGTGGCGAAACACTTTGCGGCGCTGTCCACCAACGGTAAAGCGGTAGGCGAGTTTGGCATCGATACGGCGAACATGTTCGAGTTCTGGGACTGGGTTGGCGGCCGCTACTCGCTGTGGTCTGCAATCGGTCTGTCCATCATCCTGTCCGTAGGCTTCGACAACTTCGTTGAGCTGCTCTCCGGCGCGCATGCGATGGACAAACACTTCTCCACCACCGCGCCTGAGAAAAACCTGCCGGTGCTGCTGGCGCTGATCGGGATCTGGTACAACAACTTCTTCGGCGCTGAAACTGAAGCGATCCTGCCGTACGACCAGTACATGCACCGTTTTGCGGCCTACTTCCAGCAGGGCAACATGGAATCCAACGGTAAGTACGTTGACCGTAACGGCAACGCGGTGGATTACCAGACTGGCCCGATCATCTGGGGCGAGCCGGGCACCAACGGCCAGCATGCGTTCTACCAGCTGATTCACCAGGGTACCAAAATGGTACCGTGTGATTTCATCGCCCCGGCGATCACGCACAACCCGCTGTCCGACCACCATCCGAAGCTGCTGTCTAACTTCTTCGCACAGACCGAAGCGCTGGCGTTCGGTAAATCCCGCGAAGTGGTTGAGCAGGAATACCGTGACCAGGGTAAAGATCCGGCCACGCTGGACCACGTTGTGCCGTTCAAAGTGTTCGAAGGCAACCGTCCAACCAACTCCATCCTGCTGCGCGAAATCACCCCGTTCAGCCTGGGCGCGCTGATTGCGCTGTACGAGCACAAGATCTTCACCCAGGGCGCGATCCTGAACATCTTCACCTTTGACCAGTGGGGCGTTGAGCTGGGCAAACAGCTGGCAAACCGCATTCTGCCAGAGCTGGGTGACGATAAAGCCATCGACAGCCACGACAGCTCCACCAATGGTTTGATTAACCGTTATAAAGCATGGCGTGCGTAATTAATATGTCATGAAAAATGCCGGCGATATGCCGGCATTTTTTTATCGGATAATTCCTGATGTCTGTTAGTTAACTCAAATTCTGACTCTGAGTTTAATCTGAAAAAGGCGGTTAACCTGCTAATTGCTGCGGTTTATTTTAAGAAAATACGTAGAGCTAAGATAATAAGAATATATTATAATTTATTGATTTTTATCGATTATTTATTTCAAATATTTGTTTTTCGTTTCTGTTTTATCCATTAGTCCGAAAACCGTCCCCCTATTTCCCCCCACGGTAAACCCTCTGCTGTAGTTGTGTATACTCGATTCCGCCTGAATTTCTTTTCGGGCAAATCTCCATTCATTCATTGAAGGGAAATTGTTATGAAGAAAGTACTGTATGGCATTTTTGCCATATCTGCACTTGCGGCGACGTCTGTCTATGCAGCTCCGGTCCAGGTCGGGGAAGCAGCAGGGTCGGCAGCGACGTCTGCGTCTGCGGGAAGTTCTACCGCAGCCAGCACCAGCACCGTAAGTTCAGCCGTGGGTGTCGCGCTGGCGGCAACCGGTGGCGGTGATGGCTCCAATACCGGAACCACGACCACTACGACAACCAGCACCCAGTAATACAGGGTGTTTTAATCATAACCACACTTCGGTGTGGTTATTTCGCCCCTTCGGAGAAGAGTCGTGAAGCGACCTGCAATCATTCTGATTTGCCTGCTGTTGCAGGCGTGCTCAGCCACCACCAAAGGGCTGGGACATTCACTGTGGGAAAGCCTGTTCGGCACGCCGGGCGTTCATCTGACCGATGACGAACTTCAGAACATGCCGTACGCCAGCCAGTACATGCAGCTAAACGATGGCCCGCAGCTGTTTGTGGTGCTCGCTTTCGATGAAAACGGGCAGCAGAAATGGGTGACGCAGGATCAGGCCACCATCGTCACGCAGCATGCCCGAATCGTGAAAACGCTGCTCGGCGGCGACAACTTGCTCGAAGTGAATAATCTCGCCGAAGACCCGCTCATCAAGCCAAATCAGATCGTCGACGGCGCAAGCTGGACGCGCACGATGGGCTGGACCGAGCATAAGCAGGTGCGCTACGCCACGGCCCGCTCCACCTTCCGCTGGGACGGTACGGACAACGTGAAAGTCGGCAGCGACGAAACTCAGGTGCGCGTATTGGATGAGAAGGTGACAACCGACCAGGCCACCTGGCATAACCGCTTCTGGATCGACGAGGATGGGCAGATCCGTCAGTCCTTGCAGTATCTCGGTGCCGGTTTCTTCCCGGTGAAAACCACCCTGATCAAGGCGGCGAAATCATGAAAACGCTCATCCACGCTGCGCTTCTCGCCAGCCTTGCCGCGCCGCTGGCATGGTCCGCAGGAACGGTAAAGGTCTACACGCCGGACAGTGAAAAACCCAAAACCTTAACCAACGCCGAGCATCTGCTCGATCTCGTCGGGCAGCCAAGGCTTGCCAACAGCTGGTGGCCGGGAGCGGTGATCGGCGAGCGTCAGGCGACGGTTAAGGCGGAGCAGGAACACCGTGCCCTGCTGGCCCGCCTGACGAGCCTGGCGGAGCAGGAAGACGGCGACGATGCCGCGGCCATTAACAGCGTTCGCCAGCAGCTTCAGGCGCTGAAGGTGACAGGCCGCCAGAAAGTTAATCTTGATCCAGATGAAGTGCGCGTCACTGAAAAGGGCAACCCCACGCTTGAAGGGATGTACACCCTCTGGCTTCCGGTGAAGCCGACGACGGTGACCGTGATGGGGCTTATCAGCAGCCCCGGTAAAAAGCCCTTTACGCCCGGTCGCGACGTGGCGAGCTATCTCGACGAACAAAGCCTGCTGAGCGGCGCGGATAACAGCTACGCATGGATTATTTATCCAGACGGGCATACGCAAAAAGCGCCGGTGGCGTACTGGAATAAACGCCATATCGAACCCATGCCGGGCAGCATCATTTTTGTCGGTTTTGCCGACCATTTCTGGACGAAGGCATATGACGGGCTTAACGCCGATATCCTTCACTCCCTGACACAGCGGATACCGGAAGAATGAAAAGAACCTATCTCTACAGCATGCTGGCGCTCTGCGTAAGCGCCGCCTGCCATGCAGAAACGTATCCGGCACCTGTTGGCCCGTCTCAGTCAGACTTCGGCGGCGTCGGTTTACTGCAAACGCCTACCGCGCGCATGGCGCGTGAAGGGGAAATTAGCCTTAACTACCGCGATAACGACCAGTATCGCTACTATTCTGCCTCCGTACAGCTTTTCCCGTGGCTTGAAACCACGCTGCGCTACACCGACGTGCGTACGAAACAGTACAGCAGCGTCGACGCCTTCTCCGGCGATCAGACCTACAAAGATAAAGCCTTCGACGTCAAGCTGCGCCTGTGGGAAGAGAGCTACTGGATGCCGCAGGTCTCCGTGGGTGCAAAAGATATCGGCGGTACCGGCCTGTTCGACGCGGAATACATCGTGGCCAGCAAGGCCTGGGGACCGTTTGATTTTTCTCTCGGTCTTGGCTGGGGCTATCTCGGCACCAGCGGCAACGTTAAAAACCCGTTCTGTACCTACAGCGATAAATACTGCTACCGCGATAACAGCTACAAGAAAGCCGGTTCCATCAACGGCGACCAGATGTTCCACGGCCCGGCCTCGCTGTTCGGTGGTGTGGAATACCAGACGCCGTGGCAGCCGCTGCGCCTGAAGCTGGAGTACGAAGGGAACGACTACTCGCAGGACTTCGCCGGGAAGATTGAGCAGAAGAGCAAGTTTAACGTCGGCGCCATTTATCGCGTCACCGACTGGGCCGACGTTAACCTCAGCTACGAGCGTGGCAACACGGTGATGTTTGGCTTCACGCTGCGCACCAACTTCAACGACATGCGGCCGCACTACAACGATAACGCGCGGCCTGCCTACCGGCCGGAGCCGCAGGATGCGATTCTGCAGCACTCCGTGGTGGCAAACCAGCTGACGCTGTTGAAATACAACGCCGGTCTGGCCGATCCGAAAATTCAGGTGAAAGGCGATACGCTGTACGTCACCGGCGAGCAGGTGAAATACCGCGACTCGCGGGAAGGGATCGAACGCGCCAACCGGATCGTGATGAACGATCTCCCGGACGGGATCCGCACGATCCGCGTGACGGAGAACCGCCTGAATCTGCCGCAGGTCACCACCGAAACCGATGTCGCCAGCCTCAAGCGCCATCTTGAAGGCGAACCGCTCGGGCATGAAACCGAGCTGGTGCAAAAACGCGTAGAGCCGATCGTGCCGGAAACCACCGAGCAGGGCTGGTATATCGATAAATCGCGCTTTGATTTCCATATCGATCCGGTACTGAACCAGTCCGTCGGCGGGCCGGAAAACTTCTACATGTATCAGCTGGGTGCGATGGCGACGGCGGATCTGTGGGTCACCGACCACCTGCTGACCACCGGCAGCCTGTTCGGCAACATTGCGAACAATTACGACAAGTTTAACTACACGAACCCGCCGAACGACTCGAAGCTGCCGCGCGTGCGTACCCGCGTGCGTGAATACGTGCAGAACGATGTCTACGTGAATAACCTGCAGGCCAACTACTTCCAGTACTTCGGCAACGGCTTCTACGGCCAGGTTTACGGAGGCTACCTGGAGACTATGTTCGGCGGCGCGGGGGCGGAGGTGCTGTATCGTCCCGTCGACAGCAACTGGGCGTTCGGGATTGATGCCAACTACGTTAAGCAGCGTGACTGGCGCAGCGCGCAGGACATGATGAAGTTCACCGACTACAGCGTCAAAACCGGCCACCTGACCGCCTACTGGACGCCTTCGTTCGCGCAGGACGTGCTGGTGAAAGCCAGCGTCGGCCAGTATCTGGCGGGCGACAAGGGCGGCACGCTGGATATCTCCAAACACTTCGACAGCGGCGTCGTGGTGGGGGGCTACGCCACCATCACCAACGTCTCGCCGGACGAGTACGGGGAAGGGGACTTCACCAAAGGGGTTTACGTGTCGATTCCGCTGGATCTGTTCTCATCCGGTCCGACTCGCAGCCGTGCGGCAGTAGGCTGGACGCCGCTGACGCGTGACGGTGGTCAGCAGCTTGGGCGTAAGTTCCAGCTGTACGACATGACCAGCGATAAGAACATTAACTTCCGCTGATGCTTCACGCCGGGCGGCACTGCGCTTACCGGGCCTACGGTTTTTGTAGGCCCGGTAAGCGCAGCGCCAGCGGGCGAATGCGCCAAACATAAACAAAAAATATAGATCTCCGTCACATTTTTGCGTTATACAGGAATCTCGTCCTGGAGAATGAGGTGCTGTATGACATCCCTGACTCGCCCGCGCGTTGAGTTTATCTCAACGATACTCCAGACCGTGCTGAACCTCGGTCTGCTGAGCCTTGGCCTGATCCTGGTCGTCTTTCTCGGCAAAGAGACGGTGCATCTGGCGGATGTGCTGTTCGCCCCTGAGCAAACCAGCAAATATGCGCTGGTGGAAGGCCTGGTGGTCTACTTTCTCTACTTTGAATTTATTGCCCTGATTGTGAAGTACTTCCAGTCCGGCTTTCACTTCCCGCTGCGCTATTTTGTTTACATTGGCATCACCGCCATTGTGCGGCTGATCATTGTCGATCATAAATCCCCGCTCGACGTGCTGATCTACTCGGCGGCGATCCTGCTGCTGGTGATCACCCTCTGGCTGTGTAATTCGAAGCGGCTGAAACGCGAATAAAAAAAGGGCGCTCCGAAGAGCGCCTAACAACAGTCACAAGTTGGGTCAATACAATACGTCTAAAGTTGAGGGTTGCAGTGGCATAACAAATGAAACTTAACCTTTCACGCCGCCCGCCGTCAGGCCATTCACCAGCCAGCGCTGGGCCAGCAGGAACACCACGGTAATCGGGATGGCAGACAGTACGGCGGCCGCGGCAAAGTCGCCCCACAGGTAGTTTTGCGGGTTGAGGTATTGCTGCATACCTACGGCCAGGGTGTAGCTGTTCACATCGCGCAGTAACAGTGAGGCGACCGGTACTTCGGTGATCGCCGCGATAAACGACAGGATAAACACCACCGCCAGAATCGGCACGGACAGCGGCAGCAGCACCAGACGGAACGCCTGCCACGGGGTAGCGCCATCCAGCGACGCCGCCTCTTCCAGCGAGCCGTCGATGGTTTCGAAATAGCCTTTAATGGTCCACACGTGCAGGGCAATACCGCCGAGATAGGCAAAGATCACGCCGCCGTGGGTATTCAGACCGATAAACGGCACGTACTGGCCCAGACGGTCAAACAGGGCATACAGCGCCACCAGCGACAGCACCGCCGGGAACATCTGGAAAATCAGCATGCCTTTCAGCAGCGTTGCTTTGCCCGGGAAGCGCATGCGGGCGAAGGCATAAGCACAGGTGGTGGAGAGCGTCACGATGCCGATCGCAGTGATGGTTGCTACCTTCACCGAGTTCCACAGCCACAGCAGCACCGGGAACGGCGGCGGGGTGACGCGGCCATCGGCGTGCTCCACGCTGAAGCCCAGCGCGAGCTTCCAGTGCTCCCAGGAGATTTCATCCGGGATCAGGCTCCCGGTCGCAAAGTTACCCGAGCGCAGGGAGATGGCGATAACCATCAGCAGCGGGAACATGATGGCCGCGATGAAAATCAGCAGGCCTAAGTGCGTCGCGAGGAGGCGCAGCTTCTGAGATTTGGGTTGTACCATTGCCATGTTCAGTGCCCTCCTTAGTCAAATTTCATACGTGTGGCTTTCAGGTTCACAATCGCCAGAGCGCCAACCAGCAGGAAGATCAGGGTGGCAATCGCCGCCGCCAGACCAAAGTCCTGGCCGCCGCCGCCTTCAAAGGCGATACGGTAGGTGTAGCTCACGAGCAGGTCGGTATAGCCTGCCGGCGTGGTGGCGCCGAGACGGTCCGGGCCGCCGTTGGTCAACAGCTGAATCAGCACGAAGTTATTAAAGTTAAAGGCGAAGCTGGCAATCATCAGCGGCGTCAGCGGCTTAATAAGCAGCGGCAGCGTAATTTTAAAGAAGTTCTGGAACGGACCCGCGCCGTCCATCGCCGAGGCTTCATACAGATCGTCCGGAATCGCCTTCAGCAGCCCCATGCACAGGATCATCATGTACGGATAGCCCAGCCAGGTGTTGACGATGATAATCATCGAGCGGGCGGTGGTCGGGTCGCTGAACCAGGCCGGTTTGATACCGAACAGCGCGCTCAGCATCATGTTGATTTCACCGAAGCTCTGGTTAAACAGCCCTTTGAAAATCAGAATCGAGATAAACGACGGCACGGCGTAAGGCAGAATCAGCAGCACGCGGTAAATCGCTTTGCCTTTCAGGGACTCCCACTGCACGAGGCAGGCCAGCACCATGCCTACTGCAACGGTCAGGATCACCGTCAGCACCGAGAAGACCACCGTCCAGACGAAGATGGCGAAGAACGGCTTCTGGATGCCTTCGTCGGTAAACACGCGGGTAAAGTTGTCCCAGCCGATGGTGACGGTATAGCCAGGGCTGAGCTTGTCATCACCCCATTTGCCATCGGCCGTTATGGACTGATAGAAACCAATGTCGTTATTCGGACGGTACTTCACGCCGCTCTGGTTGTTGGTCAGCGTGCCGTCATCCGCCAGGGTATAAAGCGGCTGCGTGCCGGAGAACTGGCGCAGCGAGCTCATGGTCACTTTGCTTTCATCGGGCAGCACGGCGGTGAGCTGGGTCAGCGCCTGGCGATTCTGGGTAATGATACGCAGGTTCGCACGTTCACCCTCCGGCAGGGCCGCGGCCTCTTTTAAGACCAGCTTCTGCTCGCCGCCAAATTTGAACGCGTCGGAAAGATAGTTTTTGCCGCTCTCACCGTCAGTGAGCGCTAACTTCCACTCGTCACCTGCAGGATACAGGCCGAAGTTAAAGGTTTTACCCGCCTGATAAGAGCGATCCAGAAGCACCTGAGTGGCGCGCTCCTGCGCGAGCTGGTTAGTGCTGCTGTAGTTGGTGAACGCAATGGCGATGGTGCAGATCAGCGGGAACAGGACAAACAGCCCCATCCCGGCCACGCCCGGGTAGACATAGCGCCAGGCATAGGCTTTACGGTTGGCGAAAATATACAGGCCAGCAGAGCTTAAGATCAGCGTCATGATGGCGAACAGATATTCCCCTTGTACGTACATTAAAACAACAAGGTAACCCACCAGCAGACACAGCAGACCGATCGCTGACCACTTCAGCGCGTCGCTTTGCCACCAGTGCTTCTTTTTAATGACATCCATGGGGTTCTTCCTCTACAACGGTGGAAACTTTTCGTCAGGTGGCGCTGCGCTTACCTGACCTACGGATCGTGCCGTAGTCGTAGGGCGGGTAAGCGCACGCGCCACCCGCCGTTTTTCTTCTTACTTAGTAATACGACCCTGAGCATCCTTCAGCGCGGCATCGACAGTCTGGCGACCGCTTGCAGCGTTGATGACGGCGGTACGGGTGGCGTACCAGAACGCGGCCATCTGTGGGATGTTCGGCATGATTTCGCCTTTCTGAGCGTTATCCATGGTTGCCGCGATGCGTGGATCTTTTGCCAGCTGATCCTGGAAGGATTTCAGCGCCACGGCGCCGAGCGGTTTGTCCTTGTTCACTTCACCCAGACCCTGATCGGTCAGCAGGTAGTTTTCCAGGAACTCTTTCGCCAGCTCTTTGTTCGGGCTGGCGGCGTTGATGCCCGCGCTCAGCACGCCCACGAACGGTTTAGACGGCTTGCCGTTGAAGGTTGGCAGCAGGGTCACGCCGTAGTTGATTTTGCTCTTGTCGATATTGGTCCAGGCCCACGGACCGTTGATGGTCATCGCGGTTTCGCCTTTGTTGAACGCCGCTTCCGCGATGGAGTAGTCGGTATCCGCGTTCATGTGTTTGTTCTTAATCAGGTCAACCAGGAAGGTCAGGCCTTTTTTCGCGCCCGCGTTGTCCACGCCCACGTCTTTCACGTCATATTTGCCGTTTTCAAACTTGAACGCGTAGCCGCCGTCGGCAGCAATCAGCGGCCAGGTGAAGTACGGCTCTTGCAGGTTGAACATCAGGGCGGATTTACCTTTCGCCTTCAGCTCTTTATCCAGTTTCGGGATCTCTTCCCAGGTTTTTGGTGGGTTTGGCACCAGGTCTTTGTTGTAAATCAGAGACAGGGCTTCAACCGCGATTGGGTAGGCGATCAGCTTGCCGTTATAGCGAACGGCGTCCCAGGTGAACGGGAACAGTTTGTCCTGGAAAGCTTTGTCTGGCGTGACTTCAGCCAGCAGGCCAGACTGTGCGTAACCGCCGAAACGGTCGTGTGCCCAGAAGATGATGTCCGGGCCGTCGCCGGTTGCTGCAACCTGCGGGAATTTCTCTTCCAGTTTGTCCGGGTGCTCTACGGTGACTTTGATACCGGTGTCTTTCTCGAATTTTTTGCCCACTTCGGCCAGGCCGTTATAGCCTTTGTCGCCGTTAATCCAGATAACCAGCTTGCCTTCTTCAATTTTGGCGAGCGCTGGGGCGGAAACCATCATTGCTGCAAGGGCGGACAATGCGAAAACGCGTGCGCCAGTCTTGATATTCATATCTGCCATCCTTTTTGGTGATGTGCTCGTGGATACATAAGGTGGTTCAACGTGACTCAGTCTCCTTATTTGACATCCTCTTTCCATCCTCCCAACCCCTACGCCCCMCCCCCCGTTTGTGTGATCTCCGTTGCATAAATTTAAGTTATGAGTGCTGGCGCACATAAAAACCCACCGAATTTTGCAGGCGGCTTCACGAATTTCGCCTCAGCCCCCCGGCTGCGGTCGCAGAGCCTGTTCTCTCATCCTCCCGCCTCCTCCCCCATAAAAAAGGCGGGGGGTGGAGGATTCACGAAAGTAATGGATACCCCATAGTGAACTTATCTTGAATGTTTCTGTCGGTGACAGGTTGTAACGAAGGGAGAAGGGCATGGCGAGCGTACAGCTGCGTAATGTAACGAAAGCCTGGGGCGACGTAGTGGTGTCGAAAGACATCAATCTGGACATCACTGAAGGCGAGTTTGTGGTGTTTGTCGGCCCATCAGGCTGTGGTAAATCAACTCTGCTGCGTATGATTGCCGGTCTTGAAACTATCACCAGTGGCGACCTGCTAATCGGTGATACCCGAATGAACGACATCCCGCCAGCCGAACGCGGCGTAGGCATGGTGTTCCAGTCTTATGCGCTTTATCCCCATCTTTCCGTTGCCGAGAACATGTCCTTTGGCCTGAAGCTGGCCGGGGCGAAAAAAGAGGTCATTAACCAGCGCGTCACGCAGGTGGCTGAAGTGTTGCAGCTGGCGCACCTGCTGGAGCGTAAACCGAAAGCGCTTTCCGGCGGTCAGCGTCAGCGCGTGGCGATTGGCCGTACGCTGGTGGCCGAGCCGCGCGTGTTCCTGCTCGATGAACCTCTCTCTAACCTGGATGCCGCCCTGCGCGTCCAGATGCGTATTGAAATCTCCCGTCTGCACAAGCGCCTTGGCCGCACGATGATTTACGTCACCCACGATCAGGTCGAAGCGATGACCCTCGCCGACAAAATTGTGGTGCTGGACGCCGGTCGCGTGGCGCAGGTGGGCAAACCGCTGGAGCTGTATCACTACCCGGCAGACCGCTTTGTTGCGGGCTTCATTGGCTCGCCAAAGATGAACTTCCTGCCCGTCAAAGTGACGGCGACAGCCATTGAACAGGTACAGGTGGAGCTGCCAAACCGCCAGCAGGTCTGGCTGCCGGTCGACAGCGCCAACGTACAGGTCGGGGCAAATATGTCCCTCGGTATCCGTCCTGAGCATCTACTGCCAAGCCACATTGCGGATGTGACGCTGGAAGGTGAAGTTCAGGTGGTCGAACAGCTTGGTCACGAAACACAGATTCATATCCAGATCCCCGCCATCCGTCAGAACCTGGTCTACCGCCAGAATGACGTGGTGTTGGTAGAAGAGGGTGCCACATTCGCTATCGGCTTGCCGCCAGAGCGTTGCCATCTGTTCCGTGAGGATGGCACCGCATGTCGTCGGCTGCACAAAGAGCCAGGCGTTTAAGCAATCCCAAAAGAAGACACGAAACCGACAGGTGAAGTGTTCAAAGAAAAGCAATGATCTCAGGAGATAGAATGATGATTACTCTGCGCAAACAAGTCCCTCTGGCGGTCGCCATTGCGGCAGGCATCCTGTCTGCCCAGGCTGGCGCCGTGGACTTTAAAGGTTATGCTCGTTCCGGCATTGGCTGGACCGGGAGTGGCGGTGCCCAGCAGTGCTTCCAGGCAACGGGTGCTCAAAGTAAATACCGTCTGGGTAACGAATGTGAAACCTATGCGGAATTGAAGCTGGGCCAGGAAGTGTGGAAAGAGGGCGATAAGAGCTTCTATTTCGACACTAACGTCGCGTATTCCGTTGCGCAGCAGAATGACTGGGAAGCCACTGATCCGGCCTTCCGTGAAGCCAACGTGCAGGGTAAAAACCTGATTGAATGGCTGCCAGGGTCCACCATCTGGGCCGGTAAGCGCTTCTATCAGCGTCATGACGTCCACATGATCGACTTCTACTATTGGGATATTTCAGGTCCAGGTGCAGGTATTGAAAACATCGATCTGGGCTTCGGTAAACTCTCTCTGGCAGCCAGCCGCTCCACTGAAGCAGGCGGTTCTTCTACCTTCGCCAGCAACAACATCCGTGACTACACCACCGACACCGCGAACGACGTGTTTGACGTGCGTTTAGCGCAGATGGAAGTCAACCCGGGCGGTACGCTGGAGCTGGGCGTTGACTACGGTCACACCAACGTTAACGATGATTACTACCTGCAGCCAAAAGCTTCGAAAGATGGCTGGATGTTCACCGCAGAACATACCCAGAGCATGCTGAAGGGCTTCAACAAGTTCGTTGTTCAGTACGCAACGGACTCTATGACCTCCCAGGGTAAAGGTCTGAACCAGGGCGCGGGCATTGGTCTTGGCAATGACGATTCCGATGGCAAACTGTACGGATACGGCATCAACAACAACGGTAGCCTGCTGCGTATCCTTGACCACGGTGCAATCTCCCTGGGCGACAGCTGGGACCTGATGTACGTCGGTATGTATCAGGATATCGACTGGGATAACAACAACGGCACCAAGTGGTGGACCGTCGGCGTGCGTCCTATGTACAAATGGACGCCAATCATGAGCACCCTGCTGGAAGTAGGCTACGACAACGTCAAATCTCAGAAAACTGACGAAACCAACAACCAGTACAAAATTACCCTGGCACAACAGTGGCAGGCTGGCGACAGCATCTGGTCTCGTCCTGCAATCCGTGTCTTCGCAACCTACGCCAAGTGGGATGAGAAGTGGGGTTATGACACTTCCGGTAGCCCGATCTCTACGAGTTCCAACTATAACTCCAACTTCGGTATGCAGACTGCAGGCCTTGGCCGCGGCGACACTGACGAGTGGAGCTTCGGTGCCCAGATGGAAATCTGGTGGTAATTCGCAAGACCTGACGTAATGACCTGAAAGAGGGGCGTAAGCCCCTCTCTCCTTAGGGCCCTGCGCGCTATTGCCTGGCCACCGCAGAGCTGATGCTATCAGAGGTAATAACAATGAAAATGAAGAAAAGTCTCGTCGCGCTGTACCTCTCTGCGGGGCTGCTGGCCAGCGTGCCGGCGCTAACGTTCGCAGAAGTGAATTTTGTTCCTCAGAATACGTCCACGGCGCCTTCCGTTCCGACGGCAGCGCTGCAGCAGCTGACCTGGACACCGGTTGATCAATCCAAAACGCAGTCCACACAGCTTTCCACGGGCGGGCAACAGCTGAATGTGCCCGGCATTTCCGGCCCGGTTGCTGCCTACAGCGTTCCGGCCAATATTGGCGAGCTGACCCTGACGCTGACCAGTGAAGTGAATAAACAGACCAGCGTATTTGCGCCGAACGTGCTGATCCTCGACCAGAACATGACGCCATCTGCCTTTTTCCCGAGCGAGTATTTTACCTATCAGGAGCCCGGCGTGATGAGCGCGGACCGGCTTCAGGGCGTGATGCGTCTGACGCCAGCGCTGGGTCAGCAAAAAATCTACGTGCTGGTATTCACCACCGATAAAGATTTGCAGCAAACCACCAGGTTAGTAGATCCGGCAAAAGCGTACGCAAAAGGTACCGGCAATGCGGTGCCGGATATTCCCGACCCGATTGCCCGCCACGCAACGGACGGTCTGGTGAAGTTAAAAGTCTCCACCAATAGCGCTTCCAGCGTGCTGGTTGGTCCGCTGTTTGGTTCGTCTGGTCCGGGGCCGGTCACCGTCGGTAATACCGCCGCTCCAGCCTATGCCGCGCCAGTTGCCGCAGCGCCAGCCGCAGCGCCAGCCCCGGCGAAGAAAGCCGAGCCCGTACTGAACGACACCGAAGAGTACTTCAACAACGCCATTAAGCAGGCGGTGAAGCGCGGCGATGTCGATAAAGCGCTGAAACTGCTTGATGAAGCCGAACGTTTAGGTTCAACCACTGCCCGTTCCACCTTTATCAGCAGTGTAAAAGGCAAGGGGTAACTGTTCCCCACAGTGCTGATTTGTTAGTAGTTTAGTGCGCCTGAGTGGGCGCACTTTTTTTCGTATTCGCCAGGCTGTTGCGCCCATGTTGCGATAGTGATCGTTAAATAACGTTTGGCCCCCCCTCATTGCCCGTTTCTGCGATACAATGCCATTACGTTATGTATCGGAGAGTCTGGCATGTCACACCCCGCGCTAACGCAACTGCGTGCGCTGCGCTATTTCGACCAAATACCTGCGCTTGATCCGCAGCAGCTGGACTGGTTGCTGCTGGAAGATTCCATGACAAAACGTTTTGAGCAACAGGGTAAAACGGTCACGGTAACCCTGATACAGGAAGGGTTTGTCTCCGGCGATGAGATCGCCAGCGAGCTGCCGCTGTTGCCGCAAGAGGAACGCTACTGGCTGCGTGAAATTTTGCTCTGTGCCGATGGCGAACCCTGGCTTGCCGGGCGGACGGTGGTGCCCGAATCTACCCTATCCGGGCCTGAGCTGGCGCTGCAGCGGCTGGGGAAAACGCCGCTGGGACGTTATCTTTTCACCTCATCTGAGCTGACCAGGGATTTCATTGAAATTGGGCGTGATGCCGAACTGTGGGGGCGCCGTTCCCGCCTTCGCCTGAGCGGTAAGCCGTTAATCCTGACGGAGCTATTTTTACCGGCATCACCGTTGTACTAAGAGGAAGAAAAAATGGAGTGGACCCTGACGCAGAATAAGCTGTTGGCGTATCACCGCTTAATGCGTACCGATAAACCCATTGGCGCGTTGCTGCTGCTGTGGCCGACCTTATGGGCGCTGTGGGTGGCCACGCCGGGCATGCCGCCGCTGTGGATCCTGGGCGTATTCGTTGCCGGCGTCTGGCTGATGCGCGCGGCGGGCTGCGTGGTGAATGACTATGCCGATCGTAAATTTGACGGCCACGTAAAGCGCACTGCCAACCGCCCGCTACCCAGCGGCCAGGTGACCGGGAAAGAAGCACGCGTACTGTTCATCGTTCTGGTGCTGCTCTCTTTCCTGCTGGTATTAACCCTGAACACCATGACGATTCTGCTGTCCGTCGCGGCGCTCGCACTGGCCTGGGTTTATCCCTTTATGAAGCGCTACACCCATCTGCCTCAGGTGGTGCTGGGGGCGGCGTTTGGCTGGTCGATTCCGATGGCGTTTGCGGCAGTTAGTGAGTCCTTACCGCTTAGCTGCTGGCTGATGTTCCTGGCGAACATCCTCTGGGCCGTAGCGTATGACACGCAATATGCGATGGTTGACCGCGACGATGACCTGAAAATTGGCATTAAATCCACGGCCATTCTCTTTGGACGCCAGGACAAACTTATCATTGGCATTCTGCAGGTTGCGGTACTGGCGCTGATGGTCGCGATTGCGCGCCTGAACGGACTGAACTGGGAATTTTACTGGTCGATACTGGTAGCAGGGCTGCTGTTTGCCTACCAGCAGAAGCTGATTGCAAAACGCGAACGCGAAGCCTGCTTTAAAGCGTTTATGAACAATAACTATGTCGGTCTGGTGCTGTTTTTAGGCCTGGTCATGAGCTATTTTTCCTGATTGACGCGCGGTCATGCCCTGCCGGGTATGGCCGCATCGTTACCCGGCATTACCGCCCTCACAAATTTAAACCATCGTTTCATAAATTCGCGCTTTTGTGAGGCGCTTCACCTACGCTTCTCCCGGGCTAGTCTATTTTCTAAGCGTAAAAAAATAAAACACTGTTTTAACGCTGACATCGCTACCCTGGAGCTGACTCAATGAATACGACCCTCAAGCCGTTACTGGCCGCGCTGTGCCTGTCTGCTTTTGCCTGCACCGTTTCTGCCCAAACCATCAAAGCCGCCGATGTGCATCCTGAAGGCTACCCGAACGTGGTCGCGGTTCAGCACATGGGTGAAAAACTCAAACAACAAACCGACGGCAAGCTGGAGATTAAGGTCTTCCCCGGCGGCGTGCTGGGGGATGAAAAGCAGATGATTGAGCAGGCGCAGATGGGGGCGATTGACATGATCCGCGTCTCCATGGCGCCGGTTGCCGCCATCCTGCCGGATATCGAAGTCTTCACCCTGCCGTACGTTTTCCGCGATGAGGATCATATGCATAAAGTGATCGACGGGGATATCGGCAAGCAGATCGGCGACAAGCTGACCGCGAACCCGAAATCCCGCCTGGTGTTCCTCGGCTGGATGGATTCCGGCACCCGCAACCTGATCACCAAAGAGCCGATCGTCAAACCTGAAGATCTGAAAGGGAAGAAAATCCGCGTGCAGGGCAGCCCGGTGGCACTCGCCACGCTGAAGGACATGGGGGCGAACTCGGTGGCGATGGGCGTTAGCGAGGTTTACAGCGGCATGCAGACCGGCGTGATCGACGGCGCGGAGAATAACCCGCCCACCTTTATCGCCCACAACTACATGCCGGTTGCTAAAAACTACACCCTCAGCGGCCACTTTATCACCCCGGAAATGCTGCTCTATTCAAAAGTGAAATGGGACAAGCTGAGCGCTGATGAACAGCAAAAAATCCTGACCCTGGCCCGTGAAGCGCAGTTCGAACAGCGCAAGCTGTGGAATGCGTATAACGACCAGGCGCTGGCGAAAATGAAGGCGGGCGGCGTGCAGTTCCACGATATCGATAAGACGGTATTCATCAAGGCCACAGAGCCGGTGCGCGCCCAGTATGGCGACAAGCATCAGGATCTGATGAAAGCCATCGCTGACGTCCAGTAATACGGAGCACGTATGTCCGAACTCTACCTGAAGTGGATGGACCGTCTGTACCTGCTCGCCATGGCGGTGGCGGGTGTCTCGCTGCTGGTGATGACGATTGTCATCCCCATCGGCATCTTCTCACGCTACGTGCTCAACCGCGGCGAATCCTGGCCGGAGCCCGTCGCCATTATCTGCATGGTAACGTTCACCTTCATCGGCGCGGCGGTGAGCTACCGTGCCGGTTCGCACATTGCGGTCAATATGCTCACCGACCGTCTGCCCGCGTCGCTGCAAAAGCTGTGTTCACGTGTGGTTGATCTGCTGATGCTGCTGATTTCCGGTCTGATGTTCTGGTACAGCTACTGGCTGTGCGTCGAGCTCTGGGAGCAACCGGTGGCGGAGTTCCCGATCCTGACTTCCGGCGAAAGCTACCTGCCGCTGCCGATCGGGTCGGCGATTTTGATTCTGTTTGTGCTTGAACGCCTGCTGTTTGGCGCGCAGGAAAACCGTCCGGTCGTGCTGATCGGCAATCACAGTTAAGGGGTGAACAATGGATGCTTTTGTTTTGTTATTCACCCTCGCCATTTTGCTGGCGCTGGGGATGCCGGTGGCCTTCGCCGTGGGGCTGAGCGCCGTGGCAGGTGCGCTGTGGATTGATTTACCGCTGGAGGCGCTGATGATCCAGATCACCAGTGGGGTGAACAAATTTACCCTGCTGGCGATCCCGTTCTTCATCCTCGCAGGAGCGATCATGGCGGAAGGGGGCATTGCCCGACGGCTGGTTAACTTCGCCTATGTGTTTGTCGGCTTTATCCGCGGCGGGCTGTCGCTGGTGAACATCGTCGCCTCGACGTTCTTCGGCGCGATTTCAGGCTCGTCGGTGGCGGATACAGCGTCCATCGGCAGCGTGATGATCCCGGAGATGGAGAAGAAGGGCTATCCGCGCGAATACGCGGCGGCGGTCACGGCGAGCGGGTCGGTGCAGGCGATTCTGATCCCGCCCAGCCACAACTCGGTGATTTATTCCCTGGCGGCGGGGGGAACGGTCTCCATCGCCACGCTGTTTATCGCGGGCGTATTGCCGGGCCTGCTGCTGGGCGTGAGCCTGATGGTGCTCTGCCTGTGCTTCGCCCGCAAACGCGGCTACCCGAAGGGGGATAAAATCCCGTTCAGACTGGCGCTGAAAATCATGCTCGATGCCCTGTGGGGGCTGATGACGGTGGTGATTATCCTCGGCGGGATCTTGTCCGGGATTTTTACTGCCACCGAATCTGCCGCCGTGGCCTGCCTGTGGGCGTTTTTCGTCACCATGTTTATCTACCGCGACTACAAATGGAGCGAACTGCCGAAGCTGATGTGCCGCACGGTGAAAACCGTCACCATCGTGATGATTTTAATCGGCTTTGCCGCGGCGTTTGGCGCGGTGATGACCTACATGCAGCTGCCGATGCGCATCACCGAGTTTTTCACGTCGCTCTCTGATAATAAGTACGTGATCCTGATGTATCTCAACATCATGCTGCTGCTGATCGGCACGCTGATGGACATGGCGCCGATCATCCTGATCCTGACGCCGGTGCTGCTGCCGGTGACCAACGCGCTGGGGATCGACCCGGTGCACTTCGGGATGATCATGATGGTTAACCTGGGGATCGGGCTGATCACCCCGCCGGTCGGATCGGTGCTGTTTGTGGCGAGCGCGGTGAGTAAGCAGAAGATTGAAACCGTGGTGCGGGCGATGCTGCCATTTTACGGCATCCTGCTGGTGGTGCTGGGGATGGTGACGTATATCCCGGCGATATCATTGTGGCTGCCGAGGATGTTAGGGATGCAGTAACGCCGTTTTTTGCCGGGTGGCGGCTGCGCCTTACCCGGCCTACGGTTCAGAGTTGTTATTGGCCCGGTAAGGCGTAGCCGCCACCGGGCGTTTTTATTTCCGCCGTAATAACCTCAACGCGTTCGCCGTGACCAGCACCGTCGCCCCGGTGTCCGCCAGCACCGCCAGCCACAGGCCAGTCATGCCGAGCAGCGTGGTGACGAGAAATATCCCCTTCAGACCCAGCGCAATGCCGATGTTCTGGCGAATATTGGCGCGCGTCGCCCGCGCCAGGCTAATCATCTGCGCCAGCCCGGTCAGACGGTTATGCGTCAGCGCCGCATCCGCCGTCTCCAGCGCTACGTCGGTGCCGCTGCCCATCGCAATACCGAGGGTGGCGGCCTTCATCGCCGGGGCATCGTTAATTCCGTCACCGACCATCGCCAGCGGCGCGCGGCTGTTCAGTTCGGTTACCGCGCTGACCTTGTCCGCAGGCAGTAATCCGGCCTTAAACGCCAGCCCAAGCTCGTCGGCAATCGCAGCCGCCGCGCGCGGGTTATCGCCGGTGAGGATCACGCCCTGTACGCCCAACTGATGCAGCGCCGCCACGGCGTCTTTGGCGTCATCGCGCAGAGTGTCGCGTAGTGCCAGCATGCCCTTCGACACGCCGTCCTGCATCACGGCAACGACCGTCTGCCCGGCCTGTTCTAACGCCTCAACCTGTGGATGAGAGAACGCGCCTGCCGCAACAATCAGCACCTTTTTGCCGTCGACGACGGCCTCAATCCCTGACCCGACCAGCGCCCGTTGGGCGGTTGCCGAAGGGATAGCCAGCCCGCGTCTCTGCGCTTCACGCACTATCGCCTGCGCCAGCGGGTGAGTGGAGCCCTGCTCAACGGCGGCGGCCATTATCAGCAGTTCGTCTTCACTGATGTCCTGCGGATAGATGCCGGTGACCTGCGGCTTGCCAACCGTCAGCGTGCCGGTTTTATCGAAGGCGATGTGCTGAACCTGGCTCAGCTGTTCCAGCGCCGCGCCGCCCTTAATCAGCGCCCCGCGACGTGCCGCCGCCGCCAGCCCCGAGGTAATCGCCGCGGGCGTAGAGATCACCAGCGCGCACGGGCAGCCAATCAGCAGCAGGGTCAGCCCTTTATAAATCCAGCCCTCCCACGGCGCGCCGAAGAACAGCGGTGGAACGACGGTGACCAGCAGGGCGACCAGCATGATGGCGGGGGTGTAAATCCGGCTGAAGCGGTCAATAAAGCGTTCGACCGGCGCGCGGCGCTCCTCGGCTTCTTCAATCAGCTTCAGGATACGGTCGATGGCGCTGTCGCCCGGCTCGGACAGGACTTTGAGCTGCACCAGGCGGTCGACGCTGGTGGCACCGGCAGGGACTTTTTCACCTGCCGCACGCGCCACCGGAATGGATTCCCCGGTCAGGGCGCTTTCGTCAAAGCTCGCGGTGGCGGTAACGAGAGCCCCATCGGCAGGCAGACGCCCACCCGCGGCGACTTCAATCACGTCGCCCGGTCGCAGCGTGTTGATGGCGACCGTTTCACGTTTGCCTTCATTAACCCGCGTGGCGGTTTCTGGCTTCAGCGCCATCAGCGCGCTCACCCCTTTGCGCGCCCGGCTCGCTGCCCAGCCCTCAAGCCGCTCGCCGATCAGGAACAGCAGCAGCACCATCGCCGCTTCCGCCGTCGCGCCAATGAACAGCGCGCCAATGGCCGCCACGCTCATCAACGTTTCAATGGCAAACCAGCTGCCGCTTCTCATCAGGCGCAGTGCCTGACGGGCAATCGGGAACAGCCCGACCAGGGTAGTGGCAATAAACGCCAGGTTACCGAACGGGTGGTTAATCTGCTCCAGACCCCAGCTCAGGGCCATCATGATGATGAGCGTGATAAGGGGCAGGTTTTCTTTCAGGGGAGAGGTTTTTTCGGCAGGCGCCGTTTCGCTGCGCAGGGTATAGCCCGCCTTGCTGACGGCGGCTTCAACCTGTTTGCTGACGTCGTTATCGGCACTAACCAGCAGCTTTTCGGTGGCGAACAGGACCTGAGCGTGGTTCACGCCCGGTACCTGCCTCACCGCGTTTTCCACTTTGCGGGCGCAGGCCGCGCAGTCCATGCCGTTGACGACCCAGCTGTAGCGGTTGCCGTTTTCAGGCAGCGCGTCGACCTGTGTTTCGCACGCGCCCTCGCAGCAGCAGTCGTCTTTCGGCGGAACCGGGCTGAGCTTAAGCGCCGAGAATTGTGGGACTTTTTTTGGAATTTCTGGAGTCGACATGGCAGTCTCCGGTAATGATAATTTTCTCATTAACCGCAGCATACACTCTGGAGTCGACTCCAGAGTCAAGCGTTATTTAGATATACAATGAACGCACGATCAGGAAGTGCCCGGCAAAGTAACAGGCGGACGAAATCGCATTATCCGCGCGGAAGCGGCGGCGATAGTGGCTGCCCAGCCAGACGATATTACCGATTAACAGCAGCGCCGCGCCGAAGAACGCGGACATCGCCTGAGATGTCGGGCGGAAGAACCATAGTTCACCGGCCAGCCACACCATCACCAGCGTCATGACGATAAACGTGCATACCGGCAGACGCATCTCTTCCAGACGCGACCAGATCACCGCAATCAGCAGCGCGCCAATCACCAGCAGCACCAGCGGTAGCGGCCAGAAGAAGGAGAGCGTCATCTGGCTGGCAAAGTAGATGGTATACAGCAGATGGGAGAGGAAAAATGCCCCCACGGCATACAGCAGGCGCTGACGCGGCAGCAGGGTTAAGGCATCACCAATCAGGGAGGCACACAGCCCGGCGAGCACCAGATAGCTGATGGCGTTAAACATCGGAGCCTGCCAGGCGAGCAGCAGAAGCAACAGCAGCGTGACGGGTTTAAACAACCAGCGCTGCCAGGCTGGACCGCGATAGGACGCATCGACATAAAGCCATGCGGAAAAACAGACAGCGATAAATGACCAAAGCATATTAACTCCCTGTAACTGTTGAGGCTGAATAATCAGTTTCTGATCCAGTGTAGTGACGCGAGCGGGCGTTTGGCAATGCCGGGGCAGGCGAGGTATCCTGAATTCCGCATAATCTGATGGGATGTTTCAATGAGCAAGATGCCGCTGTTTTTCATTATCGTGGTGGCGATTATCGTCATTGCCGCCTCGTTTCGCTTCGTGCAGCAGCGCCGCGAAAAGGCGGACAACGACGCCGCGCCGCTGATGCAAAAGCGCGTAGTGGTGGCGAACAAACGCGAGAAACCGCTTAACGACCGCCGCTCTCGCCAGCAGCAGGTGACGCCTGCGGGCACCGGCATGCGCTATGAAGCCAGCTTTAAGCCGGAAACCGGCGGTCTGGAGATGACCTTCCGCCTGGAGGCGCAGCAGTACCATCAGCTGACGGTGGGAGAGAAAGGCACGCTGAGCTATAAAGGGTCGCGTTTTGTAGGTTTTAGGGCTGAATAATGCGCGATCGGTCCCCTCTCCCGTGGGAGAGGGTTAGGGTGAGGGCATCACACCGCACCTTACTTCTTCACCTGCGCCTTAAACTTCTTCATCCACACCAGCAGTTCAAACACGCCGAAAATAAACACCCGCAGCTGCTGCCAGCCGGTCATCGGCGGGCCATCTTTCGGCAGGCCGTTTTTCAGCATCACCATCTGCAGGGCGTGCATGAACGAGGTGAAAATCAGCGCCACGTTAACGAAGATGTTCAACGGGCGCGGGAACGGGTGCACCAGATTCAAAATCAAAAATGCCCAGACGCCCAGCATCAGCAAGCGCCCCAGGTTAATCAGTACCGGCATCGGATCCTCCTTGTGCCTGACGGTGATACAGACGATAAGCCACCTGGCCTGCGACCTTCTCGCGGTGCAGATCCCAGTGAACGGGAACGGGTGGCAGGCCGTTTTCCACTTCGCTTTCTACATAAATCAGCGCGTCATCCGCCAGCCAGCCATTGTGCTCCAGCAGGGATAACGTCTCTTCCAGCAACCCCTTGCGGAACGGCGGGTCGACAAAGACCACGTTATGCGGCGTACCCTGCTGCGCGAGGAAACTCAGCGTATTGGTGTTGACCACTTTCGCATTCGTCGCCTTCAGCGTCGCCAGATTTTGCTGCAGCGTCTGCGCAACGCCGCGCTCCATCTCCAGCAGCGTGGCGCTGGCGGCGTAGCGCGACAGCGCTTCCAGCCCTAAGGCACCGCTTCCGGCGAAGCAGTCCAGGCAGTGGGCGTCTACCATTGATGGGGCAAGCCAGTTAAACAGCGTCTCGCGAACGCGGTCGGTTGTAGGGCGTAAACCGGGGCTGTCCGGCACCGGTAATTTCCGGCCTCGCCACTGGCCGCCGATAATGCGAATTTGACCGGCCGGGGCGCGGGTGGGTTTCTTCATCTCTGGAAAGCTCTGTTAACCATAGCCCTGCGATTGCGGGCGGTGATGTCAATTAAGTAAAGTGTTAGACTATTTCATCATTTTTTTAGCTTCCCTGTATATAGCGCCGCGAGGAGTGTAGTCGCAGATGGCAAAACAAAAAAAACGTGGCTTCTTTTCCTGGTTGGGTTTCGGTGAAAAAGAGCAAGAAACAGAACAGAAAACCGAAGAGCAACAGGTTGTAGAAGAGCAGTCACAGCCTGAAACGCCTGTCGAAACCGCTGCGGTTGTCGAAGCGGAAGAACCAGCGCACAGCAAAGAAGAGATTGAATCCTTTGCTGAAGAGGTGGTTGAGGTCACTGAGCAGGTTCAGGAGAGCGAGAAGCCAGAGCCGGTTATCGTAGAAACCCTTACCGAAGCGCCGCAGGCCGCTATCGAACACGAAACGCTGCCGCTGCCCGAAGAGGTTAAAGCTGAAGAGGTTTCTGCCGAAGAGTGGCAGGCTGAAGCGGAAACCGTTGAAATCGTTGAGGCGGTGGAAGAAGAGGCGGCACTTGAGCCAGAGCTGACCGACGAAGAGCTGGAAGCTCAGGCGTTGGCGGCGGAAGCGGCTGAAGAAGCGGTAATCGTCGTGCCGGTGGAAGAGCAGGCCGAAGAAGAGATCGTTCAGGAGCAGGAAAAACCGACCAAAGAAGGTTTCTTCGCGCGCCTGAAGCGCAGCCTGCTCAAAACCAAAGAAAACTTAGGTTCCGGATTTATCAGTCTTTTCCGCGGCAAGAAGATCGACGACGATCTGTTTGAAGAGCTGGAAGAGCAGCTGCTGATTGCGGACGTGGGCGTGGAAACTACCCGTAAGATCATCGCCAACCTGACCGAAGGGGCGAGCCGCAAACAGCTGCGCGACGCCGAGGCGCTGTACGGCCTGCTGAAAGACGAGATGGGTGAAATTCTCGCAAAAGTTGACGAACCGCTTAATATTGAAGGCAAAACGCCATTTGTTATTCTGATGGTTGGCGTTAACGGCGTGGGTAAAACCACCACCATCGGCAAGCTGGCGCGCCAGTTTGAGCAGCAGGGCAAATCGGTGATGCTGGCGGCGGGCGATACCTTCCGTGCGGCAGCGGTTGAGCAGCTCCAGGTGTGGGGCCAGCGCAACAACATTCCGGTGATTGCCCAGCACACCGGCGCAGATTCCGCATCCGTGATTTTCGATGCCATCCAGGCGGCGAAGTCGCGCAACGTGGACGTACTGATTGCCGACACCGCAGGGCGTTTGCAAAACAAATCGCACCTGATGGAAGAGCTGAAGAAAATCGTTCGCGTCATGAAGAAGCTGGACGAAGATGCACCGCATGAAATTATGCTGACTATCGACGCCAGCACCGGACAGAACGCCATTAGCCAGGCGAAGCTGTTCCATGAAGCGGTAGGGCTGACGGGGATCACGCTGACCAAACTGGACGGCACCGCGAAAGGCGGGGTGATCTTCTCCGTGGCCGACCAGTTCGGCATTCCTATCCGCTACATCGGTGTGGGCGAGCGTATTGAGGATTTGCGTCCGTTTAAGGCGGACGACTTTATTGAGGCATTATTTGCCCGAGAGGACTAACAATGATTCGCTTTGAACACGTCAGCAAGGCCTATCTCGGTGGGAGACAAGCGCTGCAGGGGGTGACGTTCCACCTGCAGCCAGGCGAGATGGCATTCCTGACCGGCCATTCCGGCGCGGGGAAAAGTACCCTGCTCAAGCTTATCTGTGGGATCGAACGGCCAAGCGCCGGGAAAATCTGGTTCAGCGGCCACGAAATTAGCCGTCTGAAAAACCGTGAAGTGCCGTTTCTGCGTCGTCAGATCGGCATGATTTTCCAGGATCACCACCTGCTGATGGATCGCACCGTTTTCGATAACGTGGCGATCCCGCTGATTATTGCCGGCGCCAGCTATGACGATATCCGCCGTCGCGTCTCTGCGGCGCTGGACAAGGTCGGGCTGCTGGACAAAGCGAAGAACTTCCCGATCCAGCTTTCCGGCGGTGAACAGCAGCGTGTGGGCATCGCCCGCGCGGTGGTGAACAAGCCTGCCGTACTGCTGGCGGATGAACCGACCGGTAACCTGGACGATGCCCTGTCCGAAGGGATTTTGCGTCTGTTTGAGGAATTCAACCGCGTAGGGGTAACGGTACTGATGGCGACGCACGACATGGGGCTGATTTCCCGTCGTTCGTACCGCATGCTGACCCTGAGCGACGGGCATTTGCACGGAGGCCACGGTGAACAAGCGTGATGCAATGAACCAGATTCGGCAGTTCGGGAACCGGTTCGACCGTTTCCGTAAGCCGCAGGGCGGCGGTGACGGCAATCGTAATGCGCCTAAGCGCCAGAAAGCGGCGCCGAAACCGGTCTCCCGCAAGACCAACGTGTTTAACGAACAGGTGCGCTACGCCTTCCACGGCGCGCTGCAGGACCTGAAAAGCAAACCGCTGGCGACGTTCCTGACGGTGATGGTGATTGCCATCTCCCTGACCCTGCCAAGCGTCTGCTACATGGTCTATAAGAACGTCAACCAGGCGGCGTCGCAGTATTACCCGTCACCGCAGATCACCGTTTATCTGGATAAAGCGCTCGACGATAACGCGGCGGCGCAGGTGGTCGGGCAAATCCAGGCCGAGCAGGGCGTGGAGAAGGTGAATTATCTCTCCCGTGAAGAAGCGTTGGGCGAGTTCCGTAACTGGTCAGGCTTTGGCGGCGCGCTGGACATGCTGGAAGAGAACCCGTTGCCCGCCGTGGCGGTGGTGATCCCGAAGCTGGATTTCCAGGGTACCGATTCGCTCAACACCCTGCGCGACCGCATCACACGCATCAACGGGATTGATGAAGTGCGCATGGACGACAGCTGGTTTGCCCGTCTTGCGGCGCTGACCGGGCTGGTGGGGCGCGTGTCGGCGATGATCGGCGTGCTGATGGTGGCGGCGGTGTTCCTCGTCATCGGTAACAGCGTGCGTCTGAGCATCTTTGCGCGTCGCGATACCATCAACGTGCAAAAACTGATTGGCGCAACAGATGGTTTCATCCTGCGTCCGTTCCTCTACGGTGGCGCACTGCTCGGTTTCTCCGGCGCATTTCTTTCACTGATATTGTCAGAAATTTTGGTGATGCGGCTTTCGTCTGCCGTCACAGAAGTGGCGCAGGTTTTCGGAACTAAGTTTGATATCAGTGGCTTAGGCTTTGATGAATGCCTGCTGTTGCTGCTGGTGTGCTCCATGATCGGCTGGATTGCCGCATGGCTGGCAACGGTTCAACATTTACGCCACTTTACTCCCGACTAATAAAAGCGTGATATAATCTTTCCCTGCACCGAGATGTTCGCTCTGCAGGGAAAGCGTCCCTGTTGTCTCTTCCCCTGTTATCATCTCCATGTCACATTTTGTGCGTAATTTATTCACCGTTGCACCTGGAACTTGTGGATAAAATCACTGTCTGATAAAAGAGTGAATGCTAATCTCGTTGCTCAAACGCTTTGGCATGGTTGTTGCCTGACGGGGACAGCCTGGACCAGAAGAAACATTGAGAGGAATGAATGACCAAAGAAATGCAAACTTTAGCTTTAGCCCCTGTTGGTAACCTGGAATCTTACATCCGGGCTGCGAACACCTGGCCGATGTTAACGGCCGAGGAAGAAAAGGAGCTTGCTGAAAAGCTGCATTACCAGGGCGATCTGGAAGCAGCGAAAAAGCTGATCCTGTCTCACCTGCGCTTTGTTGTTCACATTGCTCGTAACTATGCGGGCTATGGCCTGCCGCAGGCGGACTTGATTCAGGAAGGTAACATCGGCCTGATGAAGGCTGTACGTCGCTTTAACCCGGAAGTGGGCGTGCGACTGGTCTCCTTCGCCGTACACTGGATCAAAGCAGAAATTCATGAATACGTGCTGCGCAACTGGCGTATCGTGAAAGTCGCCACGACAAAAGCGCAACGTAAGCTGTTCTTCAACCTGCGTAAAACCAAGCAGCGTCTGGGCTGGTTCAATCAGGATGAAGTGGAAATGGTGGCGCGCGAGCTGGGTGTATCCAGCAAAGACGTCCGTGAGATGGAATCCCGTATGGCCGCGCAGGACATGACCTTTGATATGTCCTCCGACGACGACGCATCTGACAGCCAGCCGATGGCACCGGTTCTGTACCTGCAGGATAAAACCTCTAACTTTGCCGACGGCATTGAAGAGGACAACTGGGAAGATCAGGCCGCGAACAAGCTGACCCATGCGATGGAAGGCCTCGACGAGCGTAGCCAGGACATTATCCGCGCCCGCTGGCTGGACGAAGACAACAAGTCCACGCTGCAGGAGCTGGCCGACCGCTACGGCGTTTCTGCGGAACGTGTCCGTCAGCTTGAAAAGAACGCCATGAAAAAACTTCGCGCCGCTATCGAAGCGTAATTACCGCGAAGTACACCGAGAGCCCTCGAATGCAAATTCGGGGGTTTTGTTTTTTTAGCGCCCGCTCTGGCGAATTTCTCCCCCCTGGCAAACACTTACTGATGCGCTAAGCAGGCGATTTTCTCAGGGGGTCAGGGTGAAAAATAACGAACTGAACGACCGGCGTTTACAGGCGACGCCGCGCGGCATCGGCGTGATGTGTAACTTCTATGCTGATAAAGCCGAAAACGCCACGGTGTGGGACGTGGAAGGCAATGAGTACATCGATTTCGCCGCCGGGATCGCGGTGCTGAATACTGGCCATCGCCATCCCAAAGTTATCTCCGCTATCGAAAAACAACTCCACGCTTTTACCCACACGGCCTACCAGATTGTGCCGTATGAGGGCTATGTGGCGCTTGCCGAGCGCATCAACCAGCGCGTGCCGATTGACGGCCCGGCCAAAACCGCCTTCTTCTCGACGGGTGCTGAAGCGGTCGAAAACGCGGTCAAAATTGCCCGCGCGTATACCAGACGCCCCGGCCTTATCACCTTCGGCGGCGCGTTCCACGGGCGCACCTTTATGACCATGGCGCTGACCGGTAAGGTCGCGCCGTACAAGCTGGGTTTCGGCCCGTTCCCCGGTTCGGTATACCACGCTCAATTCCCTGACGATCTGCACGGCATCAGCACGGCGGAAGCATTAAAAAGCCTGGAGCGCATCTTTAAGGCCGATATCGCCCCAGACCAGGTGGCGGCCATTATTCTCGAACCGGTTCAGGGGGAGGGCGGGTTCAACATTGCGCCCGCTGATTTTATGCAGGCGCTGCGCGCCCTGTGCGATACCCACGGGATTTTGCTGATTGCCGACGAGGTGCAAAGCGGCTTCGCCCGCACCGGCAAGCTGTTCTCGATGGAACACCACTGCGTGAAGCCGGACCTGATCACCATGGCAAAAAGCCTCGCGGGCGGGATGCCGCTCTCAGCAGTATCGGGCCGCGCCGAGGTGATGGACGCGCCTGCACCTGGCGGTCTGGGCGGTACCTACGCAGGTAACCCGCTGGCGATTGCCGCGGCCCACGCGGTGCTGGACGTGATTGATGAGGAAGATCTCTGCACGCGCTCGGCGCACCTCGGCCATCATCTGGTAGAAGTGCTCAACAAAGCGAAGGAAAACTGCCCGTTCATCGCCGACATCCGTGCCCAGGGCTCGATGGTCGCGGTGGAGTTTAACGATCCGCAATCCGGACAACCGTCGCCGGAATTTACCCGTCAGGTGCAGGAGCGCGCGTTGAACGAAGGGCTGCTGCTCCTGAGCTGCGGCGTTTACGGCAACGTGATCCGCTTCCTTTATCCGCTTACCATCCCCGAAGCGCAGTTCCGTAAAGCGCTGGACATTATCTCCGCGTCGCTGACACGTTAAAGCCACCAGCCCGGCGGTAAATCCTGTCGGGCTTATCATATATTCATTTCAAATTAGCTATTCCAAAATCATAAAAATGGGGTATGTTTTAGCAGAGTATGCTGAAAAAGCGCGAACAGCACACCAATAACTGAAATAAAGCGCTGCACAACAACATCACAACAATCGTAATAACCATAATAATGGGGAATCTCAGGATGAACATGAAGGGTAAAGCGTTACTGGCAGGATGTATCGCGTTGGCATTCAGCACCATGGCGCAGGCAGATATTAAAGTGGCCGTGGTGGGCGCAATGTCCGGTCCGGTAGCACAGTACGGCGACCAGGAATTTACGGGCGCAGAACAGGCGGTTGCAGACATTAATGCTAAGGGTGGCATCAAGGGCGAAAAACTGCAGATCGTAAAATACGACGATGCCTGTGACCCGAAGCAAGCGGTCGCGGTGGCGAACAAAGTGGTCAACGACGGCATCAAATACGTTATCGGTCACCTGTGCTCCTCTTCTACTCAGCCCGCGTCTGACATCTACGAAGACGAAGGTATTCTGATGATCACCCCGGCTGCGACCGCACCGGAGCTGACCGCGCGCGGTTACAAGCTGACTCTGCGTACCACCGGCCTGGACTCCGATCAGGGCCCAACGGCGGCTAAGTACATTCTGGAAAAAGTGAAGCCGCAGCGTATCGCGATTGTTCACGACAAACAGCAGTATGGTGAAGGTCTGGCCCGTGCGGTGCAGGACGGTCTGAAAAAAGGCAATGCCAACGTGGTCTTCTTTGACGGGATCACCGCCGGCGAGAAAGACTTCTCCACCCTGGTGGCGCGTCTGAAGAAAGAGAATATCGATTTCGTTTACTACGGCGGCTACCACCCGGAAATGGGCCAGATCCTGCGCCAGGCGCGCGCGGCGGGTCTGAAAACCCAGTTCATGGGCCCGGAAGGCGTGGCGAACGTTTCCCTGTCTAACATCGCGGGTGAATCTGCCGAAGGTCTGCTGGTGACCAAGCCGAAGAACTACGACCAGGTGCCAGCGAACAAACCTATCGTAGATGCCATCAAGGCGAAGAAGCAGGATCCAAGCGGCGCGTTCGTCTGGACAACCTACGCAGCGCTGCAGTCTTTGCAGGCGGGTCTGAATCAGTCAGCCGATCCGGCTGAGATTGCCACCTGGCTGAAAGCCAACACGGTGGAAACCGTGATGGGGCCGCTCTCCTGGGACGCAAAGGGCGATCTGAAGGGCTTTGAGTTCGGCGTGTTTGACTGGCATGCGAACGGAACGGCAACTGACGCCAAATAATGCCTGGGAAAATGCGGTAGAAATTGTAGGCCGGGTAAGGCGCAGCCGCCACCCGGCTTTCTTTTAGCGCTTCTCCCACCCGCTCTCCTGCGCCGTAAACCCTAACGCCTGCATAAACGCTGCCATCACGCCGCGGTCTTCCACGCCCACGTCGGCCATCCACCATGAGTTTACGTTCGGGTTTTCGCGGATCACTTCTTCAATTAAATACTGTCCCACACCGCGACGACGGGTCACGTCACGCACGCGCAGCGAGTCCAGCGCTCCCTCCGTGCCGCTCAGGGTCACGCGAACCGCGGCCAGCAGGCGCTCGTTGAAGCGCGCGGCATAAATGCGATGGTTCTCGTCGACATGCAGCGACGAAGGGGAATATTCCGGCCAGATCTTGCCCAGGTCGATATGATCCTGGTCGCTAAAGGTCACCAGACGCACGATAGTCAGTTTCATTAGCAGCTTGTCCAAATCAAATTGAGTAGAGGCAGTGTACTCAATTTATTCACTCAGCGGCTTCCTCTTTTTATTCTCATTAACCAGGTGATTAGTTTTTTAGCAATGCAATGGGCAGTGTGAAAACACATGGATCGAAAAATAAGCAGAATTTTAACCTGAATGGCAGTGATTTATTCGGCGCTTTGTACCGTTATTTTATGCTACAAACTGCACTTTTATTTGTTTATCTCTGCCTGATTTCAGAATATTATCTTTCCTTAATCGCCTGAAAAATAGAGATTTTAGTCTGGTTTTTGACAAAAAACTGCGCTAAACCATTAAAGGCACTGGTAAAAATAGCGTTGTTCATTAAAAGTACAGAATGCTTTTTAACCATAATAAAACAAAATATAAACACGACATCACGAATGGGGATTCTGAGATGAAAAGGAACGCGAAGACATTTATCGCGGGAATGGTTGCACTGGCGATCTCGCATGCGGCCATGGCGGAAGAGATTAAAGTTGCGGTAGTCGGTGCGATGTCCGGCCCTGTTGCCCAGTGGGGTGACATGGAGTTTAACGGCGCGCGTCAGGCCATCAAAGACATCAACGCCAAAGGCGGCATCAAGGGCGACAAGCTGGTAGGCGTGGAGTATGACGACGCCTGCGATCCGAAACAGGCCGTTGCGGTCGCCAACAAAATCGTCAACGACGGGATTCAGTACGTCATCGGCCACCTGTGCTCATCCTCCACCCAGCCCGCGTCCGATATCTACGAAGACGAAGGTATTCTGATGATCACTCCGGGCGCCACCAACCCTGAGCTGACGCAGCGCGGCTACCAGCACATCATGCGTACCGCCGGGCTGGACTCCTCCCAGGGGCCAACCGCGGCCAAATACATCCTCGAGACCGTTAAGCCACAGCGTATCGCCATCATTCATGACAAGCAGCAGTACGGCGAAGGCCTGGCGCGCTCCGTGCAGGACGGCCTGAAAAAAGGCGGCGCGAACATCGTCTTCTTCGACGGCATTACCGCAGGCGAAAAAGACTTCTCCGCGCTGATCGCCCGTCTGCAAAAAGAGAACATCGACTTCGTCTACTACGGCGGCTACTACCCGGAAATGGGCCAGATGCTGCGCCAGGCGCGCGCCACCGGTCTGAAAACCCAGTTTATGGGGCCAGAGGGCGTGGGCAACGCCTCCCTGTCAAACATCGCAGGGGATTCTGCCGAAGGCATGCTGGTGACGATGCCAAAACGCTATGACCAGGATCCGGCCAACAAGGCTATCGTGGATGCGCTCAAGGCGCAGAAGAAAGATCCGAGTGGTCCATACGTCTGGATCACCTACGCGGCTGTGCAGTCTCTGGCAACCGCACTGGAGCGTACCGGCAGCAAAGAGCCGCTGGATCTGGTGAAAGATTTAAAAGCACACGGGGCGAACACCGTGATTGGGCCGCTGAACTGGGATGAGAAAGGCGATCTGAAGGGATTTGAGTTTGGTGTCTTTAAGTGGCACGCCGACGGTTCGTCCTCGGTCGCCAAATAATTATCCCACCGCCCGGTTCACCGGGCGGGTATAAAAAGGTTTGCATATGTCCGAGCAGTTTCTCTACTTTTTGCAGCAGATGTTTAACGGCGTCACGCTGGGAAGCACCTACGCGCTGATCGCCATCGGCTATACGATGGTTTACGGCATTATCGGCATGATCAACTTCGCCCACGGCGAGGTGTACATGATCGGTAGCTACGTCTCCTTTATGATTATCGCCGCGCTGATGATGATGGGCATCGACAGCAGCTGGCTGCTGGTCGCCGCCGGGTTTGTTGGCGCGATCGTGATCGCCAGCGCCTACGGCTGGAGCATCGAACGCGTGGCCTACCGGCCGGTGCGCAGCTCCAAGCGTCTTATTGCGCTGATTTCCGCGATTGGGATGTCGATCTTCCTGCAAAACTACGTCAGCCTGACCGAAGGTTCGCGCGACGTGGCGCTGCCTAGCCTGTTTAACGGCCAGTGGATTGTGGGGGCCAGCGAAAACTTCTCTGCCTCTATTACCACGATGCAGCTGGTGATCTGGGTCGTGACCTTTGTCGCCATGCTCGCCCTGACCCTGTTCATCCGCTACTCCCGCATGGGACGCGCCTGCCGCGCGTGTGCGGAAGACCTGAAGATGGCGAGCCTGCTCGGCATCAACACCGACCGCGTAATCGCCCTGACCTTCGTGATTGGCGCGGCGATGGCGGCGGTGGCTGGCGTGCTGCTCGGCCAGTTCTACGGCGTAATTAACCCGTACATCGGCTTTATGGCCGGGATGAAAGCCTTCACCGCGGCGGTACTGGGCGGCATCGGCAGCATTCCGGGCGCGATGATTGGCGGCCTGATCCTGGGCGTGGCGGAAGCGCTCTCCTCGGCGTACCTGAGCACCGAATATAAAGACGTGGTGTCGTTTGCCCTGCTGATTCTGGTTCTGCTGGTGATGCCTACCGGTATTCTGGGCCGTCCGGAGGTAGAGAAAGTATGAAACCGATGCATTTTGCAATGGCGCTGCTCTCTGCCGCCATGTTCTTCGTGCTGGCCAGCGTCTTTATGGGCGTCCAGCTTGAGCTGAATGGCACCAAACTCGTTGTCGATACTGCAGCTGATATTCGCTGGCAGTGGGTCTTTATCGGCACCGCCGTGGTGTTCCTGTTCCAGCTGCTGCGCCCGCTGTTCCAGAAAACGCTGAAAAATGTCTCCGGACCGAAATTCGTCCTGCCGGCGATCGACGGTACAACGGTCAAACAGAAGCTGTTCCTCGTGGCGCTGCTGGTGGCTGCCGTGGCGTGGCCGTTTATGGTGTCGCGCGGCACGGTGGACATCGCCACCCTGACCATGATTTATGTGATCCTCGGCCTCGGTCTGAACGTGGTGGTGGGGCTGTCCGGTCTGCTGGTGCTGGGCTACGGCGGTTTCTACGCTATCGGCGCGTATACCTTCGCGCTGCTGAACCACTATTACGGCCTGGGCTTCTGGACCTGCCTGCCGCTGGCGGGGCTGGTCTCTGCCGCCGCAGGCTTCCTGCTCGGCTTCCCGGTGCTGCGCCTGCGCGGTGACTACCTGGCGATTGTGACCTTAGGCTTCGGTGAAATCGTCCGTATCCTGCTGCTCAACAACACCGAAGTGACCGGCGGCCCGAACGGCATCAGCCAGATCCCAAAACCGACCTTCTTTGGCCTGGAGTTCAGCCGTACCGCCCGCGAAGGCGGCTGGGATACCTTCAGCAATTTCTTTGGCATCAAATATGACCCGTCCGACCGCGTGATCTGGCTCTACCTGGTGGCGCTGCTGCTGGTGGTCATCACCCTGTTTGTGATCAACCGCCTGCTGCGCATGCCGCTGGGCCGAGCGTGGGAAGCGCTGCGCGAAGATGAGATCGCCTGCCGCTCTCTGGGCCTGAACCCGACCCGCATCAAGCTGACCGCGTTCACCATCAGCGCCGCGTTTGCCGGTTTCGCCGGCACGCTGTTCGCCGCGCGCCAGGGCTTCGTCAGCCCCGAGTCGTTCACCTTTGCCGAATCGGCCTTTGTGCTGGCGATTGTGGTACTCGGCGGGATGGGCTCGCAGTTCGCCGTTATCCTCGCGGCCATCCTGCTGGTGGTCTCTCGCGAGCTGATGCGCGACTTTAACGAATACAGCATGCTGATGCTGGGTGGTTTGATGGTGCTGATGATGATCTGGCGTCCGCAGGGTCTGCTGCCGATGACGCGTCCACAGCTGAAGCTTAAGAATGTGGAAGCGAAAGGAGAGCAGGCATGAGTCAGCCATTATTATCCGTAAACGGTCTGATGATGCGTTTTGGCGGCCTGCTGGCGGTCAACAACGTGAACCTTGACCTGCATAAAAAAGAGATCGTCTCCCTGATTGGCCCGAACGGCGCGGGGAAAACCACGGTCTTTAACTGTCTGACCGGCTTCTACAAGCCGACGGGCGGCACCATCATGCTGCGCGACCAGCACCTGGAAGGGCTGCCGGGCCAGCAGATTGCCCGCATGGGCGTGGTGCGTACCTTCCAGCACGTGCGTTTGTTCCGCGAGATGACGGTGATTGAGAACCTGCTGGTGGCGCAGCATCAGCAGCTGAAAACCGGCCTGTTCTCCGGCCTGCTGAAAACCCCGGCCTTCCGCCGCGCGCAGGAGGAGGCGCTCGATCGTGCCGCCACCTGGCTTGACCGTATCGGCCTGCTCCAGCACGCCAACCGTCAGGCGAGCAACCTGGCCTATGGCGACCAGCGTCGACTGGAGATTGTGCGCTGCATGGTGACCCAGCCGGAGATCCTGATGCTCGACGAACCGGCGGCGGGCCTCAACCCGAAAGAGACCAAAGAGCTGGACGAGCTGATTGCCGAGCTGCGCGATCATCACGACACCACCATCCTGCTGATTGAGCACGACATGAAGCTGGTGATGGGTATTTCGGACCGTATCTACGTGGTAAACCAGGGCACGCCGCTGGCAAACGGCACGCCGGAAGAGATCCGCAACAACCCGGACGTGATCCGCGCATACCTTGGTGAGGCATAAGATGGAAAAAGCGATGTTAACGTTCGACAAGGTCAATGCGCACTACGGCAAGATCCAGGCGCTGCACGACGTCAGCCTGCACATCAATCAGGGTGAAATCGTCACCCTGATTGGTGCCAACGGCGCGGGCAAAACCACGCTGCTCGGCACCCTGTGCGGCGACCCGCGCGCCACCAGCGGGCGGATTGTGTTCGATGGTAAAGACATTACCGACTGGCAGACCGCCAGAATCATGCGTGAGGCGGTGGCGATTGTCCCGGAAGGGCGCCGCGTCTTCTCGCGTATGACGGTGGAAGAGAACCTGGCGATGGGCGGGTTCTTCGCTCACCGCGATGAATACCAGACCCGCATCAAGTGGGTGTACGAACTCTTCCCGCGTCTGTGGGAGCGCCGCATCCAGCGTGCGGGCACCATGTCCGGCGGTGAACAGCAGATGCTGGCGATTGGCCGCGCGCTGATGAGTCAGCCGCGTCTGCTGCTTCTGGATGAACCGTCGCTCGGTCTGGCACCGATCATCATCCAGCAGATCTTCGACACCATCGAGCAGCTGCGCAAAGAGGGGATGACCATCTTCCTCGTCGAGCAGAACGCCAACCAGGCGCTGAAGCTCGCTGACCGTGGCTACGTGCTGGAGAACGGCCGCGTGGTGCTAGAAGACACCGGCGACGCGCTGCTGGCGAACGAAGCGGTGCGGAGCGCGTATTTAGGCGGGTAGATAAAAGCAAAAAGGCAACGCAAGTTGCCTTTTTTAGTGTTTTCTCCCTCTCCCTGTGGGAGAGGGCCGGGGTGAGGGCACCAGACCGCACCCAATGAAGCACCTAATTCCCTTCACACAACCATCATCCCCCTGACCCTTTACTGTCACTTATCTGTAAACAAACAGTTATTTTTCTGTCATTCGAGCATGTCATGTTACCTCGCGAGCATAAAACGCGTGATATCGCGCATCCGGCACAATAAGAGAGATGACAATGACATCGTTACGACACACAGCTTTGGGTCTGGCACTGGGTCTGGCTTTTGCGACGAACGCAATGGCTGTGACCACCATTCCGTTCTGGCATTCCATGGAAGGGGAGTTGGGTAAAGAGGTTGACTCCCTGGCGCAGCGTTTCAACGACACCCACCCGGATTACAAAATTGTGCCGGTGTACAAAGGTAACTACGAGCAGAGCCTGAGCGCGGGCATCGCCGCCTTCCGTACCGGCAACGCGCCTGCGCTGTTACAGGTGTATGAAGTGGGCACCGCCACCATGATGGCCTCGAAAGCTATCAAGCCGGTGTATGAAGTGTTCAAAGAGGCGGGTATCAACTTCGATGAATCCCAGTTCGTGCCGACCGTAGCGGGTTACTACACCGATTCCAAAACCGGTCACCTGCTGTCCCAGCCGTTTAACAGCTCCACGCCAGTGCTGTACTACAACAAAGACGCCTTCAAAAAAGCCGGTTTAGATCCGGAGCAGCCGCCAAAAACCTGGCAGGACCTGGCCGAATACACCGCGAAGCTGAAAGCGGCGGGCATGAAGTGCGGCTACGCCAGCGGCTGGCAGGGCTGGATCCAGATTGAGAACTTCAGCGCCTGGCACGGCCTGCCGGTTGCCACCAAAAACAACGGCTTCGATGGCACCGATGCGGTACTCGAGTTCAACAAACCGGAGCAGGTGAAGCACATTGCGCTGCTTGCCGATCTGAACAAGAAGGGCGACTTCAGCTACTTCGGGCGGAAAGACGAATCCACCGAGAAGTTCTACAACGGCGACTGCGCCATTACCACCGCCTCGTCCGGCTCGCTGGCGGATATCCGCCACTACGCCAAATTCAACTACGGCGTGGGCATGATGCCGTACGACGCCGACGTAAAAGGCGCGCCGCAGAACGCCATCATCGGCGGGGCGAGCCTGTGGGTGATGCAGGGTAAAGATAAGGGCACCTACAAAGGCGTCGCCGAGTTCCTGGATTTCCTGGCGAAGCCGGAAAATGCCGCCGAGTGGCACCAGAAGACCGGCTACCTGCCGATCACCAAAGCCGCGTACGATCTGACCCGCGAGCAGGGCTTCTACAGCAAAAACCCGGGCGCGGACATCGCGACGCGTCAGATGCTGAACAAGCCGCCGTTGCCGTTCACTAAAGGCCTGCGTCTGGGCAACATGCCGCAGATCCGCACCATCGTGGATGAAGAGCTTGAAAGCGTGTGGACCGGGAAGAAAACGCCACAGCAGGCGCTGGATTCCGCAGTAGAGCGCGGGAATCAGCTGCTGCGCCGCTTTGAGCAGTCGACCAAATCGTAATCTGTGATTCGCCCGGTGGCGCTGCGCTTACCGGGCCTACGACGTGCCCCATCCAGGCCGGGTAAGGCGCAGCCGCCACCCGGCATTGTTCAGGAACCCAATCTCCATGTCCTCATCCCGTCCGGTGTTTCGCTCCCGCTGGCTGCCGTACCTGTTGGTCGCGCCTCAGCTGGTCATCACCGTTATCTTCTTTATCTGGCCTGCGGGCGAAGCGCTGTGGTACTCGGTACAAAGCGTCGATCCGTTCGGGCTCTCCAGCCAGTTCGTCGGGCTGGACAACTTTACCGCGCTATTCCATGACAGCTACTACCTGGACTCCTTCTGGACGACGATGAAGTTCAGCGCGCTGGTGACCGTGAGCGGCCTTGTTGCCTCGCTGTTTTTCGCCGCGCTGGTGGATTACGTGGTGCGCGGCAGCCGCCTGTATCAGACCCTGATGCTGCTGCCTTACGCCGTGGCCCCCGCCGTCGCCGCCGTGCTGTGGATCTTCCTGTTTAACCCCGGACGCGGGCTGATTACTCACTTCCTGGCAGAGTTCGGCTACGACTGGAACCACGCCCAGAACAGCGGTCAGGCGATGTTCCTGGTGGTGTTCGCCTCGGTGTGGAAGCAGATCAGCTATAACTTCCTGTTCTTCTTTGCCGCGCTGCAGTCCATCCCGCGTTCACTGGTGGAGGCCGCCGCGATTGACGGCGCAGGGCCGATTCGGCGTTTCTTCAGGCTTTCCCTGCCGCTGATTGCCCCGGTGAGCTTCTTCCTGCTGGTGGTTAACCTCGTGTACGCCTTCTTCGACACCTTCCCGGTGATCGACGCCGCCACCGCGGGCGGCCCGGTCCAGGCGACCACCACGCTGATTTACAAAATCTACCGCGAAGGTTTTGCGGGGCTGGATCTCTCTGCTTCTGCCGCCCAGTCCGTCGTGCTGATGTTCCTCGTCATCATCCTCACGGTGGTGCAGTTCCGCTATGTTGAAAGTAAGGTGCGCTACCAATGATTGAGAACCGTCGCGGGCTGACAATTTTCAGCCATACCATGCTGATTTTAGGGATTATCGTCATCCTGTTCCCGCTGTACGTGGCCTTTGTCGCCGCCACGCTGGACACCAAAGCAGTGTTCGATACGCCGATGACGCTGATCCCGGGCGGGCATCTTTTCGAGAACATGAAAACCATCTGGACCCAGGGCGTGGGTGCCAATAGCGCGCCGTTCTGGCTGATGATGCTCAACAGCTTCATTATGGCGTTCGGCATTACGGTGGGCAAAATTACGGTGTCGATGCTGTCGGCCTTCGCCATCGTCTGGTTTCGCTTTCCGCTGCGTAACCTCTTCTTCTGGATGATTTTCATCACCCTGATGCTGCCGGTGGAGGTGCGTATCTTCCCGACGGTGGAGGTGATTGCCAACCTGAAGATGCTGGACAGCTACGCGGGCTTAACCCTGCCGCTGATGGCATCGGCGACCGCCACCTTTCTGTTCCGCCAGTTCTTTATGACCCTGCCGGACGAACTGATTGAGGCCGCGCGCATCGACGGCGCCTCCCCGATGCGCTTCTTCCGCGACATCGTGCTGCCGCTGTCGAAAACCAACCTTGCGGCGCTGTTTGTGATCACCTTTATCTACGGCTGGAACCAGTACCTGTGGCCACTGCTGATTATTCAGGACGTCAACCTCGGCACCGCCGTGGCGGGCATCAAAGGCATGATTGCCATCGGTGAAGGCACCACCCTCTGGAACCAGGTGATGGCGGCGATGCTGCTGACCCTTATCCCACCCGTAGTCATTGTTTTAGCCATGCAGCGCGCGTTTGTCCGCGGCCTGGTCGATAGCGAGAAATAAGATGGCAGGTTTAAAACTTCAGGCAGTAACCAAAAGCTGGGACGGCAAAACCCAGGTGATCCAGCCGCTCACGCTCGACGTAGCGGACGGGGAGTTTATCGTGATGGTCGGCCCGTCCGGCTGTGGCAAATCCACGCTGCTGCGCATGGTGGCGGGGCTGGAGCGCGTGACCTCGGGGGACATCTGGATTGACCGCCAGCGCGTCACCGAGATGGAGCCGAAAGACAGGGGCATCGCGATGGTGTTCCAGAACTACGCACTCTATCCGCACATGAGCGTGGAAGAGAACATGGCCTGGGGGCTGAAAATCCGCGGCATGGGCAAAGGCCATATCGACGAGCGCGTGAAAGAAGCCGCCCGCATTCTTGAGCTGGACGGCCTGCTGAAGCGCCGTCCGCGCGAGCTCTCCGGCGGCCAGCGCCAGCGCGTGGCAATGGGGCGCGCCATCGTGCGTGACCCGGCGGTATTTCTGTTCGACGAGCCGCTGTCTAACCTCGACGCCAAGCTGCGCGTACAGATGCGCCTTGAGCTGCAGCAGCTGCACCGTCGTCTGAAAACAACGTCTCTGTACGTGACCCACGATCAGGTCGAAGCCATGACTCTCGCCCAGCGCGTAATGGTGATGAACAAAGGCGTTGCCGAGCAGATTGGCACCCCGGTGGAAGTGTACGAAAAACCTGCCACCCGCTTTGTGGCGAGCTTTATCGGCAGCCCGGCGATGAACCTGCTGGAAGGGCGCATCAGCAGCGCGGGCACCCACTTTGAACTGGAAAGCGGGATGGCGCTGCCGATCAACTGGTACTATCGTGGCTACGCCGGGCGTAAGATGACGCTCGGTATCCGCCCCGAGCATATTGGTTTAACCTCACAGGCGGACGGCGGCGTGCCGCTGGTGATGGACACGCTGGAGATGTTGGGTGCAGATAACCTGGCGCATGGGCGCTGGGGCGAGCAAAAAATGGTGGTGCGCCTGGCGCATCAGGAGCGCCCGAAAGCGGGCAGCACGCTGTGGCTCCACCTGCCGGAAAACCATCTGCACCTTTTTGACGGTGAAACAGGACAACGAGTATGAGCAACTGGCCTTATCCCCACGTCGTCGCCCACCGTGGCGGCGGTAAGCTGGCCCCGGAAAACACCCTGGCGGCGATCGATGTCGGCGCGCGCTACGGCCACACGATGATCGAGTTCGACGCCAAGCTGTCGAAGGACGGCGAAATTTTCCTGCTGCATGACGACAATCTTGAACGCACCAGCAACGGCTGGGGCGTGGCGGGTGAACTGCCGTGGCGCGATCTGCTGAAGGTGGACGCCGGAAGCTGGTACAGCGGCGAGTTCAAAGGCGAACCTCTGCCCCTGCTGGCGGAAGTGGCCGATCGCTGTCGCCAGCACGGCATGATGGCGAACATCGAAATCAAACCGACCACCGGCACCGGGCCGCTGACGGGCAAAGTGATTGCCCTTGCCGCGCGCGAGCTGTGGGAAGGCATGACCGCGCCGCTGCTGTCGTCGTTTGACATCGACGCGCTGGAGGCCGCACAGGCAGCTGTACCTGAGCTGCCGCGCGGGCTGCTGCTGGACGAGTGGCGTGAGGACTGGCGTGAACTGACGGGCCGCTTAGGCTGCGTCTCTATCCATCTGAACCACAAGCTGCTGGATGAGGCGCGGGTGAAAATGCTGAAAGACGCGGGTCTGCATATTCTGGTCTACACCGTTAACAAACCCCAGCGCGCAGCCGAGCTGCTGCGCTGGGGCGTGGACAGTATCTGTACCGATGCGATTGACCAGATCGGCCCGAAATTTATTTATTGAGCATACTGCCGTTCTGCTGGGTCGGCAGCATATGCTGCTGACCGCTGCTTTGCGACATCCCGCCCCCTAACATCCCGCCGTTTTTATTTGGCAGCGGCTGCTCGCGCACCTGTCCCTGCTGCACGCGCTGGGTGTTGGCGTTCATCTGGTTTTGCAGGCTCTGCTGCTGCATCTGGGTCTGCGTTCTCAGCTGCTGATTGAGCATCCCTTTCTGCTGCTGTTGCTGGCTCATCATCTCGGTCTGCATGCGCTGCTGGCTCGGGATAACGTAACCCTGCTGGTTCGGGTTATTCATGGTGTTGAGTGGCTGTGCGAGCGCGGCAAACGGGATCAGCGCCGCAATAATCATCAAGCGTTTCATTGTCATTTCCTCCTCTTGAGGCCTCTCTTAAGTTTACCCTGATTTCACCATGACGATGATTTTTTAGGAGTTGTGAACCAGGCTTAAGCGGGGAATATGGATCCCTTCACCTGGAGAACAATAATGATGAAACCAACCTTCTTGCGCTGGGTCGCCATCGCCGCGCTGATGGCAGGCGGCACATTTACCGTGGCGGCCAACCCGCCCGCCGCTCCTCCCGTCTCTTACGGCGTGGAGGAGGATGTTTTTCACCCCGTGCGGGCCACGCACGGCATGGTGGCCTCGGTTGACGCGCTGGCGACCCAAGTGGGCGTCGATATTCTTAAGCAGGGCGGTAACGCGGTGGATGCGGCGGTCGCGGTCGGCTATGCGCTGGCGGTAACGCATCCGCAGGCGGGGAATCTGGGCGGCGGCGGTTTTATGATGCTGCGCACCAAAGACGGCAAAACCACGGCCATCGACTTCCGCGAAATGGCGCCTTCTCAGGCGTCCCGCGATATGTTCCTCGACGACCAGGGCAACCCGGACAGTAAAAAATCTCTGACCTCGCACCTCGCCTCCGGCACGCCGGGCACCGTTGCGGGCTTCTCGCTGGCGCTGGAAAAATACGGCACGATGCCGCTGAACAAGGTGGTGCAGCCTGCCATCAGGCTGGCGCGGGAGGGATTTGTGGTCAATGACGCCCTGGCGGACGACCTCAAGACCTACGGCAGTGAAGTCATTCCCAATCACGAAAACAGCAAGGCGATCTTCTGGAAGGACGGTGAGCCGCTGAAGAAGGGCGATAAGCTGGTGCAGAAGAACCTCGCCAAAAGCCTGGAGCTGATTGCGGAGCACGGCCCGGACGCGTTCTACAAAGGGGCGATTGCCGACCAGATTGCGGAAGAGATGCAGAAGAACGGCGGGCTTATCACCAAAGCGGACCTGGCGGAATACAGGGCGGTGGAGCGCGAGCCGATTAGCGGCACCTATCGCGGCTACGAGGTCTTCTCCATGCCGCCGCCGTCCTCCGGGGGCATTCACATCGTGCAGATCCTCAATATTCTTGAAAACTTTGATATGCACAAGTTCGGCTTCGGCAGCGCAGATGCCATGCAGGTGATGGCGGAGGCGGAAAAACGCGCCTATGCCGACCGCTCGGAATACCTCGGCGATCCGGACTTCGTGAAGGTGCCGTGGCAGGCGCTGACCAACAAGGCGTATGCCAAATCCATTGCCGATCAGATCGACATCAACAAGGCTAAGCCGTCGAGCGAGATCCGCCCCGGCAAGCTGGCGCCGTATGAAAGCAACCAGACGACGCACTTCTCGGTGGTGGATAAAGACGGTAACGCGGTGGCGGTAACCTATACGCTCAACACCACCTTTGGTACCGGGATTGTGGCGGGCAACAGCGGTATTCTGCTGAACAACGAGATGGATGACTTCTCCGCCAAGCCGGGCGTGCCAAACGTCTACGGGCTGGTCGGCGGCGATGCGAATGCGGTGGGGCCGAAGAAGCGTCCGCTGTCGTCCATGTCGCCAACCATCGTGGTGAAAGACGGGAAAACCTGGCTGGTGACCGGCAGCCCTGGCGGGAGCCGCATCATAACTACCGTGCTACAAATGGTGGTGAACAGCATCGACTTTGGCATGAACGTCGCCGAGGCGACCAATGCGCCGCGTTTCCATCATCAGTGGCTGCCGGATGAACTGCGCGTGGAGAAGGGCTTTAGCCCGGACACCATCAAGCTTCTGGAGCAGCGCGGACAGAAGGTTGCGGTGAAAGAGGCGATGGGCAGCACCCAGAGCATTATGGTGGGGCCAGACGGCGCGCTGTTTGGCGCGTCGGATCCGCGTTCGGTGGATGATTTGACGGCGGGGTATTGATTATTCCCCTCACTCTAACCCTCTCCCCATAGGGGAGAGGGGAGTGTGTCACTTCATTCTCGCCATGAAGTACGCGTCCACATATTCGCCGTTGCGCAGGGCGTAGCGCTTGCCGGTGCCTTCAATTTCGAACCCGTGCTTTTTGTACACCGCGATTGCCGGTTCGTTATCAACAAATACCGTTAACTCAATGCGATCGACGCGCAGCCAGTTGTCGCACATATCAATCATGGTTCGCATCAGCGCGCTGGCAACGCCCCGATTTTGCCATTGCGCACCCACACAAATACCGAAATCGGCAACGTGGCTGCGACGCGGGCGTTGTGCGACGGCAATGCACAGGTGCCCGGCGACGGTCCCGTCGATACAAGCCACCAGCTGTTTAATGCCGGGCTGATCGGTTAGCCGGTCATGCCACATCTGCTCTGAGGGATGAGGAACTTGTAGCGTGTTGTGGTACACCTCCGGCTGGGCGTGGATCTGACGAATGGCATCGTAATCTCTCGGTTCAGCGTGGCGTATCACTATCTCACTCATTCCTTGTTCCTCAGTCGGTTAAAAGTCCCCTCCAACATCAATGACTTTAAAATTTGAGTCAACCGCTATTTTTTGCAAAAAGTATTGGACAAGTGCGAATGAGAATGATTATTATTGCTTTGCATTCAGGAGGACCCCTACGGGAACCTGAAAGCACGACATTGCTCACATTGCTTCCAGTATTACTTTAGCCAGCTTCTCGCTGGCTTTTTTTTTGTTATGGTTAAACTCAGTAACCTTCTAAAAGGACTGAGCCATGACACTACATTGCGCATTTATTGGATTTGGCAAAAGCACCACGCGTTACCACCTTCCGTATGTCCTCCACCGTAAAGACACCTGGCATGTGGCCCATATCTACCGCCGCCGCGCGAAGCCGGAAGAGCAATCCCCGCAGTACTCCCACATTCACTTCACCAGCGATCTCGATGAAGTATTGAATGACCCGCAGGTAAAGCTGGTGGTTGTCTGCACCCACGCCGACAGCCATTTTGACTATGCGAAACGCGCGCTCGAAGCGGGCAAGAACGTGCTGGTGGAAAAGCCGTTCACCCCGACCATTGCCGAAGCGAAAGCGCTGTTTACGCTGGCGAAAAGCAAAGGGCTAACCGTTACCCCGTATCAGAACCGTCGCTTTGACAGCTGTTTCCTGACGGCGAAAAAGGCGATTGAGAGCGGCAAGCTTGGCGACATTATGGAAATCGAAAGCCACTTCGATTACTACCGCCCGGTGGCGGAAACCCAGCCCGGCCTGCCGCAGGACGGCTCGTTCTATGGTCTGGGCGTACACACCATGGACCAGATCATCTCCCTGTTTGGCCGCCCGGACCACGTGGCTTACGACATCCGCAGCCTGCGCAATAAAGCCAACCCGGACGACACCTTCGAGGCCCAGCTGTTCTACGGCGACCTGAAAGCCATCGTCAAAACCAGTCATCTGGTGAAAATCGACTACCCGAAATTTATCGTTCACGGTACCAAAGGTTCGTTCATTAAGTACGGCATTGACCAGCAGGAGACCAGCCTGAAGGCCAACATCATGCCGGGCGAACCGGGCTTTGCGGCGGACGATTCCGTAGGCGTGCTGGAGTACGTGAACGATGAGGGCGTAACGGTCAAAGAAGAGCTGAAACCGGAAACCGGCGACTATGGCCGCGTCTACGATGCGCTGTATGAAACCCTTACCAGCGGCGCGCCGAATTACGTCAAGGAATCTGACGTTCTGACCAACCTTGAAATCCTTGAACGGGCCTTCGAACAGGCTTCTCCTGCCACGGTAACCCTCGCGAAATAAGCAAAAACGGCTCCTCTGGGTTTGTTCATAATTTTTGAACAGAGGAGTCAATTTTCACCCTCTATGATCCCCGACCGTTTGAGTCCACACTTACTCCATCGAAACGAACTGAGGGTGAAAACAATGATCTACTTACGCAAAGCAAACGAACGCGGTCACGCAAATCATGGCTGGCTGGACTCATGGCATTCATTCTCGTTTGCCGACTACTACGACCCGAACTTCATGGGTTTCTCCGCGCTGCGCGTGATTAACGACGACGTGATTGATGCAGGCCAGGGCTTCGGTACCCACCCGCACAAAGACATGGAAATCCTGACCTATGTGCTGGAAGGGGCGGTTGAGCACCAGGACAGCATGGGCAACAAAGAGCAGGTGCCGGCGGGCGAGTTCCAGATTATGAGCGCGGGTACCGGGGTGCGTCACTCTGAGTACAACCCGAGCAAAACGGAAAAACTGCACCTGTATCAAATCTGGATCATTCCAGAAGAGACCGGCATCACGCCACGCTACGAGCAGCGCCGCTTCGACGCGAAACAGGGCAAACAGCTGGTGCTGTCCCCGGACGCGCGTGAAGGTTCCCTGAAAGTGCATCAGGATATGGAGCTGTACCGCTGGGCGCTGGCGAAAGACGAGCAGTCCGTGCACCAGATTGCCGCCAACCGCCGCGTGTGGATCCAGGTTGTGAAAGGGGAAGTGTCTATCAACGGCACCAAAGCCACCACCGCCGATGGTCTGGCCGTCTGGGATGAGCAGGCGCTCTCCGTGCACGCCGACAGCGAAAGCGAAATCCTGCTGTTTGACCTGCCTCCGGTCTAAATAATTTCTCAACCTTCCCTTTAAACGGGGAAGGTTGAGCTTTGTCCGTGATAAACTGAGCAAATCTCTCACTTCAAGATTTCTCAGGACGATGAAAAAGAAACGCCCCGTACTTCAGGATGTCGCCGATCGCGTCGGTGTGACCAAAATGACGGTCAGCCGTTTTTTACGTAACCCGGAACAGGTTTCCGTGGCGTTGCGTGGCAAGATTGCCGCCGCCCTTGATGAACTGGGTTATATTCCCAACCGCGCACCCGATATTCTCTCCAATGCGACCAGCCGTGCGGTGGGCGTTCTGCTTCCTTCCCTGACCAACCAGGTTTTCGCTGAAGTTCTGCGCGGCATTGAAAGCGTCACCGATGCGTTTGGCTACCAGACCATGCTCGCTCACTATGGGTACAAGCCGGAACTGGAAGAGGAACGTCTTGAATCAATGCTTTCCTGGAACATTGACGGCCTGATTTTAACCGAACGTACCCACACTGCCCGCACGCTCAAAATGATTGAAGTCGCCGGTATTCCGGTGGTGGAACTCATGGACAGCCAGTCGCCATGCCTCGACATCGCCGTTGGGTTCGATAACTTTGAAGCGGCTCGTCAGATGACAGCGGCGATCATCGCCCGCGGTCATCGTCATATTGCCTATCTGGGTGCGCGTCTTGATGAACGTACTATCATCAAACAGAAGGGATACGAGCAGGCGATGCTCGACGCAAATTTAACCCCGTACAGCGTGATGGTGGAGCAGTCCTCATCTTACACCTCGGGTATTGAGCTGATGCGTCAGGCGCGACGCGAGTATCCGCAACTGGACGGTATTTTCTGTACCAACGATGACCTTGCGGTCGGTGCAGCGTTCGAATGCCAGCGTCTGGGGTTGAAGATCCCTGAGGATATGGCGATTGCCGGCTTCCACGGCCACGATATTGGTCAGGTGATGGAGCCGCGTCTGGCGAGCGTTCTGACACCGCGTGAACGCATGGGCCGCATTGGTGCAGAACGCCTGCTGGCGCGCATTCGTGGAGAGACGGTTACCCCTAAAATGTTAGATTTAGGTTTCACCTTGTCACCGGGTGGATCTATTTGAACTGACAAATTTGAAGTAGCTCACACTTATTCACTTCGCGCACGTTTGGATATTGCTTCTCTTTTGCCCCGGCAGGACAATGTTACCGATAACTGTTACCCGTAACAATTGACTGAGGGACACCCTTTGAGCACGACTAATCACGATCACCACGTTTACGTCCTGATGGGCGTGTCCGGTAGCGGTAAATCTGCCGTGGCGAGCGAAGTGGCGCATCAACTTCAGGCTGCGTTTCTTGATGGTGACTTCCTCCATCCGCGCAGCAACATCATGAAAATGGCTTCCGGCGAGCCGCTGAACGACGACGACCGCAAACCGTGGTTGCAGGCGCTGAATGACGCCGCGTTCGCGATGCAGCGCACCAACAAAGTTTCCCTGATCGTCTGCTCCGCGCTGAAAAAAACCTACCGCGACCTGCTGCGCGACGGCAATCCGAACCTCTCGTTCATCTACCTGAAAGGCGATTTCGGGGTGATTGAAAGCCGTCTGAAAGCGCGTAAAGGCCACTTCTTTAAAACCCAGATGCTGGTGACGCAGTTCGAAGCGCTTCAGGAGCCGGGTGAAGATGAAAAAGACGTCTTAGTGGTTGATATCGATCAGCCGCTGGAAGGTGTTGTAGCCAGCACCATCGAGGTCATTAACAAAAGGCAGTAAGTTTTGAGTACATTAACGCTAGTTTTGACAGCAGTGGGTTCGGTATTGCTGCTGCTGTTTTTAGTGATGAAGGCGCGTATGCACGCCTTCGTTGCTTTGATGGTGGTTTCTATTGGTGCAGGTCTCTTTTCCGGTATGCCGCTCGACAAGATCGCCGCGACGATGGAAAAAGGGATGGGAGGCACGCTGGGCTTCCTGGCGATTGTGGTCGCGCTGGGCGCGATGTTTGGCAAGATTCTGCATGAGACGGGCGCGGTCGACCAGATTGCCGTCAAAATGCTCAAATCCTTCGGGCACAGCCGCGCGCACTACGCGATTGGCCTGGCCGGTCTGATTTGCGCACTGCCGCTGTTCTTCGAAGTGGCGGTGGTGCTGCTCATCAGCGTCGCCTTCTCCATGGCGCGCCATACCGGCACTAACCTCGTGAAGCTGGTCATTCCGCTGTTTGCGGGCGTGGCGGCGGCTGCGGCGTTTCTGCTGCCAGGGCCGGCGCCGATGCTGCTGGCCTCCCAGATGCACGCGGACTTTGGCTGGATGATCCTGATTGGCCTGTGTGCGGCCATCCCGGGGATGATTATCGCCGGTCCGCTGTGGGGCAATTTCATCAGCCGTTACGTTGAGCTGCACATCCCGGACGACATCACCGAGCCGCACCTGGGCGAAGGCAAAATGCCGTCATTCGGCTTTAGCCTTTCTTTGATCCTGCTCCCGCTGGTGCTGGTGGGCCTGAAAACCATCGCTGCGCGCTTTGTGCCGGTCGGTTCTACCGCGTACGAATGGTTTGAGTTCATCGGTCACCCGTTCACGGCGATTCTGGTGGCGTGTCTGGTGGCGATTTACGGCCTGGCGATGCGCCAGGGAATGCCAAAAGACCGCGTGATGGAGATCTGTGGTGCGGCGCTGCAGCCTGCGGGTATTATCCTGCTGGTGATCGGTGCCGGCGGCGTGTTCAAACAGGTGCTGGTGGATTCCGGCGTGGGCCCGGCTCTGGGTGAAGCACTGACCGGAATGGGCCTGCCGATTGCGGTAACCTGCTTCGTGCTGGCTGCGGCGGTGCGCATCATTCAGGGTTCCGCCACCGTGGCGTGCTTAACCGCCGTGGGTCTGGTGATGCCGGTAATTGAACAGCTCAACTACTCCGGCGCGCAGATGGCTGCGCTGTCTATCTGCATCGCGGGCGGGTCAATTGTGGTCTCTCACGTTAACGACGCTGGCTTCTGGCTGTTCGGCAAGTTTACTGGCGCCACCGAAGCGCAAACGCTGAAAACCTGGACGCTGATGGAAACCATCCTCGGCACCACCGGGGCCATTGTCGGGATGATTGCCTTTACGCTGCTCAGCTAAATGCAATGATTTAACAAGGCTCAAAACTAAGGCCCGGTAGCGTTAGCGCTTACCGGGCCTTTTTTATTATCCAGGGCATCAGGCCGGGCCATAACCCGGCATTGTGTTACTCGCCCTGCGTCGCGCTCTCAATCGTCAAGCGCACATCCGACGTAATCAGTTCAGCCAGCATCTGGTAAACCTTCAGCGTCTCTTCCGGCTCGGCATCGCCCGTATCGCTGATAAAGCCTTCGTCACGCAGCGTCAGCACCAGCGAGCTGAATACCGCCTTGTCGAAGAATTCCGGGGCGTTAATGCCGTGCAGAACGGACAGGCGCTGCGCCAGCGTCCGGCTCTCTTTCTCCAGCGTGCCGCGGTTGATCGACGGGTTCGCGCTCAGCAGCCAGAACGTAATGGCGTAGCGCTGCAGCGTTTCGCGCGCACCGGCCGCCAGCAGTTGCAGGGTACGGGAGCGTGACGGATTGATGTGCAGCTCGTCGTTCGCAACGGTGATCAGCCCCTGACGGCGCAGCTCTTCCGTCAGTTTATCCAGCTCAACGGCCAGCTCTTCCTTGCTCCAGCGCAGGAATAGCTCCGCTTTAAGCATCGGGTAGAGCGTCTCAACGTGGCGCAACAGCTCCTGACGTGAAATACGGCGATGCTGGGTGATAATGGCCGCCATGAGCGATGGCAGCATCAGCATATGAGCGATGTTGTTGCGGTAGTACGTCATCAGTACGGCCTGCTCGCGCGGCAGAATGATGATATCGCCGATCGTATCTTTCTCGACTTCGAACTTGTTCATCTGCAGCGCGTGATCGATAAGCTCGCTGGCGGTAGCAGAAGGAGCTGTCGAATCAACCGAGTATGGCACGTTGCGCATCATGTCCAGATAGCAGTCCAGCTGCTCCGTGAGCTGTTCACGGGTCAGGGAACGCTGACGTGAAGCCAGCAGCGCCGTACAGCACAGGTTCATCGCATTGGCCGCACCGGCGTTGTTAATGCGCACCATCAGTTCGGACGCGATACCGTTCACCGTTGGCGTCAGCCAGGCCGGACGCACCGCTTCGATAGGATCGATAGACTCGCGCCAATCCGGAACATGATGGTTCAGATACGTCATCAGCGGCATCGGCTCGCCAAAGTTTACGTAGCCCTGACCCAGGTTGCGTAACTTGCTCAGGCCGCGCAGCATCTGCGGCAGGCTCTCTTTCTCTTTGGTCGCGCCGCGCAGCTCTTTGGCGTACGTGCCCACTTCCATCACGTGCTCATAGCCAATGTAAATTGGCACGAGCGTGATTGGACGCGTACCGCCGCGCAGCATCGCCTGAATGGTCATCGACAGCGTGCCGGTCTTCGGATCGAGCAGACGACCGGTACGGGAGCGCCCGCCCTCCACGAAGTACTCTACGGAGTAGCCGCGGCTGAACAGCTCGCCAAGATACTCGCGGAACACGGTGGAGTAGAGCTTGTTGCCCTTGAAGGTACGACGAATAAAGAACGCACCCAGGCGGCGGAAAATCGGGCCTGCTGGCCAGAAGTTCAGGTTAATACCGGCGGCAATGTGCGGCGGTACCAGTCCCTGGTGATAGAGCACGTAGGAGAGAAGCAGGTAGTCCATGTGGCTGCGGTGGCAGGGGACATAGACAATCTCATGACCATCGTGCGCCAGCTGACGAACACGCTCAGCGTTATGCACGTTGATGCCCTGATACAGGCGGTTCCAGGTAAAGCCGAGAATACGATCGGACAGGCGAATCATCTCGTAGGAGAAGTTCGCTGCGATCTCTTCCATCAGCGCAATGGCGTTCTGCTGGGCTTTCTCATGGGAAATTTTCTTGCTGCGCGCTTCGTCTTCAACGGCGCGGGCGATCGCTTTGGAGGCCAGCAGCTTGTTGAACAGGTCCTGACGCGCCGGAAGACGTGGCCCTACGGCCGCCAGGCGCTGACGGGCGAAGTGCATACGTGCCACGCGCGCCAGTTTTTGCGCGATGATCTTGTCAGTGCCGTGCTCGTCCGCCATTCGGCGAAGGGAGACGGAAGGGGAGAAGCGCACAAAGCTGTCGCGTCCCAGCCAGGAGACCGCGAAGAATTTCTGGATGCCGTTAAGCATGCGCAGCGGCGGGTTCTCTTCGCCTTTTTCGCGGCCCGGACGGCGACCAAACATCACCGATACCGGCACCATCTGCACATCCAGGTCAGGATTGCTGCGGTGCAGGTCGAGATAGTCGTGGAACAGCTTGATGGACTCTTCTTTCGGTGTGTAATAGGTAAACACGCGCGGCCCGCCGTGAATGAACACGTAGCGCGGCAGCAAAGTGCCGTCAACTTCCAGTGGTTCAAGCGGATCGGGTAAATCATGCGCCAGACACTGGGCACGGAGCGTTAGCAGGTCTGCCTTAGAGTTATAAGGCAAAACGTACATAATAGGGCGCGACGTATCGAGCCCCAGTTCCAGCGCGGGTTCTGCTGGGATAGACTTGCTTTTTACCAGTATGCTTAATGGTAAATTAAGTAATTTGTAGTAAATTCTTGGCCAGCCGGACATAAACGATGTAAAGCCTCTGGTTAATAATGCAATTGCGGCGCAAGGATAACAGAAAGCGCGCAAAATTTCTGTTGTTACCCGTCATACTTCAGGCGGCAGCGAAACGCGCTGCAGCTTCTGTTACTGACGCTCTTTTTTAAAAAAGGTTCTTTTAATGGCCAATAATACCACTGGGTTGACGCGTATCATCAAAGCCGCCGGCTATTCATGGAAAGGTTTCCGTGCCGCGTGGGTCAATGAAGCTGCTTTTCGCCAGGAAGGTGTCGCCGCTATCGTCGCGGTTATCATCGCCTGTTTCCTTGATGTAGATGCCATTACCCGCGTGCTTCTCATCGGTTCCGTACTTCTGGTGATGATAGTGGAAATTCTCAATAGCGCTATTGAGGCCGTGGTCGATCGAATCGGTTCTGAATTTCACGAGCTCTCTGGCCGTGCGAAAGATATGGGCTCCGCCGCTGTCCTGCTGGCGATTATCACCGCAGCCATTACCTGGGTCACGCTGCTTTGGTCACATTTCCGATGATGCTCGAGGAATAATTAAGTCCCTGGTTTTTTGTGCAGTTTTTGGTTCCAAAATCGCCTTTGACTGTATATACTCACAGCATAACTGTATATACACCCAGGGGGCGGAATGAAAGCATTAACGACCAGGCAGCAAGAGGTGTTTGATCTCATTCGGGATCATATCGGCCAGACGGGTATGCCACCCACGCGTGCGGAAATCGCGCAGCGTCTGGGTTTCCGTTCTCCGAATGCTGCCGAGGAACACCTGAAAGCGCTGGCGCGTAAGGGTGTGATTGAGATTGTGTCAGGCGCGTCGCGTGGTATCCGCCTGCTGGTGGAAGAAGAGACGGGCATTCCGCTGATAGGCCGCGTTGCTGCAGGTGAACCTCTGCTGGCACAACAGCATATTGAAGGTCACTACCAGGTCGATCCTGGTATGTTCAAGCCGAGCGCTGATTTTCTGCTGCGCGTTAGCGGGATGTCGATGAAAGACATCGGCATTCTTGATGGCGACCTTCTGGCCGTTCACAAAACGCAGGATGTGCGAAACGGCCAGGTGGTGGTTGCGCGCATCGATGACGAAGTGACCGTTAAGCGCCTGAAAAAACAGGGTAACACTGTTCAGCTGTTGCCCGAAAACAATGAGTTCACCCCGATTGTGGTCGACCTCCGCGAACAGAGCTTCTCTATTGAAGGTCTGGCTGTTGGCGTGATTCGTAACGGCGAATGGCTGTAATCTCTTCCTGACAGGCTACGCTTCCGCTGTAGCCTGCTTCATTTACCCTTCCCGGTATCTCTCATGTCACTGCTGACGGCATCTGATAAGGCATTGTGGCGTCTTGCCCTGCCGATGATTTTCTCCAATATCACCGTGCCCTTGCTGGGTCTGGTCGATACGGCCGTTATTGGTCATCTCGATTCCCCTGTTTATCTTGGCGGCGTGGCGATTGGCGCGACGGCAACCAGCTTCCTGTTTATGCTGCTGCTCTTTTTGCGTATGAGTACTACCGGGCTCACGGCACAGGCGTATGGTGCGAAAGATCCGTTACGTCTGGCGCGTGCGCTGGTGCAGCCGCTGATTCTGGCGCTTGGCGCGGGGACGCTCATTGTTTTACTGCGCACGCCCCTGATAGACCTTGCGCTCCATGTTGTTGGCGGCAGCGAGGCGGTACTGGAGCAGGCGCGTCGCTTCCTTGAAATCCGCTGGCTCAGCGCGCCCGCTTCGCTGGCAAACCTGGTTCTGCTGGGTTGGTTACTGGGTGTGCAATACGCCCGTGCGCCAGTGATTTTGCTGGTCGTGGGAAACCTTCTCAACATTGTGCTCGATCTCTGGCTGGTGATGGGCCTGCATATGGACGTGCGCGGGGCGGCACTGGCGACGGCGATTGCCGAATACGGAACCTTACTCATTGGGCTGTGGATGGTCTGGCGCGTGATGGCCCTGCGCGGGATATCCCTCGTAATGCTGAAAACCGCATGGCGCGGCAATATCCGTAAACTGCTGGCGCTCAACCGTGACATCATGCTGCGCTCGCTTCTGCTACAACTCTGTTTTGGCGCATTGACGGTTTTTGGTGCCCGTCTTGGGCCTGAGATCGTCGCGGTGAATGCGGTCCTGATGACATTGCTGACGTTTACCGCCTACGCGCTGGACGGCTTCGCCTACGCTGTTGAGGCGCATTCCGGGCAGGCGTACGGCGCGCGGGAAAGTGGCCAGCTTAGGGATGTCTGGCGGGCAGCCTGTCGACAAGCGGGACTGGTCGCGCTGGCGTTTGCACTGATTTATGCCTGTTTTGGCCGTGACATTATTGCATTACTCACTTCGATCCCGGCTTTACGCGAACTGGCGGACCACTACATCGTCTGGCAGGTGATCTTGCCGGTGGTGGGGGTGTGGTGTTATCTGCTGGACGGCATGTTTATCGGTGCGACGCGCGGAGCGGAAATGCGCAACAGTATGGCGGTTGCGGCGGCGGGGTTTGGTTTGACGCTGCTGACGCTTCCGTGGCTGGGTAATCACGGTTTGTGGCTGGCGCTTGCGGTCTTTCTCTCCCTGCGCGGCCTCTCGCTTGCCTTTATCTGGCATCACCACTGGCAAAATAATACCTGGCTTCCTTCCCGTCACGATATATCCTGACGGTTAAAGATTCCGAATATGAAATCAACTGCCGAATCCTCAACTACAATTATTATCACGTCCAGCAGAAAAGAACGTAACGGACGTTACGACCCGACGCTTAACTAAGAGGACACGATGATGAATAAAGACGAAATCGGCGGCAACTGGAAGCAGTTCAAAGGTAAAGCGAAAGAACAGTGGGGTAAGCTGACTGATGACGATATGACCGTCATTGAAGGCAAGCGCGATCAGCTTGTCGGTAAAATTCAGGAACGTTACGGCTACGAGAAAGACCAGGCGGAAAATGAAGTCAAAGACTGGGAAACCCGTAACGATTACCGCTGGTAACGCTGAATAACCCACAGAGGCGGCTTAAGAGCCGCCTTTCTTTTGCTGCTAACGCGGCTTTTTCTTCACCAGAATAGAGTGGTCGTGCTGACACGCATCCTGATGTCGACAGGCTTCCACCTCTACACAGGCTGAACACAGCCCGTGCGCTTCAATCACGTTATGACGCAGGGCAAAACCCATTTTTGCCGCCAGCGTGTGCATAATGTCCTCTACGCCTTCCGCTCCCTCTTCTTTCACTACGCCGCAACGATCGCAGATAAACATGGCCGATGTATGCGTTGGCTGATCGAAAAGATGGCACAGGACATAGCTGTTTGTGGATTCGACTTTATGCACAAATCCTTGTTCCAGCAGGAAATCCAGCGCGCGATACACCGTGGGCGGTTTAGCCTGCGGCTCGCTTTCGCGGAGCAGGTCGAGCAGATCGTAGGCGCTAATCGCTCCCTGTTGCAGGCTCATCAGGCGCAAGACTTCAAGGCGCTGCGGGGTCAGGCGCACATTGCGTTGCGCGCATAGCTTTTCGGCCTGCGCTAACAGCTCTTTTGTGGACTTATCCATTTAGCACCTCGGATGTTCTGGGAGATAAAACCCTCACTTTATCATGTTCTGGCAAAAACACCGATATCCGCCAGGCTGTGCTATACCTGACGCATCGCAAACCGGGAATGTAACAATGAAAAAACCAGACTGTATCAAGCACTGGCGCGACGTAGAAGGGCCAGATGACGCCACCTACCCCGACAGTAACGAGCTTTTTTCCATCGGATCGCCGCTGGCGCGCAGCCTGGGCCTCAGGCGTATAGGCATTCATCATGAACGTTTACCGCCGGGGCGTCGGACGTCCTATCCCCATGCGGAAAGTGACGAAGAAGAGTTTATCTACGTGCTTGAGGGCTATCCTGAAGCCTGGATTAATGGTTATTTGTGGAAACTCGAACCCGGAGACAGCGTGGGCTTTCCCGCCGGAACGGGGGTGTGCCACACCTTTATCAACAACACAGAGGAAGAGGTTCGGCTACTGGTGGTGGGGGAGGCCAACAAGAAGCACAACCGCATCTACTATCCGTTCAATCCGGTTTATGCCGCCACGCGGGAAGATCGCTGGGTAGACCATCCGCCACAGTTTTTTGGGCCGCACGATGGAAAACCTGGGAAAAAATAATTTCCTCTTCTATAAATATTGAGGGCCGTCACAAATTACAACAGGCCGTAAGGAAGTTTTACTTAGGGAATGAATTAGCGGGTCTTTTTATCTTTATTCACAGCAATAGTTCGCGCCTGTTTGGGGGATAACAGACAGGGGTTATTTCATAACAGACTATAAGACGGGCATACTGTGAAAAAACATTTTAAATTTTCGGTGGTTAGCATCGCTGTCTCCTTGTTTATGGCAAATCAGGCGGGAGCAGCCAATACCTGGACAGAATCACGTAGCGACGCGATGGGGGGCACCGGCGTTGCTTCGGGCAATTATGGTAGCGGGGCGTTAATTAACCCCGCGCTGCTGGCAAAGGCAAAACCGGACGATGACGTGACGGTCATTTTGCCGTCCGTTGGGGTGCAGGTAACGGATGAGGATAATCTTCAGGATGAGATTGATACCATCAACGACAAAATCAATCACTATAAGGATGTGGTTGATAACCTTACGCCAATCGAGGTTATTACTAATCCGTTAGGCTCCATCAACCAGTTCCAGGGCGCGGCCAAAGATCTGGCCGATGAGCTGGACTATCTCAAGGGCAAAACCGCTCGCGCGACGGCAGGAGCAGGCCTTGCCGTGAGTATCCCTAACGATGTGCTTTCCGTGGCCTTTATGGCGAAAGGGTACGCCCATGGCCGGGTAAGTTCGTCTATCGACCAGCAGGATATTGATTATCTGCGCGGTATTCAAAGAAGCAATCTGGTGGCTGCCGGCGTTGCCCTGGACGCTGCGCTGAACGGCACGGACCAGATCACTAAAAACCTCAACTCAACGGCGTCCGGTCGGGCGGCGATTATTTCCGACTACGGTATTGCCGTTGCCCGCCAGTTTGACCTTGGCGGCGTTCCGGTTTCCGTGGGCGTGACGCCAAAACTGCAAAAAAGCTGGATCTATAACTACACCACCTCGATCTACGATTACGACAGTAATAAGTGGAACGATAGCCGCTACCGTACAGACGATACCGGCTTTAACGTCGATGCCGGTATTGCCGCTGATTTTGGCGAAAACTGGACGGTCGGCGTGAGCGGGCAAAACCTGATGTCGCGCGATATCGACACCAAAGATATCCGCATCCGCAACGGGCGTACGGGGGAAGTTGTGAGCTATAAAGACACCTACCAGATCCGTCCGCTGGTGACCGCGGGCGCTGCCTGGCACAACGATCTGGTGACCCTGACCGCCGATGGCGATCTGACCGAAACCAAAGGCTTTAAGAGCGAAGATACGTCGCAGTATGTTGGGGTCGGTGCTGAAGTGACTCCGCTGAGCTGGCTGGCTGTGCGTGCCGGTTATCGTGCGGATATGAAAGGGAACGACAGCAACGTCTTTACCGGCGGTGTCGGTTTCGCGCCGTTCAATACCGTTCATGTTGACCTGATGGGCCTGTATGGCGAGGACGAAACCTGGGGCGCAGGGGCTCAGCTGAGCATGACGTTCTAAAGTACACCGGAGGCGCTGCGCCTCCGGCTTTTCTTTGTGCTATAGTAGCGCCCCTTTTCCACCAGATGCTTAAAACTTCGCCATGTCGTCAGAACACCAGACCGCTTTTCCTGCACACCGTTTCTCTATTGCGCCAATGCTCGACTGGACGGACAGACACTGCCGCTATTTCCTGCGCCAGCTCTCCCGCCATACGCTGCTGTACACCGAAATGGTGACCACGGGCGCAATTATTCACGGTAAGGGCGACTACCTGGCATACAGTGAAGAAGAGCATCCGGTTGCGCTGCAGTTGGGGGGCAGCGATCCGGCCGCGCTGGCCCGGTGTGCAAAGCTGGCGGAAGAACGCGGCTACGACGAGATCAACCTGAACGTTGGCTGCCCTTCCGACCGCGTGCAAAACGGCATGTTCGGCGCCTGTCTGATGGGCAACGCACAGCTGGTGGCGGACTGCATCAAAGCGATGCGCGATGTGGTCTCCATTCCGGTGACGGTCAAAACCCGTATCGGCATTGACGACCAGGACAGCTACGAATTCCTGTGTGATTTCATCAATACGGTGTCAGGGAAAGGCGAGTGTGAGATGTTTATCATCCACGCCCGCAAAGCCTGGCTTTCAGGCCTTAGCCCGAAAGAGAACCGTGAGATCCCGCCGCTGGACTACCCGCGCGTGTACCAGCTGAAACGTGATTTCCCGCACCTGACGATGTCAATCAACGGCGGTATTAAGTCGCTGGAAGAGGCGAAAGCGCACCTTGAGCATATGGATGGCGTGATGGTCGGGCGCGAGGCGTATCAAAATCCGGGCATTCTGGCGACGGTCGATCGCGAAATCTTTGGCGTTGCAGGCGCAGACACCGATCCTGTTGCCGTCGTGCGTGCCATGTACCCTTACATTGAGCGCGAGTTGAGCAATGGCACCTATCTTGGCCACATCACCCGCCATATGCTTGGCCTGTTCCAGGGTATTCCGGGCGCGCGCCAGTGGCGTCGCTACCTCAGTGAGAACGCGCATAAAGCCGGTGCCGATATTGAGGTGCTGGAACATGCGCTGCGGCTGGTGGCGGATAAGCGATAATTTCGCTAAAAGATCGTCAAATTCACCACGCCCTGCGGATCCTCGCGGGGCGTTTTGCTTTAAGAACAATAGGTTAGTTTTGGCATGATTCTTGTAATGATTGCAGCATCATTCGGGAACTCGTGGGAGAGCACCATGCTTGAACTACTTTTTGTGATTGGCTTTTTTGTCATGCTGATGGTCACGGGCGTGTCGCTGCTCGGCATTCTGGCCGCGCTCGTTGTGGCTACGGTAGTTATGTTTATCGGCGGATTATTTGCCCTGACGATCAAACTGCTGCCGTGGCTGCTGCTGGCTATCGCCGTGGTGTGGGTAATACGGGCGATTAAAGCGCCAAAACTGCCGACTTATCAGCGCAATAACCGCTTCCGTTACTAAGGTATTGAGGGGTTCGTCACATACTTGTAACTTTTCCGGCAGCATGGCTTAGAACAGAATAGGATTTACTTATCGAATCTGTCACTATGGCTGCCGCTACAGAATTCATCGAGCTGTACCCTACATACAGCCGAACTAAAAAAAGAAAGGGCTTCCCACGGGAAGCCCAATTTCTTTTTGGGGGTCAGGGAATTAGCAAACTTGAACCCTGCGTCGCCCGGCTTTCCAGCACCTCATGCGCGCGCTGCGCATCGGTTAGCGGGTATTTCTGCGCATCCGCCACATCCACCTTAATCACGCCGCTGGCTATTAGCGAGAACAGCTCGTTGCTGGCTTCCTCCAGTTCTTCCCGGTTGGTGATGTAACCCTGCAAAGAAGGGCGCGTCACGTACAGCGACCCTTTCTGATTCAGAATGCCGAGATTGACGCCGGTGACAGCGCCTGAGGCGTTACCAAAGCTCACCATCAGTCCGCGACGCTGCAGGCAGTCCAGCGACGCTTCCCAGGTGTCTTTCCCCACCGAGTCATACACGACGCGTACTTTTTTGCCGCCGGTGATCTCTTTTAGCCGCTCGACGATGCTCTCTTCCCGGTAGTTGATCACCTGCCACGCGCCCGCGTCCAGCGCACGCTGGGCTTTTTGCGCACTGCCTGTGGTGCCGATCAGCTTCGCGCCTAAGGCTTTCGCCCACTGGCAGGCAATCAGCCCCACGCCACCGGCGGCAGCATGGAACAGGAACTGCTCATCGGGCTTAATTTCGTAGGTTTTGCGCAGCAGGTAATAGACCGTCAGCCCTTTCAGGAATGAGGCGGCCGCCTGCTCAAAGGTGATGGCGTTCGGCAGCAGGGCGGCTTTGTCCGCCGGGACGTTGTGGACGGAGCTGTAAGCGCCCAGGGCAGACTGTGCATATACAACACGGTCGCCTTCTTTAATGTGCTTAACCGCACTGCCCACTTTGCTGACGATGCCGGCCGCTTCAGTGCCCAGGCCGCTCGGCATTGACGGAGGCGGGTAGAGACCGCCGCGAATATAAGTATCGATGTAGTTTATGCCGATGGCTTTGTTTTCAACCTGCACTTCGTTTTCGCCAGGCGCGGTGGGGGTGAACTCCACCGCTTTCAGCACTTCAGGACCGCCGTGTTTCTGGAACTCAATGCGCGTTGCCATGCTCCCTCCGTAAGAAAAATATGGTAATCTTTCGACCCACTCTTTATCTCGGTAACTCCATTCACTATGGCAGGAAACAAACCCTTCAACAAACAGACTGAACCTCGCGAGCGTGATTTCCAGGTCGCAGGGTTAAAAGTCCCGCCGCACTCGATTGAAGCGGAACAGTCGGTGTTGGGCGGTTTAATGCTGGATAACGAACGCTGGGACGACGTCGCCGAGCGCGTAGTGTCTGAAGATTTCTACACCCGTCCGCACCGCCATATCTTTACCGAAATGGCGCGCCTGCAGGAGTCCGGCAGCCCGATTGACCTGATTACGCTCGCGGAATCGCTGGAGCGTCAGGGGCAGCTGGACAGCGTTGGCGGCTTTGCCTACCTGGCAGAACTGTCAAAAAACACGCCAAGTGCGGCGAACATTAGCGCTTACGCCGACATCGTGCGCGAACGTGCCGTCGTCCGCGAGATGATCTCGGTAGCGAACGAGATCGCCGAAGCCGGTTTTGATCCGCAGGGTCGCACCAGTGAAGACCTGCTCGACCTTGCCGAGTCCCGCGTCTTCAAAATCGCCGAAAGCCGCGCCAACAAAGACGAAGGCCCGAAAAACATCGCCGACGTGCTCGACGCCACCGTTGCGCGTATAGAGCAGCTTTTCCAGCAGCCGCACGATGGCGTGACCGGGGTGAACACAGGCTATGACGATCTGAACAAAAAAACTGCCGGTTTACAGCCGTCGGATTTAATTATCGTCGCGGCGCGTCCATCGATGGGTAAAACGACATTTGCGATGAACCTCGTTGAAAATGCGGCGATGTTGCAGGATAAGCCGGTGCTTATTTTCAGTCTCGAGATGCCCTCGGAGCAGATTATGATGCGTTCTCTGGCATCCCTGTCGCGCGTGGATCAGACCCGCATCCGTACCGGCCAGCTCGACGACGAGGACTGGGCGCGCATCTCCGGCACCATGGGCATTCTGCTGGAAAAACGGAACATCTACATCGATGACTCCTCCGGCCTGACGCCGACGGAAGTGCGCTCCCGCGCGCGCCGCATCGCCCGTGAACACGGCGGCATCGGCCTTATCATGATCGACTACCTTCAGCTGATGCGCGTCCCGTCGCTCTCAGACAACCGTACGCTGGAAATTGCAGAGATTTCCCGCTCGCTCAAGGCGTTAGCTAAAGAGCTGCACGTGCCGGTAGTGGCGCTGTCGCAGCTTAACCGCTCTCTGGAACAGCGTGCAGACAAACGCCCGGTCAACTCCGACCTGCGTGAATCCGGCTCCATTGAGCAGGATGCCGACTTAATCATGTTCATCTACCGTGATGAGGTCTATCACGAGAACAGCGACCTGAAAGGGATCGCCGAAATTATTATTGGTAAGCAACGTAACGGCCCCATCGGTACGGTACGTCTGACCTTTAACGGACAGTGGTCGCGTTTCGACAACTATGCCGGTCCTCAATATGATGATGAGTAATTTCTAAGGAATTCAAATGCAAGCGGCAACTGTTGTTATTAACCGCCGCGCTCTGCGACACAACCTGCAACGTCTGCGTGAACTGGCGCCCGCCAGCAGGCTCGTTGCAGTCGTGAAAGCGAACGCTTACGGACACGGTCTTCTTGAGACCGCGCGAACGCTCCCCGATGCCGACGCCTTTGGCGTCGCCCGTCTCGAAGAAGCTCTCCGCCTGCGCGCAGGCGGCATTACGCAACCGATTCTGCTCCTTGAAGGCTTTTTTGAAGCCTCGGATCTGCCGACCATTGCAGACCAGCAGCTGCATACGGCTGTCCATAACGAAGAACAACTGGCCGCGCTGGAAACGGCTGAACTGAGCGAGCCGGTCACCGTCTGGATGAAGCTCGATACGGGCATGCACAGGCTGGGCGTGCGTCCGGAAAACGCGGAGGCGTTTTATCAGCGTTTGTGCCAGTGCAAAAATGTGCGTCAGCCGGTCAATATCGTCAGCCACTTCGCCCGTGCCGATGAGCCCGAATGTGGCGCAACCGAGCAGCAGCTTGATATCTTCAACACCTTCTGCGAAGGCAAGCCGGGAATGCGCTCCATTGCGGCATCCGGCGGCATTCTGCTGTGGCCGCAATCCCACTTCGACTGGGCGCGTCCGGGGATTATCCTGTATGGCGTTTCCCCGCTTGAGAATAAACCCTGGGGGCCGGACTTAGGCTTTAAGCCGGTGATGTCGCTGGTATCAAAGCTGATTGCCGTGCGGGAGCACAAAGCGGGCGAGCCGGTGGGTTACGGCGGTACCTGGACCAGCGAGCGCGACACGCGGCTTGGCGTGGTGGCGATGGGCTACGGCGACGGCTATCCGCGCGCGGCACCAACGGGCACGCCGGTGCTGGTCAATGGTCGTGAAGTGAAAATTGTCGGCCGCGTGGCGATGGACATGATTTGCGTGGATCTTGGGCCCGGCGCGCAGGATAAAGCGGGTGACGATGCGGTGATGTGGGGTGAAGGTCTGCCCGTCGAGCGCATTGCTGAGATTACAAAAGTAAGTGCTTACGAACTTATTACGCGTCTGACGTCGCGGGTGGCGATGAAGTATCTGGATTGATCCGCAAAAAACGGTGGCTCCAGGGTAGCCACCGTCACCGTTTTACGGACGAAGCAGCATCACAAAGGTTCCGGCAATAATGGGTTGCCCATTCGTTCGGTTAATCACCCGAACCGCGTGTTGTCCCTGATGCTCGACAACATCAATGTCCAGGTTTGCAAAGTGCTCAACGTGCACCTGGTTGATGTCAGGAGAAGGGATCACATGCACAAACCCTGTGCTGGTCCGGTAAATCACTGTCGCATGCCCGACACCGATAATCATGGCGCTATAATCAGCCAGATAGTGTTGAGCCTCCTGCTCTAACGCCTGACGATTAACGTAATCTCCCAGCATTGAAGGCGTGATAATTCGGCAGCCTGCGCCTTTCAGATCGGTACGGGCCAGGTTGCGATTAACATCATCTTCATTCGGGGCCTGCGCGGCGAGGCCGGGAAGATGGTGGGCAATCTGAAGGGCATCCCACTGGTTTTCGAGAATATCGTTGCGGGAATAGGTACCGAAATTAGCCAGAACCATCTGCAGGCAATTCGGGAAGCACGAATTCTGGAAAACCATATTTTTATAATTAAAACCATATTGATTTAACCACGGCATATCTTTCTCCTTTGTTAATTGTGTTTACAGCACAGAAATAATAAGCAGCAGCGTTATCAATGAATATATGCTCTGTGGGAAATGCTATTTTTCGTAGAAAATGATGCAGAACATTATTTGTGAATTTCACTCCTGCTTCATCTTGATTTTAGTCATACTGTATATGATGTTTACCCTATGGCAAATGATGTTTTATAAGATCTCAATTAGCGCTCATACTCATTTTCGGAATATGTTGTTATTCATAACCTAAAAGAATAGTACTCAGGTGAGGTTAAGTTGAGATGAATATATTGATGATCGATGAGTTACCGATCTACATTCATGGTATGAAAAATGAGCTGAAAAGAGTCATGCCAGAATGTACTTTTTCTGCTACCCACAGCTACGAAGATGCAAAAGAAGTGCTCAAGTCAACGCCTGTTTCGATTGTGCTGCTTGATGGAGATATGGACTATTCTGGGTTTATTGATGAACTTGACGTTGAATGGCCAACGATCCCGGTAGTGATGATGTTTCGTAAAGCGTGCGATAGAACTTTTAACCTTTACCAGCACCATAATATAAGAGGGGTTGTTACAAAATCACTCTCTGCTGAAAAAATAATGCAGGTCATCAATGTGGTATTATCTGGTGTTATTTGTATACCTGAACAGGTCATTATGCATGAAGCCACAGCGAAAGTTAATTCTCCGGTTCTTATGCTCAGTCAGCGCCAAAAAGAAGTATTAAGCTTGCTGGCAAATGGCGGAACAAATAAGCAAATCGGTAGAGAGTTGAACATTAGCGCAGGTACCGTCAAAGTCCATCTGGAGTCAATATTTCATCGTCTTCAGGTGAATAATCGCACACAGGCAGCTAAGCTTTACTTTAAATATATTAATAAATAAAGTATCTTTTTCACTCTATTACGTTCTGAAATTATCTTTCTAAAAAATGCGTGACAACGATGGCGTTTGTCACGCATTTTATTGTGTGGTCGTTATCTTGTTAAAAAGAAACGAATGATGATCATTAAGGTTCCCGCGTCCTGAAGGAACCAGAAAGGAACGCTTGCGCTTACATTATCATGGCCTGTCAATAAACTTTCAATATTCAGCCCGCTCTGGGCAAATAATCCAAAAGCAATCGCAGCGAATCCAGCCTTATAGAGAATAGGTTGTTTTTTGATTCTTTTACTGTAAGCGCAAAAGAGGATCACAAAAGAGATGACAAGGTCCAGCATGATTGTGATGAATAACATCCACCAGTCCGTTACGCTGTTCATGTTAGTCCTCTTTATCCGTGTTGATCAGGGATGAATTGGGGAGTGCCTCATTGCGCACCTTTTTTTTGATGACTGAGGCAACATCAAAAATATCCTGCTGTTCGTGGCGGCGAAAAAAATTAGCCAGCCAGACAATAAGACCATTGCTCATCGCCCCTAAAATATAACCTAGCCCCATGGTGATATCTGGTTGGGTTAGATCAATCTTTAACCATCTTGCTGTAAGGCCACCTAACGCGACTGCGGCACCCATACTGATTCCACCAAAGATTATGCCCGCAATGAACTTGCTGTGCTGATGTAAACGCTGCGGTTGCCAAAAAAAAGAGATGCTTACACCACCGAATAATCCTGCGAGTGCCAGGAGTGAAGCGCTAATTAATGCCGGAGGAATGGAGGCATGCATAGTAATCTCCTTATTGATAATAAGACCCTCAAAAGAGGGTCTTATGTTCAATACATCTAAAATAGTTGAGTCTATTTGACATAATTGACCAGTGTCTGGCCGACCCCATTTATGAAATTTTGCTGTTTATAGCTTTTCAGTGTTACATTATCAACCAGATCGTTCGGTATAATGATTTCCATATCGTTGCTGTATTCATTGTTATAACATTTAAAGTAGAAACGATAGCGTGATAGCGTTGGGATGAGAAAATCGTTATCCGCAACAGGAATTTCCATTCTGCGCATGGCTTCTTTAAGCTCTCTTAGTAATTCTGATTTATCATGCGTTGGCGATTTAAACCTCTCATCGTGACATACAATAACACGTGCGGGTGTATTAATGTTGACGATATTAAGGTAGGCCATTCCATTGCCCAACGTGTCGGCACAATCCGACATATAGCCTAGCGTCAGCGTTTCCGTACTGCCGACATAAAATCCAGACCATTCCGCATCATTTTTTGTTTCGTTAAGATATTTCGTCGAATTCCAGTCTTTTGCTTTATATTTGCAGGCCTTGTAACCGAGTACTCCTGCAGGAAAGTATTCTGTTTTCAGTTCCATCATGCTTCTCCGATGTTAACGTGTGAGTTAATTGCAGGCTGCCACTTCCACTAAGTGTTGATATTTATCGGTGGTGATATACCGCTGAGGTCCGGAAAGGGTATAGATCAGGCGTTTGGCACTGCGATATCCTTTAACAACATCAATATCGGCGCTAAACCAGGATTGCGCTGAGGGAAGTTTTGGACTGGTGTAGTTATCTCCACCTATCCATTTATTATTCGTAGGTTTAAGACCCCAAAGTGTTTCTGTTTCATTACCCGACCAGCCCAGGCGTTTCGCTTCATCGCTGGAGATATAGCGGGACGGCAGTCGCCCGGTTTGTGTGAGACTGCGCAATGTTTTTGCAAGACCATCCACATCATTTATTTGGGCAGTTCCCTGAAGAGAAAGGAAGGTGTTAACGTCTTTAATCTCATTCTCGCAGGTGGGTAACGCTGCATTGGCTTGCATAACGGCCAGCAGAGGTGCAAACAAAAGCACATTTTTTAAAGCGACAGATAACGTCATATTAACCTCCAGATTTAACTAAGGAACAATTTCATTTCGGCATCACGGCGACGCGTCAGACCGGCCAGTACTTTACCGCCTGCCTTATTCCAGCTTTTGAACTGCAGTGCAGCTCCCTGGATATCGCCTGCGTTGAATTTTTTGAGTAGCGTTGATTTCTTTAAATTACCCACGCCAAGGTTGAAGGCGAATGAAACCAGCGCGTCGAATTGATTCTGTGTCGAAGCGCTGCACAGCAGTTTCTTCACGCCGTCCTCGGTGCGTTTCAGATCTTTGCGCAGCAGATCTTTAGCTTCACCGGTAGTGATTTTTGTGAGCTTTTCCATCTCCTCTTTGAGAATCAAATGGCCATAGCCGATGGTCCACAACCCCACGGCATCGCGATAGCGCTCCAGTTTCAGCCCTTCAAACTGGCAAATAAGCTGAATGCCTTTGTCACCTGTACGTTCTGGTTGTTTTTGCATTACGAAGTCTCCTCTGCTTTCGGGCGGGGAATCACCTTGTTGGTGTATTCATCAATCAAACGCATGACGCTTTCCGGCGGCTCAAGCGCGGTAAATTGCATCTCCACATCGACGTGGCGGCTGTCACGCCCGCCTTTGTTATCGCTGGAAGGCGAAAGGCTGACGTGAAAGCGGCCAAATTCGTTTTCACCGGACTGGCGGGACGGTGCCTGCATGCCTTCCGTGCGGATCGTCAGATTGACCTTCATCTTTTCCAGCATCAGCCCGCGCGGTGTTGAAAGCGCGACTAAAGGCAGGTCAAAGTAGTGTTTTTCATCCAGTGCCAGCTGTACCGTGCGTGGCATCAACGAACCGTCTTCTGCGGGTTCAAAAAAGGGATCCAGCGCCTTCATATACTGCTGAGCAATCAGTTCGTTGGCCGCCGTGGCCGCGTACTGCATCCCGCGCGTGATATCTTCAAGCGAGATCGGCACGCCGGGAATATCGACTGGCGTAGGGGGCGTGTTTCCCTGTACCGGCGGCGTGCCTTCATCCTCTTTACCTGTTCTGTTTTCCGGCTCTTCATCCTTGCCGCCGCGCAGCCATTTTTTAAAAGACATATTTCGCTCCTGGATAAAAAAGGGCTACCCGGATAGCCCTTGCGTTACGGAATCGCACGTATGTCGCGGCGTGGGAGATTATTGCGCGGCGACAGGCTTGGTTTTGGCGTTGGTCAGGTAATCAATTACGCGCTGCAGAGCTTCAGGTGGCTCCTGGCGTTTAATCTGGGTATGAATGGAATATTTAGCGCGTGTATCGGTCGAGCGGGTCTGCTCCGATTTATGGGAGACCTTGCCGGTCATTTTCGCTTTGAATACGCCCCAGCCGACGGACGCTTCCACGGAAGCCTCTGCTTCGGTGCTGCTGGAACTGGCTTCGCTCTGGCTCACCTCCAGCTCAAAGTCGATGGTGCCGTCTTCGATACAGATGATAGGGTGGGTGATTGCCGCCAGCAGAGGAATGCTCATCTTGCGGGTCACGCTGCCTTTGTTCACGCCTTGTTCATCTACTACGGTTTCGTCGTAGTCGAACTCGATCGCGACGGCTTTGCCGTCTTTAATACAGACAGAGAGCAGGAAGTCGGTATATGACTTGCTTGCCTGAACCTGTGCTTTGATCATCGCCTGAAGAGGACCGCCGATCATATGCTCCAGCGGCAGGGCGTTAATGACTGAACCAATAAATTGTGAATCCATAATGTGAACTCCTTGAATCAGTGAATGCGCGGTTGCGCAGGAGTCACATTACGGAAAGCGAGAAGGGGAAAATATTGGGTAAATGTCATGGAGAGAGGGCGCAAAAAACCTATGCCGATCGCAGGATAATCTTAAGGGGTGGTGTTGCGTGATATTCCGGTTTATTGTTGAAATCCCTGCCTCATCGAATTCCGGAGAACCATCGCGTGTTTCAGAACGTTGACGCCTATGCCGGCGACCCTATCCTCTCCTTAATGGAGCGTTTCAAAGAAGATCCTCGCAGCGATAAAGTGAACCTCAGCATTGGTCTGTATTACAACGAGGACGGCATCATTCCTCAACTGAAAGCCGTTGCGGAAGCCGAAGCGCGTCTGAACGCTGTTCCACACGGCGCGTCTCTTTATCTGCCGATGGAAGGGCTAAACGCTTATCGCAACACCATTGCACCGCTGCTGTTCGGTGCCGATCACGCGGTGCTCGCGCAAAAGCGCGTGGCGACTATCCAGACGCTGGGCGGCTCGGGTGCGCTGAAGGTAGGCGCTGATTTCCTGAAAAAATATTTTCCGGATTCCGGCGTGTGGGTCAGCGACCCGACGTGGGAAAACCACGTGGCCATCTTTGAAGGTGCGGGCTTTAAGGTCGAGACCTATCCGTGGTTCGACAGCGAAACCAACGGCGTGCGCGTCGAAGCGCTGCTGGAAAAACTTAACACCCTGCCGGCGCGCAGCATCGTGCTGCTGCACCCATGCTGCCATAACCCGACCGGGGCGGACCTCACCAATGCCCAGTGGGATGCGGTGATCGAGGTGCTGAAGGCACGTAATTTGATCCCGTTCCTCGACATCGCCTATCAGGGCTTTGGCGCGGGCATGGAAGAAGATGCTTACGCCATCCGCGCCGTTGCCAGCGCCGGGCTGCCAGCGCTGGTCAGCAACTCCTTCTCAAAAATCTTCTCTCTCTACGGCGAGCGCGTTGGCGGTCTGTCCGTGGTGTGTGAAGACGCCGAAGCCGCGGGGCGCGTTCTCGGCCAACTGAAAGCGACGGTCCGCCGTATTTACTCCAGCCCGCCGAACTTTGGTGCGCAGGTGGTGGCGACCGTTCTGGGCGACGAACAGCTGAAAGCCACCTGGCTTGCGGAAGTGGAAGCGATGCGCAAGCGCATTCTGTCGATGCGTCAGGAACTTGTTAACGTGCTGAAAGAGGCGGTGCCGGGGTATAACTTCGACTATCTGCTCAAGCAGCGCGGGATGTTCAGCTATACCGGACTGAGCGCGGCACAGGTCGATCGCCTGCGTGACGAGTTCGGCGTCTACCTGATCGCCAGCGGCCGTATGTGCGTGGCGGGCCTGAATGCCGGCAACGTCCAGCGCGTGGCGCAGGCGTTTGCTGCTGTAATGTAAATGCTCACTAACCCAACCCTCTCCCCGTGGGAGAGGGCTGGGGTGAGGGCATCAGACCGCATAAACACGTCCCCCGGCACTTTGTGATCGTCTTCTTTTTATTCATCTTTATAAGTAAAAACTCCTTTCCTTCCCCTCCCGCCGGGGTTATGGTCGGATAGATTTTTGACCATCCACTCAAAATATAAAGATAACAAACTGAATATTCAGGGGAAAATATGCGCAAGATCACACTGGCGCTCAGCGCCGCCTGCTTATTGTTCTCGCTTAATAGCGCCGTCGTCGCGCGAGCTTCCGCACCGACGCCGCTTTACACCGGTACCACCGCCGCCATCCTTGCCGAGCAGGCACCCATTCACTGGGTTTCCGTGGCCCAAATCGAAAACAGCCTGGTGGGCCGCCCGCCAATGGCCGTGGGCTTCGACATTGACGATACCGTGCTGTTCTCAAGCCCTGGCTTCTGGCGTGGCAAGAAAACGTATTCTCCTGACAGCGAAGCGTATCTGAAGAACCCGGAGTTCTGGGAAAAAATGAATAACGGCTGGGATGAGTTCAGCATTCCGAAAGAGGTGGCCCGCGCGCTGATCGCCATGCACGTTAAGCGCGGCGACAGCATTTACTTTGTCACCGGCCGTAGCCAGACCAAAACGGAGACCGTCTCCAAAACCCTGCAGGACGATTTTCAGATCCCGGCGGCCAGCATGAATCCGGTCATTTTTGCCGGTGATAAAGAGGGACAAAACACCAAAACCCAGTGGCTGGAGCAGAAAAACATCAAAGTGTTCTACGGTGATTCGGATAACGACATTACCGCGGCGCAGGATGTGGGGGCCAGAGCGATCCGGGTGCTGCGTGCCTCTAACTCGACCTATCGACCGCTGCCGATGGCAGGCAAGTTTGGCGAGGAGGTGATTGTTAACTCCGAGTATTAGTTCTTGATCGGCGGGTTTGATTCTTTTTTGAACAAATCCGCCGCTGCGGGTTTTACCTTTCGCCTTCTTGCTGCACACTTAGAAAGATTCATCTTTCAGAACGGAGCAGCTCATGTGGTATCAACAGACCCTGACCTTAAGCGCTAAACCCCGCGGGTTTCACCTTGTGACGGACGAAGTCATCGGGCAACTCCGCGACCTGTCGCGCGTCAAAACGGGTTTACTGCATCTGCTGCTTCAGCACACGTCAGCCTCCCTCACGCTTAATGAAAATTGCGACCCTACCGTCCGGTCTGATATGGAACACCATTTCCTGAAGACGGTTCCGGACAACGCCCCCTACGAGCACGATTATGAAGGCGCAGATGACATGCCTTCGCATATCAAATCTTCTCTGCTGGGCGTATCGCTGATGCTGCCGGTTCATAACGGGCGGCTAATGCTGGGAACGTGGCAAGGGATCTGGCTGGGAGAACATCGCATTCACGGTGGTTCGCGTAAAATTATCGCAACGCTACAAGGGGAATAAAGATGACAATTTCGGAGATACTTCAGTACTGCATGAGCAAGCCTGGCGCGGAACAAAGCGTTCACAGCGACTGGAAAGCCACGCAGATCAAAGTGGGAGACGTGCTGTTTGCGATGGTAAAAGAGGTTGAAGGGCGCCCGGCGGCGTCGCTGAAAACCAGCCCGGAACTGGCGGATCTGTTACGTCAGCAGCATGATGATGTGAGGCCGAGCCAGCACCTCAATAAGGCGCACTGGAGTACCGTTTATCTGGACGGCTCGCTGCCCGGCTCACAAATTTACTATCTGGTGGATGCGTCCTACAAGCAGGCGGTTGAACTGCTGCCGGAAGCGACCCGACAGCAGCTCTCCGTGTAACAATTACAGCAACGGTTTAAGGAAGCGCGCGGTGTGCGAGGCTTCGCACTCTGCAACGGTCTCTGGCGTACCGGAGACGAGGATTTCACCCCCGCCGCTGCCGCCTTCCGGGCCGAGATCGACAATCCAGTCCGCGGTTTTAATCACGTCCAGATTATGTTCGATGACCACAATCGTGTTGCCCTGATCGCGCAGCTGATGCAGCACCTCAAGCAACTGCTGGATATCCGCAAAGTGCAGGCCGGTGGTCGGCTCATCCAGAATGTAGAGCGTCTGGCCGGTACCACGCTTGGACAGCTCGCGCGCCAGCTTCACGCGCTGCGCCTCACCGCCTGACAGGGTTGTTGCTGACTGCCCCAGGCGAATGTAGGTCAGGCCTACGTCCATCAGCGTCTGCAGCTTACGCGCCAGCGCAGGGACGGCGTCAAAGAACTCGCGCGCTTCTTCGATGGTCATGTCCAGCACTTCGTGGATGGTCTTGCCTTTGTATTTAATCTCCAGCGTTTCGCGGTTATAGCGCTTGCCTTTGCACTGGTCGCATGGCACGTAGATATCCGGCAGGAAGTGCATCTCAACCTTGATCACTCCGTCGCCCTGACACGCTTCACAGCGGCCGCCGCGCACGTTAAAGCTGAAACGTCCTGGCGTATACCCGCGCGAACGCGCTTCCGGTACGCCAGCGAAGAGTTCACGTACGGGCGTGAAGACGCCGGTATAGGTCGCCGGGTTGGAACGCGGCGTACGGCCAATCGGGCTCTGGTCGATGTCGATAACCTTGTCGAAATGCTCCAGCCCCTGAATATCGCGGTACGGTGCAGGCTCGGCCAGCGTCGCGCCGTTCAGCGCCGTCTGCGCAATCGGGAACAGCGTATCGTTGATCAGCGTCGATTTACCGGAACCGGACACGCCGGTAATGCAGGTAAACAGGCCAACCGGCAGCGTCAGGGTGACGTCCTTCAGGTTGTTGCCGCGCGCCCCTGTGAGCTTCAGCACTTTTTCCGGGTTCGCCGCAACGCGCTGTTTCGGCACTTCAATCTTGCGCTTGCCGCTCATGTACTGGCCGGTCAGCGACTCGGGCACCGCCATAATGTCCTTCAGCGTACCTTCCGCCACCACCTGGCCGCCGTGCACGCCCGCGCCCGGGCCGATGTCGATCACGTGGTCTGCGGCGCGAATTGCGTCTTCGTCGTGCTCCACCACGATTACCGTGTTGCCGAGATTGCGCAGGTGGATCAGTGTGCCGAGCAGACGCTCGTTGTCGCGCTGGTGCAGGCCGATGGACGGTTCATCCAGCACGTACATCACGCCGACTAAGCCCGCGCCAATCTGGCTCGCCAGACGGATACGCTGGGCTTCACCGCCGGAGAGCGTTTCCGCCGAGCGGGAAAGCGTCAGGTAGTTCAGGCCAACGTTCACGAGGAACTTGAGGCGATCGCCGATCTCTTTCAGCACTTTTTCGGCGATTTTCGCACGCTGGCCGGAAAGCTTCAGGTTGTTGAAGAAGTCCATTGCGTGGCCGATGCTCATGTCTGAGATGGTCGGCAGCGCCGTGTTTTCCACAAACACGTGGCGCGCTTCGCGACGCAGACGCGTGCCCTCGCAGGTGGCGCAGGAGCGGTTGCTGATGAACTTCGCCAGCTCCTCGCGCACCGCGCTGGATTCGGTCTCTTTGTAGCGGCGCTCCATATTGTGCAGCACCCCTTCGAACGGGTGGCGACGCACGGAGGTATCGCCGCGATCGTTCATATATTTGAACTCTATGTTCTCTTTGCCGGAACCGAACAGGATCACTTTGTGCACGTTCGGGCTCAGGGTCGCCCACGGCGCTTCAACGTCGAATTTGTAGTGCTCCGCCAGCGACTTCAGCATCTGGAAGTAGTAGAAGTTACGCTTATCCCAGCCGCGAATCGCACCGCCCGCGAGCGACAGCTCGGGGTTCTGGATCACGCGATCCGGATCGAAATACTGCTGCACGCCCAGACCATCACAGGTCGGGCACGCGCCCGCCGGGTTGTTGAACGAGAACAGGCGCGGTTCCAGCTCGCGCATGCTGTAGCCGCAAATCGGGCAGGCGAAGTTGGCGGAGAAGAGCAGCTCTTCCGCTTTCGGGTCGTCCATGTCGGAGACCACGGCCGTGCCGCCAGAGAGTTCCAGCGCGGTTTCAAAGGATTCAGCCAGACGCGTGGCGAGATCGTCACGCACCTTAAAGCGGTCAATCACCACTTCGATGGTGTGTTTCTTTTGCAGCTCAAGCTTTGGCGGATCGGACAGGTCACACACTTCGCCGTCGATACGGGCGCGGATATAGCCCTGGCTTGCCAGGTTCTCCAGCGTTTTGGTGTGCTCGCCTTTACGCTCTTTGATGATCGGTGCCAGCAGCATCAGGCGTTTGCCTTCCGGCTGCGACAGCACGTTATCCACCATCTGGCTCACGGTCTGTGCCGCCAGCGGGACATCGTGGTCCGGGCAGCGCGGCTCACCCACGCGGGCATACAGCAGACGCAGGTAGTCATGGATTTCGGTAATGGTACCGACCGTTGAACGCGGGTTATGCGAGGTAGACTTCTGCTCAATAGAGATAGCAGGCGATAACCCTTCAATATGATCGACATCCGGTTTTTCCATCAGCGACAGGAACTGACGTGCGTACGCCGAGAGCGATTCAACGTAACGACGCTGTCCTTCGGCATACAAAGTGTCGAAAGCCAGTGAGGATTTGCCAGACCCCGAAAGCCCGGTCACGACGATGAGTTTGTCGCGAGGGATTATGAGGTTGATATTCTTGAGATTATGGGTGCGGGCGCCCCGAACTTCGATCTTATCCATTCACCTTTCCCGGTTGGAACACGGATTGCCTGGTTTGTTTGAAGGACAAACGGCTGTCAGAAACGGCTAATTATGACACAAAATGACCTGTTTGAATATACAGTATTGGAATGCATTTTCTGATTCACTGTGTAACAATGTTGAGTTCGCGGGAGAACTCTGGAACGTGCTACGCAACTATCAAAGTGCAGCATGGAAATGGTACACTCGCGCGTTTACACTATTAAGAAACGTATTCAGGAGACACGAACATGGCCAGCAGAGGCGTAAACAAGGTGATTCTCGTCGGTAATCTGGGCCAGGACCCGGAAGTACGCTACATGCCGAGTGGTGGCGCAGTTGCCAACATTACGCTGGCTACTTCCGAATCCTGGCGTGATAAAGCGACCGGTGAAATGAAAGAGCAGACCGAATGGCACCGCGTTGTGCTGTTTGGCAAACTGGCAGAAGTAGCCGGTGAGTATCTGCGTAAAGGTTCTCAGGTTTATATCGAAGGCCAGCTGCGTACCCGCAAATGGACCGACCAATCCGGTCAGGAAAAATACACCACGGAAGTGGTGGTGAACGTGGGCGGCACCATGCAAATGCTGGGTGGCCGTCAGGGCGGTGGCGCACCGGCAGGTGGCGGTCAGAACCAGCAGCAGGGTGGTTGGGGTCAGCCTCAGCAGCCGCAGGGCGGCAACCAGTTCAGCGGCGGCGCGCAGTCTCGTCCGCAGCAGCAGTCTGCTCCTGCTCCGTCTAACGAACCGCCAATGGACTTCGACGACGATATCCCGTTCTGATCAACGGATGCTAAAACAAAAAACCCAGACATCGTCTGGGTTTTTTTATTGCTGAAGGGATCAGGTAATCACCATCGGCCAGTCTGGTGGGGTGTGGTTCATCGCCTCAACCATCACCACTTTTATATTTTCCCAGACCGCGGCCATATCCAGCAGGGTAATGCCCAGCAGGCCCGTTGCGAACCAGCAGGCCGCGCCAAGCCCTAACAGGGTACTTATGACGGCAAGACCCGCGTAGTCGGATTTACGAAACTGAATGTTCAGTGTGCTGGCTAAAAACATCAAAACTGCGCTCAACAAGGGCCAGCGCAGGAGAACCATTACTACCAGCATGGTTCTCCTGCGCTCAACAAGGGCCAGCGCAGGAGAACCATGCTGGTAGTAATGGTTGCCATAAAACCCATCCTCTACAAAACAGACGAACTGAATGAAACAGTGTTTCTCGTTACACAATATGTGTGAACTATATCACATTTGTTGATTTATTCGCCAGTGTCTGCGTAGCCAAAAAAGGGGATTTTATTACCCGAAAAAAAGAGCATGCGGTTCGGGACCGCCTTCGGACAGGGGGGAGGCGGATCCACAACGCGCTGAGGTAATCCCGTCGGGTAAGTGGAGAAGAGCATCTGGAGGCAGAGAGACGGCCAGCCGTGCCGTTTTTAGGGGGCGCATTATTTTCTGATAATATTGTGGTGATGTCTGATTATTTATAAAACAACGAACAAAATATACCCGCAGAAATAGGATAAAACGTCACGTTGGTGTTGTACTTTTTTCATGCCGCCAGAAGTTTTGCTTAATCAGCGATCCTCTGTTGTGTTCTCTTCAAACCTCCCGTACGCGATGGATAATTATTTTCCTTAATTAAAACGGAACGAATACTTACAGTTTAGCTTACGGGAAAATATTATCGTCATAACGAAATTTAAGATTTTTAATACTAAAAGTCAGTTGCTAACTTCGCATGATTCATGCAACGTAATCACCTGTTTAACAAAGCATCCGGCCTTCATTACTACAGGCGTACAACATGCAGGGATATAGGGCGGGAAATGAATCGTAGCGCGCGGCGCAAAATGCTCAGAGTGGTAGGGATCATCATGGTAGTTATGCTGCCGGTGATGCTTGCTCTATGGTTTGCCCAGCTACGAGCCGAGTCGGAAACGAGCGCCCAGCTACGGACATTTGCTGAACTGGCATTAGACAAAACAGAACTGGTTATTCAACAAGTTGAACTGGCCAGGGGCGAGGCAGAAAAATATCAGGGTGAACGTTGTACGCCGGAACATCGTCAATATATGTTGAACGTTGTTCGTGGCCGCCTGTTTGTCGCCGATTTAATTTATGCAGAAGGTCAGAATTTTCTTTGTTCGACCGTTTTTACACCGGATCAACCCTACGTCATTCCGGTCGCTAATTACACGCGTAAACCTGACGTTGCTATCTATTATTTTCGCGATACGCCATTTTATACTGGCTATAAAATGACATATATGCAGCGCGGAAATTATGTCGTGGTGGTCAATCCGCTTTCTTACAGTGAAGTGATGTCTACCGATCATTCCCTCGCATGGGGGGTATACGACACGGTAACTAATGCCTTCTTTTCCGTCAGCCAGAAAGCCAATGCGACTTTATTAAATTCGATGATTCGGGATAAGGAATCGGTATTTCAAAAAGATAACCGTTTCTATACCGTCGTGAAATCGACAAATCGGCCTATTGCCGCCATCGTGTCGACGTCAGATAAACGTTTTTATGAAACGCTCTATCACCAGGCGACGTTGACGCTACCGCTGGGAATGATCTGCAGCATTATTATTTTGCTGGTGTGGTCCCGTACCCATCGTGAGCTTAATTCGCCGGGGCGCTTACTGCACCGGGCGCTGAACAAGCGCCAGCTTTGTGTGCACTATCAGCCGATTATTGATATCAAGAACAACCAGTGTGTGGGGGCAGAGGCGCTGTTGCGCTGGCCTGGTTTTAATGGGCAGGTAATGAGCCCGGCTGAGTTTATTCCGCTTGCGGAAAAAGAGGGAATGAGCGAGCGGATCACGGATTATGTCGTTGAGGAGGTATTCAGCGATCTGGGCCATTTCCTGGCGGCGCATCCGCATCTCTATATTTCGATCAACCTGTCGGCCACGGACTTCCACTCCTCGCGGTTGATCGCCATGATTTCTGACAAGGCCCGGCACTACGCCGTACGCGCCCAGCAAATTAAAATTGAAGTGACGGAGCGCGGCTTTATCGATGTGCCAAAAACCACGCCGGTGATTCAGGCCTTCCGTCAGGCGGGCTATGAAGTGGCGATCGATGATTTCGGGACCGGTTATTCCAACCTGCACAACCTCTACTCGTTGAACGTGGATATTCTGAAAATCGATAAATCGTTTATCGACACTTTAACCACCAACAGCACCAGCCACCTGATCGCCGAGCATATTATCGAGATGGCGCAAAGCCTGCGGCTTAAAACCATTGCGGAAGGGGTTGAGACGGCTGAGCAGGTGAGCTGGCTGTTGAAGCGCGGCGTTGAGTTCTGTCAGGGATGGCACTTCGCGAAAGCGATGCCGCCCCAGGAGTTTATGACCTGGCAGCAGCAACCTTTGCACTGATATGCATTAATTCAACTGGTGGCGATAATCGCTCGGCGTACGGTCAAACTCGCGGCGAAACACGCGGGAAAAGGTTTGTTGCGAAACATAGCCAAGATCCATCGCGATATCAAAAATCGGCCGCTGCGTTGAGCGTAACGCCTGCGCCGCCAGCAGGAGCCTGCGCTGGCGAATGTACTCCCCCAGCGTCTGGTGCATGACCGTGCGGAACATTCTCTGTAAATACCATTTCGAATAGCCCGATTTTTTTGCGACCACATCAATGTTCAACGGTTGGTCGATATGATCGTCAATCCATTCAATAAGTGTCTGAATAATTTGCTGATGCGACATAAGGTTGCCCCTCTGTAGATACAACTTTCTCGGTTGATTCGTCGTTTTCTCTGCGGGGGAGTATAATTCCTCAAGTTAACTTGAGGTAAAGAGGTTTTATGGAAAAGAGATTGCCGCGCATTAAAGCGCTTTTAACCCCCGGCGAAGTGGCAAAGCGAAGCGGCGTTGCGGTATCGGCGCTCCACTTCTATGAAAGCAAAGGGTTAATTAAAAGCATCCGTAACGGTGGAAACCAGCGCCGCTATACCCGTGACGTGCTCCGCTACGTGGCGATTATCAAAATTGCGCAACGCATCGGTATTCCCCTGGCGACGATCGGTGAGGCATTCGGCGTGTTGCCGGAAGGGCACACGCTTAGCCCGAAAGAGTGGAAAGAGCTTTCGTCCCAGTGGCGTGAAGAGCTGGACAGGCGTATCCACACGCTGGTGGCGCTGCGTGACGAGCTGGACGGCTGTATCGGCTGCGGCTGCCTGTCCCGTAGCGACTGCCCGCTACGTAACCCTGGCGACAGGCTGGGCGAGCAGGGGACCGGGGCGCGGCTGCTGGAGGAGGATTAAGTTCTTGCGGCAAAAAGCATAATAAAGAACTAAAGCGCCACTAAGGGCGCTTTAGTTTTTCCCGGTCTTTGTCTTTCTCTCTATCCCGCTGGTTCACGGGAGGGTTTCCCCCGACATCAGCACCCCTCGTGTCGAGCTGGTTGGGGAGGTTCCGGATTGTGCTGACACTTTAATTCTATGCAAGACCCGTTTTTTCGCCAGCCGCGCTAGCCGTTTTTTAGACGAAATTTTTTCGCGGTGTTGTTCGATTTTCTATAGTTAAAAAGTATGAATAACAGGAGAAAATCATGCTCACGGTACATCACCTTAACCAGTCGCGCTCGCACCGCGTGATCTGGGCGCTGGAAGAGCTCGCCCTGCCTTATGAGATTGTTCACTACCAGCGCGAAAAGAATATGCTGGCACCCGACTCCCTCAAAAAGGTGCATCCGTTGGGCAAATCGCCGGTCATTGAAGATAACGGGCTGATCCTTGCGGAGTCAGGCGCCATTCTGGAATATCTGCAGGAAACCTATGATGCCGAATCGCGGCTGAAGCCTTTAGACCCCGCGCATAAGGTGCAATACCGCTTCTGGCTGCATTACGCAGAAGGGTCGCTGATGCCGCTGCTGCTCATGAAGCTGGTCTTCAGCAGCCTGGGCAAGCCGCCCGTGCCGTTTGGCATCCGAACGCTGGGCAAGGCGCTGGGGCAGGGGGTACAGAAAGCGTATCTCAACCCCCAGCTGGAGACCCATGCGCGCTTTATTGACTCACATCTTGCTAAAAACAGCTGGTTTGCCGGAGAGACGTTAAGCATGGCCGACATTCAGATGAGCTTCCCCCTCTTTGCCCTGCTGGCGCGCGGCGGCATTGCTAATCTGCCGCATATTCAGGCATGGAAGCAAAAAGTGGAAACGAGTCCTGGCTGGCAAAGAACCCTGCAACAAGGTGGCCCGTTAACGATCCCGGGCGAGGATTGAAATGTAAACAAATTGCGCATTGACGATAACGTTTGCGCATCCTCTGTTTATTTCTTCATCGTCATAAGTGAATTTTAGCGAAAAACGATAAAGTTCAGTTGAAAAGGGCGGGTATTAGGCTGGATAATCGTTTGCCTTAATTTGACCACCCGTTTTATAAGCGCGGAGCTAAACGTTTGCTTTTTTTGTGACGCCCTTTCGTCGTAAACGCAACACACGGATTTGACGTTTTAGCTGGCTGCGGTGTCTCCACCACGCTTATGGACGTTCTAAAAAAACTCTCAGGGGATGTTTTCTATGTCTACGCCATCTGCGCGTACCGGCGGTTCACTTGACGCCATGTTTAAAATTTCGGCTCGTGGCAGCACCGTGCGCCAGGAAGTCGTTGCCGGTCTGACCACGTTTCTGGCGATGGTTTACTCCGTCATCGTGGTGCCGGGCATGCTGGGCAAGGCGGGCTTCCCGCCTGCGGCTGTCTTTGTCGCCACCTGCCTGGTGGCCGGCGTGGGCTCCATCGTAATGGGCCTGTGGGCGAACCTGCCGCTGGCGATTGGTTGCGCCATCTCTTTGACCGCCTTTACCGCGTTCAGTCTGGTGCTGGGCCAGCAGATCAGCGTACCGGTTGCCCTCGGCGCCGTGTTCCTGATGGGCGTACTGTTTACCGTTATTTCTGCCACCGGCATCCGTAGCTGGATTTTGCGCAACCTGCCGCAGGGCGTGGCGCACGGCACCGGTATTGGTATCGGCCTGTTCCTGCTGCTGATCGCTGCCAACGGCGTGGGTCTGGTCATCAAGAACCCGCTGGACGGCCTGCCGGTAGCGCTCGGTCATTTCGCGAGCTTCCCGGTCATTATGTCGCTCATCGGTCTGGCGGTGATTATCGGCCTGGAAAAACTGAAGGTGCCGGGCGGCATTTTGCTGACCATTATTGGCATTTCCATCGTCGGCCTGATTTTCGATCCGACCGTTCACTTCTCCGGTATTTTCGCCATGCCGTCGCTGAGCGATGACAAAGGCAACTCCCTGATCGGCAGCCTGGATATCGTCGGCGCGCTGAACCCGGTGATCCTGCCAAGCGTGCTGGCGCTGGTGATGACCGCGGTATTTGACGCCACCGGTACCATTCGCGCGGTGGCTGGTCAGGCCAACCTGCTGGATAAAGACGGTCAGATTATTGATGGCGGCAAAGCGCTGACCACCGACTCCCTGAGCAGCGTCTTCTCTGGTCTGGTGGGTGCGGCGCCTGCAGCGGTGTATATCGAATCTGCAGCGGGTACGGCGGCAGGCGGTAAAACCGGCCTGACGGCCATCACCGTCGGCGTGCTGTTCCTGCTGATCCTGTTCCTCTCTCCGCTCTCCTACCTGGTGCCTGCGTATGCGACCGCGCCAGCGCTGATGTACGTCGGCCTGCTGATGCTGAGCAACGTGGCGAAAATCGATTTTGCGGACTTCGTGGATGCGATGTCCGGCCTGATTACCGCAGTGTTTATCGTCCTGACCTGTAACATCGTGACCGGCATCATGATCGGTTTCGCGTCGCTGGTGATTGGTCGTCTGGTTTCCGGAGAGTGGCGCAAGCTGAACATCGGCACCGTGGTGATCGCCGTTGCGCTGGTGGCGTTCTACGCGGGCGGCTGGGCAATCTAAATTATCCATTGATGCGAAAACGGGTGGCTCAGGCCGCCCGTTTTTATTTTCAGGACTCATCCCGTTGCCTTTTGCGTTACTCTGGAGAGGATAGAATAAGAGGCACGACGCCTCAGGTTTGGCTTAAAAAGAAACACAGCAAACAGGGAACGCATGGAAATTTTCTTCACAATACTCATCATGACCCTTGTGGTCTCATTATCCGGGGTGGTTACACGCGTACTACCCTTCCAGGTCCCCCTGCCTTTAATGCAAATAGCCATCGGTGCGCTGCTGGCGTGGCCGACGTTCGGTCTGCACGTGGAGTTCGATCCGGAACTGTTCCTCGTGCTGTTTATCCCGCCGCTGCTGTTTGCCGATGGCTGGAAAACGCCGACGCGCGAATTTCTTGAGCACGGGCGAGAGATCTTCGGCCTGGCGCTGGCGCTGGTGGTCGTTACCGTGGTCGGGATTGGTTTCCTGATCTACTGGGCCGTACCGGGTATCCCGTTAATTCCCGCCTTTGCGCTGGCCGCCGTGCTGTCGCCGACCGACGCCGTGGCCCTTTCCGGCATTGTGGGTGAAGGGCGCATTCCGAAGAAAATAATGGGCATTTTGCAGGGCGAGGCGTTGATGAACGACGCTTCTGGCCTGGTGGCCCTGAAGTTTGCCGTGGCGGTAGCCATGGGCACCATGGTCTTTACCATTGGTGGCGCGACCCTGGAATTCTTCAAGGTGGCGATTGGCGGTATTCTCGCGGGTTTCGTGGTGAGCTGGCTGTATGGTCGTTCGCTGCGCTTCCTCAGCCGCTGGGGCGGCGATGAACCGGCGACGCAAATCGTTCTGCTGTTCCTGCTGCCGTTTGCCTCTTACCTTATCGCTGAACATATCGGCGTCTCGGGCATTCTGGCGGCGGTAGCGGCGGGGATGACCATCACCCGCTCCGGCGTGATGCGCCGCGCGCCGCTGGCGATGCGCCTGCGCGCCAACAGCACCTGGGCGATGCTGGAGTTTGTCTTTAACGGCATGGTCTTCCTGCTGCTGGGCCTGCAGCTGCCGGGCATTATGGAATCCTCGCTGATCGCGGCGGAGGCGGATCCAAACGTTGAAGTCTGGATGCTGTTTACCGATATCGTGCTGATCTACATGGCATTAATGCTGGTGCGTTTCGGCTGGCTGTGGACGATGAAAAAATTCAGCATGCGCTTCCTGACCAAAAAGCCGATGGAGTTCGGGTCCTGGACCACGCGCGAGCTGCTGATTGCCTCCTTCGCGGGCGTACGCGGGGCGATAACCCTCGCCGGTGTGCTCTCTATTCCGCTGCTGCTGCCGACGGGCGACGTCTTCCCGGCGCGCTACGAGCTGGTGTTCCTGGCGGCGGGCGTGATTCTCTTCTCGCTGTTTGTCGGCGTGATTATGCTGCCGATTTTACTCCAGCACATTGATGCCGGTGACTCGACCCAACAGCACAAAGAGGAGCGGATAGCCCGTGCGGCGACGGCAGAAGTCGCGATTGTCGCCATTGAGAAGATGGAGGAGCGTCTGGCTGCCGATGCCGAAGAGAACATTGATAACCAGCTGCTGAAGGAAGTCAGTTCACGCGTAATTGGTAATTTGCGCCGTCGTGCTGACGGACGTAACGACGTGGAAAGCTCGCTGCAGGAAGAGAACCTCGAGCGTCGTTTCCGCCTGGCGGCGCTGCGCTCCGAGCGTGCCGAGCTGTATCACCTGCGCGCGACGCGTCAGATCAGCAACGAGACGCTGCAAAAGCTGCTGCACGATCTGGACCTGTTAGAAGCGCTGTTAATAGAGAATCAGTAGCGCGTTGTTGCCCGGTGGCGCTACGCTTACCGGGCCTACGTTTGAACCGTAGGCCGGGTAAGGCGAAGCCGCCACCCGGCACTATTCAGACCGCACCCAAAACCCCTCACAACATTGCAGCCACGCCTGTGCGCTGTGCGAAAGATACACCCCTTCACGCCAGATCATCCCCAACTGCCAGTGCAGGTCACTCTCCAGCGGGATCCAGCGGAGCGTGTTTTTATCAAGCCGCTCGCAGATCGGCTGCGGCAGAATGGCAATTCCCACGCCCGCCTGCACCATTGCCGCCAGGAAATCCCACTGGCCGCTGCGCACCGCAATGCGCGGCTTCACGTTATGGTGGTTAAACAGGGTCATTAGCTGGCGGCTTAAGGCGAAGTCTTCGTTGTAGATCAGCAGCGGGTGTTCGCCGAGCAGATCGGGCTTCACTGAGTCTATCTTCAGCCAGTCGCCGGAGCGGGGCACCAGCACGCACAGCGGATGGCTGAACAGCGGCAGCGTTGCCAGCCCGCTCTCTTCCTCCACGGGAAGGGCCGTCATCGCCACGTCCAGCTCGCCGTTGATCACCGCCTGCTGCACGGTCAGGCCGCCAAATTCAGAAATTTTGAGCTCAACGCCAGGGTAGCGCTGACGGAACAGGCTTATCGGCCCGGCCATCATCATGCCAACCATCGGCGGAATGCCGAGCCGCAGCAGACCTTTCGTCAGGTGGTTGATGTCCGCAAGCTCGGCCTCAAGCTGGCGAAACTCCGCCAGGATCGCCAGCCCGCGCTCGAACACCACGCGTCCGGTATCGGTCAGCAGCAGCTTGCGTCCGTCGCGGATCAGCAGGGTGCAGTTCAGCTCGTCTTCGAGGTTTTTCAGCATTTTGCTGATGGTTGGCTGGGTAACGAACAACTTCTCCGCTGCGCGGGTAAAACTTTGCTGGCGAACCACCTCGACAAAATAGCGCAGCGTTCTTATGTCCATGATTATTCCTCGAAACTATACCTTCGATGATTTTAATTCATTTCAGTCGATGACGTACGCTCACTATACTGGCGCCTCGTCTCATTTCTGAGGAAAACCCCCATGGCCGTGGCGTTAAGCCGTGTTACGCCTGCCGTTGTGCAACGACTCCAGGTCCCGGTGCAGGTACTGCTCTACGCGGGACTGTTTATTTTTGCGGAATACCTTGTCGACTGGCTGCATCTGCCTTTACCCGCCAACCTGGTGGGAATGGTGCTGATGCTGGTGCTGATCCTCTGCCGCGCGTTGCCCCTCAGCTGGGTGCGCGCCGGCGCGCGCTGGCTGCTGGCGGAGATGCTGCTGTTCTTCGTTCCGGCCGTGGTGGCGGTGGTGAACTATGCGCAGTTGCTGATGGTCGACGGCTGGCGCATCTTCACGGTTATTGCCCTGAGCACGCTGATGGTGCTGGGTGCAACCGCCTGGGTGGTGGATAAGGTGTACCGGTTCGAAATCAGCAGGCAAAAGCATGACTAACTTTCAGATAAGCGTGTTGTGCCTGATCGTGACGGTCGCCATCTACTTTGCCAACAAGCGCCTGTATCGCCGCTTTCGCACGCTGCCGCTGATGCCGCTGGTCTTTACGCCGATCCTGCTGGTGCTGATGCTGGTCTTCGGCCATATCTCCTGGCAGAACTACATTGGTGAATCCCACTGGCTGCTGTGGCTGCTCGGCCCGGCGACTATCGCCTTTGCGGTGCCGGTGTATGACAACCTGGCGATTATCAAACGCCACTGGATGTCGCTCAGCGCGGGCGTCGTCACCGCGACGGTGGTGGCGGTCTGTAGCTCCGTCTGGCTGGCGCGGCTGTTTACCCTCTCCGATGAAATTCAGCGCAGCCTGGCCGTGCGCTCGGTGACCACGCCGTTTGCGCTGGCAGCGGCTAAACCGCTCGGCGGGCAGCCGGACCTGGTGGCGCTGTTTGTGGTGGTGACGGGCGTCTTTGGCATGGCGGTGGGAGATGTACTGTTCCTGCGGCTCTCTATCCGTGAAGGGATGGCGAAAGGGGCGGGCTTTGGCGCGGCTTCGCACGGTGCGGGAACGGCGCGTTCGTATGAGCTGGGTCAGCAGGAAGGGGTCGTTGCAAGCCTGGTGATGATGCTCTCGGGCGTAACGATGGTGCTGATTGCGCCGCTGGTGGCGTGGGTGATGTTTTAAGCTCCCCGGCCAGAGCAACCGGGGAGAAAGGTTTAGTGTGCGCGGCCCTGCTCAACGCCGAGGCCGGTTTGTGAGCGGATAAACTGGGCGCGGAATTTCTCACGCTCCAGGTTACCCTCCGGCGAGTTGTCGGTAGCCGAGAAGATCCAGATACCGATAAACGCCACGGCAATGGAGAACAGCGCCGGGTACTCGTACGGGAAGATAGCGCTTTCGTGACCGAGGATCTGCACCCAGATGGTGGGGCCGAGGATCATCAGAATTACCGCTGTCAGCAGGCCGAGCCAGCCGCCTATCATCGCCCCACGGGTGGTCAGTTTGGACCAGTACATGGAGAGCAGAATGATTGGGAAGTTACAGCTTGCCGCAATTGAGAAGGCCAGTCCCACCATAAAGGCGATGTTCTGCTTCTCAAACAGGATCCCCAGCAGAATAGCGACCACGCCCAGCACCAGCACGGTGATTTTGGAAACCTTCAGCTCGTCGCGCTCGCTCGCGCCTTTACGGAAGACGTTGGCGTAGAGGTCGTGCGATACCGCAGACGCGCCCGCCAGCGTCAGCCCGGCGACCACCGCAAGGATGGTGGCGAAGGCCACGGCGGAGATAAAGCCGAGGAACAGGTTGCCGCCCACCGCGTCGGCCAGGTGCACCGCCGCCATGTTGTTACCGCCAATCAGCGCGCCCGCCGCGTCTTTAAACGCCGGGTTCGCGCCCACCAGCATGATCGCGCCGAAGCCGATGATAAAGGTCAGGATGTAGAAGTAACCCATAAAGCCGGTGGCGTAGAAGACGCTCTTACGCGCTTCACGCGCGTCTGACACCGTGAAGAAACGCATCAGAATGTGCGGCAGGCCAGCGGTACCAAACATCAGGCCGAGACCGAGAGAGAGCGCGGAGATCGGATCTTTCACCAGCCCGCCCGGGCTCATTATCGCTTCTCCTTTCGGGTGGACAGCCATCGCTTCGGTGAACAGGTTATTGAAGCTGAAGCCGACGTGTTTCATCACCATAAAGGCCATAAAGCTCGCGCCGAACAGCAGCAGTACGGCTTTGATGATCTGCACCCAGGTGGTGGCCAGCATGCCGCCGAACAGAACGTACATCACCATCAGCACGCCCACCAGCACCACCGCGACGTGGTAGTTCAGGCCAAACAGCAGTTCGATAAGCTTGCCCGCGCCCACCATCTGGGCGATCAGATACAGCGCCACCACCACCAGCGAGCCGCAGGCGGAGAGGGTACGAATCGGCCCCTGCTTCAGGCGATAGGATGCCACGTCAGCGAAGGTGTAACGTCCCAGGTTGCGCAAGCGTTCGGCAATCAGGAACAGAATGATCGGCCAGCCGACGAGGAAGCCGAGGGAGTAGATCAGGCCGTCATAGCCGGAGGTGTACACCAGCGCGGAGATCCCGAGGAACGAGGCGGCGGACATAAAGTCACCCGCAATCGCCAGGCCGTTCTGGAAGCCGGTAATGTTGCCGCCCGCAGTGTAGTAATCGTTACGGGAGCGAACGCGTTTCGACGCCCAGTACGTAATGTACAGCGTCAGCACCACGAAAATCAGGAACATGATAATCGCCTGCCAGTTGGTTGGCTGGCGCTGTACCTCGCCGGTAATGGCATCCGCCGCGTGGGCGGCAAAGGGAAGTGTGGCGGCTAGCGCCGTCAGGATTCGCTTCATGATGCTTTTACCTCTTGCAGTACCGCTTTATTAAGACGATCGAACTCACCGTTCGCGCGCCAGACGTAGACGCCGGTCAGCACAAACGAAATCACGATCACGCCAATGCCAATGGGGATACCGCGCGTCACGCTGGTGCCCTCATGTAACGGGGTGCCCAGCCAGTGCGGCGCAAAGGCGATCAGCAGAATAAAGCCGACATAGATAATCAGCATGATGATGGAAAGGGTGAAGGCAAACCGTTGCCGCTTATCGACGAGCTCCCTGTAGTGCGCACTATTCTCTATCTGCTGACAAATATCGTTATTCATCACAGAAATCTCCAGAGGTAAGGTTGGTTTGTTTTATCTCCTCTCCCCTATGGGGAGAGGGTTAGGGTGAGGGGAGGAAGGTGCGGTCTGATGCCCTCACCCCGGCCCTCTCCCACGGGGAGAGGGAGAAACACTAGGATGGCATTGCGATGGCCTGCTTCTCTTCGAGCAGTTTGTCCACCACGCCAGGATCGGCAAGCGTTGAGGTATCGCCGAGGTTGCTGGTATCGCCTGCCGCGATTTTGCGCAGGATACGGCGCATAATCTTGCCGGAACGGGTTTTCGGCAGCGAGTCAGTCCAGTGCAGTACGTCCGGCGTGGCAAGCGGGCCAATCTCTTTACGTACCCAGTTGCGCACCTCGGTATACAGTTCTGGCGACGGCTCTTCGCCGTGGTTCAGGGTGACGTAGGCGTAGATCGCCTGGCCCTTGATGTTGTGAGGAATGCCGACCACCGCCGCTTCGGCAATCTTCGGATGCGACACCAGCGCGGACTCAATCTCTGCCGTACCCAGACGGTGGCCGGAAACGTTCAGCACGTCGTCCACGCGTCCGGTGATCCAGTAATAACCGTCTTCATCCCGGCGCGCGCCGTCGCCGCTGAAGTACATGTTTTTAAAGGTCGAGAAGTAGGTCTGCTCGAAGCGCTCGTGATCGCCAAACAGCGTGCGCGCCTGGCCCGGCCAGGAGTCTGTGATCACCAGGTTACCCTCGGTAGCGCCTTCCTGCGGATTACCTTCGTTATCCACCAGCGCAGGCTGCACGCCGAAGAACGGACGGGTTGCCGAGCCGGCCTTCAGCTGCGTGGCACCCGGCATTGGGGTGATCATGAAGCCGCCGGTTTCGGTCTGCCACCAGGTGTCCATCACCGGGCACTTCTCGTTACCGATTTTCTTCCAGTACCACTCCCAGGCTTCCGGGTTGATGGGCTCGCCCACGGAGCCGAGGATGCGCAATGAGGAGCGGTCAGTGCCCTCGATGGCCTTATCGCCTTCCGCCATTAACGCGCGGATCGCCGTTGGCGCGGTGTAAAGAATGTTGACCTGGTGCTTATCGACCACCTGACACATGCGCGCCGGGGTCGGCCAGTTCGGTACGCCCTCAAACATCAGCGTCGTTGCGCCGCAGGCCAGCGGGCCGTACAGCAGGTAGCTGTGTCCGGTGACCCAACCCACGTCGGCGGTACACCAGTAGATGTCGCCCGGATGGTAGTCGAAGACGTATTTAAAGGTGGTGGCCGCATAGACCAGATAGCCGCCGGTGGTGTGCAGTACGCCTTTCGGTTTACCGGTTGAGCCGGAGGTGTAAAGAATAAACAGCGGATCTTCCGCGTTCATCTCTTCCGGCTGATGCTGGTCGCTCGCTTTTTCAATCAGGTCGCTCCACCACAGGTCACGCCCCTCGTGCCAGTCGATCTTGCCGCCGGTACGCTTGAGGACAATGACGTTATTGATGGATTTGACGTTCGGGTTTTTCAGCGCTTCATCGACGTTTTTCTTCAGCGGAATACCGCGCCCGGCGCGTACGCCCTCGTCGGCGGTGATCACCAGCTTCGAGTTCGAGTCAACGATGCGCCCGGCAACCGCTTCAGGGGAGAAGCCGCCGAAGATGACGGAGTGGATCGCGCCAATACGCGCGCAGGCGAGCATAGCTACCGCCGCTTCCGGCACCATCGGCATGTAGATCGCCACCACGTCGCCTTTTTTAATCCCCTGGTCCAGCAGCACGTTAGCGAAGCGGCAGACGTCGCGGTGCAGCTCTTTATAAGAGATGTGTTTGCTCTGAGAGGCATCGTCGCCTTCCCAGATAATGGCCGTTTCGTTGCCGCGTTCGGCAAGATGGCGGTCCAGGCAGTTCGCCGCCAGGTTCAGCGTGCCGTCTTCATACCATTTAATGGAGACGTTGCCTGGCGCGAAAGAGGTATTCTTCACCTTCTGATAAGGTTTGATCCAGTCAAGGATGTGACCCTGCTCGCCCCAGAAGGCGTCCGGGTTGGTAACAGATTGCTGATATTTCTCGTGGTACTGCTCCGGGGTGATCAGGCAACGGTCCGCAATGTTTGCGGGAATGTCGTGTTTGTGTATTTGGCTCATGGCTTTTTTTCTCCTTGTAAGATGTTAATAATATGTCGCAAAAACGTTAATAGTAGGGGCTTTACAAGCTTTGTTTAGTATTTGGGCGACAGATCACGCATTGTTTGAACAGGTTGAAAATTGAGCGAATGAAACTTTGAAGGGAAATAATTCACGATGCCGATTATTCACAATTCTTTATAAAAAAGCGTTTTTATAACAAAAGGTTATTTATCAGAATTATGACAAACTCGCGTCATAACCGCTTTTGATAGTGAAATGCGTCGTTCTTTAAGGCTTGCGCAACAGGTCGTGCAAATGATACTCATACGCCGCGTTAAAAAATCCCATAAACCAACGCAACACAATTCATACCCTTTCAGTATGTCTCCATATTCATGCAGTTTTGCTGGTGTGGAGATTTCATTGAGGAAGTCAGTTTCTATGAAAAATTTGAAAGTCAGCCTGGCCTGGCAGATCCTGCTGGCCCTTGTGCTGGGCATCTTGCTGGGCAGTTATCTTCATTATCATAGCGACAGCCGCGAGTGGCTGATTGCGAACCTGCTCTCTCCGGCAGGCGATATTTTTATTCATCTGATTAAGATGATTGTGGTGCCCATTGTGATCTCGACGCTGGTGGTCGGTATCGCGGGCGTCGGCGATGCGAAGCAGTTAGGCCGCATTGGCGCGAAAACTATTCTCTATTTCGAAGTGATCACCACGGTTGCGATTATCCTCGGCATAACGCTGGCGAACGTATTCCAGCCAGGCTCCGGGATCGATATGTCGCAGCTGGCGACGGTGGATATTTCGAAATACCAAAGCACCACCGCTGACGTGCAGAGCCATTCCCACGGTCTGATGGGGACTATCCTGTCGCTGGTGCCGACCAACATCATTGCTTCCATGGCGAAAGGCGAGATGCTGCCGATCATCTTCTTCTCGGTGCTGTTTGGTCTGGGGCTCTCCTCCCTGCCGGCGACGCACCGCGAACCGCTGGTCACCGTGTTCCGCTCTATCTCCGAAACCATGTTCAAAGTGACCCACATGGTGATGCGCTACGCGCCGGTTGGGGTGTTCGCGCTTATCGCCGTGACCGTAGCGAACTTTGGTTTTGCCTCCCTGTGGCCGCTGGCGAAGCTGGTGATCCTGGTGCACTTCGCCATTCTGTTTTTCGCGCTGGTGGTGCTGGGGATTGTGGCGCGCCTGTGCGGGCTGAGTATCTGGATCCTGATCCGCATCCTGAAGGATGAACTGATTCTGGCGTACTCCACCGCAAGCTCTGAGAGCGTGCTGCCGCGCATCATTGAGAAGATGGAGGCGTACGGTGCGCCAGCGTCGATAACGAGCTTCGTGGTGCCGACCGGCTACTCCTTCAACCTGGATGGCTCGACGTTGTACCAGAGTATTGCGGCGATCTTTATCGCGCAGCTGTACGGCATTGACCTGTCGCTGTGGCAGGAGATCGTACTGGTTCTGACGCTGATGGTGACCTCAAAGGGCATAGCAGGCGTGCCGGGCGTCTCCTTCGTGGTGCTGCTGGCGACGCTGGGCAGCGTCGGTATTCCGCTGGAAGGCCTGGCGTTTATCGCCGGTGTGGACCGTATCCTCGATATGGCGCGTACGGCGCTGAACGTCGTGGGTAACGCGCTGGCGGTGCTGGTTATCGCCAAGTGGGAACACAAATTCGACCGTAAAAAAGCGCTGGCGTATGAACGCGAAGTGCTGGGTCGTTTTGATAAGACGGCTGACCAGTAACATCCTAAGCCCGGTGGCGCTGCGCTTACCGGGCCTACGGGTTTTGTAGGCCGGGTAAGGCGAAGCCGCCACCCGGCACGTTATTCTCCGCTCAACGCATCAAACTCCTCACACCCCGTATCAAACCCTTCGGTACAGCTCAGGTTTAGCCAGTAGAGCGCTTTCTGCTTATTCGGCGTGATAAAGCCTTTCTCACCCTGCTGGAACAGCATTCCTGCCCAGTATTCCGCATAGCCCGTACGTGACAGGGACGAGCTGCGCTTAAACCATGACGCCGCCTGTACGTCATCCTGCGGCACCTCTACGCCGTTGGCATAAATCAGCCCCAGCAGCAGCTGCGCATCGACCGCCGAGTCGTTGTCGATATCTTCGGCCGCCGTTTGCAGGAGCTTGATGGCCTGAGGATAGTCGGTTTTACCCGCCTGCGTGTTCACCATAATACGCGCCAGCATAATCGTGCCGCGCTTGCTGCCGGCGATGGTGGCCTGCTGCGCCAGCGCTTTAGCCTGAGCGTAATCCCCCTGCGTAAAGAGGATCTGCGAGAGTAACCCCATGGCGTCGACATCACCGCCTTTCGCGGCTTTCTCGGCCCACAGCGCTGCCTGCTTTCTGTCACCGGAGCTGAAGTAGGTATCGGCGAGATAATATTGGGCGCGGGCATCGCCGGCTTCCGCCTGCTTCTGATACTGGCTGCCTATCTCATCCGCGCGGGCGAACGACGTAAAAAATAACAACAACAGAAAAATGGCTTTCATGGATTCTTATCATCTGGGTACACGCCGCGCAGTATAATCGCGGTAGCAAAAGAAAAAAATGGGTGCATTAAGACCTTAGCATCCCACAAGCCGGGCGAAACCGTGGTTTCGCCCGTAGAGGTTAGCCTGCCACGCAGGCTAATTTCGCCGCCACCTCCTGATGTTCACTCTTTATTGAAAACTCGCACAGTCTACCGCGAGTAATAAAGGTAAATATCACTATCGTCAGGCAGATAATAAAGACGATGCCTAACGCAGTTTTTAATGGCGTCATGCCTTTTACTCCTTGTCAAAAAAAGAATAAGAGGCTACTCTCAACCTGTTGGTAGTTGAGGGGTAGCCTCGGGTGAATGAAAATTTCCCGGGGCTTTCCACTTTCTGTCCCTCAACAATGCTCAAGACAGAAAGTCTTAAGCACCCGCCGCACATCTTATCCTTCTGAATTAAAATGCAAAGATGTAATTCTGTTCTGCGCGAATTACTTTATTTTGCGAGCCGCTTTCCAGAATAATAATTTATATTTTTAATGTTTTAAGTGGAAATAAAAAGGGAGTGAATAACTCACTCCCTTTATTCAACGATTAATTAACGGCTTCAACCCATTGCGCTTTCACGCAGCCGTGCTTTCAGCTTGTTATATTCGTCGATCACATACTGTTCCGCCGCGTGCTGATCCGCAATTGGCTCCACGTTGACGGCGCAGTATTTATACTCCGGCGTTTTGGTTATCGGGCTGAGGTTCTCCGTCACCAGCTCGTTACAGGCACCAATCCACCACTGGTAGGTCATATAGACAGCCCCTTTGTTTGGACGGTCGCTGACCTGCGCGCGGGTAATGATGCGGCCTTTGCGCGAATTCACCCACACCAGCGCTTCATCCTCAATGCCGAGGCGCTCCGCATCGGCGGTGTTGATCTGCGCGTAGCCCGGTTCGTCCGCCAGCGCCGCCAGCGCGGCGCAGTTGCCGGTCATTGAACGACAGGAGTAGTGGCCTACTTCACGCACGGTAGAGAGCACCATCGGGTACTCCTCGGTGAGTTTATCGATCGGCGCAACCCAGTCGCAGGTGAAGAACTGCGCCAGCCCGTTCGGGGTGTCAAATTTCTCTTTAAAGAGATACGACGTCCCCTGGTCGGCCTCCGACTCGTCCCGGCACGGCCACTGGATGTAGCCCAGCTCACCCATTTTTTCATAGGTTGCCCCATAAAAGTCCGGGCACAGATGCCGCAGCTCGTCCCAGATCTCCTGGGTGTTGTTGTACTGCATCGGGTAGCCCATGCGGGTGGCGATTTCGCTGATGATCTGCCAGTCCGTTTTCAAATCCCACTTCGGCTCGACCGCCTTAAAGAAGCGCTGGAAGCCGCGGTCCGCCGCCGTATAGACGCCTTCATGCTCGCCCCAGGAGGTCGACGGGAGAATCACATCCGCCGCCGCCGCGGTTTTGGTCATGAAGATATCCTGGACAATCACCAGCTCCAGATCCTCAAAGCCTTTGCGCACCGCAGACAGCTCGGCGTCGGTCTGGAGCGGATCTTCACCCATGATGTAGGCCGCCCGCACTTCACCGTGCGCCGCGCGGTGCGGCAGCTCGCTGATGCGATAGCCGGTGTGTGCCGGCAGGCTCTCCACGCCCCAGGCCTTCGCGAACTTCTCGCGGTTTTCCGGGTACTTCACGTACTGATAGCCCGGATACGTGTCCGGCAGCGCACCCATGTCGCAGGCACCCTGGACGTTATTCTGGCCGCGAACCGGGTTAACGCCGACGTGCGCTTTGCCCAGATTCCCGGTTAGCATCGCGAGGCTGGTCAGGGATCGCACGGTTTCCACGCCCTGGTAGAACTGGGTTACGCCCATGCCCCACAGGATGGCGGCGGTTTTCGCTCCGGCATACATCCGTGCCGCCTGGCGGATCTCCTGCGCGCTCACGCCGGTTATCGCCTCTACCGACTCCGGCGTGTAGCCTTCGACAATTTTCCGGTACTCTTCAAACCCTTCCGTACGCGTGGCGACAAACGCCTGGTCGTACAGGTTCTCCTCAATAATGACGTGCCCCATCGCATTCAACAGCGCGATATTCGAGCCGTTTTTCAGCGCAATGTGCATATCCGCAATGCGCGCGGTTTCGATTTTGCGCGGATCGCAGACGATAATTTTCGCCCCGTTCTGTTTAGCGCGAATCACGTGGTTCGCGACGATAGGGTGAGAATCCGCTGGATTATAACCGAAGATAAACACCAGATCGGTGTTATCTATCTCGTTGATAGCATTACTCATTGCGCCGTTACCGACCGACTGGTGCAGACCTGCAACCGATGGGCCGTGTCAGACGCGAGCGCAGCAGTCGACGTTATTGGTACCAATAACGGCGCGCGCGAATTTTTGCATCACGTAGTTGGTTTCATTCCCGGTCCCGCGTGAGGAGCCGGTGGTCTGAATGGCATCCGGGCCATACTTGGCCTTAATGACACTCAGGCGCGTGGCGACGTAATCCAGCGCCTCGTTCCAGGAGACGGCTTCCAGCTTGCCGCCGCGCTCGCGGCGGATCATAGGGTTTTTCAGGCGCGGGGTGAGGATTTGTGTATCGTTAATAAAATCCCAGCCGTAATACCCCTTCAGGCACAGCGTGCCCTGGTTGGTTTTCCCCTGCGCGGCCTCCGCCCGGACGATTTTGCCGTTATCGACCACCAGGTGGATCTTGCAACCTGAGGCACAATAAGGGCAAACCGTGACGACTTTTTTCATCAGTCTGCTCCAGTTAATCAAATCTTTCGCACCGACTAATGCAGCTTCTATGCCATGTTTTTAGTGGGGGTACTCACCGGCTTTACGGTGCATTCCCGGCGAAATCCCTGACGAAAAGCAGACAATCGTCAAAATTGACGTGTCGAATGAGCGGCGGATGTGACATGGGTTGAATTTCCGTCACGGAAAAATTCATTTCACTGGAGCCGACGGCAGAATGGTTCAGACTTAACATAATCCCCTGACGGAAGCATATGATGAAACCGGCGATTCTGGTGGTTGATGACGATATGGCAGTGTGTGAACTGCTGCAGGATGTGCTGAGCGAGCACGTCTTTAGCGTGCTTGTCTGCCACAACGGCCAGGATGCGCTGCGGCAGGTTCAACAGGAGCCGGCTATCGCCCTTGTTCTGCTGGATATGATGCTGCCGGATATTAACGGCCTGCAGGTTCTGCTGCAGCTGCAAAAGCAGCGTCCGGCGCTACCGGTGGTGATGTTAACCGGGTTGGGCAGCGAGTCAGACGTGGTGGTGGGGCTGGAGATGGGGGCCGACGATTATATTGGCAAACCGTTCAACCCGCGCGTGGTGGTCGCCCGCGTGAAGGCGGTGCTGAGGCGTACGGGCGTGCTGGCGGCGGAAGCTCCCGCCGCGGGCATTGTGTTTAACGGATGGACGCTGGATACCTCCCGCTGCGAGCTGAGCGATCCGCAGCGTAATACCGTGCCCTTAACCCAGGGCGAGTACGGCCTGCTGCTGGCGCTCACGCAGAATGCCCGCCGGGTGCTGAGCCGCGATCGCCTGCTCGAGCTGACCCACAGCGAAAGCGCCGACGTGTTCGATCGCACGATTGACGTGCTGATCATGCGCCTGCGCCGGAAAATAGAGGCTAACCCGCATCAGCCTGCGCTTATCAAAACGATCCGCGGGCTGGGTTACGTGTTTGCCTCCGATGTGAGCCGACCCGAACAGGCGGCATAAGGCTTACGTTATCGCCGGAACAATGATGGCGGCAAAGATTGCAGCGATGCACAGATACTTGATGGCGTAATAGGCCTTACGGTTTCTTTTTTTCAGACGCTGTCCCCGCTCGCGGCCCGCATGAACGTATTTAAAAATGCGGTTAATGCCGCCGGTGCTGTCATTCTCGTCATTCGGTGAGCGGGCTGCAGACATCAGCGTGGTCCCCACCCAATGGTTAACCGCCTGCGCCCAGCGCCACTTCATCGGACGTTCAATATCGCAGAAGAGAATAATGCGCGTTTGATCCGATTTATTTTCTGCCCAGTGGACGTAGGTCTCATCAAAAATAACGGCTTCGCCATCCCGCCAGCTGTGGCGCTGCCTGTCGACTTCAATAAAGCAGCGATCGTCATTCGGTGTGAATAAGCCCAGATGGTAACGAACCGATCCCGCGTACGGATCCCGGTGCTTACCCAGCTTCGCACCCGCCGGCAGCTCGGCAAACATGGCCGCCTTCACCGAGGGGATTTCACTCACCAGCCGGGTCGTCACCGGGCATAAAGACTGCGCGGAGGGATGGGCATCGGCATACCATTTCAGGTAAAAACGTTTCCAGCCGCGTTTAAAAAAGGTGTTAAAGCCAGCGTCGTTATTATTTTCCGCCGCCTTAATATGATGCTGCAAACGCAGCGCCTCTTCGCGAATAACCAGCCAGTTTTCCGTCAGCTTATTTAATTCCGGGAAGCGCTCTGTTTCAAAGAAAGGCTGCCTGGCGGGCAGGGAAGAAAACGCCGTCATAAACATATTGATGGGGGCCATGAACGTCGAATGGTCGAAGAGCTGACGAGAAAGCGTCTGTTTTTCTTTGCCGCGTGAATGCGCATAAATAACGCTGATAATGAAAATACCGATGATGATTGCTGCGAACATTTTTCCCTTGTCCTCTTTCTATCTCATTTCGGAAAAGCGTGCGGACAGAGTGCTGCCCACGCCGAATATGCCAGATGGAGAGAGTGTAGTTCGGGAATATAAAATTCATAGAACTGTAATGAAAAATCGCAATTATTGTTAAACTAAGCGCTCTCGCGAATAAACGCCTGCAGCTCGGCCAGCGTTTTTGCGCCGTCAATCGCATTGGCGGCCAGCAGGCTTGCCCGCGCGCAGGCGTGCGCCAGATAAATACTTTCTGTCAGCGGCAGCGATTCATGGCAGCCGTATAAAAAGCCGGCGCAAAAGGCATCGCCCGCGCCAACGCTGCCGATAATCTCGTCCTGCTCCAGCATCCATGACGGGATCCAGCAACCCGCTTCACCGCGAGCTTCTCCCCATGCGCCTTCCGGACAGTGGATCACCACCCGCTGGCGTACCCCGGCCGCCAGCAGCTGCGCCGCGGCGTCGGCGATATGGACAATGTGCGGGGCGTCGTTTTCGTCACGCATTGTCAGCCCGCTAAACTCACCGGCCTCGAGCTCGTTAATCACCAGATAATCCAGATGGCGCAGGGCAGGGAGCACCAGCGGCTGGTAGCGCGGGTCGCCCTTGCGGGACACCAGGTCAAGGGAGGTTTCATACCCCTGCTCGCGCATCTGCGCCAGCAGCCGCGCGCTGCGGGTGCCAAATTCGTCATCCGGCATATCCAGGCTGTCGAGCAGCAGCAGGTAGCCGAGATGGAAGATCTTCATCGATCCATCGAGACGATCGAAGGCGGGAAGATCCAGCAGACGGTTGGCGCCCGGCGAGTGGAAAAAGGTGCGCTGCCCGCTGGGATCGGTCATCACCTGCGACATGGAGGTTGGCGCAAAGGTGGTGCGCTGTACGCGCTGGCGGTTGACGTGGTACTGGTCGAGCATTGCCAGAATGTAGTCCCCGTCGCCGTCTTCCCCGATCAGCCCCACCGCCTGCAGCGGCAAGCCAACGTGCATTTTCGCCAGCGTCAGCAGGACGTTGAGCGGCGCGCCGCCGGTTGAGCGCTCGCTGTGGGTGATTTCCGCCAGCCAGCCGCGCTCCGGCCACTGCACGATCTGGTGAACGTGATCCACCAGCATGTTGCCTGCGGCGATGATGCCTTTGCGTTCCATTATGCCTGCCCCGCGCTGCCGAAGATGCGCATCTGCTCGGCGACCGTATCGGTTATCGCCTCTTCTATCCCCAGCAGCAGTTCGGCAAACTCATCGTACAGCGGCTGGCGGTTCGCCATGCGCTGCTCAACGGCGGCGAGCGCGGCCTGCGACATGCCGGTGTAGAAGTTGATTTTATGAATGCCCAGCTCGATGGCGCGGCGGAAGTCGGCATCGCTAATCCCGGAGCCGCCGTGCAGCACCAGCGGCAGCCCCGTCTGCTGACGAATGGCGTCCAGGCGCGGGAAATCGAGCTTCGGCTCGCCTTTGTATTTGCCGTGCGCGTTGCCGATGGCGACCGCCAGCGCGTCGATGCCGGTCTTATCGACAAACTCCCGTGCCAGCTGCGGGTCGGTAAAGAACGCTTCATCCGCATGTCCGTACAGCGCGCCGCCTTCATCCCCGCCGACCGCGCCCAGCTCCGCCTCCACCGAGACGCCCACCGCGTGGCACATCTTCACCACTTCCCGGGTCTGGCGAATGTTCTCCTCGTAGCTCAGCGTCGAGCCGTCGAACATCACCGAGCTAAACCCCAGGCGCAGGGCGCGCACGACGGCCTCGAAATGCAGACCGTGGTCGAGATTCAGCACCACGGGAATATCGTGACGGGCGGCTTCGAACTTAACCGCTTCGACCAGCGAATCCAGGGAAACATACTTAAAGTGCACTTCGGCGATGTTGATGATAAACGGCGAGCGTTCCTGCTTTGCGGCGGCAAACAGCGCGCGCAGGAAATGGGAGTCGAGCACGTTGAACGCGCCCAGCGCGTAGCGATGTTTCCTGGCGTGCTCAAGACCGTCGGCAAGAGAAATCAGTGGCATCATTCACTCCTTATCTCCGAAACAGGTTGTACTCGTTGCACAGCACCAGCACCGCCGGTTCGTCTTCTTCGATGTTGTTATAGCGGGCAACGGGCTGCAAAAAGTGGTTGTCGTGCTCGTCGTCATTCACTGACGACACTTCGCCCACCAGCACGTCGCCAAAGCCGCGTTCGCCCCAGAAGCTGTGATACAGGCCGGGCGTGAGACAGATGCTTTCCCCTGGTGTGAGGCGCAGCTGGCTGCCGGGGGCGTGGGTCTGGCGGCAGCCGTCGACGGTGACGGTCACGTCGGTGTTTTCGGTCTCTTCATGCGCCCCGGCATTCAATAACTCAATAATCAGGTTCCCGCCGCCCCGGTTAATGATGTCTTCCCGCTTGCGCCAGTGAAAATGCATCGGCGTCTCCTGGCCGTCGCGCACGTGCATGATTTTTTCGGCGTAGCATTTCTCATACGGCACGCCGTTGGGGGAGCCGTTGCGCAGGGTAAACAGCGTCAGACCCTGTGCGGCGAAATTGTTGCCGCCGAAAGCGGTCACGTCCCAGCCGAGCTTGAGGTCAAACACTTCCTGCCACGCGGCCCGATCAAGCTGCTGCCATTTTGTGGGTGGAAAGCTGGCAAACGGCGGGAGATGCACGTCGTGCATGGAAAAGAACTGCCGCGTGTGGCCGAGGATTTCGTTAATGTCGGAGCGTTTCATGGGGACTCCTTGAAAACAGTTCCCTCTCCCACAGGGAGAGGGAAAAGGATCATTTAACCGTCCACCCCTTATACGTGCCGACGTTCTTTTTATCGATCATCGTCACCGGGATCAGCACAGGCTCTTTCGGCGCAGGTTTGCCCTGCAGAATGTCATAGCCGATCTCCACCGCCTTCGCCGCCATCACCTGCGGATCCTGCGCCGGGGTCGCCACAAACAGGGAGTTTTCGCGCTTCAGCGCCTCTTCACCGTCCGGGGAACCGTCCACGCCGACGATAAAGAACTCGTTGCGCTGGGCCTGTTTCGCCGCCAGATCGGCGCCGATCGCGGTCGGATCGTTAATCGCGAATACGCCGTCGATCTTCGGATTGGCCGCCAGCAGAGAGGTCATCACTTCCAGCCCGCCTTCACGACTGCCTTTGGCATTCTGGTTGTCCGAGAGCACCTTTATGTCCGGATGTTTTTTGAATTCCGTCTGGCAGCCTTCGACGCGGTTCTGCACCGCGGAGACCGGCGGTCCGTTGATGATCACCACGTTGCCTTTGCCTTTCAGGCGGTCGGTAATGTACTTACAGGCCATTTCCCCCGCCTGGGTATTATCGGAGGTGATGGTCGCATCGGCCCCTTCCGCCGCCACGTCCACCGCCACGACCACGATCCCCGCTTCTTTGGCTCGCTTCACCGCCGGGCCGATCCCTTTGGAATCCGCAGCGTTGAGGATGATCATGTCCACCTTCGCGGCGATGAAGTTATCGATCTGCGACACCTGCTGGCCCAGATCGTACCCGCTGGAAACCAGCGTCACCTTGACGTTATCGCCAGCCAGCTTGCGTGCTTCCAGCTCGGCACCTTTGGTGATCTGCACGAAGAACGGGTTAGCCAGGTCGCCCACCGTCACGCCGATGGACTTCAGATCTTTTGCCTGCGCAAACGGCGTTGCGGCCAGCAGGGCGCCAGCACAGAGCGCGGTCACTAAGGGTTTCAAACGCATCTTGTCTTCCTCGCTTGTAGGGTATTGTTGTTATGCACTTTGATGATGTCGGGTACGGTATTTGTCGATTAGCACCGCTATGATGATCACCGCCCCTTTGATCACCAGCTGCCAGAAGTAGGAGACGCCCATCAGCGTCATGCCGTTGTTGAGGGTGGCGATGATCAGCGCCCCCACCAGCGTGCCGGTGATCGTGCCGATCCCGCCGACGAAGCTGGTGCCGCCGAGGATCACCGCCGCAATCGCATCCAACTCGTAACCCGTGCCGAGGTTGCCGTTGGCGCTGTAGAGGCGCGAGGCGCTCATCACCCCGCCGAGGCCGGAGAGCAGGCCGCTCATGCCGTAGACAAACAGCAGCACCAGCCAGACCTTGATGCCGGTTAAGCGCGCCGCCTGCATGTTGCCGCCGACCGCGTAGATATGAACGCCGAGCGTGGTGCGGCGCAGGATGAACCAGCAGATAGCGATGACCGCCAGGGCAATGACGACGAGCCACGGAATCGGGCCGAGATAGTTATTGCCGATCCACTCGAAGCTGATGCTGGAGTTAATCACCGTGGTGCCGTCCGCCAGCAGATACGCCGCGCCGCGCAGCGCCGTATAGGTGCCGAGCGTGACGATAAACGGCGGCAGCCCGGCGAAGGCCACCAGCGCGCCGTTGAACAGCCCCAACACCATGCCGAGCATCAGCGCCGCCGGAATGGAGAGCATCGCGAATTCAGGAATAAGCGAGACCACCATCGCCGCCACCGCCGTGGTGCCCAGAATCGAGCCCACGGAGAGGTCAATCCCGCCGGTCAGGATGATGAAGGTCATCCCCGCCGCCAGCACGATGTTGATCGACGCCTGACGGGTAATGTTGAGCAGGTTACTTTCGGTAAAGAAGTTCGGGGCGATAAAGCCAAACACCGCCACAATCAGGATTAAAATCGGCAAAATGCCGACCGTTTGCATCAGATCGCTCATCAGCATTTTTTTGGCGGAGGCGGATTTCGCCACCTGCTGCGGATGGGTTGGAGTTGTCATGATTGCACCGCCTGATGATGTGTGTCGTTCACGCCGGTTGCCAGCGTCATAATATTTTCCTGAGAGATGTCGCGCCCGTGCAGTTCACCCGCAATGCTGCCTTCCCGCATTACGTACACCCGGTCGCTCATGCCTACCACTTCCGGCAGCTCGCTGGAGATCATCAGAATCGCCACCCCCTTGCGCGCCATCTGGTTCATGATGCGGTAGATCTCGCTTTTGGCACCGACGTCCACCCCGCGCGTGGGTTCGTCGAGAATCAGAATGCGCGGGCCAATCGCCACCCAGCGGGAGATCAGCAGCTTTTGCTGGTTGCCGCCGGAGAGCCCGCCCGCGCGCACCTGAGAATGGGGCACGCGGATGTTAAGCAGGGCGATAGCGTCATCGGAAATGGACTGGGCTTTTTTGCGGTTAAGCATGCCGAAGGTGGCGTCGCGCTCCAGCGTCGCCATGGTGATGTTCTCCTGCGCCGCCAGCTCCAGAAACAGCCCCTGCTCCTTGCGGTTCTCGGTGAGAAAACCAATCCCGTTTTCAATGGCCGCGCGCGGGGAGTGGATCACCACCGGCTCGCCGTCCACCTCAATCATCCCGCCGGTGGCCTTGCGCACGCCGAAAATCAACTGCGCCAGCTCGGAGCGTCCGGCCCCGACCAGCCCCGCCAGCCCGACGATTTCACCGGAGCGCACCTGCAGGCTGCATGGCTGCACTTTTTTACCGTCCGTGAGATGGTGCACGTTGAGACGCGGGCTGCCGAGAGGGATATCGCGCTCTTTGTTGAACAGATCGCTGAGCGGGCGGCCCACCATCATCTTCACCAGTTCAGACGCGTTCAGCTTGTCGCGCGTCAGGCTGCCGACGTACTGCCCGTCGCGCAGAACGCTCACGCGGTCAGAGAGTTCATACACTTCCGCCATGCGGTGGCTGATATAGATAATCGCCATGCCTTCATCACGCAGGCGCAAAATCAGTTCGAACAGGCGGTGGGTTTCGCGGGAGGAGAGGGCGGCGGTGGGTTCGTCCATCACCAGGATGCGGCTGTTGCGGTGCAGCGCGCGGGCGATTTCCACCTGCTGCTGCTCGGCGATGGTCAGCTTCATCACCAGGTCGGTGGCGCTGAACTGCGCGCCGAGACGGTCAATCACCGCCTGCGCCTGGGCGGCCATCTCCTTGCGCTGCACCAGCCCGCCGCGCGACAACTCGCTGCCGAGGAAGATATTTTCCGCGACGGTCAGATTGGGGGCGAGCTGCATCTCCTGGTAAATCAGGGTAATGCCTGCGGCCAGCGCGTCCTTCGGCCCTTTAATGTGAAACGGCTGGCCGTCGATCAGGATCTCGCCGCCGGTGGCGGTATAGGCCCCCGCGAGGATCTTCATCAGCGTGCTTTTTCCCGCGCCGTTTTCCCCCATCAGCGCGTGGATCTCACCGGGGAAGACCGTCAAATCTACGCCCTTGAGCGCGTGGAAATTGCCAAAGGTCTTGGCAATGTGGCGCATCTCTAAAACCGGGGTTCTGCTCATGGCGGATCTCCTGTGAATGTCGATATCTGCACTTCATCACAGGTGCGTAAATGCAAAATGTCAGAAGCTGTTCATATTTGTCATAGTTATGAATAGCGAATGTGGATCACAGTTACGGAGTCAACATGTCTTCACGCCCCCCGTTCTTCTCCAGCGCCCGCGGTCGCCTGCTGATATTTAACCTGCTGGTGGTCGCCGTCACGCTGATGGTGAGCGGCGTGGCGGTGCTCGGCTTTCGTCATGCCAGCCAGATCCAGGAGCAGGTCCAACAGCAAACGCTGGACGACATGACCGGGAGCATGAACCTCGCGCGCGACACGGCCAACGTGGCAACGGCGGCGGTGCGGCTTTCGCAGGTGGTAGGGGCGCTGGAGTACAAAGGCGAGGCCGAGCGGCTGAAGCAGATGCAAACGGCGCTGCGCCGCTCGCTGGAACAGCTGGCGGATGCCCCGCTGGCGCAGCAGGAGCCGGCGCTGGTGGCGCGGATTATTCGCAGAAGCAATGAATTACAGCAAAGCGTAACGGGGATGCTGGAGCGTGGGCAAAAGCGGCATCTTGAGCGTAACGCGCTGCTGAGCTCGCTCTATCAAAGCCAGAGCTATTTACGCCATCTTCAGGACATCAACCGCCGCTTCGGCAGCAACGTGCCGGACGCGCGGCAGCTGATGGAGATGGATCGGCTGATCGTGGCCGCGATTGATACACCTTCGCCGCGTGCTACCGTTCAGCAGCTGGACGCCGTGACCGCCACGCTGCCCCGAAGCGCCATACAGCCGGTCGTGGAGGGCGTTCTGCCCGATTTTAACGCCGAGCTGCGCAAGCTTGCCCCGCTGTCGAAGCAGCTGGAGGAGAGCGATCTGTCCATCAGCTGGTATATGTTCCACATTAAGGCGCTGGTGGCGATCCTTAATAGCGATATTAATCAGTACGTTGAACAGGTGGCGCAGGCTTCCCGGCTTCGCACGGCCCAGAGCCATCACGAGTTGCAATCCATCAGCGTGTTTATCAGCATCTTCGCCGTGCTGGCGCTCATCATCACCGGCTGCGCCTGCTGGTATATCTACCGCAATCTGGGCTCCAACCTGACGGCCATCTCCCGGGCGATGTCGCGACTTGCCCATGGTGAACAGGATGTTTCTGTTCCTGCGCTGCAGCGGCGCGACGAGCTGGGCGAGCTGGCGCGCGCGTTTAACGTTTTTGCCCGCAACACCGCCTCGCTTGAGCACACCACGCGTCTGCTGAAAGAGAAAACCACGCAGATGGAGATCGACCGCATCGAGCGTCAGGGGCTGGAAGAGGCGCTGCTGCACAGCCAGAAGATGAAGGCGGTGGGGCAGCTGACCGGCGGGCTGGCGCATGATTTTAACAACCTGCTGGCGGTAATTATCGGCAGCCTTGAGCTGACAGACCCCGAATCAAAAGACGCGCCGCGCATTACCCGTGCGCTGAAGGCAGCCGAACGCGGCGCGCTGCTGACCCAGCGGCTGCTGGCGTTTTCCCGCAAACAGTCCCTGACGCCGCATGCAGTAGAGATGCTGCCCCTGCTGGAAAACCTTCGGGAACTGATGCGCCACTCGCTGCCCGCCACGCTTACTCTGGAGATTGAAGCGCAAACCCCGGCGTGGCCCGCATGGATTGACGTCAGCCAGCTGGAAAACGCCATTATCAACCTGGTGATGAACGCCCGGGATGCGATGGAAGGCCAGAGCGGGGCGATCAAAATTCGCACCTGGAACCAGCGCGTGACCCGCAGCGACGGACGCAGGCAGGATATGGTAGCGCTGGAGGTCATCGATCGCGGCAGCGGGATGTCGCAGGAGGTGAAATCCCGGGTTTTTGAACCGTTCTTCACCACCAAGCAGACCGGGAGCGGAAGCGGGCTGGGCCTGTCGATGGTGTACGGTTTTGTGCGTCAGTCCGGGGGGCGGGTAGAGATCGAAAGCGCGCCGGGACAAGGAACGACCGTGCGGCTCCACCTCCCGCGCTCGACGCTGCCCGCCGTTTCGGAGGATGAAGCGCTGGCTGCCACAACGTCCGTGGATCACGAGCGGCTTGTACTGGTGCTGGAAGATGAGGCGGACGTTCGCCAGACCCTGTGCGAACAGCTGCATCAGCTTGGCTACCTGACGCTCGAAGCGGACAGCGGCGAACAGGCCCTGAACATGCTGGCGGCGTCGCCGGATATTGGCATGTTTATCAGCGATCTGATGCTGCCCGGAAGCCTGAGCGGGGCCGAGGTGATTAACCATGTGCGCAGCCATTATCCGCAGCTTCCGGTGCTGCTGATCAGCGGGCAGGATTTGCGCCCGGCGCATAACCCGCAGCTGCCGGACGTTCCGTTACTGCGTAAGCCGTTTACCCGCCAGCAGCTGGCGCAGGCGCTGCGGAAGGTGATGGTAATTTGAGATTCCTCCGCTACCCCGGTTCCCAGCCATTCATTACCGTAAGACCAGTTCCCCTGCGAGTCTGGCCTTATGAAACGTTACTCTACCGTCCTGTTATTTGGTCTGCTGACTTTAACCAGCCAACTGGCGCATGCCGATGTGATTGATGACGCCATTGGCAACATTCAGCAGGCGATCAACGATGCCTACAACCCCAGCAGCAGCCGTAATGACGATGACGACGATCGTTATGACCGCAGCCGTCAAATCGACAGCCGACAGTACGACGATCGTCGTCGGCAGCTCGAAGACAGACGCCGCCGTTTAGACGAGCGCCAGCGTCAGCTGGACGACGACAGGCGTCGGTTAGAAGAAGATGAGCGCAGGTTGGAAGACGATTACGATCGCGGCTAAGTGCGGCCTGTTGCCCTCACCCCAACCCTCTCCCACGGGAGAGGGAGAAAACCTAATCCAGCACCAGTACCATCCCGTCATATCCCGCTTCAATGCCGTCCGGCAGCGGGTTATCCATCATCCATGCGTCAAACTGATGGCTAATGTGCGTCAGGATCACCTGCGGACAGCCAATCACCTCGTTCAGGGCCATCACCGTATTTAAATCACTGTGGTTGCGCGGCGTCTCCGGACGCGGTTCATGGCTGCAGTCGATGATTATCGCCTGTGGCTGATTGTTGAGCAGAAACGTCACTGATTTATCCGGCAGCCCGGCGGTATCAGAAAGCCACGCCACGCGGCTATGGGCCGATTCCAGCAGATACCCGAAGGTCAGTTTTGAATGGTTGAGCGGCAGCGGCGTGACCCGCAGCCCCTGCAGTTCAAACATCACGAACGGCTCGACCGTGTGGCTGAAATCCAGAATGCCGGGGTGTTTAAACAGATCGTCACAGCCCGCTTCATCCGGCGGGCCGTAGACCGGGATGGTTGCGCCCACGCCCCAGCGCAGGGGGAACAGCCCCTGGACGTGATCCATATGATAGTGCGTGAGTAAAAACTGCTGGAAACTGCCCGCCGGCCAGTCGTCCATCAGGTGCGGAATGCCCGCATCCAGCAGGGTGACAGCATCGTTGAATTTGACCACCGCGCTACAGGGGCGACGGCGATAGTTGTCCTGCAAACGCGCCCTGCGACACGCCGCGCAGTCGCAGCCAAAGACCGGGACCAGCTGTGCGCTTCCGGTTCCCGTTAACGTGATGGTCAGACTCATAACGCACCTCTACAGCGGTTTGGTGAATCGAAAATGGCTCTGCGTATATCCCTCACGAACGTAAAAGCGGTGCGCGTCCGTGCGCTTCACGCTGGTGGAGAGCTCCGTTAGCTCGGCGCCGGCCTGCCTCGCAACGTCTTCTGCCCAGGCGAGCAACTGGCTGCCAATCTTTAGCCCGCGCGCTTGCGGCATCACCACCAGCTCCTGGATCTCGCCGATCCAGCGGGCATGGTGCAGGTGAAACTGCATGTGCAGGCCGATCATGCCGACGACCTGTCCGTCCAGCTCGGCAAGCTGGTAGCGCATGTTGTGATCCTGAAGGTTGGCCAGAAATCCGGCGTGAAACGCCTGGTGATCGAACTCTGCCTGCTTCAGTTCACAGATCAGGGCGTAAACAATTTGCGCATCGTCGGCGGTGGCGGGGCGAAGCTGGCAGTCAGGCATGCTGTCTCTCCTTCTGGCGAATAAGCGATAAAAAGGTCTCGACTGACTGTAGCAAACTTCCGTCGTTATTGAGGACGTGACAGCCCGACGGGGTGTAGCGCGCCGCACGTTCCAGCCGCTGGTCGATCTCACGCGCATTTTCGCGCCCCCGGCTTTGCAGACGGCTGCGCAGAATATCCGGAGAAACCTGCAGGCAGACCGGCAGCAGCGCCGCTTCGTACCGGGCTTTGGCCTGCGGCAGATGTGCGCGCGAGCCGTTAACCAGCACGTCGAAGCCCGCGTGCAGCCAGAGGTCGATCTCGATGCCGACGCCGTAATAAAAGCCGTTCGCGTGCCAGCTCAGCGCCAGCAGGTTTTGCCCGGCGCGGGTAAAAAACTCCTGCTCGCTCAGGGCGATATGGTTTTCACTGCCAACGTTCGCCGCGCGGGTAATGTAGCGGTGCGCCACCAGCAACTGTGAATGTTCCCGCTGCCGTAACGCCGACAGCAGGCTGTCTTTTCCCGAGCCGGACGGGCCCATTAACCAGATGAGTCTTCCCATCAGAACACCCTTTTTCCCTGACGCCAGACGTGGTCGATATGAACGTGCTCGCCCTTGCGGTGCGCCAACACCAGGTCTGCCCGTTTGCCTTCGGCAATCTCACCGCGGTCGTGAAGGTTGAGCGCGCTGGCCGGGTTTTTCGTCACCAGTCGAATCGCCTGCGGCAGCGTAAAGCGGTTGTCCTCGTCGTCTGCAACGCGGAAGGCCGCGTCCAGCAGGCTGGCGGGGTAGTAGTCAGACGAGAGGATATCCAGCAGGCCGAGGGAAGCGAGTTTGCTTGCCGCCACGTTGCCGGAGTGCGATCCGCCGCGCACGATGTTCGGCGCGCCCATCAGCACGTTCATGCCGTGTTTGCGGGAGGCTTCAGCCGCTTCGAACGTGGTGGGGAATTCGGCGATCACGCTGCCAAGCTGGTGGGATTCGCGCACGTGATCGTGCGTGGCGTCGTCATGGCTGGCCAGCGCAATGTTGCGGTCCCGACACATCGCGGCAATGGAGAGACGGTTCGGCTGCGACCATTGTGCCGCAAGCGCCAGCTGCTCTTCTTCGTAGCGCGCCATCTCCGCGTCGTTGAGCGAGTATTTGCCCTGATAGTATTCACGGTACTTTTCAATGTTGGCGAACTGGCGCTGCCCCGGGGAGTGATCCATCAGGGAGACCAGCGACACCGGCTCGCGTCCGACCAGCTTTTCAAACAGCGGCAGGGTGGTGTGGTGCGGCAGCTCGCAGCGCAGGTGCAGGCGGTGCTCGGCGCGGTTGAGGCCGCGCTTTTGCGTCTCCTCCACGGCGTTGATCATCTTTTCCAGATTTTCCAGACGATCGCCGCCGTCGCGCACGTCGCCGATCGCCACCGCGTCCAGCACCGTGGTGATGCCGCTGGCGACCATCAGCGCGTCGTGGCTGCTCATCGCCGAATGGGCGGGCCAGTCCACCTTCGGGCGCGGGGTGAAGAATTTATCCAGATTATCGGTATGCAGCTCAATCAGCCCCGGCAGCAGCCAGCCGCCGTCGCCGTCCATCGCTTCAGGAGAACGGCTTTGGGTTTCGGCAAAGGCGCGGATGACGCCATCCTGGATTTCAACCGAACCCTTCACGACCTCATTTTCCAGCACCAGCCTGACATTATTGATAATCATGCGTTTGTCCCCATCGGGTGCAGCCTGTCCGCTACGCGATTGCGGACGGCGTCGTCGTGGAAGATCCCGACGATCGCCGCCCCGCGCGCTTTGGCCTGTTCGATCAGTGCTATCACCGCTGCGCTGTTTTTAGCGTCGAGCGAGGCGGTGGGTTCATCCAGCAGTAATATCGGATAGTCGACGATAAACCCGCGCGCGATATTCACGCGCTGCTGCTCGCCGCCGGAAAAGGTCGACGGGGCGAGGTGCCACAGGCGCTCCGGCACGTTGAGGCGCGTCAGCAGGCTGGCGGCCCTGGCGGCGCAGGTTTCGCGCGGCACGCCGAGATCCAGCAGGGGCTGCATCACCACATCCAGGGCGGAGATCCGCGGGATCACCCGCAGGAACTGGCTGACCCAGCCGATCGTTGAGCGGCGCACTTCCAGCACCTTGCGCGCCGGGGCCTGAACCAGATCGACCCACTCTTCGTTATGGCGAATATGGATGTGGCCTTCGTCCGGTAAATAGTTGGCGTACAGGGAGCGCAGCAGGGTCGATTTACCGCTGCCGGAGTGGCCGTGCAGCACCACGCATTCACCCTGACTCACCTCTAACGAGGCATTTTGCAGCACCGGCAGGCGCACGCCATTTTGCTGGTGGAGCACAAAGGTCTTACTGACATTTTCAACGTGGATCATGTTGGCCTCTTAATTCTGTAATACCGACGACACCAGCAGCTGGGTGTACGGATGATGCGGGTCGTCGAGCACGCGGTCGGTCAGCCCACTTTCCACCACCTGACCCTGCTTCATCACCAGCAGGCGGTCCGCCAGCAGGCGCGCAACGCCCAGATCGTGGGTGACAATCACCACCGCCAGGTTCAGCTCCACCACCAGGCCGCGCAGCAGGTCGAGCAGGCGGGCCTGCACGGAGACGTCCAGCCCGCCGGTGGGTTCATCCATAAACACCAGCTTTGGATGGGTGACCAGATTGCGGGCAATTTGCAAACGCTGCTGCATACCGCCGGAAAAGGTGGTTGGCAGGTCGTCAATGCGCGAGGCGGGGATCTCCACCTCCTCCAGCCAGTGCTGTGCGGTGGCGCGGATGTTGCCGTAGTGGCGCGCGCCGGTGGCCATCAGCCGTTCGCCGATATTGCCTCCCGCCGACACCTGACGGCGCAGGCCGTCCATCGGGTGCTGATGCACCACGCCCCACTCGGTGCGCAGCAGGCGCCGGCGCTCGGCCTCGCTTATGTCGTAGAGGGAGCGTCCCTGATACAGGATCTCGCCGTGTTGCGGCGTCAGGCGCGCGGAGATGGACTTCAGCAGGGTGGTTTTGCCGGAGCCGGACTCGCCGACAATGCCCAGCACTTCGCCCGGCCACAGCTCGAACGACACGTCGCTGAAGCCTTTTCCCGGCGCATAAAGGTGGGTCAGGTTATTAACCGAAAGCAGCGGTTTCATTGGCCGTTCGCCTCGCTCTGTTGGCGGCAGTAATCGGTGTCGGAGCAGACAAACATCCGTTTGCCCGTATCGTCCAGCACCACTTCATCAAGATAGCTGTGTTTGGATCCGCAGATGGCGCACGGCTCGTCCCACTCCTGCACCGTAAACGGGTGATCGTCGAAATCCAGGCTTTCGACACGCGTATACGGCGGCACGGCGTAGATGCGTTTTTCACGTCCGGCACCAAAGAGCTGCAGGGCAGGCATCATGTCCATCTTCGGGTTATCGAATTTTGGGATCGGCGACGGGTCCATGACGTAGCGCCCGTTGACCTTCACCGGGTAGGCGTAGGTGGTGGCGATATGGCCGAAGCGGGCGATGTCTTCATAAAGTTTGACCTGCATGATCCCGTACTCTTCCAGCGCGTGCATGGTGCGGGTCTCGGTTTCGCGCGGCTCGATAAAGCGCAGCGGCTCCGGGATCGGCACCTGGAAAATCAGAATCTGATCTTCCGTCAGCGGAGTCTCCGGAATGCGGTGGCGGGTCTGGATCAGCGTCGCGTCTTCGGTTTTTTCGGTGGTGTTGACGCCCGTCACGCGCTTAAAGAAGTTGCGGATCGACACAGCGTTGGTGGTATCGTCCGCGCCCTGGTCGATAACCTTCAGCACGTCCGCTTCGCCAATCACGCTGGCGGTGATCTGAATGCCGCCCGTGCCCCAGCCGTACGGCATCGGCATTTCACGGCCACCAAACGGCACCTGATAGCCGGGGATCGCCACTGCCTTAAGGATGGCGCGGCGGATCATGCGTTTAGTTTGCTCATCCAGATAGGCAAAGTTGTAGCCGCTTAAGTTAGCCATTGGCGCGCTCCCGTTGCAGGCGTTTCAGCAGTTCCAGTTCGGCCTGGAAATCGACGTAGTGCGGCAGCTTGAGGTGCGAGACAAAGCCTGCGGCCTCGACGTTGTCCGCGTGGGCCAGCACGAACTCTTCGTCCTGCGCCGGGCCGGCAATGTGCTCGCCGTAGTCCGGCGCCTGCAGGGCGCGGTCAACCAGCGCCATCGCCATCGCCTTGCGCTCGCCGAGGCCAAACACCAGCCCGTAGCCGCGGGTAAAATGCGGGTCTTCATTCTCTGGCGCGACGAAACCATTGACCATTTCGCACTCGGTCATCAGCAGTTCGCCGACGTTCACCGCAAAACCCAGCTCTTCCGGCACGATTTCGACGTCGAGATAGCCGCTGCGGATCTCTGCCGCGAACGGGTGGTTGCGCCCGTAGCCGCGCTGTGTGGAGTAGGCCAGCGCCAGCAGATACCCTTCGTCGCCGCGCATCAGCTGTTGCAGACGGGACGAGCGTGAGCACGGGTAGACCGGCGGCGTGCGGGTGACGTCGTCCGGCGTGGCGCCAGTGTCTTCTTCCGCTTTCGCCAGCCCCTGGTTTGCCAGCAGGCTGAAGACGTGCGGAGACGGTTCCTGTTCGACGTCTGAAGTGCTGAGCGTTGGGGCTTCGCCGTTCGCCAGCAGCGTGAAGTCCAGCAGACGATGGGTGTAGTCGTAAGTCGGGCCAAGCAGCTGGCCGCCGGGAATGTCTTTATAAACGGCAGAGATTCTGCGCTCCAGGCGCATTTCCGCCGTGTTCACCGGCTCGCTGACTGCCAGACGTGGAACGGTGGTGCGCCAGGCGCGCAGCAGGAAGATGGCTTCCACGTTATCGCCGCTGGCCTGCTTCAGCGCCAGCGCTGCAAGCTCGCGGTCAGCAACGCCGCCCTCGGTCATCACGCGGTCAACCGCGAGGTTAAGCTGTTGCTCAATCTGGGCGACGCTCAGCTCGGGAAGCTGTTCATCGCCCCGGCGTCTGTGCTCCTGTAAGGCATGAGCGGCGGCGATCGCCTTTTCGCCTCCTTTGACGGCTACGTACATCAGCACACCTCCACGTGGGTAGTCCGCGGGATTGCCAGCAGGCGCTCGCCGCAGGTCAGGATCAGGTCAATGCCGAGCGGGAACGGGTGCGGACGCTCGGTCAGCTCATGGATGATGCACTCCGGCAGCTGGGGCGCGACCATCCGCTCGTCGGCGATGCCTGCGCCCGTCAGGCGAAGCATGCGGCCACCGCTCAGGCTGGAGACTTGCAGGATCAGCGTGGCGCTGGTTTCCGGTGCGACGGCGCTGCCTTCGCTAAGGGCGTTAAGCTGTTCATGGCTGATCTGTTCGTCGGCCACGGCAAAGACCGCCTGCTGGGGCTGTTCGACCAGCGGCGCGCTGGTGTGAAAGCGCAGGTTCTGGCTGGCGATATCGTTCAGCAATGCGCCTGACAGCCATACCGGGGTGTCGTTGTCCGCCAGCGTCAGCAGCACGCTGGTAGTGGCGAGGTTCAGCGGCAGCCAGCCCTGCGAAAGCTGATGCAGCGAGACGATCACGCCGGGCTCGCTCATGGCCTTCAGCAGGCGACGGAAACTCTGTTGGGCATCCTGGACGGCCAGGGTAAAAGCAGGTTGAAGCGTCATGCGTTGTCTCCGCGAACGAGCGTAAAGAAGTCGACCCGGCTGGTGTTCACTTCGGCCTGACGCGCGGCAAGGCGTGCGGCGCGGTCGGCTTCCAGCGGGGCAATAAGGGTTTCCATTAACGTCTGGAAATGCGGGTGTTCCTGTAAAAGCGCGTCGATCACCGCGCAGCGCTCGGCGTGCGTTTTGTCTCGCCCAAGTACGTAGCTATAACCCAGCGTGCCGCTGTTAAGGCGGATAGCCGCGCGGGTGAGGGTGGCATCGCCGGCGAAGAAGCGCTCGCCGGTGCCGCCCATGCGTGCCTGGATCTGCACCAGGCCGATCTCCGGCGCGCGGATCGTGTCGTAGTCCGGCGTCAGGCCGAGTGCGTTCATGCGGGCGGCCAGCGCAGCAGGCTGGCTATGGGCCAGCACGCGCATCCAGCGCTGTCGGGTGGAGGTGTCGAAGTGCATTCAGTGCTCCATGGTGAATTCAATCATGTCGGCGCGGGTCAGGCTGACGGAGTATTCCGTCGCGTTGATCTCGCCGTCACGGTGGTTGAGGGTGCGCACGCAGAGCAGCGGGGCCATGTTGGGGATCTCCAGCACCTTGCTCTCTTTCGCCTGCGCGCGGCGGGCGCTGATGCGCGTCTGGGTGCGTTTGAGCGCGATACCCGTCGCGTCCTGAAGGAAATCATGCAGGGAACCGCTGGCGAAATGTTGCAGCACTGGCCAGAGGGTGAGGTCCGCGAAGTAGTGGTCGATCTGGCAGACCGCCACGCCGTTGACCCGGCGCAACGTACGCAGGTGTACGACGTTGTCACCCTCCTGAATCCCGAGCGCATCCGCCACGTGGCGGGAGGCCGGGCGCAGAACCGAGAGCAGCTTTTCGCTGGTTGGATGGCTACCCTGATCCAGCAGATTCTGGCTAAAACGCGCCTGGGCGTTGAGCGGGTAGTCAAACGGGCGCATCAGCACCAGCACGCCGACGCCCTGACGGCGCTGGACCCAGCCGCGCTCCACCAGCTGGTCAATGGCGCGGCGCAGGGTGTGGCGGTTCACTTCGTAGCGGTCGGCAAGCTGCTGCTCGGCGGGCAGGTAGTCACCGCAGCGGTAATGCGTGCGCAGCTCCACTTCGAGCCTGGCCGCAATCTCTTGCCAGCGGGTAGGGTAACTGGTCGGATGTCTGGATAAGTGCATACCAATCAAAGCCTCGCTAATCAGATGAAGTGCTTACGCAAGCGTTGAGAGAGGAAATCCAGCAGGCTGACGGTGACGATGATAAGCACCATCAGGGCGCAGGTTTGCTGGAACTGGAAACCGCGAATCGCTTCCCACAGGGTGACGCCAATCCCGCCTGCGCCCACCATACCGACTACGGTGGCGGAGCGAACGTTGGACTCGAAGCGGTACAGCGAGTAGGAGATCAGCAGCGGCATCACCTGCGGCAGGACGCCGTAGAGGATCTCTTCGATTTTGTTGGCGCCGGTTGCGCGAATACCTTCCACCGGGCCGGGCTCGATGGCTTCGACCGCTTCCGAGAGCAGCTTGGAGAGCACGCCGGTGGTGTGGATGAACAGTGCCATCACGCCGGCGAACGGACCCAGGCCAACGGCGACCACGAACAGCATCGCAAAGACCATTTCGTTGATGGCGCGACAGGCGTCCATCAGGCGACGCATCGGCTGGTAAACCCACCACGGTACGATGTTCTCGGCGCTCATCAGGCCGAACGGAATGGAGAGAACGACGGCGAGGGCGGTGCCCCAGACGGCGATTTGCAGGGTGATCGCCATTTCGCTGAGGTAGTCCTGCCACTGGCTGAAATCCGGCGGGAAGAAGTCGGCGGCGAAGGTCGCCATGTTGCCGGAATCTTTGAAGAGCAGCAGCGGATCCATCTCCGCGCCCTTCCAGGAGATAACGAGTACCGCCAGCAGGATGGCCCAGCTTATGAGCGAGAACCAGCTGCGCTTCGGCGGCGGGAGGGTGATGGTTTGCATGTTGGCTCCTTAATCTGTTCTCCCTCTCCCCCAAGGGAGAGGGGACTAGTGTTACTGCACCGCTTTATTCACGCTCGTCATCGCACCCAGCGCGGCGGTCAGGCGGTCGAGGTCTTCCAGCTGGGCCTGGATTTCAGAGACTTTGCTGGTCTTCTCCTCTTCCTTCAGCCCTTTGTTGTCCTTCACGGCCTGCATCTGCTTAAACAGCGCCAACTGGCGAATCGGGACCAGCTGCAGATCGCTGGACGCGCGGAACGGTGCCCAGCCCAGACGTTCCAGAACCGCTTTCTCTTCCGGCGTTTTGCCGTAGTTCATAAAGAAGTCGTAGACCTTGTCCTTGGTGCTTTCGGAGATATTTTTGCGCCAGACGATCGGGTCGCCGGGGATCAGCGGGGATTTCCAGATGACCTTCAGCGCTTTCAGCTTGTCCGGCGCGGAGGTTTTCAGCTTGTCGAGGTTTTCGGTGTTGTTGGTGGCAACGTCCACCTGCTTGTTCGCCACGGCCAGCGCGTTGGTTTCGTGGCTGGCGTTGACGGTGCGCTTAAAGTCGCTGGCGGAGATGTTGTTTTTCGCGAAGACGTAGTAACCAGGGACGAGGAAGCCGGAGGTGGAGTTCGGATCGCCGTTACCAAAGGTCAGATCTTTGCGTTTGGCGATCATGTCGTTGAGGTTGTTGATCGGGCTGTCTTTGTTGACGATCAGCACGCTCCAGTATCCTGGAGAACCATCTGCCGCAACGGTCTGGGCAAAGACCTGACCGTTGGCGCGGTCCACCGCTTCCATGGCGGAAAGGTTGCCGTACCAGGCGATGTCCACTTTGTTAAAGCGCATCCCCTGGATGATGCCCGCGTAGTCCGGGGCGAAGAAGGCGTTCACTTTGATCCCCAGTTTGGTTTCCATATCTTTCAGGAACGGTTCCCACTGCGGCTTCAGGTTTTGCTGTGATTCCGTTGAAATGATGCCAAAGTTCAACGCTTTTTCCTGCTCTTCGGCGTACGCCGGGCTTAACAGGGTGCTGATGCTGAACATGCTGGTGAAGGCCAGCGCGGCAACGGCTTTGTAGTTCATTTCCATTCCTCGTTATCGGGGCGTTAAGCAGCCTGCGCGCGTTCTTCGACGCGGTTTACGCTGCGGTAGAGATGGTCAAAACGTTCGTTATCAAACTGATGGCTGGCACCATCGAAGAACACGTGGCCCTGACGCAGGGCGACGATGCGCTCGCAGTAGCGCAGGGCGTAATCCACCTGATGCAGCGTCACCACCACTGTGATGCCGTCGTTCTGGTTGATGTCGCGCAGGGTTTCCATCACGATGCGGGCCGACTCCGGATCCAGCGAGGCGATGGGCTCATCGGCCAGAATGATTTTGGCTTTCTGCATCAGAGCGCGGGCGATAGCGACGCGCTGCTGCTGCCCGCCGGACAGCGTGGACACGCGCTGGTGGGCGAAGTGCGCCATGCCGACGCGGGTCAGCGCCTGTAAGGCTTCCTGCTTCTGTGATGGGGAGAACCAGCGCAGGCAGGTGCGCCAGAACGGGGTGCTGCCGAGCGCGCCAATCAGCACGTTCTCCAGCACCGTCAGGCGGTTCACCAGGTTGAACTGCTGAAAGATGTAGCCCGTCCGGGCGCGGCTTTCGCGAATATCGCTCGCCAGACGGCCTGCATGCTGCACGGTGTTACCCAGCAGCTCGACGCGGCTTTCCGGCGTTTTATCGCAGGTAATAAGGCCGCTTAAGTGACGCAGAAGGGTGGATTTTCCTGAACCTGACGGCCCCAGCAGCGCCACCATTTCGCCCTGCTGGACGGTCAGATCAACGGCATGCAGCGCCTTGTTGTGATTGAAGGTCTTGCTCAGTTTCTCGACGCGGATAACAGTGTGCATGTGCTGGGCCTCACGATAAATGTGGCCTCATGCTGGCGCATCAATATGACATTTGGGTTAAGTGCAGGTTGCGGGAGTTTGAAGAGTTGAGGGGAGTTTGATGACAGGCGGAGGCAGACCGCCCACCGCCCGAAAATTAGTGCTGCTGCTTAACGACGTTAATCATCCACGGCACGCCGTACTTGTCGGTGACCTTACCGAAGCCGTGCGCCCAGAAGGTTTCCTGCCAGGCCATGTCGATATTCCCGCCATCGGCAAGGTTGTCGAACCAGCGCTTGCCTTCTGACACATCCTGCGTGTCGAGCACCAGCGTGAAGCCCGCGTATTGTGCGCTGCTGCCCGGCGGCAGCCCGTCGCTCATCATGATATCGCTGCCCGCAATGCGAACGTTGGAGTGAGCGATAGCCGAATCCGGAAACTGCATGCCGGACGGACAGCCTTCTTCGCTGTTATCGCTTTTTGGCATTTCGCCGAAGGTGATTTTATAGAGGAGTTCTGCGCCGACGGCCTGCTGATAGAAGGCGGTAGCCTCTGCACAGTTGCCGGCAAAAGAGATGTAGGGACTTAACGGCATAATCTTTACCTCACGTAAGAAAAGCCCGTTAAGTGTAGTTCCCGAAAGCCCGGTAAGCGAAGCGCTACCGGGCGGGTTAAATCAGTTCTTTTTCACGAACTCAGATTTCAGTTTCATCGGACCGAAGCCGTCAATTTTGCAATCGATATTATGATCGCCTTCCACCAGACGGATATTCTTCACTTTGGTGCCGATCTTAAGCATGGAAGAGCTGCCTTTCACCTTAAGATCTTTCACCACGGTGACGCTGTCGCCATCCGCCAGCAGATTACCGTTGGCATCTTTGACGATCAGCGCATCAGCGTCCTGCGCTGGCTCGGCATCATTCCATTCGTGTGCACATTCCGGGCAGATGAACATGCCATTATCTTCGTATGTGTATTCAGAATTGCATTTTGGGCAGTGTGGGAGTTGCATGTCGGTATCCTCAAAAGTGTTAACGCGCTGGAAAGTGCCAGCTAAATGACGGCAGAGTGCCGAAAAAGGCGGCAAGTATAACGCAAATCCACACTTTTGTCGGTGCTATTGTGAATTTAAAAAACGCAGAAAATGTGTTGCGAGTGACACTTACTGTCAGTCAGCTAAGCGATGCTAACGTCATTAACACGGTGGAAAGAGAAGTCGCTAAATATATCGAATATTTTATTGCGGCAAATTGCTACGCACCTTCATTTCGGATAAGGTGAAGCAACGCATTGTTATTTATCTTCGAACTTTACTGCCATGCATTTCTTATGTTGGCGGCCTATCCCTCTCTTTTTAGGTGGGTAAATAATGATGATATATCCTGAAGCTTCTTAAAATGGGCCAGGCTTTTTATCTTTTGGCTTTCAGGCCTTGAGGAGAGCTTTACACGCCATGCAGGGATAGCCATTTATTTCTGATTATCTTCAATTAGTTATATTTTGGTGAACATGTTTTCCACACGTGATCATATAAGCCTGAACATCATAATTAATACAAGTGGCTTAATAAAAGTAATAAATTTGCGTTAAGGAAAGGCTTTTATCATGCACACACAGACCATTTTTGAATTAAGTCAGGAAGCTGAGCGTTTGTTACAGCTTGCCCTGCAAAATCTCGATACCCTGAAATCAATGCCGACAGCGAAGCTGGAGAGCACGACGGCTGCTATTACAGGTGAAAAGAACAACGTGCTGCCTTTGCATTTTAGTGCGCGCGGCGTCGAAGCGCAGCAGGCAACGCTGAATAATGAATTACGCAAAATAACACGTCTGGAAATGGTTCTGGCTATCGTTGGCACGATGAAAGCGGGGAAATCGACCACCATTAATGCCATTGTGGGTACCGAAGTGTTGCCGAACCGCAACCGCCCAATGACGGCGCTGCCTACGTTGATCCGTCATACGCCAGGCCAGAAAGAGCCGGTGCTCCACTTCTCACATGTCTCTCCTATTGATGATTTGATTCACCTGCTGCAGAAAAAGCTTGGCGATTACGATCGCGGCAAGCTGGCTCTGCAACTGGAAATTGATAAGGACATGAATACGCTGCTGGAGCGTATTGAGAAAGGCGAGGCCTTTGAAAAGCATCATCTCGGGGCGCAGCCAATATTTCATTGCCTGAAAAGTCTCAATGACCTGGTGAGGCTCTCCCAGGCGCTGGGCGTGGCGTTTCCGTTCTCTGAATACGCGGCCATCGAACATATTCCGGTGATTGAAGTGGAGTTCGTGCATCTTGCGGGTCTGGATGCCCACCTCGGGCAGCTGACGCTGCTCGATACCCCCGGCCCCAATGAGGCCGGACAACCGCATCTGCAAAAAATGCTTAGCGAACAGCTAGCCCGCGCGTCGGCGGTGCTGGCGGTGATGGATTATACCCAGCTTAAATCTATTTCTGATGAAGAGGTCCGTCAGGCTATTTCGGTTGCGGGGAAATCAGTGCCTCTGTATGCGCTGGTGAATAAATTCGACCAGAAGGATCGCAATAGCGACGATGAAGAGCAGGTCAGGGCAATGATCTCCGGTACCTTAATGAAAGGCACTATTTCGCCTGGCCAGATCTACCCTGTTTCCTCTATGTGGGCGTATCTGGCAAACCGCGCCCGCAACGAGATGAATGCCCGTGGACGCCTGCCGGATCATCAGGAGCAGCCCTGGGTGCAGGATTTTGCCGAAGCCGCACTCGGACGCCGCTGGCGTTCGGCGGACCTGGACGATATAAACCATATCCGTCACGCAGCCGATTTGCTCTGGGAAGATTCGCTGTTTGAACAGCCGATACGCAAACTGATTTACGCCGCCTATGCCAATGCCTCGCTATTCGCGCTGCGCTCGGCCTCGCATAAGCTGCTCAACTACGCGCAAAATGCCCGGGAGTATCTCGACTTCCGCTATCAGGGGCTGACGGTGGCCTTTGAGGGGCTGGAACTGAACATCGCGCGTCTTGAAGAGGATATGGCGCTGCTCCAGACGCGCCAGAGCGCGGTGAGCGATGAGGTGAAACATGAAGTTGACCAGGCGCTGAACGCGACCGCGGACTTTATGGAGGCCGAAAAATCGGCGCTTCACCAGGCAGTGGGCCATGTGTTCAGCCCTCAAAATATTCTTGATTTGGCAGGCGTTGAGCGGCTGAATCGCCGCAGTGACAAACTGCAAGAGCGGGAACCGCTGGTTCTGGATGATGAAGGTCAGGCGCAGATCGTCCTGAGTAAAATTCGCTCCTCCTGTGAACTCATCATGCTGGATGCGCAGGCAAAAATCGCCCGGGAGCTGGCGTTACGCTTCGATCAGCTGGAATCTACGCTGGCGCGCTCGCTGAATGAAGCTATCTGCCCCATTGAAACGCGTATAAAAGAGCATCTGAGCCATGCTGGCTTCCGGGCGCGGATCAGCTTCCCGGCTTTTCAGGCAAACCAGCTTGACTTCAATACGCGTGCACTGTTTAACGATGCCATTGCACAGGATAACCGCCCGGCAGGTCAACTTTCCGCCGGGAGCAGTATGCGTGAAACCGTTTCGCGTTGGCTCAATAATCCGGGCTGGGGCTGGGATGAGTACGTGGTCACGCGCACGCACTATGTTATCGACATTGCGCAACTGCATGACAAATTTAAGCAACATATTGATCAGTTTTGTGAACAAATACGTAAAGCTTTGTCCGCGCAGGTCGATGTCTCTGTTACGGCCGGAATGGCGACGTTCTTTGCAGAATTTTCGTTATGCCTGACCGGGTTACAGGAAAGCTTGCGTGATAGCCTCGCAGTGCGTCAACAAAATGAACATTCAACCCGAGCGCTCAGCCAGCTGTTGAAGCAAAGCATTACGACTGCGACGTGGATTCAGGAAGATACCCGACTGTTACGCGATGACATTCAAACTCTATTCGCAGCAGAGCAACCATGACAACACAGCTACTGGACGGTCCCGGGCGGACGCTGGAGTGTATTCATCCCAGGTTTATGGTCGATCTTGTGCAGGGCGTGGACGCGGCGCGCCATCCCCATCTGGGGCCGCAGCAGCTGCAGTTTCGTGAACGTTTGACTCAGGAGATCATGACGCATACCCGGCTACGGCCCTGGGCGATGGCGGGAATGCTTAACGAGAACGCGGCCCTGCGCCTGGGGCTGGCGGAAAAACTCGCCGGCATGTTGGATCCAGGCCATCTTGCGCTGACGCTGATGGCCGATAAACTGACTGCACTGTGCCAGCAGGCTCACCTGCGTGCTCAGCCATCTCCCGGCCTGCTTGAACAGTATGCGGAGCTCTCCTCTCATTTCACCCAACGTGCCGCCTATAAAGAAAAGGCGCTGACCCAGCGTGGACTGACGGTACAGGCGGGCGAGCACAGTGAACAAATTTTCACCCGCTGGCGAGCCGGTCACTATGATGGCTGGTCTTTGGCCGGGCGCTGCTTCATTGTTCTGGAAGAGCTGCGCTGGGGAGCATTTGGAGATGCCTGCCGTCTGGCGAACAACGATGTGTCGGCAATGCTCAAGGATAATTTACGCAGCATGGCCGCCAACTACCTCGCGCAGGGCATCAATGCGTCTCCCACAACGCGCCATTTCTATCATCAATGGCTGACCACACCCGCTTCGGCGGGTTTAATCGATCACAAAGACATGCTGGGCTGGCTGGGCGACTGGTGTCAGGCGGATATACACCCGGTGAGTTGGTCAGTGACGCAAAACTGGCAGACCGTCGCGCTGGGTATGCCGAGGCTGTGTTCGGCAAAACGGCTGGTGGATGCGATGGTGGAAGAGATTTTTGGTTGAACCCCTCATCCTGACCCTCTCCCCCCAGGGGAGAGAGGATGGCTGGCGCGGTGTGTTAGTGATTCATTTCTATCGGTTTCGGTTCAGGCGGGATCTCTTGCACATTTCCGTAGCGTTTCGCGTATAGCGCCGTGATGATGGGCACCAGGATTGCGGTGACAATCACGCTGGCGGCAACCAGTGCCGTCGCGGACGCGGCCACCGGTTCGAAGGCCGGGTTAATCTGGGCGATAATCACCGGGTTTGCAACGGCAGCGCCTGCGGCTGAAGAGGCGGCGACGCCCGCCGTGCCGTTTCCTCCCCCGATTACGCGGTCAGCAATGATCAGCGGAATACCGGTGATGATGATAACCGCGACACCCAGCATAATCCCCAGCAGTCCCGTATCCAGAATCACGTTCAGGTTGATGGTGTTACCCAGCGCAAAGCCAAAGAATGGGATCAGCACCGGCGTGGCTTTGCTGAAGAAATCACGCAGATCGTGATCCAGATTGCCCAGCGCGAAGCCGATCAGGAATGGCAGGATCGCGCCGACAAAATGATGGGGCTCAAAAGAAGCCAGGCCAGCGGACCCCAGGATCAGCATCGTCATGAGCGGGCCGGACTCCAGAGACATCAAAACAAACGCGCCGGACTCCTCTTTCGTTCCGTACTGGTTCATCAGGCTGGCATACAGCCCGCCGTTGGTCATGTCCATCGCCGAGACAATCGCCAGGACGGATAACCCGGCGAAGAAACCGGTCTGAATTCCATTTTCAGGAATGAACATCGCGCATATCATTGCGACCACCCAGGCAACCGCTATTTTGGTTATCACCAGCGTTCCGGATTTGCGTAATACGGTACCGGTTGCCCGCAAATTAATGGATGCGCCGATACAAAAGAACCAGACCGCCAGGATGGGAACGGTACCCGTAATCATCCCCTTTGTGAAACCACCAAAATAAGCCCCGGTTTCAGGTGCTAATGTATTCAGAATAGCACCGAGTACCAGCGGCACCAGCATCATACCACCCGGTATGCGTTCTATCGTGGCTTTAATCTTCATCTCTAACCCTCACAATTTCGCCTCTCATGGTGAGCGGCAGGTGCGAATAAAAAAATCAATAAATTCAATTTGATGAAGGGTGCTCTTGATGATTGGTTTGTGATAACCCTGCACCGAAATTCAGTTAGCGCTCTCGTTTCCTCTCGTCAGAAAACATGCGTCGCTATGTTTCAGGAATTATCATGCGATCGATGGAATATTGATTCAATGAAAATAAAACGGTGTTTTAGTTATCTTCATCACATATTGAATGTAAACTTTACGGCGCGTTGTGAGAGCTGAAAATTTATGTAAATCTCTTGTAAAAAATATGGCTTTTTATTCTGTTAGGAAAAGAAAAAGGATGAGGCCGAAAATGGGGCTCTGGAAGGTTGAGAAAGTACTTATTTGCGGTAGTTGACAAAAACTGTCTTCACCTGACGCAGTATAAATATATGTGTGAAGTTGATCACAAATATAAACGCTGGTAGGGTAAAAAGGTCATTAACTGCCCAGACAGGCGTCAACAGGTTCGGTTGTATCGACGGTAAACGTCAATGTAAGTAAACCTGCTACGCTTGAAGATGGAGGTTCGCACGGAGCGGATCTCGGGTTCACAGAGTGCGAGTTGGCTGTGGAACGGACAGGGCTAAGTCTACGAGGAAAGCTATGCTAAGAAGGAAAAAGGTTAAACCCATTACGCTTCGCGACGTCACCATTATTGATGACGCTAAATTGCGTAAAGCGATCACCGCCGCCTCGCTCGGTAATGCGATGGAATGGTTCGATTTCGGTGTCTACGGCTTTGTTGCCTATGCATTAGGTAAAGTGTTCTTCCCCGGTGCTGACCCAAGCCTGCAGATGATTGCCGCGCTGGGTACATTCTCCGTTCCTTTCCTGATCCGCCCGCTGGGTGGTCTGTTCTTCGGTATGCTCGGTGACAAATACGGTCGCCAGAAAATACTCGCTATCACCATTGTCATTATGTCGATCAGTACGTTCTGTATCGGCCTAATACCGTCCTATGCCACGATCGGCATCTGGGCACCTATTCTGCTGTTGCTCTGTAAGATGGCGCAGGGCTTCTCCGTCGGGGGCGAGTATACCGGGGCGTCGATCTTCGTCGCGGAGTATTCTCCTGACCGTAAGCGCGGCTTTATGGGCAGCTGGCTGGACTTCGGTTCGATTGCCGGGTTCGTGATGGGCGCGGGCGTCGTGGTTCTGATTTCAACCGTGGTCGGTGAGGAGAACTTCCTCGACTGGGGCTGGCGTATTCCGTTCTTTATCGCGCTCCCGCTGGGTATTATCGGTCTTTATCTGCGACATGCGCTGGAAGAGACACCTGCGTTCCAGCAGCACGTTGAGAAACTGGAGCAGGGCGACCGCGAAGGGCTGCAGGACGGCCCGAAAGTGTCCTTTAAAGAGATCGCGACAAAGCACTGGCGCAGCCTGCTGACCTGTATTGGTCTGGTGATTTCCACCAACGTCACTTACTACATGCTGCTGACCTACATGCCGAGCTATCTGTCGCATAACCTGCACTATTCGGAAGATCACGGCGTGCTGATTATTATCGCCATCATGGTGGGTATGCTGTTTGTACAGCCGATTATGGGTCTGCTGAGTGACCGCTTTGGCCGTCGACCGTTTATCATCCTGGGTAGCGTAGCGCTGTTCGCGCTGGCGATCCCGGCGTTTATTCTGATCAACAGTAACGTGCTGGGTCTGATTTTCGCGGGTCTGCTGATGCTGGCGGTGATCCTGAACTGCTTTATCGGGGTGATGGCATCCACATTACCTGCGATGTTCCCGACGCACATTCGGTATAGTGCGCTGGCGGCGGCGTTCAACATCTCCGTTCTGATTGCCGGCCTGACGCCTACGCTTGCCGCCTCTCTGGTGGAAAGCACGCAGAACCTGATGATGCCAGCCTACTACCTGATGGTTATTGCGGTAGTCGGCCTGGCGACCGGCCTGACCATGAAGGAGACGGCGAACCGTCCTCTGAAAGGGGCGACACCTGCGGCATCTGATATTCAGGAAGCGAAAGAAATCCTGCGAGAGCACTACGATAACGTTGAGCAGAAAATTGAGGATATCGACGCAGAGATTGAAGAGCTGCAGAAGAAACGCTCCCGTCTTGTTGATCAACATCCACGCATTAACGAGTAATAAAGAAACCCGCCAACGGCGGGTTTTCTTTTATTAGCATCCGGCGGCGATGTAGTCGCCGTTGGCGCTAATGGGGATGACGGTCAGGAACAGGACGGTCGCGAACAGGATCAGGATGATACCTCCGGCAATTTTAACTGCCGGCACCAGCCATCTGAACGCGCTATCTCCCCCGAACCATGCCACCGTGCGTTCACGGGCATAACGAACCGCCAATGATAGCCCCATAATAGAGAGTGCCGTTCCTAAAGACATGGTCATAACGGCCGCCATTCCCCAGGTGACAATGCCCAGCGCGTTCGAAAACATCAGAATCATGATTGCACCGCTGCACGGACGTGCGCCAATCGCCAGAATGACGCCCAGACGCGTTTTCCAGTCACCTTGTGTCAGATCTGCGCCCACGCCGTGATGACCACAGCCACAGTGTTCATCGTGCTGATGAAGGGGAGTGATGGCTGAGATCCTCATTCTTTGAGGCCGCAGGCTTTTCAGCGCCTGGTAAATGATGAAAGCACCAAACGCGCCAATCAGCACGGCGCTTATCTTCTCGACATACCAGCGGCTGGTGCTGATATCCCCTGACGCGAGGTTAAATCCTACTGCCAGAATAAAGACAAACAGAATGGCGCTGACGCCCTGCATCAGGCTGCCAAGAAAGGGAACGGTGCGTGCGGCCAGTTGGCTCTCCTTATTTGTGCTCAGGTAGGTTGTCACGATGAACTTCCCGTGCCCCGGCCCGATGGCGTGAAGGACGCCATAAAAGAAAGCGCCTGTTAAGAGCCATAATCCACCGCTGTACTGGTTGTTATTAAGCTGCAGGAGATACATCACCAGATAACGGTGCAGCGTAATCTGCGTGGCAAGGCACCACTGGATAAAGGCGTTCCAGTGCGTATGCAGCGTAAAAGCGGCGAAGAGGATGGTCAGCAGCATCAATCCGGCCGTAGGGAGGCGCCAGTCGCGAGGCAGGCGTTGTGTATTCATCAGGGGGAGCTCTGCGGAGAAGAATATTTGCCGCTAGTATAGTTGATCTTCTCTTTCAGTTCGCAGGATCGCATCAGGATCTTGCTGTAATTGTGGATAAGTCTGTGCGTAAAAGGGTATAAGGCGGGGTTTTGCTGGGGAATGCATCAGTCAGTCATTTTTTTGCAACTTTTCTGTTGCGGGCTGCGGATTACTCCCTATAATGCGCCTCCATCGACACGGCGGATGTGAATCACTTCACAGTTAACCCGGTCGGTTGAAGAGAAAAAATCCTGAAATAACGGGTTGACTCTGAAAGAGGAAAGCGTAATATACGCCACCTCGCAACGGTGAGCTGAAAGCCGCGTTGCAACTGCTCTTTAACAATTTATCAGACAATCTGTGTGGGCACTCAAAGTGACATGGATTCTTAATGTCTTCGGACAATAAATGAATACCAAGTCTCTGAGTGAACATACGTAATTCAT
>NZ_MJAA01000119.1:0-627 GCF_001743375.1 Enterobacter sp. IF2SW-B1 | reverse complement strand
TTATTTGGATATTTATTTTGATAGTGTCATCACATTGTTAAAATAATGTCTTACTTTTAAATTAAAGCAAATTATATAGAAAACTAGAACTTAGTACGTATCATTTGTGCGTTTCAATGAGTTCTAGTTTTTTTATATGTTATATTAAACTTATAACTTTATGGGAGTGGGACAGAAATGATAAAGARCCACTAATGATTTATTATGTAGTGGTTCTTACACATTAGCCACAGCTAATRTGTACTTAAAAATAGGAATACATGAGTAAAACTCATGCATAAGAAATACTAATTTCTAWAGAAAAAGTATTTCTTTATCGTTGTCCCACCCCAACTTGCACATTATYGTAAGCTGACTTTWCGTCAGCTTCTGTGYTGGGGCCCACACCCCAACTYGCATTGCCTGTAGAATTTCTTTTCGAAATTCTCTGTGTTGGGGCCCCTGACTAGAATTGAAAAAAGCTTGTTACAAGCGSATTTTCGTTCAGTCAACTACTACCATAACACTATAGAGCCTAGAACTTGATTTATGTCCTAGACTCAGTCAATTCAAATTTTAACATTATAACTCGCTTCGACTTTTTAGAACGAAGCGAGTTCTTAGTTAGTTGAGCACTATTTACTATAG
>NZ_MJAA01000118.1:0-631 GCF_001743375.1 Enterobacter sp. IF2SW-B1 | reverse complement strand
ATAACACCCATGATTGATTTTAAGTTAACCTTTTTACCGTTATAATCTAATTGGATATCAGAATCGAATTTTGAAGCTGTTTGAACTAACATTGTTGCTGGTCTAGCGTGAATACCAGTCTCGTCGATGATTACATATGAATTTTGTTCCATAATTACATTTCTCCTTCGTATAGTTAGAATCTTCAATATTATTACAATACTAACTTAGTTTTATACCTTAACTTTACCAAAACCATGCTTTAAATTCAATTCGTTTAAAACCGGTTTCAGTAAAATTTGCAAATTGCAAAACTATTATAGCACCTACATGACATTTTTAATAACATTTTCGCATTTTTGAATGTGATCTTTTCCAATTTTATTCATAAAATAGTAACTAATAGATGCAGACACAGCTTGTCCTACAACAGGAAACCATTTTGTTTGTTTAGCTGCAGTTCGTTTTGCTACATCTCTAATTACAATTTTTAAAAATKCACTTGAAATTCTTTTACCAATAAATTGACTACCTTGAATTGCCGCTGCAGACATAATTCTTTCTTTCACATCATCCCCAAGGCTATTAACTTGCTTATGATCTAATCCGTATATTTTATTTACATCTTCGATAATATCTTTCATTAATTTTA
>NZ_MJAA01000117.1:0-634 GCF_001743375.1 Enterobacter sp. IF2SW-B1 | reverse complement strand
ATAGCAAATATTGTTATTAAAATAAAAATTATCATGGTTAGACTCCTATTAATTTTTATGTCTTTCCTTTACATTGTCTTACCTTCATTTTCGATATCTTTCTTAATACTCTTGTATAACGCGTAATTAAAATATGACCTAACAAGAAGAGCATCAGAAGCTAAATTTATTAGAATACTTGTATATATAAATTTTTCTTCATCTGCAGTGTTAGGTACAATTGTACTAATATAGAATAACCCACCAAATGCAAATAATTTTATAATAATTGCTATGACATTAACTGCTTTATTCGGATTTTCACTATCAAATTCATTTTTATAAAATAAAAATAAGCCTAACCAAGAAATAAATAGCATCATCACTATACCTAGCCAATAATTAAAAACGTCAAATCCAAAACCAGCTACCCCAAAAACATAAATAGATGCCAAAAGCAATGGCAAAGTATATCCCACAATAACGTTAAGTGTGAGATATCTAACCACATATCTTTTTTCAACTTTGTAATTCTCATTTTTCTCTTGTATGTACATCATAATCAAAATTACAGCTGTAAAGGCCATAAACACCAGCAAATATACAGGCAATTTATCATATAGTTTGCCATAGAAAAACATCAATGAATCAAAAA
>NZ_MJAA01000116.1:0-640 GCF_001743375.1 Enterobacter sp. IF2SW-B1 | reverse complement strand
CTAAACTTACAATTCAATGTTTGAATCTTACATAGTTGAAAGATATTAATATATCGTAATTTTCTCGGGTGAATTTGGATTATTGGAAAGCAGTTCAACTAATTTGAGCATCACAGTATTAGCACTGAGGAAATGTTTCTATAAGTTAAGATGAGGGAATTTAAWCAATGAATAATAGTGSYRCTAATGAAAATATAAAGAAGGCGTTKTTTGAAAGGAAATGATTGTTATGGAAAAAGGGAATCAAGGAATTAAATGGTCTAGTTTGATTATGGGTGTGCTGTTATTAATGTTAGCAGTTGTTATTTTTACGTTCCCAATTGAAAACTTTTATGCAATCACATGGTTAATTGGATTATTTGTATTGATTAATGGTGTGATTCAAATTGTTTATCGTAGAAAAGCCAAAACTTTAGTTGGTGGTAACCAAAATTGGATTCTGTTTATGGGGATTGTAGATATTCTCTTTGGTCTTATTGTCATTTTTAATGTTGGTGCTAGCTCGGCATTTTTTATCTACATGTTTGCTTTTTGGTTTATTTTTAGYTCTATYGCTGGATTATTTACRTTTTCGGGTAGTGGTAGCTTAAAACTAATTTCAGTGATTTTTAATTTATTAGGTATTGTTTTCGGTGTCATT
>NZ_MJAA01000115.1:0-645 GCF_001743375.1 Enterobacter sp. IF2SW-B1 | reverse complement strand
AAAATGGCTAATCAGAAGTTTAAACAAAGAGAATATAAACGAGCTGCTGAATACTTTGAAAAAGTGTTAGAATTGTCACCTGATGAGCTGGAAATTCAAATTGATTATGCACAATGTCTAGTGCAACTTGGTATTGCTAAAAAAGCAGAACTTTAATTTTATGACAATATTATTTATAATAGGCATCTAGAAGATAGCTTTTATGAATTGAGTCAGCTCAACATTGAAGTTAACGAACCAAACAAGGCATTCTTGTTTGGTATTAATTATGTTATTGTTAGCGACGACCAAGATTATAGAGATGAATTAGATCAAATGTTTGATGTGAAATATCAAAGTGAAGAACAAATTGAACTTGAAGCTCACTTGTTTGTAGTTCAAATACTATTCCAATATCTTTTTTCTCAAGGTCGATTAAAAGATGCAAAGAATTATGTCTTACATCAACCACAAGAAGTTCAAGATCATCGTGTCGTACGTAATTTACTGGCAATGTGTTATTTATATCTCGGCGAATATGATACGGCTAAAGCATTGTACGAAGCACTATTACAAGAGGATAGTACAGATATATATGCATTATGCCATTATACTTTGCTACTTTATAACACTAAGGAAAATGAACAATACCAAAAGTATTTAAAA
>NZ_MJAA01000114.1:0-647 GCF_001743375.1 Enterobacter sp. IF2SW-B1 | reverse complement strand
ACTAGTATGGCCCGGGGGATCCGGCGCGCCTAGGCCTTGACGGCCTTCACTCAATTCGCCCTATAGTGAGTCGTATTACGTCGCGCTCACTGGCCGTCGTTTTACAACGTCGTGACTGGGAAAACCCTGGCGTTACCCAACTTAATCGCCTTGCAGCACATCCCCCTTTCGCCAGCTGGCGTAATAGCGAAGAGGCCCGCACCGAAACGCCCTTCCCAACAGTTGCGCAGCCTGAATGGCGAATGGGAGCGCCCTGTAGCGGCCACTCAACCCTATCTCGGTCTATTCTTTTGATTTATAAGGGATTTTGCCGATTTCGGCCTATTGGTTAAAAAATGAGCTGATTTAACAAAAATTTAACGCGAATTTTAACAAAATATTAACGCTTACAATTTAGGTGGCACTTTTCGGGGAAATGTGCGCGGAACCCCTATTTGTTTATTTTTCTAAATACATTCAAATATGTATCCGCTCATGAGACAATAACCCTGATAAATGCTTCAATAATATTGAAAAAGGAAGAGTATGCGTAGCCGTAATTGGAGCCGTACCCTGACCGAACGTAGCGGCGGTAATGGTGCGGTGGCGGTGTTTATGGCGTGCTATGATTGCTTTTTTGGCGTGCAGAGCATGCCGCGTGCGAGCAA
>NZ_MJAA01000113.1:0-651 GCF_001743375.1 Enterobacter sp. IF2SW-B1 | reverse complement strand
AACGTAGAAAAGAGCGCGTTAAAGATGTTAAGAAAATTGGTGAAGAAGCTAAAGTATCTGTTCGAAATATTCGTCGTGATATGAATGATCAGTTGAAAAAAGATGAAAAAAATGGCGACATTACTGAAGATGAGTTGAGAAGTGGTACTGAAGATGTTCAGAAAGCAACAGACAATTCAATAAAAGAAATTGATCAAATGATTGCTGATAAAGAAAAAGATATTATGGCAGTATAAAACTAATATACAATGACATATTAAAATGCCAGTATTAAACGATAATGTAACATTTAAAATGGGCATGTTTAATTAAATCAAAGATGCATGTGATAATTTAAATTCACAATGAGCATAAAATGGTGTTTAAACAAGTTAATTAAACATATACTTTATAAATAATAGGCATTAGGTATATTGCTATAATAAAGTTATGTAATTTTTAACCTCAGTATGTATGTCACATTTCTGGTGTAAACTGTACCGAGTCAGACTTTGGTACAGTTTTTTTATTTGCTTATTCAATGCATTAAATGAGTATGATAAAATGATAATGATTGTTTAGTAACTTATACTATATGACAGAGATGATCAGGCTCGGAGGAAAGACCATGTTTAGAAAGCTAATAAATAAAAAGAACACTATAAATAATTA
>NZ_MJAA01000112.1:0-654 GCF_001743375.1 Enterobacter sp. IF2SW-B1 | reverse complement strand
TGGCATGTTAATTGTGCTTTTTATCATATTATCTTACTTAATTAAGAATAAGCCCTGCGACATAAGTCATAAGTTACCAGTAAAGGTTTTCCAGTTTTAGGATCTTTACTTAAAACAACATCAATATTAAAAACTTTTTCTAATATTTCCTGTGTTAATACGTCTTCTGTTGAACCTGTAGCGATGATATCGCCTTCTTTCATCGCAATAAGATGATCTGAGAAACGAATCGCTTGGTTGATATCATGAAGAACCATGACAATTGTACAACCTTGTTCCTGATTTAGCTTCTGAACTAATTCTAGTATTTCTAATTGRTGACAGATATCTAAATATGTGGTTGGTTGGTCTAAAAAGATAATATCAGTTCTTTGTGCTAATGCCATTGCAATCCAAACACGTTGTCTTTGACCACCACTTATATCATTGATTGAACGGTGTCGGAATGTATCAGTTCCTGTAACTTCCATTGCCCAATCAATTTCTTTCTTATCCTCAGCAGTTAATCTACCAAATCCTTTTTGATGTGGAAAACGACCATATGAAACTAATTCTCCAACAGTTAAGCCATCTGCTACTTCAGGTGATTGAGGTAAAATAGCTATTTTTTTTGCAATCTCTTTCGTAGATTGTGTATGAATATTTTCACCATCT
>NZ_MJAA01000111.1:0-655 GCF_001743375.1 Enterobacter sp. IF2SW-B1 | reverse complement strand
TTCATTTGTTTTCTTAAACTCATCAAATAATTGTTGATATAGAACAAACATCTTTTCATTAGCATCATTCTTCATTGTTGTCATCATCCTTGTCGTCATCTATACCTAAAAATTTTTTTAATTTATACATTTCGATAACATTTGCGATATCGTGGTAATCATTTTCGTTATTCAATAAATTAGCAAGACCTGCAATATCTCCAAGCGCACAATGTGACGATGATGTAGTATGTCCATTACTAACCCCTACAGTTGAAAAAAGTAAAGCGTCAAATTCAGTTTCTTTATTGATTTCATTCACTAATTCAAACAATTCTCCATTCTTTTTAGCCAATAAATCTCTTAATTCTTGTCTGCTCATGTTTTTAAATTCATTTTTCATTGTTGTCTTCCCCCAATATTGATATAATTTATTTGTTAATTGTTTTTTARTTTCTGATTGCTAATKGCCGTTAGCAATCAGTTTTTTTATTCTCTAAAAAAATACTCATCATAGAAAATGAATATTGCAATGCCAGTACTTGCAGCAATTACCCATGCTGTYGTGAAGTACAGAAATGGCATTAAACAAATTGCTAAAATTGTTATACACATTACTGCTATGATGTAACTTTTATATGTGTTAGACATTCGCATCCTCCCTCAGTCGTCGATT
>NZ_MJAA01000110.1:0-657 GCF_001743375.1 Enterobacter sp. IF2SW-B1 | reverse complement strand
ATTAAAATTAAACAAAGAAGAACATGAAACATATTTATTTTTACAACAACATAATAACGACTGGGCTAATATTTTTAAAGAGATGATTTTACAAGGAAGAGATAAAGTCAATCAGAGATTAGTCACATCAATGCATCGCGAAAACTTAGTTAAAGCGCGCACTCAAAGTAAGAAAATATTGAGTCGTGATTTGATTATGTTAGATATCTCAAATATTGAAATACTAGAAATCCAGTTCCCACAAGCTAAGCAAACATTATATGCTCCTATCACTGGAGAACACGCCTTTGATCGAATTGATGTTGAAGGCCCTTTCTACATTAAAGATGACATTACAAATACGATTACACGAGTACACCATCCAAATGAAATTCTTGAGTGTATTTTAATTGAAGCACCAGATTTAAAAAATGCTGCTAGTGATCAATTTCAGCAAGATTTGATAAACAGTGCAACTAATATGACATTTGCAATGAGCTATCAAGCACTGTCAATGCAACATGATTCTGCACCTTTATTTAATATTATCGAAAATAGCGAAGATAGTTACTTGCGTTCAGAGCAAGCCGTTATTGAAGGTCATCCGCTACATCCTGGGGCTAAATTACGTAAAGGTTTAACCGCTACATCCTGGGGCTAAATTACGTAAAGGTTTAA
>NZ_MJAA01000011.1:0-168432 GCF_001743375.1 Enterobacter sp. IF2SW-B1 | reverse complement strand
TACAGATTAACAGAATTTGCCTGGCGGCTTTAGCGCGGTGGTCCCACCTGACCCCATGCCGAACTCAGAAGTGAAACGCCGTAGCGCCGATGGTAGTGTGGGGTCTCCCCATGTGAGAGTAGGGAACTGCCAGGCATCAAATAAGTGAAGAGGCCATCCGAAAGGATGGCCTTTTTGCGTTTCTGCGCTGCACAAACTAATCCCCCAACGCCCTGCTTATACGGTAAACTACCTGCGTTTTTGCATCAGGATAGCGTCTATGAACCACTCCCTTAAGCCCTGGAATACCTTTGGCATTCAACGTAATGCTAATCAAATTGTACGTGCCGATACTGCACAGCAGCTGCTGGATGCATGGCAAAGCGCAACAGAAAATAACGAACCCGTACTGATTCTGGGCGAAGGAAGCAATGTCCTGTTTCTCGACGATTATGCGGGAACGGTGATCGTTAACCGCATCATGGGCATTGGTGTGGAAGAGCATGCCGATAGCTGGCATCTGCACGTGGGGGCCGGAGAAAACTGGCATCAGCTGGTGCAATTTACCCTCGAAAAAGGGATGCCGGGTCTGGAAAACCTGGCGCTGATCCCAGGCTGCGCCGGATCGTCACCCATCCAAAACATCGGTGCCTACGGCATCGAACTGAAACATGTCTGTGAATATGTCGACTGCATCGAACTGGCGACCGGAACGGCTAAGCGCTTAACGGCAGAACAGTGTCGGTTTGGCTATCGTGACAGTATCTTCAAGCATGAATATCAGGATCGCTACGTGATTGTCGCCGTGGGCCTGCGTCTGCCAAAGAACTGGCAGCCGGTGCTGACCTATGGCGATTTAACGCGTCTCGATCCGGCAACCGTCACTCCCCGCGACGTATTTGACTCAGTTTGCCATATGCGAATGACCAAACTTCCCGATCCGAAAGTAAACGGAAATGCAGGAAGCTTCTTCAAAAATCCGGTTATTAGCAGCGAAAATGCAAAAGCCTTTCTTGAAGGATGGCCCACTGCGCCACATTATCCTCAGGCAGATGGCAGCGTGAAGCTGGCCGCTGGCTGGCTGATCGATCAATGCCAGTTAAAAGGCACGTCCGTAGGTGGCGCTGCCGTTCACCAGCAGCAGGCTCTGGTACTGATTAATCAACGCGATGCGACCAGCGATGATGTTGTCCAGCTGGCGCATTATGTTCGTCAACGTGTGGGCGAAAAGTTTAACGTCTGGCTGGAGCCAGAAGTCCGCTTCATTGGCCGCACAGGTGAAGTGAATGCCGTGGAGACCATTGCGTGAAGGACAATACCATTCCATTAACCCTGATTAGCATCCTTGCTGACGGGGAGTTTCACTCTGGCGAACAGCTGGGCGAGCAGTTGGGCATGAGCCGTGCCGGCATTAACAAGCATATCCAGACGCTTCGCGACTGGGGCGTCGATGTGTTCACGGTGCCGGGAAAAGGCTACAGCCTGCCGGAGCCAATTCAATTGCTGAATGAAGACGTCATCCGCAGCCAGCTTGGACACGGCAACGTTGCGGTGCTGCCGGTGATTGATTCGACGAACCAGTACCTTATGGATCGGCTGAGCGAACTCTCATCCGGCGATGCCTGTGTTGCTGAATACCAGCAGGCCGGTCGTGGCCGTCGCGGTCGCAAATGGTTCTCGCCATTTGGCGCCAATCTCTATCTGTCCATGTACTGGCGTCTGGAGCAGGGGCCTGCCGCAGCCATTGGTCTGAGTCTGGTCATTGGTATCGTCATGGCGGAAGTGCTGCACGATCTGGGTGCCGATCGGGTCCGCGTTAAGTGGCCAAACGATCTGTACCTTAACGATCGTAAACTTGCCGGTATTCTGGTCGAACTGACGGGAAAAACCGGTGATGCGGCGCAAATTGTTATTGGCGCGGGGCTCAATATGGTGATGCGTACTGTCCAAAACGACGTGGTGAATCAGGCCTGGACCAATCTCCAGGAGGCGGGGATTGTCATCGATCGTAACACCCTTGCCGTGCGCATGATTAAAGAGCTGCGCAGCTCACTCACGCTTTTTGAACAGGAAGGCCTGGCACCGTTCCTGTCTCGTTGGGAAAAGCTGGATAACTTCATCAACCGTCCGGTGAAGCTGCTGATTGGTGATAAAGAGATTTACGGCATTTCCCGCGGTATTGACGCACAGGGCGCGCTGCTTCTGGAGCAGGATGGCGCGATCAAGCCCTGGGTGGGCGGTGAGATTTCCCTGCGAAGCGCCGAATGACCGGATGGAGTAAACGATGCGAAAATCCGTCTGCGCTACCCTGGCATTTAACGATGGGGCAGCCTTCCGGAGAGCCCGAAATCACCTCTAAAGACGACGACTATTCGACAAGTCTGAAAATGCGGATGTGGATTTCAGCGCAATAATGACGCACTGACTATCCCCTCTCCCCTGTGGGAAGAGGGGGAAATCAGTTACTGCGGATACGGTACCCAGTCCCCGCCGTTCAGGCGAACGTACGGTTTGTTCTGATACTGAATCACTACCGCGTTGGCGTTCTCGGAGACTTCAGCCGTTTGCGGCAGGTTGCTGGTGAGCTGATCCCAGTTCACGCTATCTTCCACAAACAGCTTCCCGTCAACGGCGCGGGCAACCAGTTCTGAAATCGCCAGATAGCTGCTTGGCTGGGTAATCTCAATTGGTGCGCCCTGGTGCGGTGCCTTCATACCAAAGAATTTAATGCCTGCAGGCACGTTGGTAATGGACGGGCTTGGGATATCGCGCAGGCCGGATACCTGCATTCTGTCGCCTTTCAGCGCGCCACCGTGCTCAGGTACCACGACCACCATCACTTTACGGCCAGATTTTTCCAGCTCCGTGAAGAACGCGTCCAGCTCGTCGAAGAATTTCTGCGCCCGCACTTTGTAATCCGCCGTTTTACTCACCCCCGGGAAGTGGTTACCGTCGTGAAGCGGCAGGGTGTTATAGAACGTTGCACTGCGCGGATTACTGTCTTTTTCGATGGTCTGCAGCCAGCGCTGCAGCACGGCAGTATCGTCATAAACCGGCGAGCCATCGAAGCCCAGCAGCGTAACGGGAAGACCGGTTTGATCCATCAGTGGCGCCTGCATGCCACCCTGTTCACGTACCTCTTTCAGGAAGTTACCGAACTGACCGTTATGCCCCAGCATCAGGTGCTGCGTAAAGCCCAGCTTCGCGAGATTATCGAATAAATAACACTGGTTGCCAGCGGGCTGATACAGGTTTTTATGCGATGCCTGACCGCAGCTTGCTCGCAGCAGGCGGATTGCCGCCGGGCCGCTGTATGAGGTGGCAGAGTTAAAATCTTTAAACTGGATGTCAAAGTGGGACCACAGCGGGTGAGACATCAAACCGGCGGCATCCACGTCGGCCCAGGAGAGGGAACAGATGTTAATCACCAGCAGCTCAAACGGCTGTGCATCGGCTGGCAGCGCATCCGGGAATTTCGTCTGTCGCTTATCTTCAGCGGTATAGAAGCTGGAGAGCCAGGCATTAAGATTGGTGGAGGTCGGCGGTGCAGTCTGCGTTGGAATATCGCCCACCACCGGCGTATCGCCTGCCGTTGTAACGGTAGCCGCTGCGCTTCCTCCCGTCGTGGTCACCGTTGTCGTCGGCTGGCCGGCAGGCCATAGCGAAAAGCTTGGCCCCGCCAGCGTCAGCACGTTAAGCCAGATCATAATGGCGACGACAAACACCGTGACGCGGATCCACTGAGACAGGAACAGCCAGGCAACCAGCAGGACAAAGACGGCGCCAATCATCTGCCAGTTAATGAAACGCTCAACCAGGTCAAGCATATAGTCTGCGCTGAAGCCCGCGACCTGCGATCCCTGGCTCATTATGCTTTCCGGACCAGGCAGCCAGGTATCGTGCCAGAACAGCGCAAAGCCGATGGGGATGGCCACCCAATGGCGTAAACGATGCAGCCTGATGTTCGGCAGAGGCATCAGCAGGAAGGCCATAAACACCAGGTTAAGCAGGGGATGGAAATTCAGATAACCTGCCCAAAGCAGGCCAAACTTCACCAGAAAGTAGAAGTTCCAGCCGGAAAGGCCGCGCCAGTATTGCCAGAGCGGCGAGGGTGACGAAGCGGTATAGGAAGAATTAGTCATGTTTACGGTCTGCCTTGACGTGTGATGCCCGTGTCAGTGTTCCGGCTGGTTTTACATAGCGAGGTTTTACAAACATCACTCTGGCCGTATCACGGATACGGCGTATGGAATGGCGTGCATAGTAGCCAAGCGGGAAAAAGATCAGCGCGCAGAATACGACCAGTTGGATGATATCGCTGATATTCATGATGATGCGTTCTCCCCGTTCTCAGTTAATAAGCGAAGGGGTTCCGGAACCCGACGCCAGACATGTCCGTCATGTCTGGCATTGAGGAGCGGTTTTACATCGCTCGTGATTGCGAGCGGTTTAACCCATTGTTCAGGCTGGAGAGCGCGCATTTGCACCAGCTCTGCGCTGATAGCATTATCTTCGAACCAAATCATACGGTTCGAGAAAATATCCCCGGTAGGCAGGGGGAAGATGTGGTTAAGCGCGGTATCAAGATCGTTGACCCGGCAAAACGACAAAAACAGCACCAGGCGATTGTCGCCAATGGTCATGATGTCCCCTGTACGGTTCGGGCGACACAGGGTGAGCGCCTGCTCAACGCGAATGCCCGGGACCGGCCGCAGGGCAACCATAACCCCTTTCCCGTCCGCCGGAAGTAACGTGTTGCTCATCATGTTGCCGACGGCATCGCAGAACGTATCCCATTTCTGGTAGCCACGCAGCTTCATCGGCTGGGTCATGGAGAGCAGCGTGGAGATATCTTCCGGGACATGGCGACTGAACTGCTGACCCTGAACGCTTTCAATAAGCGTCAGGCAGCGTGACAGTGGCGCATTCCAGGGGATCACCATATTTGCCCCGCAGCCCAGAAGCAGACGCTCATCGGTAGCGCGCAGGCTGGTATTATTTTCGCGCACCACAATTTTTAACGCGCTGCCGCGCTGGCGGCGTAGGGTGTGAATTTGTCTCGCCAGCGTTTCAATCTGATTATTCTGCATCAACGAGAAAACGAGGGTGGCTGCCTGGGTGGTGCGGGCTTCATGAAAAAGCGCTTCGTTAGACTCAAACAGTGACCAGTTTTCCGAAAGCGCGGGCGCGCCCTCTAAAACCGCAATATGGCTCAGGATGCGCTTTTCATCGCTGCGCGGCTGCACCACGGTTTCTTCCTGCTGTGCCAGGTGCCATTTCCCCTCAATAGGTTTAAGAGTCAGCTGTTGCCTGGCGCTCACGCCCTTTTCATTGCACCAGAAGGCAATATCGTAGAGATAGCTGCCTGCCTGGTCACGAAGACTTGCCAGCCCGAACAGGGAGCGATATTCGCCCATCAAAAGTGAGAACAGCTTGTCGTTATTACTGCCGGGGTTGACGACCAATAGCGTGCAATTTTGAAACTTTGCCCATTTATTGATTTTTTCCAGCCACGACAGCAGTTTTTCAGCAGGAATATTTTGCAGTATGTTATTTGCACATTTAAGAATCACTAAATAGTGATCCGGATCTATAGAGCACTGAACGTCGCGGGACAAAAAGTATAGACTATCCGCTTCCGCTGACATAGAAAACAAACGTACTTTCTGGGGGCCGCTGTCGCTTTCGAGCGTAATTATTTTCTTCGGCTCTTCGCCCATGCTAATGACGGCCACGCGGGAATCCTTATCCTGAGCGGCAATTGTCTGGTTTACCAGGCTGATAGCGTCTTCATTACGATCCGTATTAATCCACCAGACTCCACCGACTGGCATGTGGCTCAATTCGTCCCATAATGACTGGATGCCAATAGAAAATATGGAGTCCACGATGTCCCTCTTTTCGTCTAATTTGCCTGTATCTCAGTTTACTAGCGAAAGCGTAGAAATAAACCTAACATTGAAATTAAAGAACATCAGATTTAGCATGTAAATGAAATTTGTCAGGGCAGGATGCCCCGCAACTTCCGAGCGTGCGATTTTCCTCAAAGGGATGGAATAAGAATGGATAATAACGAACCTGCAACCCCAGTCGACTCGACTCTGGGTTACACATTCCAAAACGATTTTCTGGCGCTGGCGCAGGCCTTTTCTCTACCTGAAATAGATTACACCGATATTTCCCAGCGGGAACAGTTGGCTGCTGCTATTAAACGCTGGCCGTTATTAGCTGAATTCGCCCATCAACATTAAGGGAGCCATTGATGGCCATACTCGGATTACAGGGCGTCCGTGGCGGTGTGGGTACCACATCTGTTACCGCGGCGCTGGCGTGGTCATTACAGCTTTTAGGTGAATCGGTGCTGGTGATTGACGCCTGCGCCGATAATTTGCTGCGTATGTCGTTCAACGTCGATTTCACTCGCGAAGAGGGCTGGGCCCGCGCGCTGCTTGATGACAAAGACTGGCGGGATGCGGGGCTACGCTATACCTCCCAGCTGGATTTACTGCCTTTTGGCCAACTGACCACCACAGAACGCGAGAATGAAGCCGCCTATCAGCGTCTGTTTTCGCAGTTCACGCTTGCGCTGCAGAGCCTGAAAGAAAAGGGGCACTACCAGTGGATCCTGCTGGATCTGCCGCACGGCGCCGGGACGCTGACCCGGCAGCTCATCGCCCAGTGCGATCATGTACTTTCCGTGGTGAACGTCGATGCGAACTGCCATATTCGCCTGCATCAGCAGGGGCTGCCTCAGAACGCACATCTCCTGATTAACGATTTACGTATCGGTAGCCAAATCCAGGACGACCTCTATCAGGTGTGGCTGCAAAGCCAGCGCCGCCTGCTTCCCATTGTGATTCATCGGGATGAGGGGATGGCGGAATGCCTCGCCTCCAAGCAGCCGCTGGGCGAATACCGCAGCGACTCGCTGGCAGCAGAAGAGATCCTGACGTTGGCGAACTGGTGTCTGCTGAACTTCGCCAGCAAGGCGGAGCCTGCTGGGAGTTCGGTATGAGTCGACTCGCCAGCTGGCTTCTTATCCCGCCGGTCAGTTCGCGTTTGAGCGACCATTACCGGCACTTTCGCCGGCATGGTGCTCCGGCATTTAGCGCCGCACTCGGCTGTTTCTGGCTGATTCTGGCCTGGACGTTCATTCCGCTCGAGCACCCGCGCTGGCAGCGCATCCGTGCGCGTCACGGCGAATTATACCCACACATTAACCCCGACCGACCACGGCCTTTGGACCCGGCGCGCTATCTTATTCAGGCCGTCTGGCTGGCAATATCGTCATCCCGAACGGAGAAAATAACGCCGCACTGGCGCAGCTATTCCCGCGTACAGCAGTTACGTGAACGCTATCACCAGTGGCTGGATAAACTGCCCGCTAGCGTCAGCGATAAGACCAGCCATCTGGATAACCATAAAGAGCTTGGGCATCTCCACCCAGGCTTGCGGCGTTTTATTCTCGGCGTGATTGTCGTGTTCTCGCTCATTCTGGCGCTGGTCTGTATTACGCAACCTTTCAACCCGCTGGCGCAGTTCATCTTCCTGATCCTGCTGTGGGGCGTGGCGTTGCTGGTTCGTCGTATTCCGGGCCGTTTCTCGGCGCTGATGCTGATTGTGCTGTCGCTGACGGTTTCCTGCCGCTACATCTGGTGGCGTTACACCTCAACGCTGAACTGGGACGACCCGGTCAGCCTGGTGTGCGGTCTGGTGCTGCTTTTTGCTGAGACCTACGCGTGGATTGTGCTGGTGCTAGGCTATTTCCAGGTGATCTGGCCGCTCAACCGCCAGCCGGTTCCGCTGCCTAAAGACACCACGCAGTGGCCGACCGTCGATCTCTTCGTCCCGACCTACAACGAAGACCTGAGCGTGGTGAAAAACACCATCTATGCCGCGCTGGGCATCGACTGGCCGAAAGATAAGCTCAAAGTCTGGATCCTGGATGACGGCAACCGTCCGGCGTTTCGCCAGTTTGCGGAAGAGGTCGGCGTTGAGTACATCGCCCGCCCGACGCATGAACACGCTAAGGCGGGGAACATCAACAACGCCCTGAAATATGCCTCCGGGGAGTTCGTCTCGATTTTTGACTGTGACCACGTGCCGACGCGCTCGTTCCTGCAGATGACCATGGGCTGGTTCCTGAAAGAGAAAGAGCTGGCGATGATGCAGACGCCGCACCACTTCTTCTCGCCGGACCCGTTTGAACGTAACCTTGGCCGCTTCCGCAAAACCCCGAACGAAGGCACGCTGTTCTATGGGCTGGTGCAGGACGGGAACGACATGTGGGATGCCACCTTCTTCTGCGGCTCCTGCGCGGTTATCCGCCGTAAGCCGCTGGATGAAATCGGCGGAATTGCCGTTGAAACGGTAACGGAAGATGCGCATACCTCGCTGCGCCTGCACCGCCGCGGCTATACCTCTGCCTACATGCGTATTCCTCAGGCCGCCGGTCTGGCGACGGAATCACTCTCGGCACACATCGGTCAGCGTATTCGCTGGGCGCGCGGCATGGTGCAGATTTTCCGCCTCGATAACCCGCTGATAGGCAAAGGGCTCAAGCTGGCGCAACGTCTCTGCTACGTCAACGCCATGTTCCACTTCTTGTCCGGCATCCCGCGGCTGATCTTCCTGACCGCGCCGCTGGCGTTTCTGCTCCTTCACGCCTATATCATTTACGCCCCCGCGCTGATGATTGCGCTGTTCGTTCTGCCGCACATGATCCACGCGAGCCTGACGAACTCGAAGATTCAGGGCAAATACCGGCACTCCTTCTGGAGTGAAATCTACGAAACGGTGCTGGCGTGGTACATCGCGCCGCCGACGATGGTCGCGCTGATTAACCCGCACAAAGGGAAATTCAACGTCACCGCGAAGGGCGGTCTGGTGGAAGAGGAGTACGTCGACTGGGTGATCTCCCGCCCGTATATCTTCCTCGTGCTGCTGAATATTGTCGGCGTGATCGCCGGTATCTGGCGCTACTTCTACGGCCCGGAAAACGAAATCCTGACCGTCTTTGTCAGTATGGCCTGGGTGTTCTACAACCTGATTATCCTCGGCGGCGCGGTGGCGGTGTCGGTAGAGAGTAAACAGGTTCGTCGCGCGCATCGCGTTGAAATCTGCATGCCTGCGGCAATCGCCCGTGAAGATGGTCACCTCTTCTCCTGCACGGTGCACGACTTCTCTGACGGTGGCCTGGGGATCAAAATCAACGGCCAGGCGAAAGTGCTGGAAGGGCAGAAGGTTAACCTGCTGCTTAAGCGCGGTCAGCAGGAGTATGTCTTCCCGACGCAGGTTGTGCGTGTGGCAGGCAGTGAAGTGGGTCTGCAGCTGATGCCGTTGACCAAAAAGCAACACATTGATTTTGTGCAGTGTACGTTTGCCCGTGCGGATACATGGGCTCTCTGGCAGGACAGCTTCCCGGAAGATAAACCACTGGAAAGCCTGCTGGATATTCTGAAGCTGGGGTTCCGTGGCTATCGTCACCTTGCAGAATTTGCCCCGTCGTCGGTGAAATTAATTTTCCGGTCACTTACTTCGCTGGTTTCCTGGGTCGTGTCGTTCATTCCTCGTCGTCCCGAGCGGGATGAGACGAAGCAGGCGGACCCGGTTATGGCTCAACAATGATGATAACGCGATGAAAACAAAACTTTCCTGGTTATGTGCAGTGGCAATGGGAGTGAGTGCACTTCCCGCAACAATGGCTAACGCAGCACCCGGTAACGCAGCGGCGACGCCTGCGCCGACGGTCCCTGTCGTCGCGCAGGCAACCGATCCGGTTGTTACGGCGGCACCCGGTCAAACAGAAAACATCATTCCGAACCAGCCAACGGAGGGGAACACCCTGCCGGCCGAGAATCCGGTCATCGGGCAGGTGATGCCGGGCGTGCGGGGGGCTAACGCGCCCGTTGTCGCAGATAATGTGCCGTCGCGGGACGTGAAGCTGACCTTCGCGCAAATTGCGCCGCCGCCGGGCAGCATGGTGCTGCGCGGCGTCAACCCTAACGGCAGCATTGAATTTGGTATGCGCAGCGATGAGGTTGTTTCAAATGCGGTACTGAACCTTGAATACACCCCGTCGCCATCCCTGCTGCCGACGCAGTCTCAGCTGAAGGTCTACCTGAACGATGAACTGATGGACGTTCTGCCGGTGACCAAAGAGCAGCTGGGTAAGAAAACACAGGCGCAGGTGCCGATTAACCCGCTCTTCATCACCGACTTTAACCGTATCCGTCTGGAGTTTGTTGGTCACTACCGCGATGTCTGCGAAAACCCCGCCAGCAACACGCTGTGGCTGGACGTCGGGCGTAACTCCTCGCTGCAGATGACCTACCAGCCGCTGGCGCTGAAAAACGATCTGTCGGCGTTCCCGGTTCCGTTCTTCGACCCGCGAGATAACCGTCCGCTCACGCTGCCGATGGTGTTTGCATCGTCCCCTGACGTGACCGAGCAGCTGGCGGCGACCATTGTGGCCTCCTGGTTTGGCTCCCGCTCCGGCTGGCGCGGTCAGAACTTCCCGGTAATGTATGACAAAATGCCGGACAGGAACGCGATTGTCTTTGCAACCAACGCGAAGCGTCCGGGCTTCCTGCGCGACCACCCGGAAGTCAAAGCGCCAACCATTGAGATGGTAAGCCACCCGGATAACCCGTACGTGAAGCTGCTGGTGGTCTTTGGTCGTGATGATAAAGATCTGGTCCAGGCCGCGAAGGCGATTGCTCAGGGCAACGTCCTTTTCCGCGGCAACAGCGTGGTGGTGGACGAAGTTAAGCCGCTGCTGGCGCGTAAACCTTATGACGCGCCAAACTGGGTGCGTACCGACCGCGCCGTGACGTTTGGTGAACTGAAAACCTATGAAGAGCAGCTGCAGGCCTCCGGCCTTGAGCCATCGCCGATTAGCCTGTCGCTGAACCTGCCGCCGGATCTGTACCTGCTGCGCACCAACGGCATTGATATCAATCTCAACTACCGCTATACCGCGCCGGCGACGAAAGACAGCTCGCGCATGGATATCAGCCTGAACAACCAGTTCCTGCAATCGTTCAGCCTGCAAAGTACCCAGGACACTAACCGTCTGATGCTCCGCCTGCCGGTGCTGCAGGGGCTGCTGGACGGTAAAACGGACGTCTCTATTCCGGCGCTGAAGCTTGGCGCGATCAACCAGCTGCGTTTTGATTTCCAGTACATGAACCCGATGCCTGGCGGTTCGGTGGATAACTGCATCACCTTCCAGCCGGTACAAAACCACGTTGTGATCGGCGATGAGTCGACCATCGACTTCTCAAAGTACTACCATTTCCTGGCGATGCCGGATCTGCGTGCCTTTGCTAACGCAGGTTTCCCGTTCAGCCGCATGGCCGATCTCTCTGAATCCATTGTGGTGATGCCAAAAGCGCCAAACGAAGGTCAGGTGACGACCCTGCTCGACACCATGGCAACCGTAGGCGCGCAAACCGGATTACCGGCAGTTAACGTCACGTTGACGGACGATGGCAGTCAGATCCAGAACAAAGATGCGGATATCATGGTGATCGGCACCATCCCGGACAAGCTGAAGGATGAAAAACGTATCGACCTGCTGGTGAAAGCCACCGAGTCGTGGGTTAACACGCCGCTTCGCCAGACCGAGTTCCCAAGCATTATGCCGGACGTGAACGACCGTAAGGCCAGCGCGCAGACGGCCGTAACCTCTCAGGGGGCGATGGCTGCGGTGGTGGGCTTCCAGTCTCCTTACAACGATCAGCGTAGCGTGATAGCCCTGCTGGCGGACAGCCCGCGCGGCTATGAGCTGCTGAATACCGCGATGAACGACAGCGGCAAACGTGCCGCGATGTTTGGTTCTGTGTCGGTGATCCGCGAGTCCGGTGTCAACAGCCTGCGCGTGGGTGATGTGTATTACGTCGGCCATCTGCCGTGGTTCGAGCGCCTGTGGTATGCGCTGTCGAACCATCCGGTTCTGCTCGCCATCCTGGCTGCGGTCAGCGTGGTCTTGCTGGCATGGGTGCTGTGGCGTCTGCTGCGCATCATCAGCCGTCGTCGCCTTAACCCGGATGAGTAAGACGTGATGAAAGCCTTTCGCTGGTGTGTAGTCGCAGCGTTGATGCTGGCGGCGATCCCTCTTCGCGCCGCCTGTACCTGGCCTGCCTGGGAGCAGTTTAAAAAGGATTACATCAGCGAGGGCGGGCGCGTCATCGATCCGAGCGACACGCGCAAAATTACAACGTCGGAAGGGCAAAGCTATGCGTTGTTCTTTGCCCTGGCCGCTAACGATCGCAAGGCGTTTGACCAGCTGCTGACGTGGACGCGCGATAACCTCGCCAGCGGCAATCTCAACGATCGTCTGCCCGCCTGGCTCTGGGGACAGAAAGACAAAGAAAACTGGGGGGTGATTGATACCAACTCCGCCTCAGATGCCGATGTCTGGATTGCCTGGTCGCTGCTCGAAGCGGGCCGGTTATGGAAAGACCCGGACTATACCCAAACGGGCAAGGCACTGCTAAAACGCATTGCCAGCGAGGAAGTAGTGAAAGTGCCGGGGCTCGGCTCAATGCTGCTTCCCGGTAAAGTCGGTTTTGCCGAAGAAAACGCCTGGCGCTTTAACCCCAGCTACCTTCCTCCACAGTTAGCGAGCTATTTCACCCGCTACGGTGCCCCGTGGACCACGCTGCGTGAAACCAATCTGCGTCTGCTGCTGGAAAGCGCGCCGAAGGGATTCTCGCCGAACTGGGTGCAGTATCAGAAAAACAAAGGCTGGCAGCTACAGCAGGATAAAACGCTGGAAGGGGGGTATGACGCCATCCGTGTCTACCTTTGGGTGGGCATGATGAGCGATAAAGATCCTCAAAAAGCCCGGCTGCTGACGCGCTTCCAGCCGATGGCGGCAAAGACAATTAAACAGGGCGTGCCGCCGGAGAAAGTGGATGTGGCGACGGGTAAACACACCGGCAATGGCCCGGTCGGGTTCTCTGCCGCGATGCTGCCGTTTTTACAGCAGCGCGATGCCCAGGCGGTTCAGCGCCAGCGCGTGGCAGATCATTTTCCCGATAACAATGCCTACTACAGCTATGTATTGACTCTTTTTGGTCAGGGATGGGATCAGCATCGTTTTCGCTTCACCGCTAAGGGTGAATTAATACCGGATTGGGGCCAGGAATGCGCAAGTTCACAGTAAATCTACTCACTCTATCGCTTGGGCTGGCACTGATGCCGCTGGCGCAGGCCGTTAACTCTCCGCAGCAGAAACAGCTGCTGGAGCAGGTTCGGCTGGGCGAATCGACCCATCGCGAGGATTTGGTTCGTCAGTCGCTCTACCGTCTTGAGCTGATCGATCCGAACAACCCTGACGTCATTGCCGCCCGCTTTCGCTACCTGCTGCGCCAGGGCGATAACGCCGGAGCGCAAAAAGAGTTGGACCGCCTGAAGGGGATCGCCCCTGACTCCGGCGCGTACCAGTCCTCACGCAATACCATGCTGCTTTCCACCCCGGATGGCCGCCAGCAGCTTCAGCAGGCGCGCTTACTCGCTACGACAGGGCACACGCAGGAGGCGATTGCCGCCTATGACAAGCTCTTTGACGGCAACCCGCCGGGCGGCGACGTGGCGACGGAATACTGGAATGTGGTGGCGAAAGATCCTGCCCGTCGCGCTTCGGCCATCAACCAACTGAAAAAAATAAACAGCAGCAGCCCCGGGAATACCCAGCTCCAGACGACGCTGGCCCAGCTTCTGTTCCAGAGCGGACGCCGTGATGAAGGCTTTGCGGTGCTGCAGGAGATGGCTAAATCCACCGGCGGCCGCGGCCAGGCCTCTGACATGTGGTATGAGCAGATCAAAGACCAGCCAGCCAGCAGCGCCAGCGTCACCGCGCTGCAAAAATACCTGACCGTCTTCAGCGACGGCGATAGCGTCGCGGCGGCGCGCGCCCAGCTTGAGGCGCAGCAAAAGCAGCTCGCTGACCCGGCGTTCCGCGCGAAAGCGGAAGGGCTGGCGGCAGTGGATGCCGGGCAGGGGAGTAAGGCGGTGGCGGAGCTGCAAAAAGCCGTCAGCGCCAACCATGCCGACAGTGAAGCGGTGGGGGCTCTGGGGCAGGCCTATTCCCAGAAAGGCGACCGCGCCCGCGCGGTGGCACAGTTTGAAAAGGCGATTGCCCTCGATCCGCAGAGCGATAACCGCGGGAAATGGGACAGCTTGCTGAAGGTTAACCGCTACTGGCTGCTGATCCAGCAGGGGGATGCGGCGCTGAAGGCGAATAACCCGGCGCAGGCGGAGCGTTACTATCAGCAGGCGCGCAACGTCGACAATACCGACAGCTATGCGGTGCTGGGGCTGGGAGATGCTGCCGCCGCGCGTAAAGATAACGACGCGGCGGAGCGTTATTACCGCCAGGCGTTACGTATGGACAGCAGCAACAGCAATGCGGTTCGCGGCCTTGCCAATGTTTACCGCGCGCAGTCCCCGGAGAAAGCTTCGCAGTTTATCCAGTCGCTCTCTGCCAGCCAGCGCCGGAGTATTGATGATATTGAGCGTAGCCTGACTAACGAGCAGCTTTCCGCCCAGGCAGAACAGCTGGAGAGTCAGGGGAAATACGCTCAGGCGGCAGACATTCAGCGTCGCCGTCTGGCACTCTCGCCCGGTGACGTCTGGATAACGTATCGTCTCTCGCGCGATCTCTACAGCGCGGGCCAGCGCAGCCAGGCGGATACCCTGATGCGCCAGCTTGCCAGCCAGAAACCGTCTGACCCGGAGCAGGTGTATGCCAACGGGCTCTACCTGTCCGGAAACGATCAGGACCGGGCTGCGCTGGCGCATCTGAATACCCTGCCGCGCAGCCAGTGGAACGGCAATATTCAGGAACTTGCCGACCGTCTGCAAAGCAATCAGGTGCTGGAAACCGCCAACCGCCTGCGCGACAGCGGCAAAGAGCAGGAGGCAGAAAATCTTCTGCGTCAACAGCCTGCCTCAACCCGCATCGACCTGACGCTGGCGGACTGGGCGCAGCAGCGTGGCGATCTGAACGCGGCGAAAACGACGTACAGCGCCGTCCTGCAGCGTGAGCCGCAGAACGAAGACGCGATCCTCGGTCTGACCGAAATTTACAGCGCGGAAGGTAACAAAGATGCCGCCCGTGCGGAGCTCGCGAAACTGCCCGCAGCGCAAAACGGCCAGCCGCCGTCGCTCAATATGCAGCGCCGGATCGCGATGGCGCAGGCAGGTCTGGGCGATTCCTCTGCCGCAGAACAGACCTTCAGCAAAATCATTCCGCAGGCCAAATCGCAGCCCGCCTCCATGGAAAGCGCGCTGGTGCTGCGTGATGCTGCCCGCTTCCAGACGCAAAACGGCCAGCCGCAGCAGGCGCTGGAGACGTATAAAGATGCGATGGTGTCGTCCGGTATCACCACGACGCGTCCGGTGGACAATGACAGTTTCACCCGTCTGACGCGTAACGATGAAAAAGATGACTGGCTGAAGCGCGGCGTGCGCAGTGACGCCGGTGATTTGTACCGTCAGCAGGATGTTAACGTCACGCTGCAGCACGACTACTGGGGCTCCAGCGGCACGGGCGGCTATTCCGACCTGAAAGCGCATACCACCATGCTCCAGGTGGACGCCCCGCTCTCTGACGGGCGCATGTTCTTCAGAAGCGATCTGGTCAACATGGACGCTGGCACCTTTGATAACAATAACGGAACCTACGACCCTAAATGGGGGACCTGCTACGACACGCCGTGTAGCGGCAACACCAGCCAGAGCGACAGCGGCGCCAGCGTCGCCGTTGGCTGGCAGAATAAAACCTGGGCGATGGATATTGGTACCACGCCAATGGGCTTTGACGTCGTCGACGTGGTGGGCGGTATCAGCTACAGCAGCGATTTAGGCCCCATCGGCTATACCGTCAACGCCCATCGTCGGCCTATCTCCAGCTCTCTGCTGGCGTTCGCCGGGCAAAAAGATACCAATACCGGCACCACCTGGGGCGGCGTGCGCGCGACCGGCGGCGGGGTAAGCATCAGCTATGACAAAGGCGAGGCGAACGGCGTCTGGTCAAGCCTGAACGCGGAAACGCTGACCGGTAAAAATGTGGAAGATAACTGGCGCGTCCGCTGGATGACGGGTTATTACTACAAGCTCATTAATAAAAACAACGAGCGCCTGACGGTCGGCGTCTCCAATATGCTCTGGCACTACGATAAGGATCTGAGCGGCTATTCCCTCGGTCAGGGCGGCTACTACAGCCCGCAGGAGTATGTCTCCTTCGCGCTGCCGGTGACCTGGCGTAAGCGTACGGAAAACTGGTCCTGGGAGCTGGGTGGCTCGGTGTCCTGGTCCCACTCCAAAACCAAAGACGAGCTGCGTTACCCGATCCAGAGCCTGATCCCGACCGATGAGCCAGGCCGCTATACCGACCGTGGCGCGATGGAAACCGGCAGCTCCTCCTCCGGGACGGGTTATACCGCGCGGGCAATTATCGAACGCCGGGTCACCTCCAACTGGTTTGTGGGCATGGGCGTAGATATTCAGGAAGCGAAAGATTACACCCCAAGCCATGCGCTAATTTATGTGCGCTACTCTGCTGCAGGCTGGCAGGGCGATATGGACTTACCGCCGCAGCCGCTTATTCCTTATGCGGACTGGTAATCGGATTTTCCTTAATCCATTTGTAAGTCTCTCTTAATAGCGCGGCAATCGGGTATACTCAGGCGCGCCAGGTTTACACCCTGGCGTGCCCTGCGCTTCGAGTTTTGTGGAGAGTCATTTTGCGTGTCAGCCGTTCCTTAACGATCAAACAAATGGCGATGGTCTCTGCCGTCACTATGCTGTTTGTACTGCTCTTCTGCGTAATTTTGCTGTTTCATTCCGTACAGCAGAATCGCTATAACACGGCTTCGCAGTTAGAAAGTATCGCCCGCTCGGTGCGCGGCCCGCTCTCCGCCTCGATCCTGAAAGGGGACATTCCCGAAGCGGAAACCATCTTAAAGCGCATTCAGCCTGCCGGGGTCGTTAGCCGCGCCGATGTCGTCTTACCCAACCAGTTCCAGGCGTTGCGGATGAGTTTTATCCCGGAGCGTCCCGTCCCGATGATGGTGATGCGCCTGTTTGAGCTGCCGGTGCAAATTTCTCTGCCTCTCTATTCGCTGGAACGTCCTGCCAATCCGCAGCCACTGGCCTACCTGGTTCTGCAGGCGGACTCGTACCGGATGTATAAATTCGTCATGAGTTGGGTGGTTACGTTAGTGACCACTTGCTTACTTATGACCCTGATCATCAGCGTAGCGCTGACGTGGTGTATAAACCGCCTCATTGTTCACCCGCTGCGCCGTATCGCCCGCGAGCTGAATGGGCTTTCGCCGCAGGATCAACTGGGGCACCAGCTTGAGCTGCCGCGTCTGCATCAAGACGATGAGATCGGTATGCTGGTGCGCAGCTACAACCTCAACCAGCAGCGCATCCAGCGTCATCAGGATGAGCTAAACAACAGCGCCACGCGCTTCCCGGTGTCGGAGCTACCTAATAAAGCGTTTCTGATGGCAATGCTGGAGCAGACCGTTGCGCGGCAGCAAACCACGGCGCTGATGGTGATTGCCTGTGAAACCCTGCAGGACACGGCGGGCGTGCTCAAGGAGAGCCAGCGTGAAATGCTGTTGCTGACGCTGGTGGAAAAGGTGAAGTCTGTCCTTGCCCCGCGCATGGTGCTGACCCAGGTCAGCGGTTACGACCTGGTGGTGATTGCCAACGGCGTGAAAGAGCCGTGGCACGCCATCACATTAGGTCAGCAAGTACTCACTGTCATAAATGAGCGGCTGCCCGTGCAGGGCATCCAGCTTCGTCCGAGCGCCAGTATCGGTATCGCCATGTACTACGGTGATTTAACGGCGGAACAGCTGTACCGCCGCGCGTTCTCGGCGGCGTTTACCGCCCGGCGCAAAGGGAAAAATCAGATCCAGTTCTTCGACCCGGAGCAGATGGAAAAGGCGCAGCAGCGCCTGACGGAAGAGAGCGATATCCTGACCGCGCTGGATAACCGTCAGTTCGCCCTCTGGCTACAGCCGCAGGTGAATTTACAGACGGGGGAAGTGAAAAGCGCCGAGGCGCTGCTCCGCCTGCAGCAGCCGGATGGCTCCTGGGAGCTGCCGGAGGGGCTGATTGAGCGCATCGAATCGTGCGGCCTGATGGTCACCGTTGGCTATTGGGTACTGGAGGAGTCCTGCCGCCAGCTTGCCGCCTGGCAGGAGCGCGGCGTAACGCTGCCGCTGTCGGTCAACTTGTCTGCCCTGCAGCTTATGCATCCGACGATGGTCTCCGAGATGCTGGAGCTGATCCACCGCTACCGGATCAAGCCTGATACGCTGACGCTGGAAGTGACGGAGAGCCGGCGCATTGACGATCCTAACGACGCGGTGGCCATCCTGAAGCCGCTGCGCAATGCCGGCATTCGCATCGCGCTGGACGATTTTGGTATGGGCTACGCCGGGCTGCGCCAGCTTCAGCACATGAAAGCCCTGCCGGTGGACGTGCTCAAAATCGATAAATCGTTTGTCGACGGGCTGCCGGAGGACAGCAGCATGGTGCAGGCCATCGTCCAGATGGCGCGCAGCCTCAAGGTGCACCTTATTGCCGAGGGGATTGAAACCGAAGCGCAACGCGTCTGGCTGGCAGAGGCGGGCGTCGAGAGCGGCCAGGGCTACCTTTTTGCCCCCGCGGTGCCGCCGGATGTCTTCGAGCAGCGATACCTTTCTGGCGCTGACCATAACGCAAAAGTGTAATTTTGTTGCTGGCTTGTGCGAGCCAGTTCAAAGTTCTTAACATTTGTGTTTCAAATTTGAACCGGGTTTATTTCTGTCCTGTTATACGGGTGTTATTTTAGAGCCGCAGGTTAACCATAACCTTACAAAGCCTGTGGTTTTTCTTCCCAAGGACACCCTATGAAAACCTCACTCTTTAAAAGTCTTTATTTCCAGGTCCTGACAGCCATCGCCATCGGTATTCTGCTGGGTCACTATTACCCGGAGCTGGGCGCGCAAATGAAACCGCTTGGCGACGCGTTCGTTAAGCTCATTAAAATGGTCATCGCCCCGGTGATCTTCTGTACGGTGGTAACGGGCATCGCTGGCATGGAAAGCATGAAGGCAGTGGGCCGTACCGGTGCAGTGGCGCTTCTCTACTTTGAAGTGGTCAGTACCCTTGCGCTGATTATTGGTCTGGTCATCGTCAACGTGGTACAGCCTGGCGCGGGTATGAACGTTGATCCCTCTACGCTGGATGCCAAAGCGGTTGCGGTCTATGCCGAACAGGCGAAGGATCAGGGCGTGGTCGCCTTCCTGCTGGACGTCATCCCTGGCAGCGTCATCGGCGCCTTCGCCAGCGGAAACATTCTGCAGGTGCTGCTGTTTGCCGTGATGTTTGGCTTCGCCCTGCACCGTCTGGGCAGCAAAGGCCAGCTTATCTTCAACGTGATTGAAAGCTTCTCGCAGGTCATCTTTGGCATCATCAATATGATCATGCGCCTGGCGCCGATCGGTGCCTTCGGTGCGATGGCCTTCACCATCGGCAAGTATGGCGTTGGCACGCTGGTGCAGCTGGGTCAGCTGATCATCTGCTTCTACATCACCTGTATTCTTTTCGTTGTGGTGGTGCTGGGCTCCATCGCCCGTGCGACAGGCTTCAGCATTTTCAAATTCATCCGCTACATCCGTGAAGAGCTGCTGATTGTTCTGGGGACCTCCTCTTCAGAATCGGCGCTGCCGCGTATGCTCGACAAGATGGAAAAGCTCGGGTGCCGTAAATCAGTGGTCGGCCTGGTGATCCCGACGGGGTACTCCTTCAACCTTGACGGTACCTCGATATACCTGACGATGGCGGCCGTGTTTATCGCCCAGGCGACCAACAGCCATATGGATATTTTCCATCAAATCACCCTGCTGGTGGTGCTCTTGCTGTCGTCTAAAGGGGCGGCGGGCGTGACGGGCAGCGGCTTTATCGTGCTGGCGGCCACCATTTCTGCGGTGGGGCATCTGCCGGTGGCGGGTCTGGCACTGATTCTTGGTATTGACCGCTTTATGTCTGAGGCGCGTGCTCTTACCAACCTGGTGGGTAATGGCGTGGCCACGGTGGTGGTCGCGAAATGGGTGAAAGAGCTGGATCACAAGAAGCTCAACGATACGCTGAATAATCGCGCGTCTGATAGCAAAAATCCTGGTTTAACCTCCTAATCTTGTCACAATTGCCCGCATTCCCTTGTCGGGATGCGGGCTCCTGCGCATAATAACTGTTCATACCTGTCATAATTCGACAAGATTTTTTTTGGGTATATTTCACTTCGGACCGTGACGTTTTGCCGAACGCGCGGTCTAATCGACGTGTTTTCATCGTCATCTTTTAGAGTGCAGCGCGTCGCGAGACACTCTTTTTAACCAGGAATGTTGATCAGGGGTTCACATGCAGGGCACAAAAATTCGACTCTTAACCGGCGGTTTGCTGATGATGGCAGCAGCCAGTTATGTGCAGGCAGATGCGCTCCAGCCAGACCCGGCCTGGCAACAAGGCACGCTAGCGAACGGTTTTCAGTGGCAGGTGTTATCTACTCCACAGCGTCCCAGCGATCGTATTGAAATCCGTCTGTCCGTAAATACCGGCTCCCTTACGGAAAGCACTCAGCAAACCGGTTTTAGCCATTTTATTCCCCGTCTGGCGCTCACGCAGAGCGGCAGCTTGCAGGCAGTACAGGTGCGTTCGCTGTGGCAACAGGCCATCGATCCGAAACGTCCCCTTCCTCCGGCTGTGGTCTCCTATGACTACACCATGTTTAACCTGAGCCTGCCAAATAACCGTAACGACCTGCTTAAAGAAGCCCTTACCTATCTCTCCGATGCCTCTGGCAACCTGGCGATTACGCCGGACACCGTGAACTATGCGTTGAGCAACGGCGACATGGTGGCGACCTGGCCTGCGGATACCAAAGAGGGCTGGTGGCGTTACCGTCTGAAAGGCTCAACATTGCTGGGGCACGATCCGGCAGAGCCGCTGAAGCAGCCGGTGGACGTCGAACAGGTAAAATCGTTCTACCAGAAATGGTACACCCCGGACGCGATGACGCTGATCGTCGTCGGCAATGTGGATAGCCGCGCGGTGGTTGAGCAGATAAACAAAGCGTTTGGCGATCTGAAGGGCAAACGCGAAACGCCAGCCCCTGTCCCGACGCTCTCTCCGCTGCGCGCCGAGCCTGTCAGCATTATGACGGACACCGTGCGCCAGGACAGGCTCTCCGTGATGTGGGATAACGCCTGGCAGCCTATTCGCGAGTCTGCGGCGCTGCTGCGCTACTGGCGTGCCGATCTGGCGCGTGAAGCGTTGTTCTGGCACGTTCAGCAGACGCTCAGCAAAAACAACGTGAAGAACATTGGCCTTGGCTTTGACTGCCGCGTGCTGTTCCAGCGTGCGCAATGTGCCATTAACGTTGAATCTCCGGGCGATAAACTGAATGCGAACCTGGGTGTGGTGGCGAAAGAGCTGGCAAAAGTGCGTAAAGAGGGGCTCTCTGAAGAGGAGTTCAACGCGCTGCTGGCCCAGAAAAAACTGGAGCTGCAGAAGCTGTTTGCCACCTACGCTCGCGCCGATACCGACATTCTGATCAGCCAGCGGATTCGCTCCCTGCAGAATCAGGTTGTCGACATTGCGCCTGAGCAGTACCAGAAGCTGCGTCAGGACTTCCTGAACGGTCTGACTGTGAATATGCTGAATCAGGATTTACGTCAGCAACTGTCGCAGGATATGGCGTTGATCCTTCTGCAGCCGAAAGGCGAGCCGGAATATGACATGAAGGAACTTCAGAAGACCTGGGATTCCATTATGGCTACCGCGTCGCAGCCGGCGCAGGCTGCAACGGCTGATGATCTACACCAGGACGCGTCGGATATTCCGCAGGGGCAGTAACCCCCTCACGCTGGCCCTCTCCCCTTTGGGGAGAGGGTTAGGGGAAACTAAACAGGCATCGCCTCGCGCGGAATAATCGCTCCGCGATACTGAATCACGGTGCTGGCCGTCAGGTGCCCACGCTGTGCCGCCGCTTCCGGCGTTCCCCCCGTCAGGCGTACCGCCAGGTAGCCCGCGCTGAAGGAATCCCCCGCCGCAGTGGTATCAATCACTTTCTCTTTGGCCAGCTTCACCGCAGGGACCTCAACCACCGCTTCACCCGCAATCGCGACCAGGCACGACTCCGCGCCGCGCTTAATCACCACTTCGCTCACGCCTGCTGCGTGCGTGCGGGCAATCACGTCCTCAACCGGCTTTTCACCCCACAGGGCGTCTTCATCATCGAGCGTGAGGAAGGCGATGTCCGTGCACTGCAGCATCTGATGATAAACCTGCTGCGTCTCTTCGCGGCTGGCCCACAGGCGCGGGCGGTAGTTGTTATCAAAAATCACCTTCCCGCCGTTGGCGCGGCATTCGCGCAGCAGCGAGAGCAGCTTTTCGCGGCTGGTCGGGCTTAAAATCGCCAGGCTAATGCCGCTCAGATAGAGATAGTCAAACGTCGCCAGCTCTTCGCAGATGGCCCCAGCGGCGTCGCTCTCCAGCCAGAATTTGGCCGCGGCTTCGTTACGCCAGTAATAAAACGTGCGTTCGCCGGTGCTGTCAGTTTCGATGTAGTAAAGCCCAGGCAGGCGGTTTTCCATACGCTGGATCAGCGAGGTGTCAACATGTTCACTTTGCCAGGCTTCCAGCATCTGCTGGCTGAAGCTGTCCGTGCCGAGGGCGGTGACGTAGTTCACGGTGAGTGCCTCAGGCGCAACCTGACGGGCAATGTAAACCGAGGTGTTTAACGTATCGCCACCAAATCCGCGGCTGACTTCCGCGCCTTTTTGTGACAGCTCAATCATGCATTCGCCAATCACGGCAATTTTTTTGGACATAGTCGTGAACCTGAACAGAAGAATTTTCAGCAGTGTGCGCCGAGTGAATTAGATGGTCAACTATATTAAAACGGTGTTCCATTATTTTATTTGAGCCAGCGCGTGTTCCGGCAAATTTCTGTCATCTTAATTTCATTTTCACGGTGAATTGAACATAAAGTTCTCAATTATCGCGCCGATAATCCTGTGACGAGTCCAGAAAGGCTATCCCAACAACAGGACATCTGAAATGAAGTCAGAGCAGGTTATCCAGCGGCTGAGCACTACGCCTGAGGCAAGTATTGAGAACTTGCAGGAGCATCGCTACTGGCTGCAATGTGAGCGCGCGTACACCTGGCAGCCGATCTATCGAACGGACGGTCGGCTGATGGCAATTGAGATTTTGACCGTCGTTACGCATCCCTCAAACCCTACTCAGCGCATCGCGCCGGATCGCTACTTTGCCGAAGTTGCCGTTCGCCAGCGTCTGGACGTGCTGGAAGAGCAGCTCCGTATGCTGGCGACGAAACAGGCCTTTTTCGAGCAGCATACGATCCTCGCCTCGGTGAACGTGGATGGCCCAACTCTGCTGGCACTGCGTCAGAACGCGAAGCTGCAGGAGCTGATCGCCACCCTGCCGTGGCTGCGCTTTGAGCTAGTGGAGCACGTGCGCCTGCCGCAGGATTCCTCGTTTGCGTCAATGTGTGAATTTGGCCCGCTGTGGCTGGATGACTTTGGCACCGGTATGGCGAACTTCTCGGCCCTCAGCGAAGTGCGCTATGACTACATCAAGGTGGCCCGCGATCTGTTCATCATGCTGCGCCAGACCCCGGAAGGGCGGAATCTGTTTACGCTGTTATTGCAGTTGATGAATCGCTATTGCCAGGGGGTGATCGTTGAAGGCGTGGAAACGCTGGAAGAGTGGCGTGATGTGCAAAACTCTCCCGCAGCGGCGGCGCAAGGCTATTTCCTCTCTCGCCCCGTGCCGATGGATCTCCTCGAAAGCGCCAGAACGACCCTCTGATAACCCCGTTTCCCTTTGTCTGGACTATAGTTTTACAGGACAGGTCATCAGGAAAGGGGATAACAATGACAAAAACAACCAGGGTCATTTCCTGGATTACAGGGATTTTCTTGTTGTTGATCGCGATCGTCGTCATCATTATCGCGACGTTTGACTGGAACCGCCTTAAGCCGACCATCAACCAGAAAGTCTCAACTGAGCTGAACCGTCCCTTCGCCATTCGTGGCGATCTGGGTGTGGTATGGGAGCGTCAGAAAGAGGAGACCGGCTGGCGAAGCTGGATCCCCTGGCCGCACGTCCACGCCGACGACATTATTCTCGGCAACCCGCCGGATATCCCCGAAGTGACCATGGTGCATCTGCCGCGCGTGGAAGCCACGCTGGCGCCGCTAGCGCTCCTGACCAAAACCGTCTATCTACCGTGGATCAAGCTCCAGCAGCCCGATGCGCGCCTGATCCGCCTCTCTGAAAAAAACAATAACTGGACGTTTAACCTTGCCAGCGACGGCGAAAAAGATCCGAATGCCCAGCCCTCTTCGTGGTCATTCCGTCTGGACAATATTCTTTTCGATCGCGGGCGGATCGCCATCGACGATAAGGTCAGCAAGGCAGACGTGGAGATCCTGGTCGATCCGCTGGGTAAACCGCTGCCGTTTAGCGAAGTCACGGGCAACAAAGCGAAAGGCGATAGCGCCAAAGCGGGTGATTATGTCTTCGGCCTGACGGCAAAAGGGCGCTACAACGGCCAGCCGCTTAACGGGAAAGGGAAAATCGGCGGCATGCTGGCGCTCCGGAGCGAAGGCACGCCGTTCCCGGTGCAGGCGGATTTCCGCTCGGGGAATACGCGCGTGGCGTTTGTGGGGACGGTCAACGACCCGATGAACATGGGGGGCGTCGACCTGCAGCTCAAGTTCGCCGGTGACTCGCTTGGCGAACTGTATGAACTGACTGGCGTACTGCTGCCGGATACCCCGCCGTTCGAAACGGACGGGCATTTGGTTGCCAAAATTGATACCGAAAAATCGTCCGTTTTTGACTACCGGGATTTCAACGGCCGCATCGGCGACAGCGATATTCACGGCACGCTGACCTACACCACCGGAAAACCACGGCCAAAACTGGAAGGGGATGTCGAATCCCGCCAGCTGCGTCTGGCCGATCTTGGCCCGCTGATAGGCGTGGATTCGGGCAAAGGGACAAAGTCAAAAGAGGTTAAGAAGGACGTTCAGCCTGCGGGAAAAGTGCTGCCTTACGATCGCTTTGAAACAGATAAGTGGGACGTGATGGACGCAGATGTGCGCTTCAAAGGGCGCAAGATTGAGCATGGCAGCACGCTGCCGCTGAGCGATCTCTCGACGCATATCATCCTGAAAAATGCCGACCTGCGCCTGCAGCCGCTGAAGTTTGGCATGGCGGGCGGGACGATTTCCTCCAACATTCACCTGGAAGGCGATAAAAAGCCGATGCAGGGGCGGGCGGAGATCCAGGCGCGTCGATTGAAGCTGAAAGAGCTGATGCCGAACGTGGAGCTGATGCAGAAAACCCTCGGTGAAATGAACGGCGATGCGGACATTCGCGGGGTGGGGAATTCCGTGGCGGCGCTGCTGGGCAGCGGCAACGGTAACCTGAAACTGTTAATGAACGACGGTCTGGTCAGCCGCAACCTGATGGAGATCCTGGGGCTAAACGTCGGTAACTTTATCATCGGGCAAATCTTTGGCGATGACGAGGTGCGGGTGAACTGCGCGGCGGCGAATGTGGATCTGGTTAATGGCGTGGCGCGTCCGCAGATTTTTGCCTTCGACACGGAAAACGCGGTGATTAACGTGACCGGTACCGCCAGCATGGCCTCCGAGCAGCTGGATTTGACCATCGATCCGGAAAGTAAGGGGATTCGTATTATTACCCTGCGCTCGCCGCTTTACGTTCGTGGGACCTTCAAAAATCCGCAGGCGGGCGTCAAGCCCGGGCCGCTGATTGCGCGTGGCGCGGTGGCCGCAGCCCTCGCGACGTTGGTCACCCCGGCCGCCGCGCTGCTGGCGTTGATTTCGCCGTCAGAAGGCGAGGCGAATCAATGCCGGACGATTTTGTCGCAGATGAAGAAGTAACGCCTTTCTCCCTCTCCCTGTGGGAGAGGGCCGGGGTGAGGGCATCAGGCCGCAATGAATTACAGCGCCTGATGCTTAGTCTCATGCGTCAGCAGCAGCGCAATCAACGTCAGCGCCGCCATGGCCGCCAGATAAACGCCCACGTAGAACAGACCATAATTTGCCTGCAGCCAGGTGGCGATATACGGTGCTACGGACGCGCCCAGAATAGACGAGACGTTATAGGAGAACGACGCGCCGGTATAACGCACTTCCGTCGGGAACAGCTCCGGCAGCAGCGCGCCCATCGGGCCGAAGGTCAGCCCCATCAGGCTCAGGCCAATCAGCAGGTACGCCATCACCAGCGCCGGGCTACCTGAACTCAGCAGCGGCGGGAAGACGAACAGAGCAAACAGAATGATCAGCGTGGTGATCGTAATCATGCTCGCACGACGACCAAACTTATCCGCCAGCAGGCCGGCAATCGGTACCATCACGCCAAACCCAATCACCGCCATCATCAGCATCCACAGCACTTCGTTACGCGGCAGGCCCAGACCAACCGGTGCGGCAGCGGTACTGTAGGTCATGGAATACACCGTCATGATGTAGAACAGCGTGTAGGTCGCCAGCATGATAAACGTGCCCAGCACGGTCACGCGCACGTGTTTGGTCAGCAGGGTGCCCAGCGGCACTTTTACCTGTTTTTTCGCCGCGGCTACTTTTGCGAACACCGGCGTCTCATGCAGGGAAACTCGCACATACAGGCCAATCAGCACCAGCACGGCCGAGAAGACAAACGGAATACGCCAGCCCCAGCTCATGAACTGTTCGTCCGTCAGCAGCCAGGAGAGCAGCAGGAAGGTCCCGTTGGCAAAGAAGAAGCCAATCGGCGCGCCAAGCTGCGGGAATGAACCGTACAGCGCGCGTTTACGCGGCGGGGCGTTCTCGGTCGCCAGCAGCGCCGCGCCACCCCATTCACCGCCCAGCCCCAGACCCTGACCAAAACGCGCCAGCGCCAGCAGGACCGGCGCCAGAATGCCGATGGTTTCGTAGGTCGGCAGCAGGCCGATCGCCACGGTGGAGATGCCCATCGTCAGCAGCGAGGCCACCAGGGTGACTTTACGCCCAATACGATCGCCGAAGTGTCCAAACAGCGCGGAGCCAATCGGACGCGCCACAAACGCGATAGCAAAGGTCGCCAGAGACTGTAGCGTCGCCGCCGTCGGGTCTCCCTGCGGGAAGAAAATATGCGGGAAAACGATGACCGCTGCGGTGGCGTAAATGTAAAAGTCGAAGAACTCAATGGCGGTGCCAATCAGCGATGCGACGACAACTTTATTGCGCGAGTTTACCGGGACGTTTTCCGCACCAGAGTCGAGTGTTGTGGCTGTTGATTGCATAATATTTTCTTATTTTTTGTCGAACGAAAGGCCATATTACGCACAGCAAAAGCGACATTTCAATCTGTAACAAAGTCGCTTCCTGATTATAAAATCAACAAAAAGCGGATAATGTTCAGGCCAGCCAAAATGCTTCCATGAAATGCTTCACGTTTTTTAAATATTGGTGGATAAAACTGGTTTTCGGTTAAATAAAAGTTACGGACTGGATTTATATGCTGAAATGATGAGTCGGGCTGAAATATCAGCCCGAGAGCGGAATTAACGGTGTGTTTTTCCGGGCATTCGCGTGTCGCCTTTGTACTCGGCGGTGGCAATCCACGCCGCGCAGAACAGGGTTAAACGCGCGAAGAAGTAGAAGAACGCCATCAGCCCGAGCACCGAGCCAAATGCCGCGCCGGACGGGGATTTCACCAGTGACGGCAGGGTGTAGGTCATCACGATCTTAATCACTTCAAAGCCGATCGCCGCAATCAATGTGCCGCGGAGCAGCGCCTTCTTACGCGGACGATGCCGAGGCAAGCGCCAGAAAATCCAGAAGAACAGCAGGTAGTTGGCGAAGATAGAAATCGCCAGCCCGATCCCGCGCCAGGCGGGCTTCAGCCATTCGATGTAATCAAGATAGAGCGCAGAAATAATCATCTGCTGCGCGGAGCCCGCCACGGAGGTAATGGAGAGCGTGACGACGAGCGCGATAAGCAGGCCTATCAGCGAAACAAAGTCGCGGAAATATTTAACCCAAATTTTCTCCTGATCCTGCGGTTTACGCTCCCACACCTCGCGCGACTGAGCGCGAATAGCTTCGCGGAGGTTGCCCATCCAGTTAACGCCGGAGTAAAGGGCGATGAGCAAACCGACGATCCCGACGGTGGTGCGCTGCTGAACGGCGGTGTTAATCGTGCTTTTCAGCGTGGTGGCGAGGGTCGGGTCACTGACGTTATTCAGGATCTTATTGAAAATATCCTGCAGCAGCGTTGGATGTGACGCGAGTACAAAACCGGCCGCAGCAAACGACACCATCAGGATGGGGATCATCGACAGGAACGAAAAATAGGTGATCGCGGCACCGAACTGGTTCCCCATGCGGTCATTAAAGCGCTCGGTCGCACGTATAAGATGCGCAACAATGGGAAACTGCTGAATTCTCTCCGCCAGGCTGGTGACGGTGCCCAGCGCCTTGCTGGCTGTACCAGGGGCTTTAGCCTCTTCCGGCTCGGTTTCCATCTTCTTGATGGGTTCATAATCTAAATGTTGGGTGGGTCGTTGCGGGTTATTTTCCGGCGTCACGCGTCTTTTCCTTTTTCGTTTGGCTGGATGTTACTGAATTATAGCTTGCGACTAGTCCACGTAAGCTTTTGTGAGTTCGGTTAGCCACTCCATAAACAGGTGAACCCGGCGAGAGAGGTTGCGCCGGTGGGGGTAAATCAGGGAGACAGGCATCGGTTCCGCGCGATACTGCGGGAGGATCTCAATCAGTTTCTTTGCGCGCAGCAGGTCGCGCACCCCAACGCGCGGGGCCTGAATGATCCCCAGCCCGGCAAGGCAGGCGGCCTGGTAAGTTTCTGTGCTGTTGACGGTTAGCACCCCGCCCGTTTTTATCCACTGCGTCGTGCTGCCGTTATAAAATTCAAAGCCCTGAGGGCGGCTTCCCAGCATCGCGGCATAATGAATCACGGCGTGCGAGCCTAAATCGTCCAGCGTGTCAGGGTAGCCAAAACGCGCCAGATAATCCGGGCTGGCGCAGTTTATCACCGACAGCTTGCCCAGCGGACGGGCTATCAGCCCTGAGTCCTTCAGGGAACCCACGCGGACGACGCAATCAAACCCTTCCCGGACCACATCCACCAGACGATCGCTGCTGCTGAGCTCCAGTTCGATACCCGGATACTGCTGTAAAAACGCAGGCAGTTTGGGGATGACGACATTTCGAGCAACGCCAACGGGCATATCCACGCGCAGCCTTCCGCTGATGCTGGAGGGATCGTGCTGAAACATACCGTCCAGCTCATCCAGATTCGCCAGCAGATCTTTTGCCCGTTCGTAATAGACCATGCCGTCCTGCGTCAGGCTGACGCGGCGCGTGGTACGGTGCAGTAGCTGGGTGCCAAGCCGGTTTTCCAGTGCCTGAATTTGCCGGGAAACGCTGCCTTTCGGCAGCGTTAATGTCTCTGCCGCGCGGGAAAAACTCTCCAGTTCCGCGACGCGAACAAACAGCTGCATTGCGTGAATTTTATCCATAGATGAAGCTCATTGTTGTTTGCACTGAAACAGTGAAGCGTTATTACCCATCTTTATTGATCTTCTATCACCTAATAAGCTCTTTCTCAATCTCCATAACAGCCAAAACGAGGTTTATGATGACTGAACGTATCGCATTAGTGACGGGTGGTAGCCGCGGCTTAGGTAAAAACGCTGCGTTAAAGCTGGCTGCTGACGGCACGGGAATTATCCTGACCTACAATCATAGCCAGCAGGAAGCGCTGGAAGTTGTGCGCGAAATTCAGGAAAAAGGCGTCAAGGCGGCGGCATTAAAGCTCAACGTCGGGGATATCGCCAGTTTCGAAAATTTTGCTCAACAGCTTCAGGAGATCCTGAAGAGCGTCTGGCAGCGCGAAACATTTGATTATTTATTGAACAATGCCGGAACGGGTTTATACGCACCCTATACCGAAACGACGGAAGCCCAGTTTGATGAGGCGCTGAACATTCACTTCAAAGGGCCTTTCTTCCTGACGCAGCGCCTGCTGCCTCTGCTTAACGACGGGGGGCGGATCCTCAATGTCTCCAGTGGACTGGCCCGCTTCACCCAGCCAGGCTCAGGCACCTACGCGGCCATGAAAGGGGCGATGGAAGTGCTCACCCGCTATCAGGCGAAGGAGCTTGGAGCGCGCGGTATCTCCGTCAATATTATCGCACCAGGCGCGATCGAAACCGACTTTGGCGGTGGGCGCGTGCGCGACAACGCGCAGCTTAACCAGATGCTGGCGTCGCAGACGGCGCTGGGGCGGGTAGGTTTGCCGGACGATATCGGGGATGCCATTGCGGCGCTGCTTAGCGATAAGCTTGGCTGGATGAACGCGCAACGTATTGAAGTATCAGGCGGTATGTTCCTGTGATGACTGATGTTAAGGGGAGGGAACCCCTTAAGGAAATCCTTAATATGGATGTGTCAAAATGCGGGTAAATATAAAAACCACTGGCGGATTTGTAACCTCTCCATTCATTGAGTTTTTTCTTAAATAGCGCCTATGTAGAATCCCCCTTCGCTATTCTCAGAGGGAGAAATACGATGCGAGTAATCATGTTTGACAGGCAGTCGATATTTATTCATGGAGCGATACACGGTTTGCAGAAATTAATTCCTGAAATAAATATAACGGGGGCTTGTCAGGCAGACGATTTATGGACGCAAATATCCGCGTCACCGTCTGCTATCGTCATGATTGACGGCAATTTAATTCAGGATGAGGAGAGTTCTTTCCTGGATGAAATCATGCATCGCTTCCCGTCGGTACGGGTGATGATGGTTCTGGCAAAAAAAGAGACCCGATGGGTTGAACAACTCATGCAGCGAAACGTGATGGCTATTATCCCCCGTAACGCCAACCCTGAGCGGTTTGCCGCCGTGCTGGATTCCGTGTCCAGAGGGATGGTCTGCTTTCCCGCTGAGTGGGTCAGCCAGCAATCGTCAGCGCAGTCGTTACTTTCCTTAAGCGAGCGTCAGCGTGAGGTGCTGAAGCTGCTGGCGGCGGGCGAATCAAACAAAGAGATTGGTCGCAATCTCAACATCAGTGCGGCCACGGTAAAAGCGCATCTGGAAGCGCTTTTTCGCCGGCTGGAGGTAAAAAACCGAACCCAGGCAGCCATGTACTACACCCGGGCGACGGCCTGAAGCAGCGCTTTCGGGAGTGAAGACGTCACGCCGAAACTCAGTATCATCAGTACCAGCGCGTCATGCTGCTGCTGGGTTAATGGATGTATACACTTTTCCCGCAGCAGCGTTTCACACAGCTGAATATCTTCATGGAGTAAATATTCCGCCTGAAGAGGCGTGATAAGGCCGTGAAAATTTTCCCGTTCGCGGATCACATGCCCATAGCCGATAACCCATACACCCTTTTCATCACGATATTTCTCCAGTGAAAGCCCTTGATGTTTCTTTATTAATTCTATGGCGGCAGAAGATATATTTAGCGCATGACCGTTCATATTCGTTTCCTCTTAATGGCGATACTGTAGAGGAATCGCGGTACGAGCAATATCCGCCAAATGGCTGTTGATCAGGAATTATTGTTCAGGTATTCCTGCCGTAATAACCCAAATAACCAGTCATTTTGCCAGCGACCGGAAAGGTAATAGCTTTCACGTAGCTCGCCTTCCAGCTGGAAGCGGGCTTTTTCCAGCAGACGCCTGGAGGCGACGTTTCCCGCGGTGACGGTGGCGGTGAGCCGACGAATACCGCCCTGATGAAAGGCGTAATCGCAAAGCGCCTGCAGGGATTCGAAGCCGTAACCTTTGCCCTGCGCCTCGGGGGCAAAAAGAAAGCCCACTTCGGCGCAATCTTCTTCCCGATGAATATACCCGGTAACGCCCAGCGGGGCCTGTGAGAGGGCATCACGTACGACGAGGCACAGCCAGTGCGCGCTGCCTGGCGTCCAGGGCGTCAGGCGCGAATCAAACGCCTCCCGGATCGCTGCGACGGGGCGGTTCTCCGCCACAAAGCGCATGACTTCGGGGTGTTGCTGCAACGCCAGAAAAAAGGGCCAGTCTTGCTCCTGCAGGGGCGAGCAGTTCAGGCGTGAGGTCATTAAAACTGGCATTAAGATTCTCCTGAAACATTTTAAATGATTTTAGGGTTGTCACTTTATTTCAACAGAAAGTCAGGTATGGTTAAGCGCGTATAAATAAAAAGAAAAACGGCCGTTAGTGCCCATTCCGGATGTCTTCGCTGTCGCTTAAGGAAAACAATGACTCTCAGCACATCACATCATATCCGCGAACAGTTTGAACACTGTCTGGCGGTCATTCGCCAGGCGTCGGTGGAAATCTTGCTTCTTCTGAATGTACATGTTTCTGAGGGGAAAGATCCACGCTGGTTTCTGGAACAGCTGGACAGCGCGCGTTTAGGGCTCGGGGGATGGGCTACGGTTGCGAAGAAGCTTAACCTGAATGATGCCGAGATGTCGGAATTTACGCTGCAGCTGCGCCTGCTGCAGCAGCGCGTCCCGCAGTACGAAAGCGGGCAGGATGTCAGTGAAAACCAGCTTATTGCGGCGATGCGGTTTGTGACTACGCTGGAACATCTTCGTCTGCAGCAGCCGCTTCTGACCTACAGCACCGAGCTGGCCCCGGGAAGCGAACTCCAGCAACAGCAGGCGCACAAGCAGGTACGCGCAATTGAATTAATGATTAAAGGCCTCATTCAGCAGGCCTGGCCCGATCAGGTGCGGCTCAATAATCATCTTAAAACCTTATTTAACGCTGACCGCGTACGGCGCTGGCTGAAGCATGGCGAAATCAACGATGTCCTGAGCGGCATGATGTTCAGTGAACTGGCGCAAATGCTGGTGGATAAAAAAGAGTTCAGCCGCTATTACGCCTCGCTGTTTAACGACCCGTCCATGCTGACGCTCCTGGTGGAGCCGCGCAAAACGCTGCAAACCTTCCTCGACGACATCCGGCAAATCCGCAACAGCATTACGGTGCAGAAAACGTTAAGTTCGGCGCAAATTCAGCTGCTGGATAACTACTACATGCAGATCTCCCGTCCGGTTCAACGCGCGTTTGAAGAGGGGAGAACGCGCGTCAACCCGGCCGGATTCATGGCGGTGGATGCCAGCGAGCTGCACGCGTTCTGGGAAAAGGCGCAAAAAATGGATCGGGTTACCGGTGGGGATCTATTTGAAGTCCGCGACACGATTGAAAAGCCGACCCAGCGCGCCCCGCGGACGCCCGAACAGCGTGAGCAGCTTATCTCCGGTGCGCTATGGGGAGCGGTCGGCGTGATGGTGATTGCCATCGTGGTAGGCGGCTTCTGGCTGGTGACCAGCAGCAAACCGCAGCCTGCGGCCGAAAATACGGCGCAAGCGGCGGCTCCGCCGCAGGAGATGCGCGAAACCCCTTCTTCGCGCGAGACGCTGACGCGCATGGGAGTGACCTGGGACGAGAGTAATTTCCGTTCGGCGATTAACCGCAACGATACCCGCGTGGCGCTGCTCTTTTTGCAGGGTGGGATGGACTGGAAGCTGTCATGGACCGAAGAGGCGATGTCGGCAGGCTATGACGACGTTCTGGAGCTTATGCTGCGCTATCGGCAGAACATGGCAGAAGAGAAGCCGTGTCGTCGTTTCATCAATACGCTTAGCCACGCCATGTCAAACGGCGAGTCCCTGACGTCAATACGTAAAGAGTATCTGAAAGCGTTCTGCACCGTGCCGGCCGTGGTGAAGCGCCAGAAGCACGATCTTGAGATGGCAACGCGACGCGCGCAGTCACAGCCGGATGCCACCACGAAAAAATGGCAGTCTATTCAGACCGCCATTTATGAGGTGATTCGCTAACGTTTTCCCCCTCTCCCCGGAGGGGAGAGGGGCCAGATCGCACCCCTCTCAAGGCTCCCCATACAACCCAATCAACCGTCGCACCACGCCGTTCGTCCAGCCGAAGCCATCCTGTAGCGGATACTCCCCGCCGCCCCCTTCGCGCGGCGTACTGCTGGCGATGTGGTACTTCTCAATCAGCTTGTGGTGCGTCTTGTAGAAGTGGTTCACCGTATGCAGCCAGCTCCAGGCGATTTCATCCCCCAGCGAGTCGTTGCCGTACTGCTTGAACCCCTGGATCGCCATCCACTGCAGCGGCGCCCAGCCGTTGGGTTTATCCCACTGCTCGCCGGTTTCGTACTCGGTTGCCAGAATCCCACCCGGCGTCAGCAGACGCGCTTTTACCGCGTCAGATAAACGTTCTGCCTGCTCGTGCGTCGCCATTCCAACATACAGCGGCACAATGCTGGCGGCAGAAAACAGCGCCATCTGCTCGCGTCGCCAGTCGTAATCGCGGTAACAGCCACTCTCCTCGTCCCACAGATAGCGGTTCACCGCCGCGCGGCGATCGGTGGCCTTCTGGCGGAACAGCTCGGCCGTCTCTTTATCCCCTTTCGACGCCGAGATATTGGCAATCGCGCTCTCCAGCTTAAACAGGAAGGCGTTCAAATCGATGGGGATAAACTGCGTCGTGCGGATGCTGGCGAGCCGCGCCGGATCGCGCAGCCAGCGGGAGGAGTAATCCCAGCCAGACGCTGCTCCCGCACGCAGATCGCGATAGACCTCATTCGGCGGACGGCCCGAGTGGCGGGCGGTTTCCACGTCTTCAATCCACGATTCGTCGCGCGGGGTGTCACGGTCGTCCCAGTAGCGGTTCAGCAATGAACCGTCCGGCATGCGCACCGCGCTGCGGTAGGCCTGATTAAGCAGTAGCGACTCCGCGCCGTCCATCCAGAAGGCATGCTCCATTTTGAGATGGTCGAGGTAGCGCTTCGCGCCGCGCACGCCGTCCTCTTCAAACAGCTCCACCATCAGGGCAAAGACCGGCGGCTGCGAGCGGCTGAGATAATAGGTGCGGTTGCCGTTAGGGATATGGCCGTAGCGTTCGATCAGCCACGCGAAGTTATCCGCCATGCACTTCAGCAGATCGTTACGACCACTTTCCGCCAGCCCCAGCATGGAGAAGTACGAATCCCAGTAGTAGGTCTCGCTGAATCGCCCGCCGGGCACGATATAGGCCTGCGGCAGCGCCAGCAGGGACGACCAGGGAATATGGTCCTGCGGTTCGCGCGTCAGGACGGGCCACAGGCTATCAATGTGCTCTTTCAGCGACAGTCCGGGGTCGGAGACATATTCCGTGCTGTAGGTTTCAGGCAGCCAAAAGTGGTTCTCCACGAACTGGCGCAGGTCGAAATCCCGGTGCCGTCTGACCTTACGGTAGCGGATCAGAATATCCAGCGGATCCATCTTCGGCGCGCAGTCGGGGAAGGTTTTGCTGTCCGCAAACAGCCGCGTCGACTGTACGTGCTCGAACAGTTCAAGGTAGCGATCGGCGGGCGTCAGGGCATCGGAGGCGGGTAGCCCCTCGATCATTTCGGGTTCCGGCTCCGCCTCAATCATCTCATCCAGTTTTAACTCGCAGGGATCGGTCTCGTAGCGCAGTTCTTCTGCAATCTCGAATTCGATGTTCTCGGTAGCCTGTAGTTTCTGGTTGAACATGGTGATAGGGACCTCCGGTTGTGTGTTCTGAAGACAGGTTTCTCCGGGCGTCCTATAAGCGTAGACATTCGCTTCGGTAGATGTGGAGGGATATGTGCGGTAGATCACTCTTTTCGGAGCATTCGTTTTGCAACGATTTATGTATGTGAATAAAAAAAGCCCCTCCGGAGAGGGGCTTCTGCATTATCGCATGGTGACAAACTCTTCCGCCGCCGTTGGGTGGATAGCCACGGTGTTGTCGAAGTCTTTCTTGGTCGCACCCATCTTCAGCGCCACCGCAAAGCCCTGCAGGATCTCATCCATGCCGAAGCCGATGCCGTGGATACCGACAATCTTCTCTTCCGGGCCCACGCAGACCAGCTTCATGCGGCACGGCTGACGGTGAGAGGTGACGGCGGTATACATCGCGGTGAACGCGGATTTATACACTTTCACCTGGTCATCGCCGTACTGCTCGCGCGCCTGCGGCTCGGTTAAGCCGACGGTGCCGATTGGCGGGTGGCTAAAGACCACGGTCGGGATGTTGCTGTAGTCCAGATGCTCGTCCGGCTTGTTGTTGAACAGACGCTCGGAGAGACGACGGCCCGCCGCAACGGCCACCGGCGTCAGTTCAACCGCACCGGTGTTATCACCGACGGCGTAAATGCCCGGTACGCTGGTGTTCTGGAACTTATCGACGACGATGTAGCCTTTTTCGTCGGTTTTCACGCCGGTCACCGCCAGGTTAAAGCTGTCGTTCGCCGGTTCACGGCCAATCGCCCAGATCAGGCAATCAACGGTCTGGCTGCGGCCATCTTCCAGCTCAAGGGTCAGGCTGCCGTCCGCGTTTTTAACGACCGCTTTAGGCACGGCGTTGGTGTGCAGGGTTGGGCCTTCGGTGTTCATCACTTCAACCAGCGTATCGACGATCAGCGGGTCAAAGCTGCGCAGCGGTGCGTGTTTACGCACGAACAGGTGCGCTTCTGCGCCCAGGCCGTTAATCACGCCAGCCAGCTCAACCGCGATGTAACCTGCGCCCACAATGGCCACGCGATCAGGCAGAGCAGGCAGCTCGAAGAAGCCGTCGGAGTCGATACCGTATTCCGCGCCCGGAATATTCGGGTGGCTCGGACGGCCGCCGGTGGCGATCAGGATATGATCGGCGGTGATCGTCTCGCCGTTCACTTCGATCGTTTTCGCGTCCACAAAGCGGGCGAAGCCGTGAATCACGTCGACGTTATTTTTGCCCAGCACGTTGTCGTACGAGGTGTGAATGCGGTCGATGTAGGCGGTACGGCTGGCGATCAGCTTGTCCCAGTCGAAATTGTTAATGGTGGTGTCAAAGCCGTAGTCCGGACCGTACATATGGATCGCTTCACGGATTTGCGCCGCGTGCCACATCACCTTTTTCGGTACACAACCCACGTTCACGCAGGTGCCGCCCAGCGCTTTGGCTTCAATCAGCGCACATTTCTGGCCGTACATGGCCGCGCGGTTGATGGAGGCGATGCCGCCGCTGCCGCCGCCGATTGCGATGTAGTCATAATGCTTAGTCATAGCTTTTGTCCTTAATCGTGAATTGCCGCGATTGTATACCTGAAATCAATAGTTTCCACCGATGGCTGCAATTACTCCGGTACGATCCAGCTGACGGTGGCGTGGCCCGTTCCGGCTGGCACCAGCGTTTTGTGCAGCCACGGCAGCACGTTGTTCATCTGCGCTTCCAGCTTCCACGGCGGGTTAATGACGATCATGCCGGAAGCGGTCATGCCGCGCTGGTCGCTGTCCGGGCGTACCGCCAGCTCAATCTGCAGGATTTTACGAATGCCGGTCGCCTCAAGGTCTTTGATCATGCGCTTAATCTGCGCGCGCAGCACCACCGGGTACCACAGGGCATAGGTTCCGGTCGCAAAACGTTTGTAGCCTTCGTGAATGCCGGTCACCACCGCCTGATAGTCGGTTTTGATTTCGTACGGTGGGTCGATCAGCACCAGGCCGCGACGGGAAACCGGCGGCAGCTTGGCTTTCAGTTGCTGGTAGCCGTCGGCTTTGTCGACGCGGGCGCGGTTATCTTTCTGAAACTCAGAACGCAGCAGCGGGAAGTCGCTCGGGTGCAGTTCGGTCAGCTGGAGGCTGTCCTGCTCGCGCAGCAGCTGGCGGGCAATCAGCGGTGAGCCAGGGTAGTAGCGCAGCTGGCCGTTGCGGTTGAAGTGATTCACCACGCCAATGTAAGGCTCCAGCTCGGCGGGCAGGTCGTCCTGCTGCCAGATGCGGGCGATGCCCTCAAGGTATTCGCCGGTACGCTCGGCATGCTCGCCGCTCAGCTGATAACGGCCCGCGCCCGCATGGGTGTCCAGATAGAGAAACGGCTTCTCTTTCTCTTTAAGCGATTCAATGATCAGGCTCTGAACGGTGTGTTTGAGGACGTCGGCATGGTTGCCAGCGTGGAAGCTGTGGCGATAACTGAGCATGGGTAATGGTATTCCGCTGAATTGACGATTTGCCACAGTTTACAGCAGAACGGCACAGATTACCCGCAGGCCCGGTAAGCGCAGCTATTGAAATCCTCTACACTTAACCCCATTACTGAAAACAATATGCACAGCGCCGGATGCGCGCTTCATTCACCTATTTCAACAGGACAGCGTTTATGACCAATCCATTACTGACGCCTTTTTCGTTGCCACCGTTTTCTAAAATCCTCCCTGAGCATGTGGTTCCAGCCGTTACCCAGTCGCTGGACAACTGCCGCGCGGCGGTAGAAAGCGTGGTTGCGCAAGGCGCGCCGTACACCTGGGAGAATCTGTGTCAGCCGCTGGCCGAAGTGGACGACGTGCTGGGGCGTATCTTCTCCCCGGTGAGCCATCTGAACTCCGTGAAAAACAGCCCGGAACTACGTGAAGCCTACGAACAAACCCTGCCGCTGCTCTCTGAGTACAGCACCTGGGTCGGCCAGCACGAAGGGCTGTACAAAGCCTACCGCGACCTGCGCGACGGCGACCATTATGCCGAACTGAATACGGCGCAGAAAAAATCGGTTGATAACGCCCTGCGTGATTTCGAACTGTCCGGTATCGGTCTGCCAAAAGAGAAGCAGGTTCGCTACGGTGAAATCGCTGCGCGCCTGTCCGAACTGGGTAACCAGTACAGCAATAACGTCCTTGACGCCACCATGGGCTGGACGAAGCTGATTACCGACGAAGCAGAGCTGGCGGGAATGCCGGAAAGCGCCCTGGCGGCGGCGAAAGCCCAGGCCGAAGCGAAAGAGCAGGAAGGCTTCCTGTTAACGCTGGATATCCCGAGCTATCTGCCGGTGATGACCTACTGCGACAACCAGGCCCTGCGTGAAGAGATGTACCGCGCCTACAGCACCCGCGCCTCCGATCAGGGGCCGAACGCGGGTAAATGGGACAACAGTCCGGTGATGGCGGAAATCCTCGCCCTCCGTCACGAGCTGGCTCAGTTGCTGGGCTTCGACAGCTACGCGGATAAATCCCTCGCCACCAAAATGGCCGAGAACCCGCAGCAGGTGCTTGATTTCCTGACCGATCTGGCCAAACGTGCTCGTCCTCAGGGTGAGAAAGAGCTGGCCCAGCTGCGCGCCTTCGCGAAAGCGGAGTTTGGCGTGGACGAGCTGCAGCCGTGGGATATTGCTTACTACAGCGAAAAACAGAAGCAGCACCTCTACAGCATCAGCGACGAGCAGCTGCGCCCGTACTTCCCGGAAAACAAAGCCGTCAACGGCCTGTTTGAAGTGGTGAAACGCATTTACGGCATTACCGCTAAAGAGCGTACTGATATTGACGTCTGGCATCCGGACGTACGCTTCTTCGAACTGTATGACGAGAAAAACGAACTGCGCGGCAGCTTCTACCTCGATCTTTACGCGCGTGAGAACAAGCGCGGCGGGGCGTGGATGGACGACTGCGTGGGCCAGATGCGTAAAGCAGACGGTTCTCTGCAGAAGCCGGTCGCCTATCTGACCTGTAACTTCAACCGTCCGGTAAGCGGCAAACCTGCGCTGTTCACCCACGACGAAGTGATCACCCTGTTCCACGAGTTCGGTCACGGCCTGCACCACATGCTGACCCGCATCGAAACCGCCGGCGTCGCCGGTATCAGCGGGGTGCCATGGGATGCGGTCGAGCTGCCAAGCCAGTTTATGGAAAACTGGTGCTGGGAGCCGGACGCGCTGGCGTTTATCTCCGGCCACTATGAGACCGGCGAACCGCTGCCCAAAGAGCTGCTGGATAAAATGCTGGCGGCGAAAAACTACCAGGCGGCGATGTTCATTCTGCGTCAGCTGGAGTTCGGCCTGTTTGATTTCCGCCTGCACGCCGAGTTCAGCCCGGAGCAGGGGGCGAAAATCCTCGAAACGCTGGCCGAGATTAAAAAGCAGGTTGCCGTTATTCCAGGGCCTACCTGGGGCCGCTTCCCGCACGCGTTCAGCCACATTTTTGCGGGCGGCTACGCGGCGGGCTATTACAGCTACCTGTGGGCCGACGTGCTGGCGGCGGATGCCTTCTCTCGCTTCGAGGAAGAGGGGATCTTCAACCGCGAAACCGGCCAGTCGTTCCTTGACAACATCCTGACCCGCGGCGGTTCTGAAGAGCCAATGGTGCTGTTCAAACGCTTCCGTGGCCGCGAGCCGCAGCTGGATGCGATGCTTGAGCATTACGGGATCAAAGGCTGATTGTTACGTGAAGATCTGCTTAGTGGATGAAACGGGCGCCGGAGACGGCGCCTTATCTGTTCTGGCGGCCCGCTGGGGGCTGGAGCACGATGAAGAGAACCTGATGGCGCTGGTAATGACGTCAGCACATCTCGAATTACGCAAGCGCGATGAACCGAAGCTCGGCGGGATTTTTGTCGACTTCGTTGGCGGCGTGATGGCGCACCGGCGTAAGTTCGGCGGCGGTCGCGGCGAAGCGGTGGCCAAAGCGGTCGGCATTAAGGGGAGCTATCTCCCGGACGTGGTGGACGCCACGGCGGGGCTGGGACGCGATGCGTTTGTGCTGGCGTCGGTGGGCTGTCATGTGCGGATGCTGGAGCGTAATCCGGTTGTCGCCGCGCTGCTCGACGACGGGCTGACGCGAGGCTATGCGGACCCGGAAATCGGCCCGTGGCTGCAGGAACGTTTGCAGCTTATCCACGCGTCAAGCCTGACGGCGCTGACGGACATCACCCCGCGTCCGCAGGTTGTCTACCTCGACCCGATGTTCCCGCATAAGCAGAAAAGCGCGCTGGTGAAGAAAGAGATGCGGGTATTTCAGTCGCTGGTGGGGCCGGATTTAGACGCAGATGGCCTGCTGGAGCCGGCTCGTCAGCTCGCGACGAAGCGGGTGGTGGTGAAGCGCCCGGACTACGCGCCGCCGCTGGCGGACGTTGCTACGACCAACGCGGTGACCACAAAAGGGCATCGGTTTGATATTTATTCGGGGACGCCGGAATAAAAAAAGCCGGGTGGCGGCTTCGCCTTACCCGGCCTACTTTCAGTGCCGCTTTTTTTGCACTTACTCGTCTTCTTCGTCGCGCAGCGGAACAATCAGCATGTCCACGTGAACGGTGTTAATCAGCTGGCGTGCTGAAGACATCAGCTTGCTCCAGAAGTCCTGATGGTGACCGCATACCACCAGATCCATATCGTATTTCTTAATCGCATCAACCAGCACCTGACCCAGGTCGCCACTGCCGCTCAGGGTTTCGGTGATCGGATAGCCCGCGTTGGTGGAGAGCTCGCTCAGCGCGTGATGCGTTTCTTCAGAGATGCGTTTCTGCATATCGCCCAGATTGACGTCGATCAGACCGGTGTAGAGGTCGGAGTAATTCACATCAACGTGAATCAGGGAGACTTTCGCGTTGTAGGGACGTGCCATAGATACCGCTTTATCAACCAGCACTTTGCTCTCCGGGGAGAGATCTACCGCGATAAGAATGTGTTTGTAAGCCATAGTGTTACTCCTTCCTTAAGTTATCGATGACTAAATGGGAAAGCCGTCGTCTGATGCTTTCATTACGGCCCAGTTAAACATATTTTTCAAGCTTTGGTGTTGATAACGATTAACCTTGTGGCAAAAAAATTAACGGATCTCCTACACTATTTAATGAGCCGTTCGGATATTAAAACGCGAACCGGATCGACTTTTAGTCATTCTTTCACTGAACTGTCTGTCAGGGCATTGGGGTGCGGTAGCTCAGGAGCCTTGCTTCGTGGGCGGACGCCGGGGAGGATGTATGATTAGCACCGTCGCATTGTTTTGGGCGTTATGCGTAGTTTGCATAGTGAATATGGCGCGCTACTTCTCATCGTTACGTGCGCTGTTAGTGGTACTTCGTGGTTGCGATCCGTTGCTGTATCAGTATGTGGACGGTGGAGGGTTCTTCACCTCGCATGGACAGCCCAGCAAGCAGATGCGTCTGGTGGGGTATATCTACTACCAGCGCTACCGCGATCATCACGATGAAGAGTTTATCCGTCGCTGCGAGCGTCTGCGTCGTCAGTTCATTTTAACCAGCGCCCTGTGTGGGCTGGTCGTGGTCAGTATGATTGCGTTGATGATTTGGCACTGAGCATAAAAAAGCGGGTCAGTTTCCTGACCCGCTTTTTGTCGCCTTCAGCCAATTAAATCAGCTTCAGCGAAATCCAGTACAACCCGCCTGACAGCAGGATAGAAGCCGGAAGCGTAAACACCCAGGCCATCAGTATGTTGGTCACGGTTTTGCGCTGCAGACCGCCGCCGTCAACAATCATGGTACCTGCCACGGACGAGGAGAGTACGTGGGTGGTGGATACCGGCATACCGGTGTAGCTCGCCAGACCGATAGACACTGCCGCCGTCATCTGCGCGGACATACCCTGCGCATAGGTCATGCCTTTCTTACCGATCTTCTCGCCGATGGTGGTCGCCACACGACGCCAGCCAATCATCGTACCGATACCCAGCGCCAGCGCGACGGCCATGATGATCCAGATTGGCGCGTACTCAATGGTATTGAGCATATCGCTTTTCAGTTTCTTCAGCAGACGCTTGTCGTCACCATTCACCTCTGGCAGCTTCGCGACTTTATCGGTCACGTCGGAGATACAGAGCATGATACGACGCAGCTGACCACGCTGTTCAACGGCCAGTTTATCGTAGCTTTCGATGTTGCCCAGCATACCTTTGGCACGTTCCAGCGCGTTAATCGCGTTAGCCGGATGGCAGTGGAATTCGCCAGGCGCGGTGGTGGCACCGGCTTCCGGAGAAGGGATCAGCTGGTCAACGCCGGTCGCTTTTTTCAGCAGCTCAGGGTGCTGCTGGAAATAGGTTTCAACGTTGTTGACCGCATCACGGGTACGGGTGATTTCGTAACCCGAGGCGTTCATATTCACCACGAAGCCCGCCGGTGCGACACCGATCAGAACCAGCATCACCAGACCAATGCCTTTCTGCCCGTCGTTCGCGCCGTGAGAGAAGGCCACGCCGATAGCAGAAATGATCAGGGCGATACGCGTCCAGAATGGCGGCTTTTTCTTGCCGTCTTTCTTCTCACGCTCTGCTGGCGTCAGGTGGATACGCGCACGTTTCTTCGTGTTGCTCCAGTAGCGACGCAGGATGAAAATCAATCCACCCGCAACCACCAGACCCACGATAGGGGAGACGATGAGAGAAGCGAAAATGCCCAGTACTTTAGGCAGATTCAGCGCATCAACAACCGATGTCCCGGTCATCAGGGCGTTGGTTAACCCGATACCGATAATCGCGCCGATGAGGGTGTGAGAGCTGGATGCAGGCAGGCCAAAATACCAGGTACCGAGGTTCCAGATAATGGCAGCAAGCAGCATTGAGAACACCATGGCGAGGCCATGACCGGAACTCACGTTAAGCAGCAGATCCGTTGGCAGCATATGCACGATCGCATACGCAACGCTCAGTCCGCCCAGGAGGACACCAAAAAAGTTAAATACCGCCGCCATAACAACCGCAAGCTGCGATCGCATTGCGCGAGTGTAGATAACCGTTGCTACTGCGTTTGCAGTGTCGTGGAAGCCGTTGATCGCTTCGTAAAACAGTACAAAAACCAGAGCAAGCAATAGTAAAAGCCCGGTATGTAAATCCAGGCCGGCAAACAAATGTAGCATAGGACGTTACGCCATTTTGAGGACATGAACGCGGCGCATTATCCAGGACAAATGCGCAACGGGCAAAGTGAAATATAGACTTTTTTTGACATACCACCTGATTTGGGAAAAGTGCCTGAAAGGATAATCGTTAAATTTCAATGGAATGGCTTTGTAATATCTTTTTACGCTGGTGTGACCACAGAGGAAACTTTACAATCCGCGGCAGTTAACGAAGAGGGTTTTGACGTGGAAAGGTTTGATGCCGTGGTTATTGGCGCCGGTGCGGCGGGTATGTTTTGTGCGGCGATGGCCGGACAGGCGGGTCGTCGCGTGCTGTTGCTGGACAACGGAAAAAAGCCAGGCCGCAAGATCCTGATGTCAGGCGGCGGGCGCTGCAACTTCACCAATCTTTATGTCGAACCCGCGGCCTATTTGAGCCAGAACCGCCATTTTTGCAAATCAGCGCTGGCGCGTTACACCCAGTGGGACTTTATCGACCTGGTGGGTAAGCATGGCATCGCGTGGCATGAAAAGACGCTCGGGCAACTCTTCTGCGACGACTCCGCGCAGCAGATTGTCGATATGCTGGTGGCCGAGTGCGAGAAGGGCGGTGTGGTCATGCGCCTGCGCACTGAAGTGCTGGAGGTGGCCCGCGACGAGCAGGGGTACACGCTGCAGCTGAACGGTGACACCGTCAGCGCCGATAACCTGGTGATCGCCAGCGGCGGTCTGTCGATGCCCGGGCTGGGCGCGTCACCGTTCGGCTACAAGATTGCCGAGCAGTTTGGCCTGAAGGTGCTGCCAACCCGCGCCGGGCTGGTGCCGTTCACGCTGCATAAGCCGCTGCTGGAACAGCTTCAGACGCTGTCCGGCGTCTCTGTTCCCTCCGTTATTACTGCCGAAGACGGGACGGTATTCCGCGAAAACCTGCTCTTTACCCACCGCGGTCTCTCCGGCCCAGCGGTCCTGCAAATCTCCAGCTACTGGCAGCCGGGGGAATTTGTCTCGGTGAATCTGCTGCCGGACTGCGATCTGAACGCGTTCCTCAACGAACAGCGTACCGCGCACCCGAATCAGAGCCTGAAAAATACCCTGGCGATGCAGCTGCCGAAGCGTCTGGTGGAGTGTTTGCAGGGGCTGGGGCAGATCCCGGATGTGTCGCTAAAGCAGCTTAACAGCCGCGAGCAGGATACGCTGGTGGATACGCTAACGAACTGGCGCGTTCAGCCAAACGGTACCGAGGGGTATCGCACGGCGGAAGTGACGCTGGGCGGCGTTGATACGAATGAGCTTTCTTCACGCACGATGGAAGCGCGTAACGTACCGGGGCTCTACTTTATTGGCGAAGTAATGGACGTAACCGGCTGGCTCGGAGGGTACAATTTCCAGTGGGCGTGGTCGAGCGCCTGGGCGTGCGCGCAGGCGCTGCAAAATGCGCAATAAATTGCCGGGGAGTCTCTTCCCCGGCGGTGTTGCCCATTCAGATGATGTAAGCATTAATCCGGTATGGCATAATCCGCAATGCGGAAGGTGACCTTACCCGTCCAGGTGTTATCACGGTAAGAACCAATGGCGAGACTGTCCTGAGTGAAGCCATTGAAGCTCCCGGCCGCAATGGACGCGCCGAATTTTTCATACTGATTTTTACCCCAGTAGACTTTCGCAACGCCTTCTCTCACCAGCGTATTAATATTGATCATGCCTTCTTCATCGTCAGCGTAGTCATCCAGGCTTTTACCGCCGTTGATGACATACACGGCACCCACCTGCGTGCCGCTGCCGTTCACCGCATTCGGATCGCCGATCACCAGGTCTTTTTTACCGTCGCCGTTCAAGTCCACATTACCGAGAATGCTGTTCCCGAACCCTGCCAGCTTGCTGCCAGGCCTTTCGGCGTAAATAGCATAGCCATCGTGTACGCTAAATGTTTTGTTGTAGTTCAGCCGGGTGTGCGCCGCATCGAGGAACAGAGACGATGGTAGCTTACTGCCGTCGGCCTTACCTTTAATAATCCAGACCAGCCCGGAACGTTTTTTATCAATACCCATGTCGGCAGGGGCGCTAATCGCAAAAGCGTTAGCGTGAGCATTCAGGAAGTTACCTAATGGCGTAATGGTGCCGTTATTGGGCTTATCCTGCGTATACGCGCTATGATCGTTACTTCCTTCACCTCCGCCGGACTGACCACCCAGGAAAGCCGCCCCCATACCGTGAATGCGGGTTGCCTGCGTCGCGTTTAGCGAGGCGATGTCGAGATTCCCCTGGTTGAAGCTGCTGCCGTAGACGAGATAGGCCGTGCCGCGTCCATCAGTGCCGCTGTTCTCTGATTTACGGCCTTCATTGACCGATTCCGGGTCGACGATCAGGTAATCACTGAAGCCGTCGCCGTTAATATCCCCGACATCGCTGATCTGCTGCCCAAGGTTGTAGTTAAGGGGTTTATCCGGGCCGTTGGTGGCGGTCATCTGCGGACGAATATAGGCACCGGTCGCGGCAGGGATCTCCCAGTCGCCCAGGTTGTTGCGCTTAATATCAATGTTCTGCCACTGATCGCCTGGCTTTTGAGCGCCGTAGATAATGACGGCGCCGCCGCGTCCGCCCGTGCCTTCGATATCGCCGATAGCAAGATCGACCATCTTGTTAGCCACGGCAGAATTTTTATATTTAATTGGGCCTACCGCGGCGCCAAACCAGCCGCCGGTATTCGCATTGCCTGAAGAATTCACCGTACGGATGCGAATACCCAGGCGAGCGTCGCCGTTGTCGATATCATTGAGGTCAATCTGATTAGAAAGACGCGCGCCGGTACGGTGATGCGGTCCGCCCCAGATAATATAGACCTGATCATGCCAGTGGGAGGCGATGACTAAATCATCATATCCATCGCCGTTAATATCACCTATTTTACGTACCGCGACGCCCATCCATTTTGTCGTCACTGAGCCAGGCTTATTCGCTTTATTGCTGTGGATAATTTTAAGCGCGTTTTGCGGATCGAATTCACCTACGTTATTGACTTGCTGCATGGGTTTCCCACCGGAAGTCCCGAAAATGACGTACGCGATCCCTTTTGCGCCATCCCCCCAGGGAGCCGTAATGACAATATCTTCACCCGCGATATGCGAACCATTGTCCTTATCGGAAAACTTACCGATCGTGGTCATCGTCATACCGAAATAGTCTTTTTGTTTTTCACCCTTAATAGATACAGGGACAGAATAAGGCTCGATATCGCTGGCGATAACCTGTGATGCCGTGATGCCAGTACCTGATAAAGCTGCAACGCAAAGCGCTACACGCGTTTTCGTTTTGAGTTTCATAGTATATATCCTTATACAAATCCATTTTTCATACCCGGCAACTCATTTGTATAGCGCTATGTGTTGCCGGGAAATAAGAGGTTTCTACGCTGTATAAAGTTTTTTCTTTATTTAAACTCGAAATCCAGCGTGGATGTGGCTTCAAATTTTCCCGGTTGTGGAGACTTTTCTCCTTGTTGGACAGGTGTTGCTATAATAGTGACATTCCCCTCCTGCGTTGGTACGGCCGAACTGCTGCCATCAATTTTATTCCCGTTGTGTTCAAGTTTTATCCCTAAATCATTGCGCTCACCTTCATCATTATGGGTCTTGATAAAACCAGAGCCATTAAAATCGGACGCGCGGAACTTAATACTCACCTTGCTTTCATCTTCAGGATTTTTGCAAGTCACACGAATATCCACGTTTTTTTGCTTACTGGTGGCCTCGGGCTTAAATTCATTCGCGGTAATACTGCCAAACGGGACCTTGATGGTTTGCCCGTCATTAATCATGCATTGTGGTGGAATATCAATTGACAGTTGGAAATTAAGTGTGACAAAAGGTCTGAAGGTGTCATAACTCCCCGTCTGTTTTTTGGCAAAAATGGTCACTAATTCCTGCATAGGAATATCAATGCGGCCTGAAGGAAGCGGTTTAGTTAATTCCAGAGAGACAGTCCCGCTGGAGCCGGTTGCGAACAGAGTATGGTCGTTTTTATCATCACAGTTATTTGTCGCAGGACGTCCATTATCAACACCGGCGGTATTACTCAAATCAACCGGGATATACCGCAATTCATCCTCGCCACCAAGAACGACATTTATACCGATATTAATACCCTTTTCCGCATCCAGAGGATAATAGATAAAGTCTGCGTTACGTTTGCCGCCTCCTGTGCCCAGTTTCGTACTGGTAAATCGAAATAAGATACTTTCTGGCACGCTGGAGTCCTGACAGAGGCAGATACCATTAAAATTACCTTTGTTATTCCATGTGGATTGGGTTGTGCCGGGTACGTCGTCAGCAGTAAGGTTTTCGATAATATCAAACTTGTGCGCCTGGCCAGATACGGTTGATGTCGGCCAGCAGCTTCCTACAACATCAGCATAAGCTGGCGCGCCCATTAATCCCCCTGCTGCCAGGCACGCGAGTAACGTTAATTTTTTCATTTTTAATTCCTTTATTTATTAACGGATGATTTGCAGGTCTGCGTTAATTGCACAATTCCGCTAATCGTGGGTTCCTGGCCAGAAAGCTGATAGTGAACCTGGCAACGCTGATCGGGTTTCTTACCCCAGCTCACGTCTAACGTCCCTTTTTCCGCCATCCCGGTGAGGAATACGCTGCCTTCATCACCCACAATGCTGGTGGTGGTATTCTGAGAAACAATGGCACCGAACGGAACGGGTTTGCCCTGCGCATCTTTCAGCGTCATCATCAGGCGTTTACCCACCGCCGTGGTGAAACGTGCCCGAACGATAGCCCCCCGGGTGGGAACGACTTTATGGCTGTTACTTTCCAGCTCGACATCGTCAGGTAATGTATCGGGACGCAGCTGGATATTGCTCTCCTGATAAGGTGTCAGGTAAGGCACCACCGCATAGCCCCAGGGGTCGGTGCGCACGCCAGTGTGGTTACGGACGCTGACACCTGCGGCATCCGGCGCTTCAACCAGAGCGACCGTTTCACCCAGCGACTGCGCCAGCGTGACGCCATGAGGATGAACCAGCACGCCCCCGCGCAGGCTGTAATTCAGCCGCTGCGCGTCCCGGCTATAGCCATACCCGGCGCCAACCTGCGCATAGCGTCCGTTATAGCTAAGCGAGGCATCGCTGCTGTTTGCCTGGCTCCCTGGGTTGATATTCTGCTGTACGCTCCAGTTCAGGTTATTGTCCTCAAGGGCGCTGCCGCTCAGGGAAACACTGTGGCCTGGCGAGCGTTTTTCCGCCGCAGAGAAGGTGTAACCGGCACGTGTGGAGCGGAGCCATTTGTCCAGAGGGACGCTCACGCTCAGGCTGAACAGATTGTCCTGGTTATAGAGACGCTGGTTATCCTCTTTTGTCACGTTCAGATAGTGGTTGTAATTCAGGCTATAGCTGATCCCGTTCCAGCTGTTGCCATAGCCCAGCGTGGCGGAGGTCGTGCGTTTTTGGCTCGTGTGGTAGTCCTCGCTGACCAGCATGGCGGAGAGATAGCCGAGGTTTTCTCCCAGGTTTTGGTTTAGCGTCAGTTCTGTACGGCTACGGCGTCGATCCATGCGCGAGGGTTGCGAGTGATAGCTGCTCAGGGTTTCACCGAGCGTGTAGAAATCGGACGTCGAGTAGCGATAGCCCGCAATCGCAACGTTAGTGCCGGTAGACAGCAAATTTTTGTTATAGCGCAGGCGTAGCGACTGTCCCCGGTTTTTCTCTGCCTGTTTAGTGGTGGCCCAGGCCTGGGTAATATCAAATGACAGTGCGCCAAAATCGCCCATGTTTTTACCCATGCCAAAAAGCAGGGACTGATATTGACTGGCAGCCTGCATGCCTCCGTATATCGAGGTTTCCCACGGCAGACCGTAAATCAGGCTCCCTTGTGAAAACAGGGCATTCTCAGCATCGCTGCTGCTGGAACGATAGCTGCCGCTAATGACTTCATATTTGTATTGCCCTTCCCGCTGCATCACCGCTAACGACGCGTAAGGCACTAAAGAGACTTGTTCGCTGCCATCCGCCTCTTTCACCACAACTTTCAGCTCGCCGCTGCTGCCGAGGTAAAGATCGTTGATGACAAATTCACCGGGCGGGACATAGCTTTGATAAATGCTGTAGCCGTTCTGAAAAATAGTGATCTGGGCATTAGTACGAGCAATACCGCGGATCACCGGCGCATAGCCTCGCAGGCTGCCCGGAAGCATCTGTTCATCCGAGTAAAGCTGAACGCCGCGAAATGGGGTGCTATCAAAGACTTCTGCGGTAGAACTGTTATCCCCGACAATCAGCTGGCTATTCAGGGCGCTGATATCACGCTGCAGATAGGTATAAACCGATTCCCAGTGCCCAGCTTGTCCCTGGCTGTTACTCCAGGTCGAGAAATTGCGTAAACGCCAGGGTCCAACGTTCAGTCCCGGACGCAGGCTGAGGTACTGGCTATCGGTTCCCGTCCCGTTGTGCGAGGTCCACGTGGCGCCGCTGTAGTTGTAGCTGAGCATCAGGCCCGGAATACCCTGTTCCCGGCGCGCAGGATCGATGTAGCCGTGAGCGTGGCTGTCCAGGGCCGCCTGGGGAATGCTGAGCCTTAACGCCTGCTCGCTGAAGTCAAATTCGCTGCTTGCGAGAGGGATCGCCGACAGATTCGCGCAGCCCTGGGTATCGTCCCGGAGCAACGGGAATGCCGCCGTTTTAACACCAAACGACCGGAGCGTCTCCTCGCTGAGGCACGGTGCGAGGATATTTTTATGCTGCGCGTTCTCTTCGAGTCGAAACGTGATATCGCGCGTGTCGTACATTTTATTGTTAAGAAACAGGTCAACACGATAAACGCCGGGTGTCTGGCTCTCTTTGTTCTCAAAGAGAGAAAGATCGACGGCGGTACGCGGCGCGCCACCCGTTTCCAGAAAGGCCGGGTCGAAGTAATCACTGGCGTATAATGCGCTGGGTAATATCCAGGCAAAGCAAAGCGCTGGACGAATGCCCCAAAATATAGTCATGAAAAAATACCCCTGTGAGGTTATTGTTTTAAAATCGTTATTCTATTTTTTGTGTGATTAACTGGCTGTTGCCGCCATAATCATTGATATATTTCCATTGTACGGTGGCATTGTTTTTCAAAAGCGTGTTCCTGAGCGTGAATGTTGTGCTGCTTTTAGGCGCGAGCATGTCAATCTCTGACCATGCTTTGTTATTGATCTTCACCTCCGCAAAGGAAATGTAATAAGACGAGTTGTTGCGTACAATGAGTTCGTTATTTTTAACAGACCATTGCACATTCTTACTAATATCCGTGGGTTCATCCATTAAATTTGACGGACGATAAAATAATTTGATCCGGGTATTTACCGCTATCTGCAGTTTATTAATATCCTCTCTGGAAGAGGAGGGGATCGATTTTACGTTGATCCAGAAAAGCGACTCGCGATCCTGCGGTAAAGGCGCGCCGTTATAGATAATACGGAGCGCGTTGGACTTACCTGCATCCATGCGAAAAAGCGGTGGCGTCACAATAAACGGGGCTTTGGTGCCCTGTGAATCTTTGCCCTGTACCCAGCTCTGTACCAGGAACGGGCTGGCAGTATTATTTCTGACTGTAATATTGCTCTCTTTCTTGTCCGCATGATATACCACTCGCGTATTGGATAAGGTCACACTGGCGTGTGACATACAAGAGCCAAAGAGCAGAGCCAGCAGCGTCAGATAGCGTTTCCTTAACATAAAACGTCCTTGCGTTCCGGGCTGTTATTCATTGCCCGGAACTGAGTTGAATGATTTATTTATAGATAATGGTGTAATCCGCAACCGCATCTGCCTTACCGGCGGTCACAGCATCCAGGGATGATTTATAACGGGCTGAATACAGCAGGGTGGCTGCCCCCGTGGTGCCATCACCGGTAATAGGAACAAATTTATTCGGGTTGTCGCCCAGTTTTAACGATGTTCCATCTTCATTCAGGAATTCAATACCCAAACCCGTTGCGGCGTCGCCACCGGTTTTAAGCGCGAGCAGATTATTATCATTAGCATCATAGGCACCGCCAAATCGTGCTCCGGCTGATTTAAGGACGGCGGTATCGCAGTTAGACAGTTCTATCTGGATACGGTGAATACCCGCAACGTCACCTTTTTCTTTAAATGCTGAAGACGAGATGGTACCCATATCGATCGTTGGGTTCCCCCCCTGACCGTTAATATCGACATCACAGGTGCTCGCGGTAATCATACCCGTGAATTCAATGGTCCCTGCGCCTTTACCTGGCGCTGCATGGCTGGAAGGACTGGCAATTGCAGCCAATAAAAATCCCATGGTAATAACGGATTTATTCATTTTTTAAAATATTCCTCAGTGTGTAAAAGGTAGAACAGTATTATTTCGGGTTAGTCACTCGAAAGCGTTGTTGTGGTCACGGGATGTGGATATTCCGCTAATATGAAACATTAAGGTGGATATTCATCATCGCTTACCAGTCCATGTGAAAAACTTCCATCACAAGAAGTCTGAATATTTTTCTGGGTCAGGTTAACAAGCGTTTAAAAAAAATAAAGTGAGAACGTCATGATTTGTCTTTGGTTGATTTAAAATCAATGAGTTAGGTTGTTTTTATCAGGGTTTTATCAGCAATTCAGTGTGAGAATTTTACGGCTTATTTACTACTTGCCGTATGTCAGGTTCAGCTCAGATAATAAAACTTTCATAATAATGAAAGAATAATCTCCGGAAGAACACGTTGCCTTCCCGGAAGACGTAAGAGAAATCTTGGCATTTTTAACATCACATTTACATTGCCGGGCTGGCGTCAAGAAGTGTTATTATTATTCTCTTGCCCGGTGATACGGGCGTTTTCTTTTTTTTTGTTGCAAACGTTGCCTCTGCCAGCGCGCAGATGAAGGTTAAGGATAGATTCATGGCTTCTGCTCATCTCGGTTTCCCGACTGAAACCGTTGTTGTCTTTGTGGTGATGGCCGTTGGGGCGATGTTTATCGACCTCTTCATGCACCGTCACGATAAACCTGTTTCGCTGAAAAGTGCGGCCATGTGGTCCGTTTTCTGGTTCTCGATGGCGATGGCCTTCGCCGGTTTTCTGTACATCCACCACGGCGCCGAGATGGCGAGTCTGTTCCTCACCGGTTACGCGCTGGAAGAGGTGCTCTCCATCGATAACCTGTTCGTGATGATGGCGATCTTTGCCTGGTTCGGCGTGCCGGATAAGTACCGTCACCGTGTGCTCTACTGGGGCGTGCTGGGGGCGATTGTCTTCCGCGGTATTTTCGTGGCGATCGGCACCAGCCTGCTGAGCCTGGGGCCTTACGTGGAGGTTATTTTTGCGCTGGTCGTCGGCTGGACGGCGGTGATGATGCTCAAGCGCAATGAAGAGAGTGACGAAGTGGAAGATTACTCGGGTCACCTTGCCTATCGCCTGGTGAAACGCTTCTATCCCGTCTGGCCCAAAATCAGCAGCAACGCGTTTATCCTGACGCAGAAAGAGGTGGATGCGGAGCTTGAAAAGCCGGAAAACCAGGACGTAACGGTTGGCCGCGTGAAGAAGGCGAAGCGCTATGCAACGCCGCTGCTGCTCTGCGTGGCGGTGGTGGAACTCTCTGACGTAATGTTCGCGTTTGACTCCGTACCGGCGATTATTGCGGTAAGCCGCGAGCCGCTGATTATCTACAGCGCCATGATGTTCGCCATTCTCGGCCTGCGTACCCTCTACTTTGTGCTGGAAGCGCTCAAGCAGTATCTGGTGCACCTGGAGAAAGCGGTGGTGCTGCTGCTGTTCTTCGTGGCGTTCAAGCTGGGTCTGAATGCGACCGATCACTTCTGGCACCACGGTTACAGCATTGGCGCGACGGCCAGCCTGTTTGTGGTGTTAGGTGTGCTGGCGCTGGGGATTATTGCGAGCGTAATGTTCCCGGGGAAACGTGAGGCCTGATGCACCGCTTTTCTCCCTCTCCCTGTGGGAGAGGGCTGGGGTGAGGGCAACAGACCGCACCTAACCTTTAATCGGTGAATTCCGGCGCTTGCGTGGGTGATGGAAGTGCCGCCAGTGAGGATCCTGCGCCGCGGCCAGCAGTTCGTGGTCGCCGCGGGTGTCGCCCCAGGCTCGCAGATGATAGTCGTTCAGATCGCCATACACCTTCTCCAGCCTCGCCACTTTCTGGGCGCAGCGGCAGTTATTGCCCGTAATGCGTCCCGTCAGCTTGCCGTCCTTCACTTCCAGCTGCGTGCCAATCAGCTTAATGCCGAGCCTGTCCGCCCACGGCTGGAGCACCAGCGCCGGCGACGCAGAGCAGATCGTCACTTCCGCGCCGGAATTCACCTCAGCCGCCACCGCCAGAACCCCTTCGGGGCGCATCAGCTTGTTCCAGTATTTTTCGCAAAAGGCTTCCGCCTGCTGGCGTAGCCAGTGTTCGTCCACGCCTGTCAGGAACGTTTTAATCAGCACTTCCTTCAGCTCATCACGCGTCAGCTTGCGGCGCACGCAGTGGAGCGTGGGCAGCGCCATGCGCACCAGACGACCCGCAAAGTAGCGTTTCCCAAAGGCAAAACGCAGGAAAGGGATAAAGCTGTCGTGGTGCGTGAGCGTCCCGTCAAAGTCAAAGACAGAGAGCACGCTGGATTTCGCCACCGTCTCGTCGGCAATCATATTGGTCATAAATACGTCTTAGCTGAATTACACATTCTGTCGATCAGTTTACCTGCTTTATCTGAACAGTCCTTACATCACTACCCTTTTTTTTCTCAATCTTGCGATCTGAAAGTGAGTCCAATTTTGGCCTCAATAATGATTGGTGAAAAAGTGAGCGGTCTATATTATCGCCACATCGAAAGATATTTCGGGGGAACGTTGGCCTCCACAGGTAAGGAAAAATTCACTCTTAGCTCCTGTTTAGATATGACATTCAGATCGCTTATTTCAATCCTCACGTTAAGTTTTGCTTCGTTTTCCGCACTGAGTTTTCAGTTGCCCGCATCGATGATCTCCGCCGATAGCACATTTGCGGAATCGCCGGTGAAGTCGGCCCTGCTTCACCAGGAGACAGGCCCACTCCGCTCCCGGATACTGGATCAATACCAGAAATGGAAAGGGACTCACTATCAGTGGGGCGGCACCACGCACCGCGGAGTGGATTGCTCCGCGCTTATGCAGCATCTGTTCAGCGATGCGGCGCATCTTTATCTGCCGCGCACGACGAGCGAGCAGATCCATCGCGGTGTACAGGTAGCGCAATACCGTCTGAAGGCGGGAGATTTGGTCTTCTTCCAGACGGGCCCGAACCGCAGGCACGTTGGCGTGTATATCGGTAACAGCCAGTTTATTCATGCCTCCAGCAGCCAGGGCGTAACGGTCTCAACCCTGACTGATGACTACTGGCAGGATCGTTACATTACCGCCCGTCGTGTCGCGGGCAGCGCCGCCTGACGACATTAAATAATGTCATCCACCACGCCACCATCGACGCGCAATGCCGCGCCTGAGGTGGCGGAGGCCTGCGTCGAACAGACATAAATCACCATATTAGCCACCTCTTCAACGGTGGCGGCGCGCTGGATAACCGAGCTGGGGCGGTTGGTCATGACAAATTCTTTTGCCAGCTGCTCCAGCGATTTACCGGTTTTCTCGATCTCATCTTTCATCATTTCAGCGAAACCGTCGGACATCGTCGGGCCCGGCAGCACGCTGTTCACCGTCACGCCGCTTCCCGCCACGAACTTCGCCAGCCCGCGCGCCAGCGAAAGCTGTGCCGTTTTGGTCACCCCGTAGTGGATCATGTCTGCCGGGATATTGCAGGCTGACTCGGAGGAGATAAACACCACGCGGCCCCAGCCTTTTTTCACCATGCCCGGCAGCAGGGCGCGGGAGAGGCGCACGCCGGACATCACGTTGGTCTGCCAGTAGCGCTCCCAGGTTTCATCGTCGGTGCCATAGAAATCCTGCGGGCCGTAAATCCCGGCGTTGTTCACCAGAATATCGACGTCGCTCGCGACCTTCAGCAGCGATTCAACCCCTTCCGCGGTGCTGAGATCGGCAATGGCGGCACGCACCTGCACGCCAGGCACAACCTGCTGCAGCTGCTGAATACCTTTGTTCACCGAGTCGGTGCTGCGGCCATTAACGATCACTTCCGCGCCGCTTTCTGCCAGGCCTCTGGCAATGGCAAACCCGATCCCGCCGGTTGAGGCGGTGACCAGGGCCACTTTCCCTGCAAAGTCGATTTTCATCATCAGCTCCTTATCGTTTTAACGTTCGGACCTTAAAGCGTAGCAGGTGATGATGACGGCTCCTGGCTAAAAAGGCGCAGCAGGGTTTCAACCTGCTCATCCAGCGGGGCGAGGGTGCGCTTCACGATCAGATGCAGCGGCGTGGCCCGACGAACGCCGTGGCTCAGCGGGAGGAGTTTCAGTACGCCTTGCTCCAACTGGGGCTGAATGCGTTCCTCTGGCAGCCAGCCGTAGCCGACCTGCGAGACGACCGCCTCTATGGCAGCGTCGATGGTCGAGAACGTCCACGACTCGCCGGCAGCCCGCGTGGCGTTCTGGCTGTCCGCAATCTGGATTAGCGGCCACGGGCGCAGCATCTCATCATTCAGCGGCGCGTCGAGGCTAAAGAGGGGATGCCGGTGATGCGCCACGGCGACAAAGTCAATGTTCATCAGCCATTCGCCGAGCCCGGTAATGTCCTGGCGGCGGGTTAAAACCATCACATCGGCCTCGTTGTTCATGGCATCGGCGCGGGTATTTTCCAGCACCTCCGTGAGGCGGACCTGAGTTTGCGGATACTGCTGCTGGAACTGACGCAGAATGGCGAACAGGCGGCGGCGTGGGAAAATCGAGTCCACCACCAGGTCCAGCCGCGTGCGCATCCCGTTACGAAGGGTCGCCGCGCGCGTCTCGACATACGAAAACGCTTTCAGCAGCGGTTTCACCTGGCCGAGAAGCAGTTCACCGGCCGGGGTCAACACCGCCCTGCGCCCCTCCGGCGCCAGCAGCGCCACGCCCAGCCGCTCCTGCAGCAGCGACAGGTTATAGCTCACCGAGGACTGACTGCGGTGGGTTTCTTCCGCAGCTTTGGCAAAGCTGCCCGCATCCACCACTTTTTCCAGTAAAGCCCACTGTTCCAGCGTCGTCTTGTGCATAATTTATCTAAAATTTGGATGAATTTGATTAAAAAATAGCGTTATTCATTCATTTTTTGAAGGCTTAAGATCGTCTCATCAAAACGAAGGAGACATCTTATGAACACATTCGACAAACACGACTTAAGCGGCTTCGTTGGCAAACATCTGGTTTATACCTATGACAACGGCTGGAATTACGAAATTTACGTCAAAAACGAGACTACTCTCGACTACCGTATTCACAGCGGTCTGGTGGCGAACCGTTGGGTTAAAGATCAGCAGGCTTACATCGTGCGGGTAGGGGAGAGCATCTATAAAATCTCCTGGACCGAGCCAACCGGTACGGACGTTAGCCTGATTGTGAACCTGGGCGACAAACTGTTTCACGGCACCATCTTCTTCCCGCGTTGGGTCATGAACAACCCGGAAAAAACCGTCTGCTTCCAGAACGACCATATTCCGCTGATGAACAGCTATCGCGATGCGGGGCCGGCATATCCAACAGAAGTGATTGACGAATTTGCCACCATCACCTTTGTACGCGACTGCGGTGCGAACAACGAAAGCGTGATTGCCTGCGCGGCCAGCGAGTTACCAGAAAACTTTCCCGATAACTTAAAATAAGCGCGACAATTAACTAAAAAGAAAAGTTCCCGGTTATTTCTGCTTTTACAGAAATAACCGGTATTTTTTTTGTTTGTTGATGTTTGGTTTAAAATCACATTTTGTAAAAATTGAGTTTGATCACGAAATAAATAATTCATAATTACATAAACTATTGTTTATAAATGAATTAATATTGATTTAGTTACATCTTAATTACGCATCTTAATTTTTCCCTAAGAAATGAACGATACCTTGATATGAGTTTATGGTTCGTTGAAATAAACGAAAAAGTAATTGGTTAATATCAAGCGCGTGCCATTCTTATTGCAAGGAAATTAATGATGAGTGATTTTTTGCCTTTTTCCCGCCCGTCGATGGGTAGTGAGGAATTAGCGGCGTTGCAGGAGGTTTTAACCTCCGGCTGGATCACCACAGGGCCTAAAAATCAGGAACTTGAAGCGGCATTTTGTCAGCTGACGGGGAACCAGCACGCGATTGCCGTCTGCTCGGCGACGGCGGGCATGCACGTTACGCTGATGGCGCTGGATATTGGTCCGGGCGATGAGGTCATTACCCCCTCCCAAACCTGGGTCTCCACGCTGAATATGATCGTGCTGCTGGGCGCCACGCCGGTCATGATCGATGTGGACAAAGAGACATTGATGGTGACACCGGAAGCGGTTGAAGCCGCCATTACCCCGCGTACCAAAGCGATTATTCCCGTGCATTACGCCGGCGCGCCGTGTGATATCGACGCCATTCATGCCGTCGGTGAGCGTCACGGTATTACGGTGATTGAAGACGCGGCCCATGCCGCCGGAACGTACTACAAGAACCGTCACGTGGGCTGGAAAGGCACGGCGATTTTTTCCTTCCACGCCATCAAAAACATGACCTGCGCAGAAGGTGGTTTAGTTGTCACGGATAACGCCCGGCTTGCCGCGCGGATCCGCAGCCTGAAATTCCACGGCCTGGGCGTGGATGCCTATGACCGCCAGACGCACGGCCGCGCGCCGCAGGCCGAAGTGATCTCCCCGGGCTTTAAGTACAACCTCGCAGATATCAACGCCGCGCTGGCGCTGGTACAGCTGGGTAAGCTGAAAGAGGCCAACCTACGCCGCGAGGCAATCGCGCAACGCTACCTGCGCGAGCTTGCCGATACGCCGTTCCAGCCGCTGAGCATTCCGTCATGGCCACACGTTCACGCCTGGCACCTGTTTATTATTCGCGTTGATGAAGCGCGCTGCGGGATCTCACGCGACAACCTGATGGCGGCGCTGAAGGAGCAAGGCATCGGCACCGGCCTTCATTTCCGCGCGGCACACACTCAAAAATACTACCGCGAGCGTTTTCCTGATGTATCGCTTCCGAATTCGGAATGGAACAGCGCGCGTATTTGTTCTCTCCCTCTTTTCCCGGACATGACTCATGACGACACAACCCGCGTCATTACCGCGCTCCATCAGCTTGCAGGACATTGATATGTTCAGCGCACCGCCTGTACAAAAAGTTTCTGTGGTCATCCCTGTTTATAACGAGCAGGAGAGCCTGCCCGAGCTGATCCGCCGCACCACGGCAGCCTGCGATACGCTGGGCAAAGCCTATGAAATTCTGCTGGTGGACGACGGCAGCAGTGATGATTCCGCGCTGATGCTGACCGAAGCCGCCCAGGCCGAAGGCAGCCATATTGTCGCCGTGCTGCTCAACCGTAACTATGGCCAGCACTCCGCCATTATGGCCGGGTTCAGCCACGTTACGGGCGATCTGATTATCACCCTGGACGCGGATTTGCAAAATCCGCCGGAGGAGATCCCGCGCCTGGTGGCGAAAGCCGATGAAGGCTATGACGTGGTCGGCACGGTGCGTCAGAACCGCCAGGACAGCCTGTTCCGCAAGCTGGCCTCGCGCACCATCAACCGTCTTATTCAGCGCACCACCGGTAAAGCAATGGGCGATTACGGCTGCATGCTGCGCGCCTACCGCCGCCATATTGTCGACGCCATGCTGCACTGCCATGAGCGCAGCACCTTTATTCCGATCCTCGCCAACACCTTTGCCCGCAAGGCAACGGAAATTCCGGTCCTGCACGCCGAGCGCGAGCACGGGGAATCGAAGTACAGCTTTATGCGTCTCATCAACCTGATGTACGACCTTGTCACCTGCCTGACCACCACGCCGCTGCGCCTGCTGAGCGTGTTCGGCAGCATCATCGCCCTGGCCGGCTTTACGCTGTCCGTCCTGCTGGTGGTGCTGCGGCTGGTCTTTGGCCCGCAGTGGGCGGCGGAAGGGGTCTTCATGCTTTTTGCCGTGCTGTTTATGTTCATCGGCGCCCAGTTCGTCGGAATGGGCCTGCTCGGTGAATACATAGGCCGTATCTATAACGATGTTCGCGCACGTCCGCGCTACTTTATTCAACGTGTTGTCCGTCAGGAACACAAAGCATCTCAAGAGGAAAACCACCCATGAAAGCCGTTGTATTTGCCTATCACGATATGGGGTGCGCGGGCACGCTGGCCCTGCTGGAAGCGGGCTATGACATTGCTGCAATCTTTACCCATCCGGACGCGGCGGGAGAGAATCACTTCTTCGGCTCCGTGGCGCGTATCGCCGCCGAGCGCGCTATTCCGGTGTATGCTCCAGACGACGTCAACCACCCGCTGTGGGTGGATCGCATCCGCGCGCTCGCACCTGATGTCATCTTCTCGTTCTACTATCGCAACCTGATCTGCGATGAGATCTTAGGCCTGGCCGCAAAAGGGGCGTTTAACCTTCACGGCTCTCTGCTGCCCGCCTACCGTGGCCGCGCGCCGCTGAACTGGGTGCTGGTCAACGGCGAAACGGAAACGGGCGTGACGCTGCACCGCATGGTGCGCCGCGCAGATGCCGGGGCCATCGTCGCCCAGCAGCGCGTGGCAATCGACGCGGATGAAACCGCGCTTGAGCTGCATCATAAACTCTGCACCGCGGCGCAAAGCCTGCTGCGTGACGCGCTGCCAGCCATCCTCAACGGCACCTTCAGCGAGACCGAGCAGGACGAAAGCAAGGCCAGCTGCTTTGGCCGCCGCGCGCCGGAAGATGGTCGCCTGGACTGGAATAAACCCGCCCGCCAGCTGCACAACCTGGTGCGCGCCGTGACCGACCCGTGGCCGGGCGCGTACAGCTTTGCGGGCGTAAGCAAATTTATCGTCTGGAAATCCCGCGTGCGTGACGATATCCCGGCGGCTAAGCCGGGCACCGTCGTCTCCGTCTCCCCGCTGATTGTGAGCTGCGGCGAGCAGGCGCTGGAGATCGTCACCGGGCAGACCGACAACGGCCTGTACGTTCAGGGCACGCAGCTGGCGCAGTCTCTGGGTCTGGTGGCCGGGGCGCTGATCACCAGCGCGCCAGTGGTTGCCATCAAGCGCCGCACGCGCGTGCTGATCCTCGGCGTGAACGGCTTTATCGGGAACCACCTGACCGAACGTCTGCTCAAAGACGATAACTACGAGATTTACGGTCTGGATATCGGCTCTGACGCCATCAGCCGTTTCCTCAACAACCCGCGTTTCCACTTTGTGGAAGGGGATATCAGCATTCACTCCGAGTGGATCGAATATCACATTAAAAAATGCGACGTGGTGCTGCCGCTGGTCGCCATCGCCACGCCAATCGAGTACACCCGTAACCCGCTGCGCGTGTTCGAGCTGGATTTCGAAGAGAACCTGAAGATCATCCGCGACTGCGTGAAATACGACAAGCGCATCATCTTCCCGTCCACCTCTGAAGTGTACGGCATGTGTACCGACAAAAACTTCGATGAGGATGCCTCCAGCCTGGTGGTCGGGCCGATCAACAAGCAGCGCTGGATCTACTCTGTCTCCAAGCAGCTGCTGGACCGCGTAATTTGGGCCTACGGCGAGAAAGAGGGTCTGCGCTTTACCCTGTTCCGTCCGTTTAACTGGATGGGCCCGCGTCTGGATAACCTGAACGCGGCGCGAATCGGCAGCTCCCGTGCGATCACTCAGCTGATCCTGAACCTGGTCGAAGGCTCGCCTATCAAGCTGATTGAAGGCGGGAGTCAGAAACGCTGCTTTACGGACATCAGCGACGGTATCGAAGCCCTGTTCCGCATCATTGAGAACAAAGATAACCGCTGCAACGGTGAGATCATTAACATCGGTAACCCGGAAAACGAGGCGAGCATTCGCGAGCTGGCAGAGATGCTGCTGGCAAGCTTTGAGCGCCACCCGCTGCGCGATCGCTTCCCGCCGTTTGCCGGTTTCCGCGAAGTGGAAAGCAGCAGCTACTACGGAAAGGGCTACCAGGACGTCGAGCACCGTAAGCCAAGCATCCGCAACGCGAAGCGCTGCCTGAACTGGACGCCGACGGTGAAGATGGAGCAGACCATTGATGAAACGCTCGACTTCTTCCTGCGCACCGTGGAGCTATCGGAACAGGCCTCATGAAAAAAGTCGGTTTACGCATTGATGTCGACACCTTCAGGGGAACGCGTGACGGCGTGCCCAGACTGCTGGAACTGCTGAACAGGCACGGCGTGCGTGCCAGCATTTTCTTCAGCGTGGGGCCTGACAACATGGGACGCCATTTATGGCGTCTGGTTAAACCGGCATTTCTGTTCAAAATGCTGCGCTCGCGCGCGGCATCCCTCTACGGCTGGGATATTTTGCTGGCCGGCACCGCCTGGCCCGGCAGACGCATCGGCGCGGGTAATGAAGCGGTTATCCGCGCGGCGGCGCAGCAACACGAGGTCGGCCTGCATGCCTGGGATCATCACGCCTGGCAGGCGTGGGCGGGCGTCTGGGATATCCCGCGCCTGTCCCGTGAGGTCGAGCGTGGAATGCTGGCGCTTGAGGCCATCATCGGTCAGCCCGTGCGCTGCTCCGCCGTGGCGGGATGGCGTGCCGACCAGCGGGTGGTCAAAGCCAAAGAGCATTTCGCGTTTCGCTACAATAGCGACTGTCGTGGAACCGGGCCGTTTTTGCCGCTGTTGGGCGAAAATCGCTACGGTACGGTGCAAATTCCGGTCACGCTTCCCACGTGGGATGAGGTGGTGGGGCGCGAGGTGAAGGCGGAAGCATTTAATCGCTACATTCTGGACCGCATCCATCGTGACGCCGGAACGCCGGTCTATACCATCCATGCCGAAGTGGAAGGGATTGCGTATCAGCATGATTTCGATGAACTGCTGACGATGGCCGCTCAGGAAGGCATTGCGTTCTGTCCGATGAGCGAGCTGCTGCCGGACGACCTCAGCACCCTGCCCGTGGGTAAAGTCGTCCGTAATGAACTGGCTGGCCGGGAAGGCTGGCTTGGCTATCAACAAACCGTGAGTCCGGTCCCATGAAAACAGCCCGTTATGGCGTAGCGCTTTTCGCACTGTTTATCGTTTATTACTTCATTCCGGTCGATATTCGCCTGCTTTGGCAGCCTGATGAAACGCGCTATGCGGAAATCAGCCGCGAAATGCTGGCATCGGGTGACTGGGTTGTCCCGCATTTCCTCGGGCTGCGCTACTTTGAAAAGCCGATTGCCGGCTACTGGATCAACACTATCGGACAATGGCTGTTCGGGCACACGAACTTTGCCGTACGCGCCGGGTCGATCTTCTCCACCGGGCTCGCGGCGCTGCTGGTGATCTGGATGGCCTGGCGTCTCTGGCGGGATAAGCGTACGGCCATTTTCTCCGGCCTGATCTTCCTGACCCTGTTCCTGGTGTATGGCATCGGCACCTATGCGGTGCTGGACCCCATCGTCACCCTGTGGCTGGTGGCGGCGATGTGCAGCTTCTGGCTCGCCTCACAGGCGCGCACCGTGGCCGGAAAAGCGGGCGGCTATGTGCTGCTTGGGCTGGCCTGCGGCATGGGGGTGATGACCAAAGGCTTCCTGGCGCTGGCGGTACCGGTGATCGGCGTGCTGCCGTGGGTGATTGCCCAAAAGCGCTGGAAAGAGGTGCTGATTTTTGGCTGGCTCGCGGTCCTGAGCTGCGTGCTGATTGTTCTGCCGTGGGGGCTGGCCATTGCGCACCGCGAGCCTGATTTCTGGCGCTACTTCTTCTGGGTTGAGCATATTCAGCGTTTTGCCCAGAGCGACGCGCAGCATAAAGCTCCGTTCTGGTATTACCTGCCGTTCCTGCTCGCGGGCAGCCTGCCGTGGCTGGCGCTGCTGCCAGGCGCGCTGCGTCTTGGCTGGAATGACAGACAAAACGCGGGCGGCGGGTTCTACCTGCTGGGGTGGGTGGTGATGCCGCTGCTGTTTTTCAGCATCGCTAAAGGCAAGCTGCCGACCTATATCCTGCCCTGTTTTGCCCCGCTGGCTATCCTGATGGCGCGCTATGCCTGCCTCGCGGCGGAAAAAGGGGCCAGAGCGTTGCGCATTAACGGCGGCATTAACCTGGCGTTTGGCGCTATCGGCGTGGTGGCGGCGCTGGCGGTCTCGCCGTGGGGGCTGGCTAAGCATCCGGTCTGGACATCGGTCGAACTGTATAAAGTCTTCTGCGCGGTGGTGGCGTTCCTCATCTGGGGCGCGGTAGGCTGGTTTACGCTGCGGCAGAGCCAGCGGCGCTGGTGGCTGGCGGCGCTGTGTCCTGCGGGTCTGGCGTTGTTGATTGGTTTTGCCATTCCGAACCTGGTGGTGGATTCCAAACAGCCGCAGTCGATGGTGGATACTGTGCGCGAGCCGCTTCAGGGCAGCCGCTTTGTGCTGACCAATAACGTTGGCGTGGCTGCGGGCCTGGCGTGGGAGCTGAAGCGCAGTGACATCACGCTGTTTGCTCAGAGCGGCGAGCTGCGCTACGGGCTGGATTATCCCGATGCGAAAGATCGCTTTGTCAGTGAAGACGACTTCGCGCAGTGGCTGGCAACGCATCGTAAGCAGGGAAGCGTGTCGCTGGTGATGCTGCTGTCTAAACGTGACGATATTGCAGAGGCGAATTTACCGCAGCCGGACAATCTCTATATCCAGGGGCGTCTGGCCCTGCTGGAGTATCTGCCGAAGTGATGACCTGGACCTGGCTCATACTGGCAAGCCTGCTGAGCTGCGCGGGACAGCTGTGCCAGAAACAGGCTACCCGTCCGGCGAAAGGCGGACGGCGCGGCGCGCACATCATGCTGTGGCTTGGCCTGGCGATGCTGGCACTGGGCTGCGGAATGCTGGTCTGGCTGGCGGTGCTGCAGAGCCTGCCCGTCGGCGTAGCTTACCCTATGCTGAGCCTCAATTTTGTCTGGGTGACGCTGGCGGCGAAGGTCTTCTGGCGCGAGCACGTTGCTATGCACCACTGGCTGGGGGTCGGGTTCATTATCATGGGGATTATCGTGCTGGGAGGAAGCCTGTGAAAGGCGCGTTCTGGGCGTTATGCAGCGTGCTGTTAGTCAGCGCCGCACAGCTGTTGCTGCGCGATGCCATGCAGGCTCTGCCGCCGGTCAGCGATTTTCTGACGTTTATCTCCGCGCTGTGGCACGTTTCGTCCGGCACGGGCGCGCTGCTGCTGGGGTTAACGGGATACGTTGCCTCCATGGGCTGCTGGTATCTGGCGCTGCATCGCATGGCGCTCAGCAAAGCGTATGCCTTGCTGAGCCTCAGCTATATCCTGGTGTGGGGCGCGGCAATCCTGCTGCCCGGCTGGGGGGAGCACTTCTCCTGGCATGGGCTGCTGGGCGTCGCGTTGATTATGCTGGGTGTACTGGTGATTTTCCTGCCCCGACGTGAATAATCGACTCGGTGGTCAGGGTGTAAGGGGTCGAGGTACAGACGGCAAGGCTCAGAGAACCGAGCTGCAGCTGGCTGACCGAGTGCGACTGCGCCGTGCTGTCGATGCTGACAATCTGCCAGGCGCTGCCGCCGCGCTGTTTCACAATCGCTTCTTTGCGCGTCCAGATACGCCAGAAGGCAGAAAGCTGTTCCTCGGGCGCTTCACGCTCCAGCTCGTCATGCTCTGTCAGGCTGAAAACGGCGTTGGCCAGCGCCTGCCAGTTCTTGCGGGGGCGAATCACTTCGATATCGCAGCCCACTTCGCCTTCATCGCTCATCAGCAGGGCGATATCATCACCGCTATGGCTCAGGTTGAACCACAGCGGATCCCCCTTCGCAAAAGCCGGCTTCCCCTGCTCGCCGTAAATGATGTCGGGGAGCGGGTGAGGGGATAATGTTCTGGCGAGCAGCGTCCGGCCTGCCAGCCAGGAGGCCTGTCGTGCACCCTGAGGTGCCTTATCTGCAAGCGTTGACGCCAGCGGGTCCGCGCAAAGGGTGGAAATTTTTCCCAGTACAAACCGGTACATAGTTACGCCCAGCGTTTAATGATAATCGAGGTATTGATGCCGCCAAACGCGAAGTTATTGCTCTGCAGATACTCGCAGTCAATCTGACGGGCTTCTCCCATAATATAATCTAAAGCCCCGCATTGCTCATCCGGCTGCGTTAAATTGAGCGTCGGGGCAAACCAGCCTTCGCGCATCATCTGCAGGCTCATCCACGCTTCCAGCGCGCCGCAGGCCCCCAGCGTGTGGCCAAAATAGCTCTTCAGCGAAGAAACCGGCACGCTGTCACCGTAGATGGCGGCCGTGGCCTGGCTTTCGGCGATATCGCCGCGGTCGGTGGCGGTACCGTGCGCGGAGATATACCCCATATCCCGGGCGCTTAACCCCGCCATCGCCAGCGACTGCTCCATGCATATCTGCATGGTGTCACGCTGCGGCTGGGTGATATGGGCCGCGTCACAGTTGGTGGCAAAGCCCACGATCTCACCGTAGATGGTGGCCCCGCGCGCTCTGGCGTGCTCCAGCTCCTCCAGAATCAGGGTGCCTGCGCCTTCCCCAATCACCAGACCATCGCGCTGCGTATCGAACGGCGAGGGGGTGGTTTTGGGTTCGTCGTTGCGCTGGCTGGTGGCAAACAGCGTGTCAAACACCGCCGCTTCAGACGGACAAAGCTCTTCCGCGCCCCCCGCGACCATCACGGTCTGATACCCGTGGCGAATTGCCTCCCAGGCGTAGCCAATCGCCTGGCTGCCGGAGGTACAGGCGCTCGACGTTGGGATCACGCGGCCACGTAGTCCAAAGAACAGGCCGGTATTCACCGCGGTGGTGTGCGGCATCATCTGGACGTAGGTTGTCCCGGTGATGTTATTGGTGTGCTTTTCGGTAAGCATGGTCGCGAATTCGCTGACCGGGCCGGTACTGCCTGTCGAAGAACCGTAGGCGATGCCGGTTTGCCCGTTGGTGAGCACCGCTTCGCCAATCAGCCCCGCCTGCTCCAGCGCCAGCTCGGTGGCGCGGGTCGACATCAGCGACACGCGGCCCATGGCGCGAATACGCTTGCGGGTATAGTGTTCCGGCAGCGCGAAATCGTCGATCGGCGCGCCCAGCAGGGTGTGCAGGCCATCATAAACCTGCCATTCCGGCATTTTACGCACGGCGTTTTCATACGCCAGCAGCCGGCTGGAAACGGACTGCCAGTTCTCGCCAAAGGCGGTGACGCCGCCCATGCCCGTAATCACCACGCGACGCGTCATAGCATTCCTCCGTTAATCGAAATGACCTGGCGGGTGACGTAGCCCGCGATATCCGACATCAGATAGCTTGCCAGCCCGGCGACCTCCTCAGCCTGGCCCATACGTTTCATTGGGATGATGGACATCGCTTCCTTCAGCGCGGCCTCCTCCATTTCAATCATGCCGGTATCAATCAGCCCTGGCGCAATGCAGTTCACGGTGATTTTGCGTTTTGCCAGCTCGATCGCCAGCGCTTTGGTGGCACCGATAATGCCCGCTTTGGCCGCGCTGTAGTTCACCTGGCCGCGGTTGCCCATCACGCCGGAGACGGAGGATAAGGTAATAATGCGCCCGCCTTGACGGGTGCCGATCATGGGCATAATGCAGGGGTGTATGACGTTATAAAAACTGTCGAGATTGGTGTGGATCACGCTGTCCCAGTCGTCTTCACTCAGTGCCGGAAAAGCGCCATCGCGGGTAATTCCGGCGTTGCTGACCACGCCATACCATGCGCCATGGGCATCAATTTCCTGTTCAAGCACTTCACGGCACTGCTCGCGGTTGCCTACGTCAAACGAGAGTAAACGGCCGCTGCCGCCCGCCTGCGTGATGGCGTCCAGCGTCTCCTGCGCGCCTGCGGCATCACGATGGTAATGCACGCCGACGGTGAACCCGTCAGCGGCAAGCTGGCGGGCGATGGCGCGACCAATGCCTTTGCTGGCCCCTGTGACCAGTACGGAACGACTCATGCGTGGGATCCCTGATTAAAAAGCGATGTTAATTCTTCTGCAGTCGGCTGGAAGGTATTGACCCGGCCCGTGGCCAGCGTCTCTTCACCTGCGCAAATCGTGCATTCAAAACTGCCGAAGCGTTCGTCCTGCATCAGCAGCTTAACGGTAATGTCCAGCGTTAAGCCTTTGGCGAAACGCCCGCTGGCGCAGACCAGCTCGCGCGCGCCGAGCACCATGCCCAGCGCGATATGTTCCTGCCCCTGCTGCTGACGATGCCAGCCCGACCAGACGCCAACGGTCTGTGCCATTAGCTCGAGCGCGTACCAGCCCGGCAGGTCGCCATCGGCATTGAGAAACGGCGCCAGCACGCTTTGCCTGTCAACCGCCACGCGGCAGACCGCCATGTCATCCGTCACATTTTCAACGGACCCCAGCAGCATCATGGGCGCATCGTGCGGCAAATAGGCTTCGGGTGATAGATAGCTCATGACGTTCTCCCCAGCAGAATGCTGGCGTTATTGCCGCCAAACGCGAACGAGTTAGACAAAATCACCGGCTTTTTCAGGGCGGTGCGCTGGTGCAGCAGGCCGCACGGCGCCAGCGTCTCGTCCGGAGCGTAGCGGGAAAAATCCTGCGGCGGCAAGGGCAGATCGCGCGTCAGGATAAGCCAGCTCAAAGCCGCTTCGGTAATGCCGGCAGCGCCCAGCGTGTGGCCGGTAAGGTGTTTGGTTGAACTGCACGGCACGCTTTCTCCGAAGAGATCGTGAACCACCTGTGATTCAATCTGATCGTTGAGCGGCGTGGCCGTGCCGTGCAGGTTGATGTAGCCGATGTCGTCCGGCTGCATGCCCGCTTCGCTGAGCGCCTGAGTGATAGCCCTTATCGCCCCGTCGCCCTGCGGATGCGGGGCGGAAATATGGTACGCATCGCTGGATTCGCCCGTGCCGAGCAGCGCCACGTCCGCGGGTTCCCGGCTTAATACCATCAGCGCCGCCGCTTCACCGATGGTGATCCCCCGGCGGTCCCGGCCAAACGGCTCGCAGAGCGTGGGGGAGAAGGATTCAAGACTGTTAAAGCCGTTCACGGGCATCCGGCTCAGGGTGTCTGCTCCGCCGACAATGGCGATATCCACCAGCCCGGCTTCGATAAGGCGTTTGCCGCCGATCATCGCCCGCGCGCTGGAGGAGCAGGCGGTGGAGATCGTATAGGCCGGGCCTTCAAGCTGCAGCCAGTTGGCGAGAAAGCGGGACGGATCGCCCAGCTCCTGCTGCGGATACTGCCAGCGCGTGCTGGTCTCGCCGTCGGTCATGAGACGCACGTGCTCATCGCCTTCATCCAGCCCGGAGGTGCTGGTTCCCAGCACCACGGCCACGCGGTCGCGACCAACGCGGGCGATGGCCTCGTCGACGGCGGGCTGAATCTGCGCCAGCGCGGCCAACAGCAGCTGGTTGTTGCGGGTGCGGTGTGCAGAGAAGGTGTCCGGGATGAGCGGCAGTTCGCCTTCCACCCCGCCCAGTACCGCTTCGGGCATTCCCTGCAGCCAGCCGGTCCGGGCGTGCATGCCCGGCGCCACGCCCGCAGCCAGGTTGGCGGCAATTTCATCAGGCGAGTTGCCCAGCGCGTTGACCATGCCAACAGCGGATATATAAATCATCTCAGTCACCCAGATATTGAATGGTGATGTGGTATTTGAATACGTGTTGCTCGATGCTGATCGGCTCGCGCTTGCCTTTGCGCTGGAGGTAGACAATCTCCGTCACCAGCTTGCCGCTGGCGTTACGCAGCTCGCGCCGATCGCCATTGTCCGTTAACGTCCAGCCCTTCGGCAACTGCGGCTGCCAGGCGCTAATCGGCCAGTGGCTGAGCATCACGTCGGCCAGCACCTGGCTGGCGGGCGGCAGCTGCGGCACGACGATCGACTGCTCGGTATGAATACCGCTCTCGTCGTACGTTGCCAGGAACAGGCGAATGCCCACGGAAGAGAGGCCGGCCAGCGTGACCTTATGCGCATCCGCGTTGAGCATCACCAGCAGGGACTGCGTTTGCCCGTTAAAGCTGCCGGTCAGCAGCTGCTGGGAGCTTACCGCCGGGCTGATGCCGGGCGGCGGCAGAGTGACTTTGGTGCCAGGCTGAAGCCAGGCCTGAGGCCGCGTCTCTTTGGTATCGGTCGAATGGCTGCAGCCTGCCAGCAGCAGCGCCGCGGCCAGCGCGACGGCGCGATAAACAGCGTTCATTTACGTTTTCTCTCTTTCTTATCCGGCATCGCCAGCGGTGCCAGCAGGAAGGCGGTGAAAATACCGCTCACCAGCACAATACCAAAGCTGCTGATGGCCTGGGTGGCGCTGAAGACGAGCATGCCCAGCGTCAGCAGGGTGGTCATCATGGCCAGGGTAATCGCCAGCATCGAAGTCAGCGGCGTACCGCGCGGGTTGCTGAAGAACAGCGTGTAATTAATGCCAATGCCGAGCACCAGTACCAGCGCCAGCAGTGAAAACAGATTTACCGGGTGGCCCGTTGCGGCCAGGACCGCCAGCCCGCAGCTCAGCGACAGTACGGACGGCACCAGGCTTATCAACCCTTTGCGCCAGCCGAGGCGCAGCATCGCCCCGCAGGCAATCACCGCCAGCGCCGCAAACAGTAGCCCCGTCAGCAGCGTGCGGTAGAGGGCAAACAGGCTGTCAAAGCTGGCCTTGCGGTCCACCCAGACGACGCCGTCATGGCGCGCGGCCAGCTCACCGAGCGCCGCGCTGTTTTTTGCGCCGTCCACCGGCACGAGCACGCCGCTTTCCCCGCCCGGCAGGGTCAGCCAGAGCAGACGCCAGCCCTCGCTGGCCGGACTTTCAAGCCACGCGTCCACGCTGACCGGCATGGCGTCCAGATTGGGGGAAACGGCGTTGAGCCCTGCGCTTTTCAGCACGTTCGTCACCGCAGGCGCGGCGTTCCGCAGTAGCGCAAGGTCGCTTTTCTGGCGGGCCAGCGAGTTCAGCGGCAGGGTGCGCCAGCGGGTGAGATCCCCCGCCTTTTGCGCCTCGGCCAGCGCGGGAGTAAAGGCTTCCAGCCGCTCCAGCGTTTGCTGGGGCGAAGCGCCATGCACCACAAACCATTTCTGATCGACGCTTTGGCCGGTCAGGGCGGTAATGGTTTTCTCCTGCGCCAGAATATCTTTCGGCAGCGCCTGCAGCTGGGCGATGTCGTCGTCCACCTTCAGGGTGCTCATTCCCACGGCGGAGAGCAGCGCCAGCGCGACGGGCAGACCAACGGACAGTTTTTTACTGCGTCGCCAGGCGGCCAGCCAGCGCAACATCAGGACCATAAAGGGAACCGGGCGCACCGGCAAACCCCGGCACAGCCACGGATGCCAGAAAATCACCGTCAGGCAGGAGGCGCTCAGCCCCGTCGCGGCAAATACCGCCATCTGGCGGATCCCGGGGAAGGGGGCCAGCATCATAATCAGGTAGGCGGCGACGGTCGTCAGCAGCGCCAGCAGCAGCGCATTGCGCACTTTGGCCAGGCTTTGCCAGGGGGAGTGATCCGCGCCGTGCACCATCCGTTCGGTCAGGTAGTAAAGCGTATAGTCGGCCGAAATACCGATGATGCTCATGCTCATCACCAGCGTCATCAGGTGCAGTTCGCCAAAGAGCAGCAGCGTCACCACCGTGCCCGCCAGCGCGCCGATGGCAATGGAGAGCACGCTCAGCAGCAGCGGGCGCAGAGAGCGGAACACCGCCACGATCAGCAGGAACACCCCAAGCAGGGTGGCGATGCCCAGCGTTGAGACGTCGCGTTTAGCCTGCTGGCTGGCATAATCGCTGTAGAACACCGTCCCGCGCGAAAGCAGCTGCGCCTGCGGGTAACGCGCTTTCAGCGTCTGTTGCAGCGCATTAAGCGTCGTCACGAGCCGGTGGGTCTGCTGCATATCAAATGACGAGCCCGCCAGTTCGCCGTGCAGCAGATACCAGTAGTTTCCCGCTTCATCTTGCGTGACCAGCCAGCCGTCCATCAGCCGCAGCTTCTGGCCGTTTTGCGCCAGGGCGAGCTGCGAGCCGCGCATCAGCATCAGCGGATCGTTTTGCAGCTCTTTACCGCTGACGCCGGAGAAGGCGGAGTAGAGCTGGGATAAAATCCACTGCGCCTGCGCTTCTCCGCCGTTTTGCAGGCGGGCGCGGGTGGCCGGATCAATCAGCCCGTTGCGGTGCTGCCAGAAGAACTCTCCCCAGGCCTTTTGCCCGGCGGCGTCCATCGGGCCTTTGACCTCGCGGAGCGCGTCGCTGCTGTGCAGCAGTTCAAGCCACTGCTGCGCCACGCGCGGATCGGGTTCTTTGCCGGGGCTGACCAGCCAGACCAGCTGGCGGTCGAGACGCTGCATAAACCCGTCGTTGAGCGCCGGAGGGATCGCCCCCAGCGTCTGCTTCGGCAGCATGGCCAGCACGCTGCTGTTCAGCCGCGCGCCGGGCAGCAGCGACAGCAGCACGCCCAGCATAACCAGACATACCGTGGCCCACAGCAGCGCCGGGCGCAGGGATTTACGGTGCGGCAAAGCGTTGGCGTTCGTCATCGGTCAGGCTGGCGGGCGTCAATTGGTGGTTTGAAAGGGCGATATCGGTACGGTCGCCCTGCCTGTCGTTCAGGCGGATCGTCTCAAGATAGGTCGCGCCGCCCAGATCGAGGGTGGCGAAAATCTTGTCCAGCGGCGTCGTTTTTGGGGTAAGTACCAGCGACCAGCGGCCCGCGCCCAGGTCTTTAAAATCGATGCGGAAGTTCTCTTCCAGCACCTTGCGGTCGGCCTGGAACAGGGCCCGCAGCAGGTGGTTGAACTGGAACATCTGCGGATTATTTTCGGCGGTGATGGTCTGCGGCGGCTGGCCGTTGATCGCCTGAACCATCCGCTTGTCGTCCAGCAGCAGCGTCATCGGAAACGGCGCTTTTTGATCCCACAGCAGGCCGCTGTCGCGGGCGATCAGCATCTCGCCCTGCGAGCGCAGCGGCTGCGGCATATCTTTTATCGTGCGGACCTGTTCGAAGTGCGCGCGCACCACGGGCTGCTCGGTGAAACGCTGCTGCAGTTCATCCAGCGTCACGGCGCTGACCAGCGGGCTGACGATCAGCGCCAGCAAAGGCAACCATTTCATGGCGTGACTCCCATACGTTCAAACAGTACTGCCGGACTGACAAAGCACATTTCGCGGGTGGCTTCTTCCACCGCCACCTGGATGGTGTAGCCGGTGGTGGTGCGTTTGCCGCTTTGCGCATCGAAAATTTGATAGGCAATGCGCAGGCGGTTTTCATACTCTTCAATCTGCGCGCGAACGCGAATGCGCTGCTCAAAGGTCACCGCATCGCGGTATTTCACCCGCGTGTCGACAACGGGCCAGACGTAGCCGGAGGCTTTCATCTGGCGATAGCCATAGTCAAACTGATTGAGCAGCGCCTCGCGGGCGATCTCAAAGTAGCGGAAATAGTTGCCGTGCCAGACCACGCCCATCATATCGACGTCGTGGAACGGAACGGTGATCTCAACTTCAGTCGTAAAGCGGGGATCGGTCAGCACCCTTTACTCCTTCTCTCTGGACTCTGGCAGATGCCAGAAATCGAAAAAATTAAACCAGTCGAGCGGCGACATCAGGGCGTAATGCTCCAGCCGCTGCGCGTAGCGATCGACGGTAGCCTGCAGCGCCTGCTGGCGTTCCCCGCGCGGCAGGATCAGCGGGTCGGCAAACGGCTCGCTGTGCAGGACGAGCTTCCCCTGCTGGCGCAGGGCGAAAATCAACACCACCGGACAGCGCAGGATGGAGGCCAGGATAAACGGCCCCTGAGGGAACGGTGCGGGCTGGCCCATGAACGGGCTCCAGATCACCCGCCACTCGCCGCCACGCTGCGGGTTGACGGCGATGCGGTCGCCCACGATCGCGACCCATTCTCCGCGCTCAAGCTTCTCTTTGATGGCAATGGCGGTGTCCGGGCCGATGTCGGTGACCGACATCAAATTCACGCCGGCCTGGGGCGCCATTTCGCTCATAATTTGCTTAAAACGCCGGGCGTTCTCGCTGAAGACCAGGGCGTTGATGGTTTTGCTGCCGTCCAGCTGGGCCAGCGCCCGGCAGGCTTCTACGTCGCCAAGATGCGAGGCCAGCAGCAGCTTGCCCTGCGGCGCCGCGATATTAAGCGTTTCGCTCGCGCCGGGAGCAAAGACCACGTCGCGCTTAAACTTCAGCTCGCCGCGCCAGCTGGCGACTTTGTCCAGCATCGCGTTGCCGAAGCGCATGAAATGGAAAAAGCTGTTGAGATGTGCTGGAACAGGCATGTTCCGCTGCATCAGCACCTGCTTCACGCGTGCAATCCACTGCCGCGAAGCCTGCCGCGCCGGACGCGCGATCAGCCAGTAGACGCCGATAACCGGCCACAGCAGCACGGTAAACGCCCGCCGCCCCAGCAACTGCCAGACGCGCAGCATCAGGCGCATGCCCCACAGGCCTTTAACCTCGTCCTGCTGCGCCCAGTGCTGGCCGCGTCGACGGAAGAGCAGGCCGGGAATGCGGGGCAGCATGCCGAAGAACAGCCGGGTATGCATCAGGGAGATCCGCACGTTATCCTTCAACGCGTCGAAGTGGGACAACCCGTCCTGCGGATAGGTCACGCGGGTGGGCAGAAAGACGCTGGTGTTGCCCTGCCAGTAGAGACGGACCATCACTTCGGTGTCAAAGTCCATCCGTTTACCGAGCGTTTCACGCGCGGCGAGCCGCAGCGTGGGCGAGACCGGGTAGACCCGAAAGCCGCACATGCTGTCTTTAAGCTGCAGGGATAAGGTCTCAATCCATACCCAGACGTGGGTGACCCAGCGACCGTAGAGCCGCGAGCGCGGGATGGAGTCATCGTAAACGGGCTGGCCGGAAATCAGCGCGTCCGGGTGGCGCTCCGCCAGCGCCAGCATTTTGGGAATATCTTCGATGGCGTGCTGGCCGTCCGCGTCCACCTGCAGGGCGTGGGTATAGCCCGCACGCGCGCACTCCTCCAGCCCCCTGATGACCGCGGCACCTTTGCCGGCGTTTTGCGCCAGACGGACCAGCGTCATCTGCGGCTGCTCCGCCGCCAGCCGCTCAAGCTCCTGGCGGGTGGCGGCTTCGCTGCCGTCATCCACTACCAGGCACGGCAGGCCAAACGGCGAGAGGCGCGACAGCACGCTGGCCATCGTGGCGCCGTGGTTGTAGCACGGGATCAGCACGCAGGGGCGGAAGGTTACTGACATAGACGAATTTTCCCGCTGCTGGCGGTATGGCGTTCAGCCCCGTCATGACGCAGGTAGCTGAAGGTCAGCAGTTTGCGCCCGGCATGCCACTCAAGCACCAGCGTCACCGTGGTTTCCGGCAGCAGAGGCGCCTGGAACTTCACGTTTTGAATGCTGTGAAAGCGGTAGCCCGGTGCCAGTAAAGTCGTTGCGTAGTGCATCACCCAGTCAAGCTGCGCAACGCCGGGCAGCAGCGGCTGTACGGCAAAATGGCCCTGAAACCAGAACAGAGAGGCATCGAGATGCAACACGATCTCCAGCTTCTCCGGTTGTGCCTGATGGCGCTCGATTTCATGAATTTTCATGAAATAACTCCTCTAACTGCGCATAGACACGCTTGTTCATACTGTTTACCGGCATCTCATCGACAATGCGCCAGTAGCGTGGAACGGCGACCGGCTCAAGCCACGGCAGCAGGGCGCGTCGCCAGGCGAACTCCTGCGCTTTTTTATCCTGCAGATGCCAGCGCTGACGAACCGCCTCATCCAGCACCAGCAGGACGCCAATCCCCTGACGGCCCCCGCGCGTAACCGGCAGCGCAGCCGCCTCGCAAACGCCGTCGAGCTTCAGCAGGCGGCGCTCAATCTCGTTAAGCGAGATGCGCTTTTCTTCAATTTTGACCACCCGCCCGCGACGACCGGCGATGCTAAACAGCCCCTCACTGTCGAAGTGGAGGATATCGTCCAGCTGGAGTCCTTCAGCCTCATGGATAAGTGGCGAAGTGACGCGGCAGGCGTCATCTTCCTGATGGAAGTTTACGCCGGGGAAGGGTAGCCACGGCAGGTTATCTTCCACGCGATGGCGCCAGGCGAGGATCCCGGTTTCGGTGCTGCCATAAATTTCGTCCGGCCAGATGTTAAGCCAGCCAACCGTGGTGGAGACGTCACGCCAGGGCAGCATTCCGCCCGCGGAAATCAGCATCCTGACGGGCGGCGCGGCCAGCTCGGTATCCAGGCGCTTCAGGAACGCCGGACTGCTGATGAACAGGTAATGCCGGTCATGAGGAAGGGCGGCCAACTGCTCTGCGTAGTAGAGCATCGCGGCATGCAGCGGCAGGCCCATCGCCATCGGCAGTACGATGCGAAATGTCAGGCCGTAGAGATGTTGCGGGACGACGGAGGCCACAACGCTACAGCCAGCCAGGCGTTCGCCGAAGCGGTCAGCCAGCAGGCGGGCTTCGCGATCCAGGCTGACGATGTGCTTAACCACCCGGCGCGGCGTTCCCGTGGAGCCGGAGGTGAACAGCTCGACGAAGCGGTTTTCGTTAATCTCCGGCAGGGGTACCCAGCGGGCGATCGTCTGGTGGCGGGAGGCTACCACAATCAGCTGCCCGTCGATATCGAGGGACCGATCGCTCAGGACGCCGTTAAACAGCGGCTGCTGCTCCTCAAGCAGCGAAACGCGGCTATGGCCGGGAATGACCGGCGTTTTACCGGCATGCAGCGAGGCCAGCAGCGCAACGATAAACAGGTAGCTGTTTTCAAAGCACAGCGCCCAGCGCTCGCCTTCCTGCTGACGCAGGGTGTCGACCAGTAACGTCACGTCGTGGCGCAGCTGGCCCAGCGTCCAGGTACGATCGTCGAGCCAGGCGACGGGCGTGTCGTCAGGGCGGGGCGCGTTTAACCACTGGCCCAGCGGAAGGGGGTTATTCATTGTGCATCTCTTTTTTTATCACCCGCTGGCGCACCAGCCACTCTGCCGCCATCAGCGTCCCCATCAGGATGTAAGCCACCATACCGTTCCACAGCGTCCACAGATGCATGTCGCCGTGCAGGACGGTATACAGCGCCATCGCCCCGTTGCCGATGAAAAATCCGCACCAGACGAGGGTCACCCTGCGGGTATAGCGCACGCCCTCCGGCGGCAAATTTGGCTCACGTAAGCGCGCCAGGCGTTCGACCAGCGGCATCGCTGTCCAGAGCGAACCGCCGAACACGGCGAGCATCACAAGATTAACGACCACAGGGTAAAACAGCAGCCACTGGTGGGTTTTCAGCAGGTAGCTTGCCGCGCAGAGCGCGATCCCCGCCAGCGCCACGCACTGCACCACATACCGCATCGGGCCGGTGTTACGCCGCGCCTGACGCAGCCGCAGCAGCAACAGCAGCGCCATCACCGGCAGCAGCCACGGCAGGCTGTTATGCGTCAGCCCAAATCCAATCAGGAAGGGCCACGCCAGCAGCATCAGCCCCGTCAGAAGTGGGATGACCGGGAACGTCCGTCCACCACGCACGGTGTCTTACTCTTCGCGCAGCAGCTGTTCGACGGCGTCTACCACATCCTGAACGGTACGAACCGATTTGAAGGTTTCCGGCTTGATTTTCTTACCGGTTTTCTTCTGCAGATGGACAATCATGTCCACCGCGTCAATGCTGTCCAGCTCCAGGTCTTCGTAAAGACGGGCTTCGGGCGTAATGTCCTGCGGGTCGATTTCAAAGAGTTTGGTCAGAAGGCCGCAGACTTCCTGATAAATGGTTTCTTGTTCGGTCATAGTTCACATCTCAGGCGCGTTGGGCGTGGATAAAGGACGCCAGGGTGGCGACGGAAAAGAAGTGCTGGCGCATCTCTTCGCTTTCGGCAGAAAGCACCACGCCATACTGGTTTTTCACCGCCAGACCCAGCTCCAGCGCGTCGATAGAGTCGAGACCCAGCCCGTCGCCAAACAGCGCGGCATCGGTATCAATATCCTCTGCGGTAAGCTCGTCCAGATTCAGCGTGGTGATAATGAGATTCTTAATTTCAAGATAAAGCGCTTGCATCATTAATTCCTGACAAAGATTGAAGGCCTGATGTTAATCGATGCTGCAGGTGCCGGTTTAACTGCCTTGCCGCCAGTGCCGGTTCTTGTTGCCTTGCATCGTAAAATTCGTCGATGTTCACGCGATCGCGCACATCGACGGTAAAGACAGGTTTTGCGGGCGGTACATCATACCAGCGGCTTTTTTTATCCAGCAGGTGCTCGCTGCAGTGGATGAGTACGATCCGCAGATCGCTGCCGCAGCGCACGGCGATATTTGCCGCGCCACGCTGGAGGGACATCGCCTCACCTGGGCGGGTACGCGTCCCTTCCGGGAAGATTAACAGCGTGTCGCCCTGGGCCAGACGCTGCTGGCTGGCGGCGAGCAGGGGCTCGGCCTCGCTGTTAATCAGATAATCCGCCGCGCGGATAACGCCGCTGACAAACGGATTGCGCAGTAACGCGCTTTTCACCAGACAGTCGGTTTCGGGCATTACCGACGCCAGAATCACGTAGTCAATTAACGTAGGGTGGTTAGCCACCACCAGGCAGCCCCGATCGCCGCGCAGAGCATCAAGATTGTGGATGCGATAGTCCAGCACCCCGGTGCCGCGGGCAACGGTTAAGAAGAAGCGGAAGCTGGCCGCGATGCTGCGGCGCGCCAGGCGACGGCGTTTGGCGCGATCGCGCTGGGCAATCAGCAGCAGGTTGAACCAGACCAGCGACAACAGCAGCCCGCCCGCGCCAAACAGCACGAAGCAGAATCCGGTCATGACCAGACGCCATAGCCAGTTGATCCGGGCGGTCAGGCGGTTCATTGGCGCGCCCACTGCCACAGCAAACGTTCGCCGGGCACCACAAACTGCCGTTCCTCACGGAGATAGCGTTGCAGGAACATCAGGCTTTGCGGCAGGGCGGCTTCCTCGCCCGTGCTGCCGCTGCGGGTTTCGCACTGCCATTCGCTGCCGGCTTCAATCACCAGCGCCACCGCGTACGGCCAGGTAGGCATCTGCGGCGGTAACGCCGGATGGTAAAATTCCGGCAGCGCGCCGTCAAAATCCACCAGCAGGACGCGGGAGTAGCCCGCATGCAGCAGGCTCAGCACTTCACACAGGGCCTGCTGAAAGGTGTCCAGCCCGGCGGAAATGGATGATGAGACAACAGGCTGGCGAGCGGCGATCGTGAGATTGCCCACCGCGGAATTGTGCACGGACATGGCGAAGTCGGTAGGCGAGACGGCCTGCCCGGTCGCCAGCGTATGCAGAATACGGTAATTGCGCTCCAGCTCGCCGTGGCGGCTGGAATAGACGACGGCGTCTATGGCGTGGCCTTGCAGCATGGCAAGACCAATATCCACCGCCAGCTTACTGCCTGAGTTAAGGCGGCGCGCGGTCATCATGGGTAACGCGGTCAGGCGGGGTAGAGGAGCCGTCGGGTCGATGGTCGACTGCAGGCGCGACCACGCCTGCCACTCTGCGGCATCGCTTAGTCCTGGCGCTCTTGCCTGCCAGTCAATAATGTTCAGTGAAAATTTCATCTACGCGCGTCCGCGGAATACCGTATTCAAAGGGCAGCCAGGCTGCGCTATTGTTCACGTTTGGTGCAAATTAACAGGGTATGACCTACCCCAAGGTTATCCAGCCGCTGTGCTATGCTGAAGCCCGCCCTTTCCAGGTAGTGATAAAACTTCTCTACGCTGTAAAACCGGCTATTGCCATTCGCCATACAGGTGAAATAGAGCGAGGTGGCATTCAGGCTGAAAGCCGCCGCTTCATATTTCTGGGCATCCCAGAAAAGCTCCATGATGCACAACCGTGCGCCAGGCTTCATGACCTCTGCGACGCGCGTCAGCATGGCGACAATCTGATCCGGAGAGAAACAGTCGAGGAACTGGCTCATCCACCAGACGTCGGCATCTCCCGGCAATGCCGACGGACTAAGCATATCGACAGCATGGAATCCAATACGATGAGAAAAACCTGCTTTTTCGATGTTTTCCTGCGCCAGCGCTATCTGCTGCGGGAGATCGAGGATCGTCACGGCAACATTGTCGTCATAGCGGCAGCAGCGTAACGACCATTTACCTGTATTTCCGCCCACATCGTACAATTTTGTCGGCGAGCTTGCGAATATATATGGCAACGCAGCGTCAAAAGCGGCGTCGGAATAGTAATGATCGAAGGCAAACCAGCTCTCTTTTGCCGGGGCAGGAAGCTGGGATAAAGCCGGATAGATGGTTGGCCAGTCGCCAAACACGGATAATCCAGCCGGTTTTTCTTTCTGCAGGGCATCGGCCAGATGAAATAACCCCTGGTAACAGACGTCCTGCGTGAAATCCATATTAACGCGGGTCATGGTATCGTGGAGTAAGAAATGGCCCACTTTCGCCAGGAAATAACGACCTTCTTTATAAGTAATTATCCGCCCGCTTAATCCCATGTCTAACAATACGCTGACGGCATAACTGCTCAGGGTACTGTTTTCGGTTATTTCGTCGAGGCTCGCCCCCTTATTACCCTGTTTATCGAGCCAGGCGAGAACGCCCGAGTTACGCAGACAAAGCGCGGTCTGAAATAACATCGGCGCAAAAGCGATGCGTTGCGCTTCGGTAATGGCATCCAGCGCGCTGAGCGTGTCCTTTTCGTACATTGTTGCGTAACCTTTCAGGGTAAGAAATGAGGTTATCGGGCCATGTCCGGCCCGACTTTAGAAAAATATTACAGCGCGGCACCCGCAGAAAGGTTCAGCTGAATATCATGGTCGAGGTTGTTCACCCAGCGGTTATAATTTTTGTGAATTTTACCGTCTGCCGCTTTCAGGTTCAGGCTGCTTTCGTAATTAATTGAATAACTTGTCGCAGAGTAGGGAATACGCACCTGGACCGAGTGATCGCGTGCCTGTAGACGGCCCTTAATCACGCCCGGGCCCGCTTCCGTCATGATCCAGTCACGCTTCTGGCCTGCTTTCAAAATGGCTGTTTTCACCTGATCGGCAGTATGACCGGCGCTCACGACAGAGTGAACCTGAGCAATAGGGGCGGTACGCGCACAGCCAGCCAGTGCGCCAACGAATACGGCGGCAGTGCACCATTTAACGAGCTTTTTCATCAACAACTCCATATCAATAATAACAATTAAAGGTAGTGTTTTTTACAAATAAGCATCACCAGGCTTAGGGATTAAGTCAGGTGTGTTTTTAATCAATATTAATGTTTACATTACGTCGTCGCTAAGGCGGGGTATAATATCACGCAAAATAATTAATCATTCCGTTTTTTTTAATTTGCTTTAAGGGGGGTGTTGCATTTAAGCGAAATCTGGGTGAGTTGATAAAAAACGTAAGGAATAAGCCTTAACGCAAATAAAAATACCGCGACGGTGAGCGTCGCGGTATTTGACGGTATAAACCCGTTTACACAGACAGATACATTACCCCGGCAACCGGCTTTTCGGCCGCCCCGGCCCAAGCAGGATCGCCAGCTTGCTGCCCCCTTTGGTGGTTTCCATCCAGATTTTACATACGCTGGTCAGCGGGACCGACAGCAGCATGCCGACAGGGCCCAGCAGCCATCCCCAAATCAGCAAGGATAAAAACACCACCAGCGTCGACATGCCCAGCCGGTGCCCCATCATGCGCGGTTCAAGAATGTTGCCCAGCACCATATGCACGACGAGGAACAGCGCTCCGACCAGCATACATTCGTAGAAACCGTTAAACAGAAACGCCTGAATCATCGGCGGCACGGCGGAAAGCACCGCGCCAATATTCGGCACGTAGTTCAGCAGAAACGCCAGCACCCCCCACATCAGCGCGAACTGAACATCCATCAGCATCAGCCCCAGCCAGACAATAATCCCGGTCCAGACGCTCAGCAGCGTTTTCAGCGCCAGATATTTGGAGACGCCCTTTAAGGCGCGGTGTAGGCCGGCAATGTGTATTTGCGGGTTATTTAAAGCAAAGCGCAGCTTATACGGAACATGGCGCACTTCGAACAGCATAAACACCACCGTCATGACCAGCAGCAGTATGCTGGCCATCGCGCCGGAAAGACCGGTCATCAGCGTGGTGGCGTAGGTCATGACCTTCTCGGAATCCATCCTGCGCAGCATCCGCTCTGGTGAAATATGCAGGTTAAGAAAGGGCATCATCTCCTGCAGCGCGACGATTTTACGCGTCAGCTCTTTATTGTACTGCGGCAACATGGTGGAGAATTCGCTCAGCGATGCCGCCAGTACGCCGAAGAGCGCCGTCAGGCCAATCAGCATCACGATAACCACGATGGTGATGGCCACCGGGCGGCTCACGCCCCGGCGTAAAAACCAGGTCACCAGCGGATTGAGGACAATGGCAAAAAAGAGCGCCAGCAGGAGCTGGACGATAATGTCAGCGGCAGCATGTATACCCGCAAGGATAACCACCAGACAGGCGAGTTTTAATAAGATATGGAGTCCTGCTTTATCAGGCTGGGGAGCTAACATGCGTGTTCCTTAGTAAGATGACCCGATAAGTGTAGTGCCTTAGGGCCGCTTCGTCTGGCACCGATAATCTGAAAGTCGGGGCTGATTTTCTTATTGCTCCGTGGTAATAGTGAAACACTGTTGCAAAAAATTCAGGTAGAACCCCATGCCAGAACCTGCCGCCGAACCGGCGCTGAGCGGATTGCGCCTCAATCTGCGCATTGTTTCCGTCGTTATCTTCAACTTTGCCAGCTATTTAACGATCGGCCTGCCGCTGGCGGTTCTGCCGGGCTACGTCCATGACGTGATGGGTTTTAGCGCGTTCTGGGCGGGGCTGGTCATCAGCCTGCAGTATTTCGCCACGCTCCTTAGCCGCCCGCACGCCGGGCGCTACGCCGACCTGTTCGGTCCCAAAAGCATTGTGGTATTGGGATTGTGCGGCTGTTTCCTCAGTGGTCTGAGCTACCTGCTGGCTGCCGCTACCAGCCACTGGCCGCTGGTCAGCCTGGCGCTGCTTTGCCTGGGCCGCGTCATTCTCGGGATTGGGCAAAGCCTGGCAGGAACCGGCTCGACGCTATGGGGTGTGGGGGTTGTCGGTGCATCACACATTGGCCGGGTTATCTCGTGGAACGGGATCGTCACCTACGGGGCGATGGCGCTCGGCGCGCCGCTTGGCGTGGCCTGTTACGCCTTTGGCGGTCTGTATGGACTGTCGCTGACCATTATAGCGGTCGCGCTTGTGGCGATACTGTTTGCGCTGCCGCGCCCGAAGGTGAAGGCCAGCAAGGGCAAGCCGCTGCCGTTTCGGGCCGTGCTGGGGCGCGTCTGGCCGTACGGCATGGCGCTGGCCCTGGCGACCACCGGCTTCGGCGTCATTGCGACCTTCATTACCCTGTTTTATGACGCCAAAGGCTGGGAGGGCGCGGCCTTTGCGTTAACCCTCTTCAGCGGTGCGTTTGTTGGCGCACGCCTGCTTTTCCCGAACGGTATCAACCGTCTGGGCGGGCTGAACGTAGCGATGATCTGCTTTGCGGTAGAGATTGTCGGGCTGCTGTTAACCGGCATCGCCAGCGCGCCCTGGATGGCGAAAATTGGCGTCTTCCTGGCGGGAGCCGGTTTCTCGCTGGTCTTCCCGGCGCTGGGCGTGGTGGCGGTTAAAGCGGTGCCGCAGCAGAACCAGGGGGCGGCGCTGGCGACCTATACGGTATTTATGGATATGTCTTTAGGCATTACCGGGCCGCTGGCGGGGCTGGTGATGGCCTGGGCGGGGGTACCGGTGATCTATCTTGCCGCGGCGGGTCTGGTGATAATTGCCCTGCTGCTGACGTGGCGGCTAAAAAAATGGCCCCCGGTGCAGGCACCGGAGGCCACGTCATCGTCGTGAAGGGTTACTGGATCACGATGGTGTTAATGATGTTTTCAGCAGCCGTCTGCGCTTTCTGCTGATCTTCCGCTGGCAGGGTGATCTGCAGGGTCAGCAGTTTGTTATCAACCTTGCCCAGCACCACAGAAGACCAGGCGGTCTGGCCTTTTGCGGAGATGATGCTGTCCAGTTGCTGCAGCTTATGGCCTTTCAGCTCGATGGATTTATTGGTAACCACCTGCAGCTGCGGGTCGCGGCCGCGCTGCTGATCTTCCAGACGTTTGGACAGGACGGCCAGGTCTTCGCTGGTGTCGTCGCCCACAATCACAATGACCGCTTTCTGGCCGGTTGCGTCGGAGTAAACGTGCATGTTATTCGCCTGGGTGCCCAGCTTGCCGCTCTGGTCAGTCATATCGGCTGGCAGAGAGAAACTGAGTTTACCATCCATCAGATTCACCGGCTGACCGGTCGCGTTGCTTTCTGCGGATGCGCCCTGAGCAGGCGTTTTCGTGTCGCTGTTATCACAGGCTGCAAGACCCACAACCAGCAGGCCAATCCCGACATATTTAACCAGATTGCGCATTGACTTCTTCCTTTCGATAAACGGCCATAGCGGCTCATTCACCCATCTTATCACAACTGATAAAGCGAACCCTTAACCAGCCTGCAATGCCGTGATTTCAGATTTATCTGCCAGCCTTTTCAGCAGCATATTCAGCAGCACGCCGTACATCGGCAGGAAGAAAACAATGCTGATGAGCACCTTGAAGCAGTAGTCCACCAGCGCGATCTCCATCCAGTGCTCGGCCATAAAGGCATCCGGGCTGCGCCAGAAGGCGATGAAGAAGAAGGCCAGCGTATCGCTCACGTTGCCGAACAGCGTGGACGCGGTCGGTGCCATCCACCAGCGGTGATTCTGACGCAGGCGGTTAAACACGTGCACGTCGAGGATCTGCCCCAGCGCGTAGGCCATAAAGCTTGCAGCGGCGATACGGGCGACAAACAGGTTGAAGTGTGTCAGCGCCTCAAAGCCTTGCCAGCTTCCCATGTAAAACAGGGAGGAGATCACGTACGAGATGAACAGCGCCGGAAGCATGACCGCAAAGATAATGCGGCGCGCCAGCGGTGCGCCGAAGATACGCACGGTCAGATCGGTGGCGAGGAAAATAAACGGAAAGCTGAACGCGCCCCAGGTGGTATGAAAACCAAAAATGGAGATCGGGAGCTGCACCAGGTAGTTGCTGGAGGTGATCACCAGCAAATGGAAAAGCGAAAGCCAGAACAACGCTTTTACGCGCTGTGATTCAGAGAACTGCGTCATATTGTGACCTTTTTATACGTTGGGGTGAGGGAACCCAATAAAAACCGCAGCATGATACTGCTTTGGCTGGACATTGCAATGGTTAGTTTTTGCGCAATCGTTAACCTGGTTTGCATTGCCCGCGCCGGGGCGTAAACTACAGCCGTTTTTATCTGACCGAGAAGATCATGACCGACCTGTTTTCCAGCCCAGACCACACCCTTGATGCCCAGGGCCTTCGCTGCCCGGAGCCGGTAATGATGGTACGTAAGACCGTGCGTAACATGCAGACCGGTGAAACGCTGCTGATTATTGCCGACGATCCGGCCACCACGCGCGATATTCCCGGTTTTTGTACCTTTATGGAGCATGAGCTGGTGGCGCAGCAGACGGAAACGCTGCCGTACCGGTATTTGATTCGTAAGGGGTAGGTGGGCTGTCCTCTGCGGCCTGATGCCCTCACCCCGGCCCTCTCCCACGGGGAGAGGGAGAAAGTCATCCTTTCATCCACGCCCTGATCCCGTCCAGGAACATCTGCGTCGCCATCATTACCAGAATCAGCCCCATCAGACGCTCCAGCGCGTTCACCCCTTTCTCACCCAGCAGGCGCAGGAACAGCGACGACTGCAGCAGAATAATAAATGTTCCGCCCCAGGCAATCAGCAGGGCAATCACCAGATGGCTCATCTGATTCGGATACTGATGCGACAGCAGCATCAGCGTCGCCAGAATGGTTGGCCCCGCGACGAGGGGAATCGCCAGCGGCACGATAAACGGCTCTTCGCCCGCGGGCAGGCCGCTGCTGCTGCCTTCGGCGCTCGGGAAGATCATCTTAATGGCAATCAGGAACAGAATAATCCCGCCGGAAATGGAGACCGTTTCGGCGCGCAGGTTCAGGAACGCGAGGATTTTTTCACCGGCAAACAGGAAGATAAACATCACCAGCAGGGCAATAAGCAGCTCGCGGATCATGATCGCCCGGCGGCGCTTCGGCTCGGTGTGCTTCAGCACCGACATGAAGATGGGCAGGTTGCCCAGTGGATCCATTATCAGGATCAATAAAACCGCTGCTGAAATGATTTCACTCATGTAAATTATCCCTGAAACTCTCTATGGTTATTATGATAATTAGCTGTATTTCTGATTGCCGGGCAATCATCGATTAATTTCGCTTGCGACTTTGGCAGCATTTTGTAATGTGAAGCATATCCCAGTTCAATACTGGCTTGCACAATCAGCACACACCCTCAGCAGGAAAAAAATGCTATGAAAAACGTTGGTTTCATCGGCTGGCGCGGTATGGTCGGCTCTGTACTCATGCAACGCATGGTTGAAGAGCGCGATTTCGACGCTATCCGCCCGGTCTTCTTCTCCACTTCCCAGCTCGGCCAGGCTGCTCCGTCCTTTGGTGGTACCACAGGCACGTTGCAGGACGCTTACGATCTGGAAGCGCTGAAGGCACTCGACATTATTGTGACCTGCCAGGGCGGCGATTATACCAACGAAATCTATCCAAAGCTGCGTGAAAGCGGCTGGCAGGGCTACTGGATTGACGCGGCCTCTTCACTGCGCATGAAAGACGATGCCATCATTATTCTCGACCCGGTTAACCAGGACGTCATCACCGACGGCCTGAACAACGGCGTGAAAACCTTTGTTGGCGGTAACTGCACCGTCAGCCTGATGCTGATGTCCCTCGGCGGCCTGTTCGCGCAGGACCTGGTGGAGTGGGTCTCCGTGGCGACCTACCAGGCCGCGTCCGGCGGCGGCGCGCGCCACATGCGCGAGCTGCTGACCCAGATGGGCCAGCTGCACCAAAGCGTCGCGACCGAGCTGGCAAACCCGGCGTCCGCCATCCTCGACATCGAGCGCAAAGTCACTCAGCTGACCCGCAGCGGCGAGCTGCCGGTGGATAACTTCGGCGTACCGCTGGCCGGCGGTCTGATCCCGTGGATCGACAAACAGCTGGATAACGGTCAGACCCGCGAAGAGTGGAAGGGCCAGGCGGAGACCAACAAAATTCTCGCCACCGCGAATACCATTCCGGTTGACGGTCTGTGCGTGCGTATCGGCGCGCTGCGCTGCCACAGCCAGGCCTTCACCATTAAACTAAAAAAAGATGTGTCTATTCCGACCGTGGAAGAGCTGCTGGCCGCGCACAACCCGTGGGCGAAAGTGGTACCAAACGATCGCGATATCACCATGCGTGAACTGACCCCGGCTGCCGTTACCGGCACGCTGACCACGCCGGTTGGCCGCCTGCGCAAGCTGAACATGGGGCCGGAGTATCTCTCCGCGTTCACCGTCGGCGACCAGCTCCTGTGGGGGGCCGCCGAGCCGCTGCGCCGCATGCTGCGCCAGCTGGCGTAATAATTTGTTAAACACAGGGGGTGATTGTCACCCCCTTTTTTTGCGTACTACATGGAGTAAAACGCAGATGTCTTATTTTTTATCAGGAGGAACCACGACGTTGGCTATGCTTTAAGGAAGATTTATTTCTCACCTGAGGGTAGGGCGGAGCAGAGAGGATCAACTGCACCGTTTAGGTCACATTAAAAGTCGTCCCGGAGCGCGTAAAAAGGGCGACATAAAAAAACAGGATGAATACCATGTCCGATCGTATTTCGAGAGACGTGATTAATGCGCTTATTGCGGGTCATTTTGCCGACCCCTTTTCTGTGCTAGGGATGCACCGTACAGAGGCCGGACTGGAAGTTCGGGCGCTGTTGCCGGATGCGACAGAAGTGTGGGTTATCGAACCCAAAACCGGCCGCAAGGTGGGTAATCTGGAATGCCTCGACTCGCGCGGCTTCTTTTCGGGCGTCATGCCCCGCCGTAAAAACCCCTTTCGCTATCAGCTCGCCGTTATCTGGCACGGCCAGCAAAACCTGATTGACGATCCCTACAGCTTTGGGCCGCTCTTAAAAGAGATGGACGCCTGGCTGCTGTCCGAAGGGACCCATTTACGCCCCTACGAAACGCTGGGTGCCCACGCGGATACCATGGACGGTATCACCGGCACGCGCTTTGCCGTATGGGCGCCAAACGCCCAGCGCGTCTCCGTTGTCGGGCAGTTCAACTACTGGGACGGTCGCCGCCACCCGATGCGCCTGCGCCGTGAGACGGGCATCTGGGAGCTGTTTATCCCCGGGGCGCATAACGGCCAGCTCTACAAATTTGAGATGATCGACGCGCACGGCAAGCTGCGCATTAAAGCCGACCCGTACGCCTTCGAGGCGCAGATGCGCCCGGATACCGCATCGCTGATCTGCGGCCTGCCGGAGAAGGTCGTCCAGACCGAGGAGCGCAAGCAGGCCAACCGCTTTGATGCGCCGATCTCCGTTTACGAAGTGCATCTCGGCTCATGGCGCCGCCACACGGACAACAACTTCTGGCTCAGCTACCGGGAGCTCGCCGACCAGCTGGTGCCGTACGCCAAATGGATGGGCTTTACCCACCTCGAACTGCTGCCGGTTAACGAGCACCCGTTCGACGGCAGCTGGGGCTATCAGCCCACCGGGCTGTATGCGCCGACGCGGCGCTTCGGCACGCGCGATGATTTCCGCTATTTCATTGATGCCGCGCACGCCGCCGGGCTGAACGTGATCCTCGACTGGGTCCCGGGCCATTTCCCGTCGGACGATTTTGCGCTGGCAGAGTTCGACGGCACGAAGCTGTACGAGCACAGCGACCCGCGCGAAGGCTATCACCAGGACTGGAACACGCTGATCTACAACTACGGTCGCCGTGAAGTGTCGAATTACCTGGTGGGGAATGCGCTGTACTGGATCGAACGCTTCGGCATTGATGCCCTGCGCGTGGATGCGGTGGCCTCGATGATCTACCGCGACTACAGCCGCAAAGAGGGGGAGTGGATCCCGAACGAGTATGGCGGCCGTGAAAACCTCGAAGCGATTGAATTTCTGCGCAACACCAACCGCATCATCGGCGAGCAGGTGGAAGGCGCCGTGACCATGGCGGAAGAGTCGACGGACTTTGCGGGCGTCTCCCGCCCTCCGTCATCAGGCGGCCTGGGGTTCTGGTACAAGTGGAACCTGGGCTGGATGCACGACACGCTCGATTACATGAAGCTCGACCCGGTTTATCGTCAGTATCACCACGATAAGCTCACCTTCGGGCTGCTCTACAACTACACCGAAAACTTCATGCTGCCGCTGTCGCATGATGAAGTGGTGCACGGCAAAAAATCCATTCTCGACCGCATGCCGGGCGACGCGTGGCAGAAGTTTGCCAACCTGCGCGCCTACTACGGCTGGATGTTTGCCTTCCCGGGCAAAAAGCTGCTGTTTATGGGCAATGAGTTCGCCCAGGGTCGCGAGTGGAACCACGACACCAGCCTCGACTGGCATCTGCTGGAGGGCGGCGACAACTGGCACCACGGCGTACAGCGTCTGGTGCGCGACCTGAACCTGACCTACCGCCACCACAAAGCGCTACACGAGCTGGACTTTGATCCGTACGGCTTTGAGTGGCTGGTGGTGGACGACCACGAGCGCTCGGTGTTTGTCTTTGTACGTCGCGATAAAGCGGGCAACGAGATTATCGTCGCCAGCAACTTTACGCCGGTGCCGCGCGAACACTACCGCTTCGGCATTAACCAGCCGGGCAAATGGCGCGAGATCCTGAATACCGATTCCATGCATTACCACGGCAGTAACGCCGGTAACGGCGGGCTGGTGCAGAGCGATGCGATTGAAAGCCACGGGCGTCCAAACTCCCTGAGCCTGACGCTGCCGCCGCTTGGCACCATCTGGCTGATGCGGGAGGGAGAATGACGCAGCTTACGGCAGGTAAACCCGAACCGCTCGGCGCGAGTTTTGATGGAAAGGGGGTGAACTTCACGCTCTTTTCTGCTCACGCGGAGCGGGTGGAGCTCTGCGTGTTTGACGGGGAGGGTAACGAGCACCGTTACGATTTACCGTCCCGCACGGGAGACATCTGGCACGGTTACCTGTCCGGCGGGCGTCCGGGAATGCACTACGGTTTTCGCGTACACGGCCCGTGGGAGCCTTCTCAGGGGCACTGGTTTAACCCGGCGAAGCTGCTGATTGACCCGTGCGCGCGCCGCGTGGACGGCGAGTTTAAAGACGACCCGCTGTTCCACGTCGGCTACGGCGAACCGGACCACCGCGACAGCGCGCCCGTCGCGCCGAAAAGCGCGGTGGTGCACGATCTCTACGACTGGGAAGACGATGCCCCGCCGCGCACGCCGTGGGGTAGCACCGTCATCTATGAAGCGCACGTCAAAGGGCTGACCTACCTGCATCCGTCGATCCCTAAAGAGATGCGCGGCACCTACAAAGCGCTGGGGCATCCGACCATGGTCGCTTACCTGAAGCATTTGGGCATCACCGCGCTGGAGCTGCTTCCGGTGGCGCATTTCGCCAGCGAGCCGCGTCTTCAGCGTCTTGGGTTAAGCAACTACTGGGGCTACAACCCGCTGGCGATGTTCGCTCTCGACCCGCGTTACGCGGTGCATCCGGAGAAAGCGCGGGACGAGTTTCGCGACGCGGTGAAGGCACTCCACGCCGCGGGCATTGAGGTCATCCTGGACGTGGTTCTGAACCACAGTGCGGAAAGCGATCTTGACGGCCCGACGCTCTCACAGCGCGGAATCGATAACCGTAGCTATTATTGGATCAGGGAAGATGGCGATTACGAGAACTGGACCGGGTGCGGTAACACCCTCAACCTCAGCCATCCGGCCGTTACGCATTACGCGTACGAATGCCTGAAATACTGGGTAGAGACGTTCCACGTGGACGGTTTTCGTTTCGACCTGGCGCCGGTGATGGGGCGCACTCCAGCATTTAGCCAGCAGGCGCCGCTGTTTGAGGCGATAAAAAACTGCCCGGTGCTCTCAACGGTGAAGCTGATTGCGGAACCCTGGGACATTGGTGAAGGCGGTTATCAGGTGGGGAACTTCCCGCCGCTGTTTGCCGAGTGGAACGACCACTACCGCGATGCCATCCGCCGCTTCTGGCTGGCGCGCGATTTGTCGCTGGGCGAGTTCGCCGGACGCTTTGCCGGCTCCAGCGATCTCTTTAAGCGCGACGGAAAACGTCCGTCGGCCACCATCAACCTGGTGACGGCGCATGACGGTTTTACGCTGCGCGACTGCGTTTGTTTCAATCAGAAACACAATGAGGCCAACGGCGAAGAGAATCGCGATGGCACTAACAATAACCATAGCTTTAATCATGGTATAGAAGGGTTAGGCGGAAGTCTGGATGTGATCGAGCGGCGACGCGCCAGCGTTCATGCGCTGCTGACGACGCTTTTGCTGTCTCAGGGCACGCCGATGCTGCTGGCGGGCGACGAGCACGGCCACAGCCAGCACGGCAATAACAACGCCTATTGCCAGGACAATACCTTAACCTGGCTCGACTGGGGGGAGGCGAACAGCGGGTTGACCCATTTCACCGCGGCGCTGATCCACCTTCGCCAGCAGATCCCCGCCCTTACCGCCGACAGCTGGTGGGAAGAGGGCGACGGCAACGTTAGCTGGCTGAATAAAGACGCGCAGCCGTTGAGCGCGCAAGAGTGGCAACACGGCATCACCTGCCTGCAAATCCTGCTTTCGGATAAGTGGCTGGTGACGCTGAACGCGACGGACGACGTCGCAGAGATTGTTTTACCTGACGGGGAGTGGCGAGCTGTTCCCCCCTTTGCCGGAGCGGATAATCCGGTAGTAATGGCTGTCTGGCACGGGCCTGCGCACGGAGTGTGCGTATTCCAAAGATGATAAAAAAGGAGTTAGTCATGGTTAGATTAGAGAAGAACGATCCGTTAATGTTGGCGCGCCAGCTACCATTAAAAACCGTTGCCCTGATACTTGCGGGCGGGCGTGGTACCCGTCTGAAAGATTTGACCATCAAGCGCGCCAAGCCGGCCGTTCACTTTGGTGGTAAGTTCCGCATTATCGACTTTGCGCTCTCAAACTGCCTGAACTCGGGCATTCGCCGCATTGGCGTCATTACTCAGTATCAGTCGCACACCCTGGTGCAGCACATTCAGCGCGGCTGGTCATTCTTCAGCGAAGAGATGAACGAGTTTGTCGATCTGCTCCCGGCGCAGCAGCGCGTACACGGGGAAAACTGGTACCGCGGCACGGCGGATGCGGTGACCCAAAACCTCGACATTATTCGCCGCTACAGCGCGGAATACATCGTGATCCTCGCGGGTGACCACATCTACAAGCAGGATTACTCGCACATGCTGATCGATCACGTCGAAAAAGGAGCGCGCTGCACCGTGGCGTGTCTGCCGGTGCCCGTTGCCGAGGCGACGGCGTTTGGCGTGATGCACGTGGATGCGGACGACAAGATTATCGACTTCGTTGAAAAACCGGCGAACCCGCCAACCATGCCGGGCGATGACACCAAATCGCTCGCCAGCATGGGGATCTATGTCTTTGATGCAGATTATCTTTATGAGCTGCTCGAAGAAGACGACAAAGACGAAAGCTCCAGCCACGACTTCGGTAAAGACATCATCCCGAAAATTACCAAAGCTGGCATGGCCTATGCACATCCCTTCCCATTGTCCTGCGTGCAGTCCGACCCGAATGCGGAGCCTTACTGGCGTGATGTGGGAACCCTGGAAGCGTACTGGAAAGCCAACCTCGATCTGGCGTCCGTGACGCCTGAGCTGGATATGTACGACCAGAACTGGCCGATTCGTACCCACATGGAATCCCTGCCGCCGGCGAAGTTCGTGCAGGACCGCTCCGGCAGCCACGGCATGACCCTGAACTCGCTGGTCTCCGGCGGGTGCATCATCTCCGGTTCGGTGGTGGTGCAGTCCGTGCTGTTCCCGCGCGTGCGTATAAACTCATTCTGTAATATCGATTCGGCGGTTCTGCTGCCGGATGTCTGGGTAGGGCGTTCGTGTCGTCTGCGTCGCTGCGTGATCGACCGCGCCTGCGTCATTCCTGAGGGAATGGTGATTGGTGAAAACGCGGAAGAAGATGCGCGTCGCTTCTACCGTTCTGAAGAGGGGATCGTGTTAGTCACACGGGAAATGTTGCGGAAGCTGCAGATCAAACAGGAGCGATGATGCAGGTTTTACACGTATGTTCTGAGATGTTCCCGTTGTTAAAAACGGGCGGCCTGGCGGATGTTCTTGGTGCATTACCGGCGGCGCAAATCGCCGGTGGAGTCGATACCCGCGTCCTGCTGCCCGCCTTCCCGGATATCCGGCGCGGCATACCTGATGCAAAGGTGGTGACCCGCCGTGAAACGTTTGCCGGACGCATCACCCTGCTGTTTGGGCACTACAACGGCGTAGGGATCTACCTGATCGACGCGCCGCATCTGTACGACCGTCCGGGCAGCCCGTATCACGATACCAACCTGTTCGCCTATACCGACAACGTGCTGCGCTTTGCGCTGCTCGGCTGGGTGGGGGCGGAGATGGCCGTCGGGCTGGATCCATTCTGGCGTCCGGATGTGGTCCACGCGCACGACTGGCACGCCGGGCTGACGCCAGCGTATCTGGCGGCAAAAGGGCATCCGGCAAAATCGGTGTTTACGGTGCACAACCTGGCGTATCAGGGCATGTACTATGCGCATCATATGAATGACATCGATCTGCCATGGTCGTTCTATAACATGCACGGGCTGGAGTTCAACGGGCAAATTTCGTTCCTGAAGGCCGGGCTGTACTACGCCGACCACATCACGGCGGTGAGCCCCACCTACGCGCGTGAAATTACCCAACCGGAGTTTGGCTACGGTCTGGAAGGGCTGCTGCAGCAGCGCCATCGTGAAGGCCGCCTGTCGGGCATTCTGAATGGCGTGGATGAGCAGATCTGGAGCCCTGAAACCGATCTCCTGCTGGCCGCGCGCTATGGCCGCGACTCGGTGGAAGATAAAGCCGAAAACAAACGCCAGCTGCAAATTGCGATGGGGCTGAAGGTCAACGACAAGGTGCCGCTGTTTGCGGTGGTCAGCCGCCTGACCAGCCAGAAAGGGCTGGATCTGGTGCTGGAGGCGCTGCCCGGTTTACTGGAGCAGGGCGGACAGCTGGCGCTGCTCGGCGCGGGCGACCCGGTGCTGCAGGAAGGTTTCCTCGCCGCCGCCGCGGAACATCCGGGGCAGGTGGGCGTGCAGATTGGCTATCACGAAGCGTTCTCGCACCGCATTATGGGCGGCGCGGACGTGATTCTGGTGCCGAGCCGTTTCGAACCCTGCGGGCTGACGCAGCTCTACGGCCTGAAATACGGCACGCTGCCGCTGGTGCGCCGCACGGGCGGGCTGGCGGATACGGTTTCTGATAGCTCTCTGGAAAACCTGGCGGACGGTATCGCCAGCGGGTTTGTCTTTGAAGACAGTAATGCCTGGTCGCTGCTTCGGGCGATTCGGCGTGCGTTCGTCTTGTGGTCCCGTCCATCCCTGTGGCGTTACGTTCAGCGTCAGGCGATGTCCATGGACTTTAGCTGGCACGTTGCGGCGCAGTCGTACCGCGACCTTTATCAACGCTTGATGTAACGAGGCGAAGTTACTGATATGAACGCTCCATTTAGCTACTCTTCCCCCACGCTCAGCGTTGAGGCGTTAAAGCACTCCATCGCCTACAAGCTGATGTTTACCATCGGGAAAGATCCGGTCATCGCCAACAAGCACGAGTGGCTGAACGCCACCCTGTTTGCGGTGCGTGACCGCATGGTCGAACGCTGGCTGCGCTCTAACCGCGCCCAGCTTTCGCAGGAGACGCGGCAGGTTTACTACCTGTCGATGGAATTTTTGATTGGCCGCACCCTCTCCAACGCGCTGCTGTCGCTCGGTATCTACGACGACGTCAAAACCGCGCTGGAAGAGATGGGGCTGGATTTAGAAGAACTGATTGACGAAGAGAACGACCCGGGGCTGGGTAACGGTGGTCTCGGGCGTCTTGCCGCCTGCTTCCTTGACTCGCTGGCAACGCTGGCGCTGCCGGGGCGCGGCTACGGTATTCGCTACGACTACGGCATGTTCAAGCAGAACATCGTTGATGGCCGGCAGAAAGAGTCCCCGGACTACTGGCTGGAATACGGCAACCCGTGGGAGTTCAAACGCCACAACACGCGCTACAAGGTGCGCTTTGGCGGACGCATTCAGCAGGAAGGGAAAAAGTCCCGCTGGGTGGAAACCGAAGAGATCCTCGCCGTGGCCTATGATCAGATCATCCCCGGCTATGACACCGATGCGACCAATACGCTGCGCCTGTGGAACGCCCAGGCGAGTAGCGAAATCAACCTCGGTAAATTTAACCAGGGCGACTACTTTGCCGCGGTGGAAGATAAAAACCACTCCGAGAACGTCTCCCGCGTGCTGTACCCGGATGACTCAACCTACTCCGGGCGCGAGCTGCGCCTGCGTCAGGAGTATTTCCTCGTCTCCGCGACGATTCAGGACATCCTCAGCCGCCACCATCAGCTGCACAAAACCTACGCCAACCTGGCGGAGAAAACCGCGATTCACCTTAACGACACCCATCCAGTGCTCTCCATTCCCGAGCTGATGCGCCTGCTGATCGACGAGCACAAGTTCAGCTGGGACGACGCGTTTGAGGTGACGTGCCAGGTGTTCTCCTACACCAACCACACCCTGATGAGCGAAGCGCTGGAGACCTGGCCGGTGGACATGCTCGGCAAAATTCTGCCGCGCCACCTGCAAATCATCTTCGAGATCAACGACTACTTCCTCAAGACGCTGCAGGAGCAGTACCCGAACGATACCGGGCTGCTGAGCCGTGCCTCGATCATTGATGAATCCAACGGTCGTCGCGTGCGCATGGCCTGGCTGGCGGTTGTCATCAGCCACAAGGTCAACGGCGTTTCCGAGCTGCACTCGAACCTGATGGTGCAGTCCCTGTTTGCGGACTTCGCAAAGATCTTCCCGACGCGCTTCTGCAACGTCACCAACGGCGTTACGCCGCGCCGCTGGCTGGCGCTGGCCAACCAGCCGCTCTCTGACGTGCTGGATGAGAATATCGGCCGCACCTGGCGCACCGATTTGAGCCAGCTGAGCGAGCTTAAGCAGCATATTGATTTCCCGATGGTGAACAAGGCCGTGCGGGAAGCCAAGCTGCTGAACAAGAAACGTCTGGCGGTCTGGCTGGCGATGCACCTCAACGTGGTCGCAAACCCGAAAGCGCTGTTTGACGTGCAGATCAAGCGCATCCACGAGTACAAGCGTCAGCTGATGAACGTGCTGCACGTGATCACTCACTACAACCGCATTAAGGCCGATCCAACCGCAGAGTGGGTGCCGCGCGTGAAGATCTTCGCCGGTAAGGCGGCTTCCGCCTACTACATGGCGAAGCACATTATTCACCTGATCAACGATGTGGCGAAGGTGGTGAACCAGGATCCGGAGATTGGCGACAAGCTGAAGGTGGTATTCATCCCGAACTACAGCGTCAGCCTGGCGCAGCTGATCATCCCGGCGGCAGATCTCTCCGAGCAGATCTCCACGGCGGGAACGGAAGCGTCCGGCACCAGCAACATGAAGTTTGCCCTCAACGGCGCGCTGACCATCGGCACCCTGGACGGGGCGAACGTCGAGATGCTGGAGCACGTAGGAGAAGAGAATATCTTTATCTTCGGCAATACCACCGAAGAAGTGGAGGCGCTGCGCAGGAAAGGCTACTCCCCGCGTGAGTTCTATGAAGGGGATGAAGAGCTACGTCAGGTCCTGACGCAGATTGCGACCGGTGTGTTCAGCCCCGACGAGCCGGGCCGCTATCGCGATCTGGTGGATTCGCTGATTAACTTTGGCGACCACTATCAGGTGCTGGCGGATTATCGCAGCTACGTGGACTGCCAGGATAAAGTGGACGAGCTGTACCGTCAGCAGGAGAAGTGGACCAGCGCGGCGATGCACAACATCGCCAACATGGGGTATTTCTCGTCTGACAGGACCATCAAGGAGTATGCCGAGAACATCTGGCATATTGATCCGGTGCGGTTGTAAAAACAAAGCCCGGTAAGCGGTAACGCCACCGGGCTTTTTACATCACGACGCCAGCGAAAGCTCACGCTTCCCCGCATGCTGCTGCAGCCACTGCGCCACGCGAGACTGCTGCTCGGCGTTAAGCCACATCCCTTCTTTGGTACGACGCCAGATGGCATCTTCAAGGCGGCGAACCCACTCGTGATCAACCAGGTAGCGCAGCTCGGCCTCGTACAGCTCGTGGCCGAAATGTTCACCCAGATCGGCAAGCGATTTCGCGTCGCCCAGGAACAGCTCGGTATTGCTGCCGTAGGTGCGGGCGTAGTGGCGCGCCATCCCTTCGGTAATGAACGGGAAGCGACGGCGCAGCTTCGCGGCGTAATCGTCGCGGTTTCCGCCAATATCTCCGCCGGGCAGCACTGCCTCTTTGGTCCACGCCGGGCCAATACCTTTGTAGTACGGCGCCAGTTTTTCCAGCGCGTGCTCGGCCAGCTTGCGGTAGGTAGTCAGCTTGCCGCCAAACACCGACAGCAGCGGTGCCTGACCGTCTACGTCGTGGATATCAAGCGTGTAGTCACGGGTGATGGCCTGCGGTGAGTCAGACTCGTCATCGCACAGCGGACGCACGCCGGAGTAGGTCCAGACCACGTCATCGCGCGACAGCTGTTTCTTAAAGTGTGCGTTATACACTTTCAACAGGTAGTTCACTTCGCTCTCGTCGATCTCGACGTTTTTCGGATCGCCCTTGTACTCCACGTCGGTGGTGCCGATGATGGAGAATTCGTCCATCCACGGGATCACAAACACGATGCGTTTATCTTCGTTTTGCAGGATATAAGCCTGCTTCTGGGTATGCACGCGCGGCACCACAATGTGGCTGCCTTTGATCAGGCGGATGCCGTACGGCGAAGGCAGGTGCATGCCGTCGTCGAAGAACTGCTTCACCCACGGGCCGGTGGCGTTCACCAGGCCGCGCGCCTTCCAGCTAAACTTCTCGCCGGTATCCACGTCTTCCGCTTCCACAATCCACAGGCCGTTTTCACGACGGGCGGCGGTCGCGTGGGTGCGGGTTTTCACCTCGCCGCCTTTCTTCTCGACCATCTGCGCATTCGCCAGAACCAGACGCGCATCGTCCACCCAGCAGTCTGAATATTCGAAACCGCGCACGATTTCCGGCTTAAGGACCGATTCTGAGCCAAAACGCAAACCGTTCGAACCCGGCAGGCTGGTGCGTTTGCCCAGATGATCGTACATAAACAGGCCGATGCGGATCATCCACGCCGGACGCAGGTGCGGACGGTGCGGCAGGCGGAAGCGCATCGGGATCGCCAGATGCGGGGCCATTTTCAGCAGCACTTCGCGTTCGGCCAGCGCTTCGCTGACCAGGCGGAATTCGTAGTGTTCCAGGTAGCGCAGGCCACCGTGGATCAGCTTGGAGCTGGCGGACGACGTCGCGCAGGCGAGATCGTTAGCTTCCAGCATCAGCACGGATAAACCGCGTCCTGCGGCATCAACCGCAATACCGGCACCGTTGATGCCACCGCCTATCACAATCAGATCTTTGGTTTCCATAACACCCTCATGCACTTTCGTTAAAGCTCAAAAATGTTCGATATCGCTCATAATAGCAAAGGAACGCGCTTTTGGTAACATCAAAAAAACAATTTAGAGTGATATGGATAACATAATGGCGTTTACCCGCCGCCAGGACGTACACTACGGGGTAAAATCTTGTCGTTGACCACTGTAAAGAGAACACCATGGATCAGTTTGAATGTATTAACGTAGAAGAAGCCCACCAGAAGATGCACCAGGGAAAAGCGGTGCTGGTGGACATCCGCGACCCGCAGAGTTTTGCTATGGGCCACACGCCGGGCGCGTTTCATCTGACCAACGACACGCTGGGCGCGTTTATGCGCGATAACGACTTCGAAACGCCCGTTATGGTCATGTGCTACCACGGCAATAGCAGCAAAGGCGCGGCGCAGTATCTGATTCAGCAAGGCTATGACGCGGTATACAGCGTCGACGGCGGCTTTGATGCCTGGCATCGTCATTTCCCGGCAGAAGTGGAATACGCGTTTGAGCGCTAATCCCGCTATACTGTCCCCTTTTGTGTGGAAATAAGCGACCGCTGCCCATGTTGATGATCACCTCTTTTACCAACCCGCGCGTCGCCCAGGCGTTTGTCGACTATATGGCGACGCAGGGCGTTATTCTGACCATTCAGCAACATACTCAGACCGACATCTGGCTGGCCGATGAGAGCCAGGCAGGGCGGGTCAACGAGGAGCTGGCGCGTTTCCTTGAGAACCCCGGCGACCCGCGTTATCTGGCGGCCAGCTGGCAATCCGGGCAGACCGGCAGCGGACTGCATTACAGCCGCTTTCCCTTCCTTGCCACGATACGCGAGCGCGCAGGCCCGTTTACGCTGCTGCTGATGGCAGCCTGCATTATCGTCTTCATTATTATGAACGTGGTGGGCGACCAGAGCGTGATGATCGCGCTGGCGTGGCCGTATGACCCGTCGCTGGATTTTGACGTCTGGCGCTACTTTACCCACGCGCTGATGCATTTCTCGGTGATGCATATCCTCTTTAACCTGCTGTGGTGGTGGTATCTCGGCGGTATCGTTGAGAAGCGGCTCGGCAGCGGCAAGCTGATTGTCATCACCGTAATCAGCGCCCTGCTGAGCGGCTATGTACAGCATAAATTCAGCGGCCCGTGGTTCGGCGGGCTGTCGGGTGTCGTCTACGCTTTGATGGGCTACGTCTGGCTTCGCGGGGAGCGCGACCCGCAAAGCGGCATCTATTTACAACGCGGATTAATAGCCTTTGCGTTAATATGGCTAATTGCCGGATGGTTTGATCTGTTTGGTATGTCTATCGCCAATGGTGCGCACGTCACCGGCCTCGCCGTCGGTCTTGCAATGGCGCTTGCCGACACGCTCCATGCGCGAAAACGAACATAATTCTCAGGGATAATTGATGAAACAAACACAACGTCATGACGCCATTATCGAACTGGTCAAAAAACAGGGATACGTCAGCACCGAAGAGCTGGTCGAGCAGTTTGCCGTCAGCCCGCAAACCATCCGTCGTGACCTGAACGATCTGGCCGATCAGAACCGTATTTTGCGCCACCACGGCGGCGCGGCGCTGCCTTCCAGCTCGGTCAACACCTCCTGGCACGACCGTAAAGCCACGCAGACGGCAGAAAAAGAGCGCATTGCGCGTAAAGTGGCGAGCCAAATCCCGAACGGTGCGACGCTGTTTATTGACATCGGCACCACGCCAGAAGCGGTTGCTCATGCGCTGCTGGATCACGAGAACCTGCGCGTGGTGACCAACAACCTGAACGTCGCGAACACGTTGATGCAGAAAGATGATTTCCGCATCATCCTCGCGGGCGGCGAACTGCGCAGCCGCGACGGCGGAATTATTGGCGAAGCGACGCTCGACTTTATCTCTCAGTTCCGCCTCGACTTCGGCATCCTGGGGATCAGCGGCATCGACACCGACGGCTCACTGCTGGAGTTTGATTACCACGAGGTGCGCACCAAGCGCGCGATTATTGAGAACTCGCGCCACGTAATGCTGGTGGTTGATCACTCGAAGTTTGGCCGTAACGCGATGGTGAACATGGGCAGCATCAGCATGGTGGATGCGGTCTATACCGACGTGATGCCGCCAGCGGGCGTGATGCAGGTGATTAAGGATAATAATTTGCAGTTAGAGTTGTGTTGAAAAGCCGTTCTCCCTCTCCCTGTGGGAGAGGGCCGGGGTGAGGGCATCAGGCCGCACAAAACTAAACTCCGTACCCCATCATCTTCAACAGCTGCTGCGCATGCTGCACCGCATCCTGACGGTGCGCCACGCCCAGCTTCTGATACAGATTGCGAATGTGCGTTTTGATGGTGGTTGCCGCCACCGCCAGCTCACCGGCAATCTGCTCGTTGCTATAGCCTGAATAGATCAGCCCCAGCACCTGCCATTCGCGCTGGGTGAGCGGGCTGGTGCGAATAAGCTCCGGCACTTCCGGGTGGTTCAGCAGGCGTTCAACAAAGTTCTCGTCGAAATGCGCAAACTTGTGGCGATGGTGCTGATTAATCTCGCGCAGGATTCGCTGGGCGCGATGCTGATCCAGCTCCGGCAGCGTGTTGAGCTGAATCAGCTGGCGCAACTGCTGCGCCATCACTTCACCTTCAATCACGAAGTGGCTAATAAACCCGGTGCGGTTCGCCAGCTGCAAGGCTTCCAGCAGCACGCGCTGGGCGTCATTTTTGCGGCCCGCCTGCCAGTAAAGCTGGTTGAGCAGCAGCAGGTTGCGGTTCAGGTCGCTCATCAAACGCAGGCTGCGGGCGTTTTCGTTTAACTCTTCCAGCACAATTTCGGCAGGCTCAAAGTCACCCAGCAGGATCTGCACGCGGGCGATGTTACGCCACTGGCTTTGCAGGAAGTGGTTATTGGCAAATTCCGGTTTAGGCGTCTGGCGCAGCCAGTTGGCGGCGGATTTTTTGTCCCCCGTCATCTGCCAGTAAATCACCCGAACCTTGTCGGCGTTCGATACCCAGTCGCTGTGGTACTGACCGTTGCCGAGCAGGTTTTCCAGACGGTTAAGGTGATTGCGGGCGTTATCCAGATCGCCGCGCGCCAGCGAGCACTGCACCAGCAGGGCCAGACACTGCAATTGCTGCTGAGGCTGGAAGCCAGAGAGCACGTTCACACCCTGACGGGCGCAGCTTTCTGCTTCATCCAGACGCGACCATGCCCACAGCAGTTGAGCGCGAATACGCAACAGGAACTCGTGCATCGGCAGCTGTTCCAGGTGCTGTTCACGAATCAGCTGGAACGCTTTTTCCTGATTTTCCCAGGCGGCCTGCAGGAACCCCTGTGCGAATAAAATCTCGCTTTGCTGGATCAGGCTCCACAGGGCGTAGTGCCACACATCATGGCGGCGCGCCATCTGCTCGGTTTGCTGCATCAGCGAAAGGGAGCGCGTCAGTTCGCCCTTGCAGTGCAGCACTTCGCCGTGCACCGAGGTAGCCACAATCCGGCTGTAGAAATTCGCCAGCGGCAGTTCATCCAGCGCGACCATCGCCAGCCGTTCCGCTTCATCCGCATCGCCGTCGTTAATCGCGACCTGCGCCCGCAGGGCGTTAAATTCGCCGTGCAGGGTGATATCCATTTCGCTTTCCATCTCCTGCTCGGCGCGCGCCAGCAGGGTATTCACTTCGCTGTAGCGGTGCTGGCTCTGCATCAGCCAGGCCTGGAGCAGCACCAGGCGCGGGTTCTCCAGCAGGCTCTCCCACGGCAAGGCTTTCAACGACTCTTCCAGCAGCGTCAGTTCGCTGTGGTTAAACAGCCCCCACGCGTGGTTAAGCAGGATATCGCGCAGCATGCTGGCGTCACCGGCGGCAAGCGCGTGGTGGATGGCCTCGCTCGGGAAGCCTTGCGCCATCCAGCTTTCGGCGGCGGCGCGGTGGATTTCCGGCAATTCCGTTGCCAGCTCCCACTGGCAGCGCTGGCGCAGGAAGCTGCCAAACAGCGGGTGATAGCTGAACCACTCGCCGGGGTCGTCCATGCGCGTCAGGAACAGGCCCTGACGTTCAATCTCTTCCAGCTGCAGCTGACCGTTCTCACAGCCTGTTACGCGCACAATCAGCGCGTCGTTCATGGAGCGCAGCAGGGAGCTTTTCAGCAGGAAATTGCGGGTGGAGGGATCGACGCTGTTCAGCACCTCATCCACCAGGTAATCCGAAAGATGGCTGGCGTTGATGCCGGCCAGACGGCGCGCAGACTGGTGCGTCGGGCTGTTGTTTTGCCGGGCAGAAAGGGCAATCAGCTGCAGCGCCGTGGCCCAGCCTGCGACATCATCACACAAGCGGCTGCTTTCGGAGGCCTCAATGGGTGAGGTCAGGCGGCAGTCAAAGAACTGTTTCGCTTCCTGGTGGGTAAAGGCCAGCTGCTGGCTGCCCACTTCCAGAAGCTGATCGCGCACGCGCAGGTTGGCAATACCGAGCTGCGGCAGGTTGCGTGACAGCACGACCAGGGTCAGGTTTTCCGGCTGGTGGCGCAGGAAGAAGCGCATCGACTCATGGATAACCGGGTTCGTGATCAGATGATAGTCATCAATCACCACGTACAGCGGGCGATGCCATTCGGCCAGTTCGATAAACAGCTGAGAGAAAAGGGAGGACAGGCTGGCGTACTGGCGCTTTTGCACCATTGCCTCGCTGGCGACGCAGTGTCCGTTGGTTGCCTGTTGAATAGCGGCAATCAGATAGCTGGCAAAACGCTCTTGCTGGTTATCGCCCTCGTCGAGGGAGTACCAGCCAAGATCGCTCTTACCTGCGGCCCATTGTGAAATGAGCGTTGTTTTTCCATAACCTGCAGGGCTCGTAACCAGCGCCAGTCGGAAATTATGCGCGCCGGAAAGTTTAGCCAGCAGACGCTCGCGGACCACTGTATGGTCAAGACGAACCGGGCGACTTAATTTTGACGGAATCAACATAGGTTTCACTTCACTGTGGGGAACGAGAGAATTTATTTTTTTTGCGCTTCGTAATTAATAGCTATAAGGTCGGTCAGAAAGAGAACTATTGCAAGTTATGTCTGGCTTTTGTGGCTCTGAATTTGCACTCTGTCACAAAACATTCCGGCCAGTGCTGGAACTTTTTTGAAAAGGCTTTGATGCCGCGTCAATGCTGGCTTGTATGGATGTCGCTAGGCTGGGCTGAAACTGGTTTCAGAAAGGTATAATGACGTCGAATTTAATAAACTTCGGGTAAAGTTGAGTGAGATTAATAATCTCCTTAGGCAGGACCCGATTGCTGAAATATTATTCTCCGTAAGCAATCATTTCCGCGTGGATTAATTTCATCTAAAACCGCATTTCATTTCTTTGACATTCTCCCCGGTTACTTTTTTATCTTCCGGGCACACTCAAGCTATGCTCTCAGAGTGGCCTCGATCACACTTTTACGCTCATCCCCGCTACTCCTCCCTGTCTAATCCCCCACGGGAGGAGGAAGAGGTGAAATGAGCCAGGCACACTAGCGCCAACTTGTGTTTTCTTTCTAAAGGATGCCGATCCCCTATGTCACAGCCTACCTTCAACAAAGCTCAATTCCAGGCTGCCCTGACGCGTCAGTGGCAGCGTTTTGGCCTTCATGCTGCAAACGAGATGACGCCTCACCAGTGGTGGCAGGCGGTAAGCGGGGCGCTCGCAGAGCAGCTGGATGCTCAGCCCGTGGCGAAGCCCGTCAACGGCCAGCGTCACGTTAACTATATCTCGATGGAGTTCCTGATTGGCCGCCTGACCGGCAACAACCTGCTGAACCTTGGCTGGTATCAGGAGGTGGGTGATGTGCTGAAAGAGCACGACATTAACCTGACCGACCTGCTGGAAGAAGAGATCGACCCGGCGCTGGGCAACGGCGGACTGGGGCGTCTGGCGGCCTGTTTCCTTGACTCTATGGCAACGGTCGGCCAGTCGGCGATTGGCTATGGCCTGAACTACCAGTACGGCCTGTTCCGTCAGTCGTTTGCCGACGGCCACCAGATGGAAGCGCCGGACGACTGGCATCGCAATACCTACCCGTGGTTCCGCCACAACGCGCAGCTGGACGTGCAGGTCGGCATCGGCGGGAAAGTGACGAAGCAGGGGCTCTGGGAACCGGCGTTCACTATTACCGGTGAAGCCTGGGATCTGCCGGTGCTCGGCTACCGTAACGGCGTGGCGCAGCCGCTGCGTCTGTGGCAGGCGAAGCACGCGCATCCGTTCAACCTGACCAAATTCAACGACGGCGATTTCCTGCGCGCCGAGCAGCAGGGGATCGACGCCGAGAAGCTGACCAAAGTCCTCTATCCGAACGATAACCACCTGGCGGGTAAAAAGCTGCGCCTGATGCAGCAGTACTTCCAGTGCGCCTGCTCCGTGGCGGATATTCTGCGTCGCCATCACCTGGCGGGCCGCAAGCTGGCGCAGCTGCCGGACTTCGAAGTCATTCAGCTTAACGATACGCACCCGACTATTGCCATCCCGGAACTGCTGCGCGTGCTGATTGATGAGCATCAGCTGAGCTGGGACGACGCCTGGGCCATCACCAGCCGCACCTTCGCCTATACCAACCACACCCTGATGCCGGAAGCGCTGGAGTGCTGGGATGAGAAGCTGGTGAAAACGCTGCTGCCGCGCCACATGCAGATCATCAACAAGATTAACGACCAGTTCAAAACGCTGGTGGAGAAAACCTGGCCGGGCGACAAAGCCGTCTGGGCGAAGCTGGCGGTGGTGCACGACAAACAGGTGCGTATGGCGAACATGTGCGTGGTGAGCGGCTTTGCCGTTAACGGCGTGGCGGCGCTGCACTCCGATCTGGTGGTGAAAGATCTGTTCCCGGAATATCACCAGCTGTGGCCGACCAAGTTCCACAACGTGACCAACGGCATTACGCCGCGTCGCTGGATCAAGCAGTGCAATCCGCTGCTGGCCGGCCTGCTGGATAAGACCCTGAAGAAAGAGTGGGCCAACGATCTGGACCAGCTGATTAACCTGGAAAAATACGCCGACGATGCGAAATTCCGCGAGCAGTACCGCGCGATCAAGCTGGAGAACAAGGTTCGCCTGGCGGAGTTTGTGAAAATGCGTACCGGGATTGAGATCAACCCGAACGCGATTTTCGATATCCAGATCAAACGCCTGCACGAGTACAAGCGTCAGCACCTGAACCTGCTGCACATTCTGGCGCTGTACAAAGAGATCCGCGAGAACCCGCAGGCCGACCGCGTGCCGCGCGTGTTCCTGTTCGGTGCGAAGGCGGCGCCGGGCTACTACCTGGCGAAAAACATTATCCTCGCCATCAATAAAGTGGCGGCGGCGATCAACAGCGATCCGAAAGTAGGCGACAAGCTGAAGGTCGTGTTCCTGCCGGATTACTGCGTCTCGGCGGCGGAAATGCTGATCCCGGCGGCGGATATCTCCGAGCAGATCTCGACCGCAGGGAAAGAAGCGTCCGGTACTGGCAACATGAAGCTGGCGCTGAACGGCGCGCTGACCGTCGGCACGCTGGACGGTGCGAACGTCGAAATCGCCGAGAAGGTCGGTGAAGAGAACATCTTTATCTTCGGCCATACTGTTGAAGAAGTGAAAGCCATCAAGGCCAAAGGCTACGACCCGGTGAAATGGCGTAAAAAAGACAAAGTGCTGGATGCGGTGCTGAAGGAGCTGGAAAGCGGCAAATACAGCGACGGCGACAAGCACGCGTTTGACCAGATGCTGCACAGCATGGACAAACACGGCGGCGACCCGTACCTGGTGATGGCGGACTTCACGGCCTACGTTGAAGCGCAGAAACAGGTCGACGTGCTGTACCGCGACCAGGAGGCGTGGACCCGGGCGTGCATTCTGAACACCGCGCGCTGCGGCATGTTCAGCTCTGACCGCTCAATCCGTGATTATCAGGCCCGTATCTGGCAGGCAAAACGCTAAGGAAGCGCGATGGAGAGTAAACGTCTGGACAGTGCCGCGCAGGCGGCGGGAATTAGCCTCAGTTACATCAATGCGCACGGCAAACCGCAGTCTATTGGTGCGGACACCAAAAGACGTTTGCTGGATGCCATGCACAAAACCGACGCGAACGCGTCGGCTGCTCCGGTGCCAAACGTGAAGGTCTTTACCGCAGGCAAAAAGATGCCGCTGGCGGTGGAGGGGCGCGGCGAGTATAGCTGGCTGCTCACCACCGAAGAGGGGCATCAGCATAAAGGCCACGCCACCGGCGGCAAAACGTTAAACCTTCCGGCAAAGCTGCCGGAGGGCTATCACAGCCTGACGCTCACCCAGGACGAACAGCGTTTTCACTGCCGGGTGATCGTCGCGCCAAAACGCTGCTATGAGCCGCAGGCATTGCTCGAAGGCAAAAAACTGTGGGGCGCCTGCGTGCAGCTCTATACGCTGCGTTCCGACAGCAACTGGGGGATCGGCGATTTTGGCGATCTGAAAAAGATGCTGGCATCTGTTGGTGAGCGCGGCGGCGCGTTTATCGGCCTCAACCCCATCCACGCGCTCTATCCGGCCAACCCGGAGAGCGCCAGCCCGTACAGCCCGTCTTCCCGACGCTGGCTGAACGTGATTTACATCGACGTTAACGCGTTAGACGATTTCAAAAACAGCAAAGAGGCACAGGCGTGGTGGAAGCTTGAGACCACCCAGCAGCTGCTGAAGCAGGCCCGCGATGCGGACTGGGTAGATTATGCCTCCGTGACCGCGCTGAAAATGGCGGCTCTGCGCCTGGCGTGGAAAGGCTTTGCGAAGCGCGACGACGAGCAGATGGCGGCCTTCCGCCAGTTCGTGATGCAGGAAGGTGAAAGCCTCTACTGGCAGGCGGCATTTGATGCGCTGCACGCGTATCAGGTGAAAGAGGACGAAATGCGCTGGGGCTGGCCGGTCTGGCCGGAAGCGTATCAGACCGTGGATACCCCTGAAGTCAAAGCCTTCTGTAAAAATCATGCCGACGAGGTGGACTTCTACCTGTGGCTGCAGTGGCTGGCGTACAGCCAGTTTGCCGCCTGCTGGCAGGTGAGCCAGGGCTATAAGATGCCGATCGGCCTGTATCGCGATCTGGCCGTGGGCGTGGCGGAAGGCGGCGCGGAAACCTGGTGTGACCGTGAGCTTTACTGCCTGAAAGCATCCGTCGGCGCGCCGCCGGATATCCTCGGCCCGCTCGGTCAGAACTGGGGCCTGCCGCCGATGGATCCGCACGTGATGGCGGCGCGCGCCTACGAGCCGTTTATCGACCTGCTGCGCGCGAACATGCAGAACTGCGGGGCGCTGCGCATCGACCACGTGATGTCCGTGCTGCGCCTGTGGTGGATCCCGTACGGTGAAACGGCGGATCACGGGGCGTACGTGCAGTATCCGGTGGACGATCTGCTGTCGATCCTGGCGCTGGAGAGTAAACGTCATCAGTGCATGGTGATCGGTGAAGATCTCGGTACCGTACCGGTGGAAATTGTCAGCAAGCTCCGCGACAGCGGGGTTTATTCCTACAAAGTGCTCTATTTTGAAAACGACCATGAGAAAACCTTCCGCGCGCCGAAAGCGTACCCTGAACAGTCAATGGCAGTCGCGACGACGCATGATCTTCCTACGCTCAGAGGCTACTGGGAAAGCGGCGATCTGACCCTCGGCAAAACGCTGGGCCTCTATCCAGATGAAGAGGTTCTGCGCGGGCTGTATCAGGACCGCGAGCTGGCGAAGCAGGGGCTGCTGGATGCGCTGCACAAGCATGGCTGTCTGCCGAAGCGTGCCGGACATAAGGCGTCGCTGATGGCAATGACCCCAACGCTCAACCGTGGCCTGCAGCGCTATATTGCCGACAGCAACAGCGCTTTGCTCGGCCTGCAGCCGGAAGACTGGATTGATATGGCGGAGCCGGTGAACGTTCCGGGCACCAGCTATCAGTACAAGAACTGGCGCCGCAAGCTGTCCACAACACTTGAGACGATGTTTGCCGATGACGGGGTTAACAGGCTGATTAAAGATTTGGATAAGCGCAGAAGGGCGGTGGGTAAGAAGTCGTAATTTGCCCCTCACCCTAGCCCTCTCCCCAAAGGGGAGAGGGAAGCGATCGAGCAGGAGATTCAGAGAGCCATATTCAACAGCAGACACCCTACCAGGCCGCAGACCGAAATAATGGTTTCCAGCATTGACCAGGACTTGATGGTCTCACCGATGGTCAGGTTGAAGTACTCCTTGAACAGCCAGAAGCCCGGATCGTTCACGTGAGAGAAAATCACGCTGCCGGAGCCTACCGCAATAACCATCAGCTCAGGGCTGACGCCCGTGGTGGCAATCAGCGGCGCAACGATACCGCCCGCTGTAATCGCCGCAACGGTTGCAGAACCCAGCGCGATACGCAGCACGGCAGCAATAGACCACGCCATCAGGATTGGAGAGATATTGGTTTCATGCATCATGGAAGCGATGTATTTGTCCACGCCGCTGTCGACCAGCACCTGCTTGAACGCACCGCCACCGCCGATAATCAGCAGCATCATGGCAATGATTTTGATGGACGAGGTCAGCGTGTCGTTGATCTGATCCATGGAGCGGCCACGGTTCAGGCCGAAGGTGAACATCGCAATCAATACCGCAATCAGCGTTGCCATCACCGGGTCGCCGAGGAACTCGGCAACGGCCAGGAAAGCGTGGCCTTTCGGCAGGATCATCTCCGCCACGGCGCGCATTGCCATCAGGATCACCGGTACCAGCGAGGTCCAGACGCTGACGCCAAAGCCTGGCATCTCTTCTTCAGTGAAGGTTTTGGCGCTGTACAGACCTTCCGGAATAGGCTTATCAATGCCTTTCAGGAAACGGGCATATACCGGGCCTGCCAGAATTACGGTCGGGATCGCCAGAATCGTACCGAACAGCAGGGTTTTACCCATATCGGCGTGGAAGATGGTGGCGATGGCGGTTGGACCCGGGTGCGGCGGCAGGAAGCCGTGGGTCACGGACAGCGCAGCAGCCATTGGCACACCCACGAACAGCAGCGGGATGTTGGCCGCGGCGGCGATGGTGAACACCAGCGGCAGCATCAGCACGAAGCCCACTTCATAGAACAGCGCGAAACCGACGGTAAAACCGGTTAACACCACCGCCCACTGGATGTTCTTCTTACCAAACTTTTCGATAAGCGTGGTGGCAATACGCTGCGCGCCCCCGCAGTCCGCCAGCATTTTACCGAGCATGGCGCCGAAGCCCATGATCAGCGCCAGGCTGCCGAGCGTGCCGCCGACACCGGCTTTGATAGAGCTGATAACTTTAACCAGCGGCATCCCCTGCATCAGACCGACTGCAAGTGCCACCAGAACCAGAGCGATAAATCCGTTCATTTTGAAGCGGATCATCAAGAGCAGTAATAACACAACACCGATAGCAACGATGACTAATGGCATGATTTACCTGGCCTTTGAATTGTTATGGGTAACGTCATTGTTTCAACGACAAATTCCGGTTGTCCCAACTGGGAACAGAGTGGTTAACGGCACTCATACTGATGCCTGCGAAACAGTTAAGTTTAGTCGGCTGTTATAAGGGTGTTGAGTGCCCACGAGAATGATACGGGTAACATATCGTGGTTGAGAATCACCCGGTGAGGCAAAATTTGAATTATGAGACGCAGGTCAACATATAGAGGGGGAAGGCAAGGGAGTCAGGCCCGGTAAGCGCAGCGCCACCGGGCAATACAGACGGGTACTGAATTAGTAGTAAGAGTGCTCGCCGCGCTGGTGCTCGGTCAGGTCACGCACGCCTTTCAGTTCCGGGAATTCGTTCAGCAGCTGCTTCTCGATCCCTTCTTTCAGGGTCACGTCGACCATGGAGCAACCGTTACAGCCGCCGCCGAACTGCAGGATCGCCAGGCCGTCTTCCGTGATTTCCATCAGGGAAACGCGACCGCCGTGGCCGGCCAGTTGTGGGTTGATCTGGGACTGCAGCAGATACTCAACGCGCTCCATCAGTGGCGCATCGTCAGAGACTTTACGCATTTTGGCGTTTGGCGCTTTCAGGGTCAGCTGAGAACCCAGCTGGTCGGTGACAAAGTCGATTTCCGCATCTTCAAGATACGGCGCGCTCAGTTCATCGACGTAAGCGGTGAGCTGTTCAAATTTAAGGGCAGTGTCAGTTGCTTCCACAGCGTCCGGAGGACAATAAGAGACACCACATTCTGCATTCGGAGTGCCTGGATTGATCACAAACACGCGGATCTGCGTCCCTTCTTCCTGATTTGCCAGCAGTTTGGCAAAGTGCGCTTGTGCAGAATCGGAAATACGGATCATAGCTTTGGCCTAATAGTTGACTAAATTACCTGGGTATAATCATACGCCCATTGAAGAAGGGCTACAAGGTACGGCACAGACACCATACCTGAACCGACGCGGCGCCGCTTTGCAAAAGCAGTCGAGAAAGTTCAGCAACGGTACTGCCTGTGGTGACGACGTCATCCACGATGGCGATATGGAGGCCGTGGACCGGCAATTCAAGGCGAAAGGCGTTTTTCAGGTTCCTTTTGCGAAGCCGGGCGTTGAGCTGATGCTGGATGGCGGTGGCATGAACGCGGGTAAGCGCGCTGGCATCGTAGCGACAACCCAGCCACCGGGCGAGCGGGCGGCAGAGCAGGTCGCTTTGATTATAGCCGCGCCGCCAGTGCCGGCGTCGGTATAAGGGGACATTCACCACCATGTCGATTTTCGGCAAAGCGCGGGTTCGTCGCGCCTGTAAAACGGCCAGCAAAAGCAGGCGGGCAAGGGGCTGCGCCAGCGAACTCTGGCCGGAAAACTTCAGGGCGTGAATAAGCCCGCTCAGCGGCGGAACATAATCATCCACGGCCACCAGCGCGCTCCACGGCGGGGATTTTTTCAGGCAGCGGCCGCAGGGCAAATCGCGGTTCGCCGCCGGTAAACCACATTGCGGGCAGGTTGTGATATGCCTTTCCAGCGAACGCGTGCAGACGGAACAGACGCCCCACGCGCTGAGGGCAAGCGGCATTTTGCATAGCCAGCACAAGCCAGGCACTGTTAGCATGTGCAACCTCCATGTGAAAAAAGAGAACAGTAACTGATGAAGACGCTGTGGTGGCAGACCGTAGGGACAGGAAATTGCCATCTTGTGCTGCTGCACGGATGGGGCCTGAATGCGGAAGTGTGGCATTGCATAAGCGAGGAACTTGCCTCGCAATTTACGTTACATCTGGTTGATCTGCCGGGCTATGGTCGCAGCCGTGGCTTTGGCGCGATGTCGCTTGATGAAATGGCGCAGCACGTTGTAGACGCCGCGCCGCAAAATGCCATCTGGCTGGGCTGGAGTCTGGGCGGGCTGGTGGCAAGCCAGATTGCGCTCTCCTGGCCCGAGCGCGTTAGGGCGCTAGTCACCGTGGCCTCGTCGCCATGCTTTAGCGCGCAAGAGGCGTGGCCCGGCATCAAACCTGACGTTCTGGCGGGCTTCCAGCAGCAGCTGAGCGACGATTTCCAGCGGACCGTTGAGCGATTCCTCGCCTTGCAGACGATGGGCACCGAAACCGCGCGTCAGGATGCCAGAGCGTTAAAGCAGGTGGTGCTCTCCCTGCCGATGCCGGACGTTGAGGTGCTTAACGGCGGTCTGGAGATCCTGAAAACGGCCGATCTGCGCGAGCCGCTGGCCGGGCTGAGCATGCCGCACCTGCGCATCTATGGCTATCTCGACGGGCTGGTGCCGCGCAAAGTGGTCCCACTTCTGGATTCCCTCTGGCCGGACAGCGAATCACAGGTCATAGCAAAAGCCGCGCATGCGCCGTTTATCTCTCATCCGACGGAATTTTGTTCAGCCTTGGTTGCGTTAAGTCAACGTTTAGACTGATTATTTTCTATCCAGCCTGGAAAAAGTTACACACCGCAACCATACTCCAGATGTCGTTGCGGTTGTTCTGCCTACGATGATCAAAACAACAATCCTATGGAGAGTCAGGCTATGAAACTTGTTACAGGTATTGTCACTTCTCTGGTTATTGGGTCACTGTCATTTGGCGTTTTTGCGGCAAAAGAGCTGGAAAAAGATAAAGTTGCCGGGATGAATTTGACGAAAATTGGTGAGATTTCTACGTCTGACACCACCGCACCGATGGATGCAAGAAAAGAGCTGTCGAAGAAAGCGGATGAGCTGGGCGGGACATACTTCGTCGTCACCAGCGCAGAAAAACAGACCAAAAACGTACGCGCTACTGCGGACGTCTATAAGTAATACGATAAAACCGGGCAGCAATGCCCGGCTTTATTAGCGCAGTGCCCACCACTCCCTGAGACAGGCCTTTCCTTCCGGACAGCTTTTACAACTGCCGGAGAGGCAACCCTCCGCTTCGTCCTGAATCCGCACGGCTTTACCCATGGCTTCCAGGCGCTCCAGCATGGCATCGATCATCGGCTGCGGGGTATGCAGGCTAAGGCTGAGCTGTTTTGCCTCCATGCGTCCCTGCAATGCCAGTAAGTCACGAACCTGAATCAACGATGCCATCTGTTTTTCCCCTTAGTGACAGTCGCCAGCCGGGCTGTTGCAGCAGGTGGCCGGGGTTTTACGCGTCGCCAGCAGGTTGATATCAACGCGGCTTCGCGCCCGGCGCAGCAGGCCAATCACAATCACGTTAAACAGGATGACCGCCAGGATGCTGACCAGGCTGTAGCGCGGATGCTGGCTGAAGTTAACGGTCTGGTAAAACAGCGTCGCCAGCGAGTAGGCGATATTCAGCCCCCACAGAATGGAGAAGCCCATCCAGCCGCGGCTGGACTCACGGGCAATCGCCCCCATCACCGAGATGCACGGAATATAGAGCAGAACGAAGATCAGGTAGCTGTAGGCTGCGGACGCGCTGCCAAACTTCTCGCCCATCACGCCCATGGCACCGGTCGCCATTTCGCCGTCGCCTTTGCTGGCCTCAATCGGGTTAGCCAGCACGCTCAGGCTGAAGGTGTCTTTCAGGCTCTGCCAGGTCTCCTCTACGGCAGCCAGCAGTTCGTCACCGAGGTGAAACTCCGCCGGGTTAAATTCCTGCTCCTGAATGTTCTCTGCGGTATAGAGCGTGTTCAGGGTCCCGACGACCACCTCTTTCGCCATCGCACCGGTGAACAGGCCCACGGTCGCCTGCCAGTTATCCTCCTGCACGCCAATCGGTTTGAAGACCGGCGTGATGACGCGGCTGACGGAGGCGAGGGCAGAGTCGTTGATGTTATCTGCCGCCTGACCGGTGAGGGTGAAGCTGTTCAGCGCGCTCAGGAAAATACTGACAATAACAATCACCTTACCGGCGCGCAGCACAAAGCCTTTCAGGCGCTGCCAGGTCTGGATCGCCAGGCTTTTCAGGTGCGGGACGTGATAGACCGGAAGCTCCATTACAAACGGTGACGCTTCACCGCGCATGATGGTGTGCTTGAGCATTAAGCCGGTCAGGATCGCCATCACGATGCCCAGCACGTACAGCGAGAAGACCGCCAGCGCGCCCTGCTGGCCAAAGAAGGCTGCCGCGAAGACGGCAAAGATTGCCAGACGCGCGCCGCAGGACATAAACGGCGCCATCATAATGGTCATCAGTCGTTCACGCGGTGCATCCAGGGTGCGCGCGCCCATTACCGACGGCACGTTACAGCCGAAGCCGACGATCAGCGGGACGAACGATTTGCCCGGCAGGCCCAGCGCCTGCATCAGGCGGTCCATCACGAAGGCGGCGCGCGCCATGTAGCCGGAATCTTCGAGGAACGAGAGGAACAGATACATCATGCCGATCTGCGGTACCAGCGGCAGCACGGTGTTGATACCGCCGCCAATCCCCTGGGCAAGGAAGATGGTCAGCCATTCCGGGAAGTGCAGGGTGTAACCTACCCACTGAATACCGTGTACGAAGACCGCGACAGAACCGGCGTCAAAAATCGGCTGCAGCGCGCCACCGATGTTAATCGCGAGCAGGAACATCACGTACATCACCAGCAGGAAGATGGGCAAACCGAGGAAGCGGTTGAGCACAATCTTATCCACCGCCGCCGTAAAGCGGCTGGGCTCTGCGGTAAGGGCGTTGCTGACCACGTCGCAAATTGACGCAATGGCCTGATAACGCGCATCGGCGATGTGCAGCGCCGGATCGTCCAGCTCGTCGCTGAGACGGGCGAGAGCCACGTCCAGCTTATCCGCCACATGTCCGGCATAGGCGCGGCTGTAGATATCCCCTTCCAGCATCTGCAGGCCGAGCCACAGGCGCTGTTTTGCAGGCATGCTGCTGTCCATCTCCTGCGCCAGCAGTTCGGCTTCGCGCAGCAGCGGCTGGGCGTAGTGCACCAGCTCAACGTCGCGGTTTCCCGCGTGGCGGTCAATCGCCAGCTTCAGGGCGTCGATACCGCGAGCGCGGGTCGAGACCAGCGGAACCACCGGACAGCCCAGGCGCGCGGAGAGCGCATCGACGTCGATGCGCAGCTTTTGTTTTTCCGCAATGTCGAGCATGTTGAGCGCCACGATGCAGGGGATCCCCAGCTCCAGCAGCTGTAGCGTCAGGTAAAGGTTTCGCTCGAGGTTCGAAGCGTCGACCACGTTGATCAGCAGATCCGCGTCGCCGCCAAGAATGTAGTGGCAGGCAATTTGCTCATCGAGCGAAGTCTGGGATGAAATCGTGGTTAAGGAGTAGGTGCCGGGAAGGTCAACCAGGGTGACCTGATTGTCCGTTGTCGTGAACTGGCCTTCTTTACGTTCAACCGTTACGCCTGCCCAATTTCCCACGCGCTGGCGCGCGCCGGTTAACTGATTAAATAAGGTTGTCTTGCCGGAATTAGGATTGCCAATTAAGCCAATAGTTAATTTTTTCATTGTATTAGACCCACCGAAACCGCTGGCTTGTTAACGGGATAAAGATTCAACTTCTATTAATGCGAGGTCTTTTTTGCGCAGAACCAGATTTACGCGCCGGGTTTCGATATGAACAGGATCGCCCAACGGCGCCACACGCACGACCTGGAATGATGAGCCGGGCAGCATGCCAAGTGACAGCAGCTTCTGCCGATAGGCCGGGCTAATTTCGCGGGTAAAACCGGTAATTTTCCATGCACTGTCTGGAGTGAATTGCATAATGCCTGATTCCACGAGAGGTTAAATAATCTACACTGCGATGATAATGAGAATAGTTTTTATCAGCAATAATAAAAATGTGACGGGATGTTGTTAATCGTATTAATTTGCGGTCTGATTGACCTTGCTCAATATTTGCAGAATTACCCGGGAAGGAATAAAAAGCGTATTTGTTAATGGAGTGATAAATAGCGGTTTAAATATGGGTGTGCAATCGGTTTCATATATTTCGAGAGGATTTTATTCCCCTCACCCCGGCCCTCTCCCCTTTGGGGAGAGGGTTAGGGTGAGGGGGGGTACCTTAGCGTTTCTTACCCATCGCCGCCGCCAGCGCGTCCATCATCGCGCTGTTGCCCGCAGGCTGCGCGTCACGCCCGCGCGGTTTTGTGGCTTTCGTGGCCGGACGCTGCTGCTCGCGGCCTCCGCCGTTGCCGCCACGGCGCGCGCTGGTGTCGCCCGGCTGCTCATCCAGACGCATGGTCAGGGCGATACGCTTGCGCTGCAGATCCACCTCCAGCACTTTCACCTTCACGATGTCGCCCGCTTTGACCACGGTGTGCGGGTCTTCAACGAACTTGTCGGCAAGGGAAGAGATATGCACCAGACCGTCCTGGTGCACGCCGATATCCACAAACGCGCCGAAGTTGGTGACGTTGGTCACCGCGCCTTCCAGCACCATGCCCGGCAGGAGATCGTTCATGGTCTCGATGCCGTCAGCAAAGGTCGCCGTTTTGAACTCAGGACGCGGATCGCGGCCCGGTTTTTCCAGCTCTTTGATGATATCGGTGACAGTTGGTACACCAAATTTGTCGTCGGTGAAATCAACGGCTTTCAGGTTACGCAGAGCACTGCTGTCGCCCATGAGATCCTTCAGCGCCTGCTGGGTGGCGGCCAGGATGCGTTCCACCACTGGATACGCTTCCGGGTGAACGGTAGAGGCATCCAACGGGTTATCGCCGTGGTTGATGCGCAGGAAGCCCGCGCACTGCTCAAACGCTTTCGGCCCCAGACGGCTCACTTTCAGCAGCTGCTGACGGTTCTGGAACTGGCCGTTCTCATCGCGCCAGGCGACGATGTTCTGTGCCATCATGCGGGTTAAGCCCGCTACACGGGTCAGCAGAGGAACGGAAGCGGTGTTCAGGTCCACGCCGACGGCGTTTACGCAGTCTTCCACGACCGCGTCCAGCTTGCGCGCCAGCTGCGTCTGGCTCACGTCGTGCTGATACTGGCCCACGCCGATGGATTTCGGATCGATCTTCACCAGCTCCGCCAGCGGATCCTGCAGACGACGGGCGATGGAGACCGCGCCGCGCAGGGAAACGTCCAGGTCAGGGAATTCCTGCGCCGCCAGCTCAGAGGCGGAATAGACCGATGCGCCCGCTTCGCTGACGATCACTTTCTGTGCCGTCACTTTCGGGAACTGCTTCTGCACGTCGAGGTAGAAACGCTCGGTTTCGCGTGATGCGGTGCCGTTACCGATGGCAACCAGCTCCACGTTGTACTTCTCGCACAGCGCCGCCACCACGACGGCGGCTTTAGCTGCCTGGCCGGTGTGCGGGTAAATGGTATCGGTGGCGACCAGCTTGCCGGTGCCGTCAACGACCGCCACCTTCACGCCGGTACGCAGGCCCGGATCGAGCCCCATGGTGGCGCGCAGGCCCGCAGGAGCGGCCATCAGCAGGTCATGCAGGTTACGGGCGAAGACGTTGATCGCTTCGTCTTCCGCGCGCTCGCGCACGGTGCCCATCAGCTCGGTTTCCAGGTGCATCAGCACCTTGATGCGCCAGGTCCAGCTCACCACGCCTTTGCGCCAGCTGTCCGCCGGGGCGTTGTTCAGGCGCAGGCCGAGATGGTCGATGATAATCTGCTCGCAGTGGCTCTCTTTCGGCGGCTCGTCAAACTGCGGGTCGGCGTTCAGGGAGAGCTGGAGCACGCCTTCGTTGCGGCCGCGGAACATCGCCAGCGCGCGGTGAGACGGGGTGGTCGAAATCGGTTCGTGGTGATCGAAGTAGTCGCGGAACTTCGCGCCTTCTTCCTCTTTGCCGGTCACCACGGTGGAAACGATATGCGCGTTCTTCCACAGATAATCACGCACTTTGGCCAGCAGGGCGGCGTCTTCTGCGAAGCGCTCCATCAGGATGTAGCGCGCGCCGTCCAGAGCGGCCTTGGTGTCAGCGACACCTTTGTCGGCGTCGACGAATTTCGCCGCTTCGGTTTCCGGGTCGTGAGATGGCTCATTCCACAGCAGCTCTGCCAGCGGCTCAAGGCCCGCCTCAATCGCAATCTGCCCGCGGGTACGGCGCTTCGGTTTGTACGGCAGATAGAGATCTTCGAGTTCGGTTTTGCTCAGGGTGCCGTTAATGGCGCTTTCCAGCTCGCTGGTCAGCTTGCCCTGTTCGCCGATGGATTTGAGGATCGCCTGACGACGTTCTTCCAGCTCGCGCAGATAGCCCAGGCGGGTCTCCAGGTTACGCAGCTGCGTGTCATCCAGACCGCCTGTGACTTCCTTACGATAACGTGCAATAAACGGCACGGTGTTCCCTTCATCAAGCAGGCGAACGGCAGCTTCTACCTGTTCGGCTCTGGCCTGAAGTTCACCCGCAATAATGCGGCAGAGCGAATCTTTCATCATGGCTTAATCATCTTGTGGGTCAAAAATCAGGGGATAGTTATACGGGCTGACACGGCAAAATGCCAGCCGGGGAGGCCGCTCTCGGACTATTTTACGTAGACGATCTCATTGACGTACCAGCTGGCTTCACCGGCTGGGGTCTGAACGACGGCTAAATCGCCCACTTCCTTTTTCAGCAGCGCGCGGGCCATCGGGGAGTCGATAGAAATGTAATCTTTACGACCAAAAATTTCATCGTAACCGACGATGCGAAAACGCAGGGTGTCACCATCGTCGTTTTCAATCTCCACCCACGCGCCGAAGAACACTTTGCCCTCCTGCTGCGGGGAGTAATCGACGATTTTTAGATTCTCAAGACACTTCGTCAGATAGCGTACCCGGCGGTCAATTTCACGCAGCCGCTTCTTGTTGTACTGATAATCAGCATTTTCGCTGCGATCGCCCAGGCTTGCCGCCCAGGTCACCTTTTTGGTTACTTCAGGACGCTCTTCGCGCCACAGGTAATCCATCTCTTTTTTGAGCTTTTCGTACCCTTCGCGGGTGATCAGGGGCGTTTTCATGGTGCTGCCTTTGCTGCCGGTTCTCTGTTTTGCGCACAATACGTACCACACAGTGTAACAGACAGGATTAATAATGATTTATGTGATGAAATGAACAGATAAGCTGCTGTTAAATATGCTTTGTAACAATTTCGACTAGAATTTATACCAGAATTAACTGGTCGAATACGTGCACTTTTTTAGAATACGCTGTTACAAAGACTATCCGAACCTTTGGGAGTACACACAATGCAAGAAAACTACAAAATTCTGGTCGTGGATGACGACATGCGCCTGCGCGCGCTGCTTGAGCGTTATCTGACCGAGCAGGGCTTCCAGGTTCGTAGCGTCGCGAACGCTGAGCAGATGGACCGTCTGCTGACCCGCGAATCTTTCCATCTGATGGTTCTCGACCTGATGCTGCCGGGTGAAGACGGGCTTTCTATTTGCCGCCGTCTGCGCAGCCAGAGCAACCCGATGCCGATCATCATGGTGACGGCGAAGGGCGAAGAAGTTGACCGTATCGTGGGCCTCGAAATCGGCGCCGACGACTACATTCCAAAACCGTTTAACCCGCGTGAACTGCTGGCGCGCATTCGCGCCGTGCTGCGCCGTCAGGCGAACGAACTGCCGGGCGCGCCGTCCCAGGAAGAAGCCGTCATTGCCTTCGGCAAGTTCAAGCTGAACCTCGGCACGCGCGAGATGTTCCGTGAAGATGAGCCAATGCCGCTCACCAGCGGCGAGTTTGCCGTACTGAAAGCGCTGGTCAGCCATCCGCGCGAGCCGCTTTCCCGCGACAAGCTGATGAACCTGGCGCGCGGTCGCGAATACTCCGCAATGGAACGCTCCATCGACGTGCAGATCTCCCGCCTGCGCCGCATGGTGGAAGAAGATCCGGCGCATCCTCGTTATATTCAGACCGTATGGGGTCTGGGCTACGTGTTCGTTCCGGACGGCTCTAAAGCATGAGGCGAATGCGCTTCTCGCCGCGAAGCTCGTTTGCCCGCACCCTCTTACTGATCGTCACCCTGCTGTTCGTCAGCCTGGTGACGACCTACCTGGTGGTGTTGAACTTTGCGATTCTGCCGAGCCTCCAGCAGTTTAATAAGGTCCTGGCCTACGAAGTGCGTATGCTGATGACCGATAAGCTGCAGCTGGAGGACGGCACGCAGCTGGTTGTTCCCCCGGCATTTCGCCGTGAAATCTACCGTGAACTGGGCATTTCGCTTTACTCCAATGAAGCGGCGGAAGATGCTGGCCTGCGCTGGGCGCAGCACTATGAATTCCTCAGCCAGCAGATGGCGCAGCAGCTGGGTGGCCCGACGGAAGTGCGCGTTGAGGTCAACAAAAGCTCGCCCGTCGTCTGGCTGAAAACCTGGCTGTCACCCAACATCTGGGTGCGCGTTCCGCTGACTGAAATCCATCAGGGCGATTTCTCGCCGCTGTTCCGCTACACCCTTGCCATTATGCTGCTGGCGATAGGCGGCGCGTGGCTGTTTATCCGTATCCAGAACCGACCGCTGGTCGACCTGGAGCACGCGGCGCTGCAGGTCGGTAAAGGCATTATTCCTCCTCCACTGCGTGAATATGGTGCCTCTGAAGTGCGTTCAGTAACGCGCGCGTTTAACCACATGGCGGCAGGCGTTAAGCAGCTGGCGGATGACCGTACGCTGCTGATGGCCGGCGTCAGTCATGACCTGCGCACCCCGCTAACGCGTATTCGTCTGGCGACGGAGATGATGGGTGAAGAGGACGGTTATCTCGCCGAGTCTATTAACAAGGACATCGAAGAGTGTAACGCCATCATCGAGCAGTTCATCGACTACCTGCGCACCGGTCAGGAGATGCCGATGGAAATGGCCGATCTGAACGCGGTGCTGGGCGAAGTGGTGGCCGCAGAAAGTGGTTATGAGCGTGAAATTGATACTGACCTTCAGGACGGTGAAATTCAGGTTCGTATGCACCCGCTTTCCATTAAGCGTGCGGTGGCCAATATGGTGGTTAACGCGGCGCGCTACGGTAACGGCTGGATTAAGGTTAGCAGCGGGTCTGAACTCAACCGCGCCTGGTTCCAGGTGGAAGACGACGGCCCGGGCATTAAGCCCGAGCAGCGTAAGCATCTGTTCCAGCCATTTGTGCGCGGCGATAGCGCGCGCAGCACCAGCGGTACGGGCTTAGGCCTGGCGATTGTGCAGCGTATTGTGGATAACCATAACGGATTGCTGGAGATTGGTACCAGCGAGCGGGGCGGGTTGAGCATTCGCGCCTGGTTGCCGGTGCCGGTGACGCGGGGGCAGGTGAAAGAGGGATAGTGCGGTCTGATGCCCTCACCCCGACCCTCTCCCACGGGGAGAGGGAGAAAACATTAAAAAAGGCAACTTTCGTTGCCTTTTTGCTTTTACCTACAGCTTCGGACCCGCACTCACCAGCGCAGCACCCGCCGGGGTATCGGTGTACTTCTCGAAGTTCTCGATAAACAGCTTCGCCAGCGATTCCGCCTTCTCGCGCCACTGTTCCGGCGATCCGTAGGTATTGCGCGGGTCGAGGATACGCGTGTCCACACCCGGCAGTTCCGTCGGAATGGCCAGATCGAACATCGGCAGCGTGAAGGTTTCGGCGTTATCCAGAGAACCATCCAGAATGGCGTCGATAATGGCGCGGGTATCTTTGATGGAGATACGCTTGCCGGTACCGTTCCAGCCGGTATTCACCAGGTAGGCCTGCGCGCCGGATGCCTGCATGCGTTTCACCAGCACCTCAGCGTATTGCGTCGGGTGCAGCGACAGGAATGCCGCGCCGAAGCAGGCGGAGAAGGTTGGGGTTGGCTCCGTGACGCCACGCTCGGTACCCGCCAGCTTGGCGGTAAAGCCAGAGAGGAAGTGGTACTGCGTCTGGCTGGCGGTCAGGCGGGAAACCGGTGGCAGCACGCCGAACGCATCCGCCGTCAGGAAAATCACCTTCGTGGCATGGCCCGCTTTTGACACCGGCTTCACGATGTTGTCGATGTGGTAGATCGGGTAAGAGACGCGGGTGTTTTCCGTTTTCGACGCATCGTCAAAGTCGATGGAGCCGTCGGCACGCACGGTGACGTTCTCCAGCAGCGCATCGCGACGGATAGCGTGGAAGATATCCGGCTCGGCCTCTTCAGACAGGCGAATGGTCTTCGCGTAGCAACCGCCTTCGAAGTTAAACACCCCGTCATCGTCCCAGCCGTGTTCGTCATCGCCAATCAGACGGCGTTTTGGATCGGTGGAGAGCGTGGTTTTCCCGGTGCCGGAAAGACCGAAGAACACCGCTACGTCGCCTTTCTCGCCGACGTTCGCCGAGCAGTGCATAGAGGCAATACCGCGCAGCGGCAGCAGGTAGTTCATAACCGAGAACATCCCTTTCTTCATTTCGCCGCCATACCAGGTACCGCCGATCAGCTGAATACGTTCGGTCAAATTGAAGGCAATGAAGTTTTCGGAGTTCAGACCCTGCTCTTTCCACTGTGGGTTAGTGCATTTCGCACCGTTCATCACGATGAAGTCAGGTGTGAAGTCCTGCAGCTCTTCGTCGGTCGGACGAATAAACATATTCTTAACGAAATGCGCCTGCCAGGCCACTTCGGTAATGAAACGCACGGAAAGGCGGGTGTCGGCGTTAGCGCCGCAGAAAGCGTCGACAATGAACAGACGCTTACCGGAAAGTTGATGGGTGACGAGCCCTTTCAGATGCTGCCAGGTTTCCGGGGAGAGCGGTTTGTTGTCGTTCTTCCCTTTGCCCTTGTCAGCCCACCACAGCGTATCGCGGGTAGTTTCGTCTCGGACGATATACTTATCTTTCGGCGAACGACCGGTAAAGATACCGGTATCGACGGCGATAGCACCAAGGTTCGTCAACACACCGCGCTCGTATCCTTCCAGTGCTGGATTGAGCTCTTCCTGATACAGCGTATCGTAATCGGGGTTGTAGACGATTTCCTGGACGTCGTGAATACCATAAGCCTTGAGATCTTGCGGGGTTAAACCAGTAACACGCATATCACTGCTCCTTAGCCAATATGTACTGCCTGAAATTGTAGGGTTTTTCTGGGGATGTTAACCGCGACGGGGCTCATAGATTTGTGCATCTGGATAAAACCCTTACTAACGGAAAACGCTGCGACTCCAGTCACAGTGCAGGCGGATTATCGCAGGAATCGCTTTTTGGTTGGGGAAAATGTTCCGAAAAGGTTAAGAGGTGGTGATTTTATCGGAGAGAATGTGAATGTAATCGCATACATGTAAGAAAATTACGTAAGAGTTACATAGGGAAAACGATTCAGCTTTTGGGGGATTTTTGCCCCTCACCCTAACCCTCTCCGCAAAGGGGAAAGGGCAGGGTGAGGGGTAGCGTATTAATGAACCTGCGGATCTGCCGGAGAGGCATTATTGCGGATTTCAGCGATATCCATTGAATTGAACACGTAGTGCGTACCGCAGTAGTCACAGTGCATATCAATTTCGCCGTCTTCAGCCATGATGCTGTCGATCTCTTCATCCGGCAGAGTTTTCAGTGCGCCAGCGCAACGCTCGCGCGAGCAGGTGCACTTAAACTCCACGGACTGCGGATCGTACACGGTCACTTCTTCTTCGTGGTACAGACGCCACAGCACGTCGGTCGCCGACAGGTTGAACAGTTCTTCCGCCTTGATGGTTTCGGTCAGCGTCGCCAGATGCTCAAAGTCATTGGTCTGCGCGTCCTGCGCTGGCAGAACCTGCAGCAGCATGCCGCCCGCAGCAGGCTGGCCGTCCACTTCACCGGTACGGATGAACAGACGCGTCGGCAGCTGTTCGGAGCGCATGAAGTAATCTTCCAGGCAGGCTGCCAGGGTATCGCCTTCCAGACCGACCACGCCCTGATAGCGTTCACCTTCCTCCGGGGAGATGGTGATCACCAGGTAGCCATTGCCCACCAGCGTTTTGAGATCAGCATTTTCAGGAACGTCGCCCTGAACGCGCGCTACGCCGCGCATCTGCTGCTGGTTATTGCCGTTGATCACCGCCAGCGTCATCGGGCCGTCACCCTGCAGCTGCACGGTGATATCACCGGCAAACTTCAGCGTTGCGGTCAGCAGGCTGGTGGCAACCAGCAGTTCGCCCAACAGGGTCTTCACCGGCAGCGGGTAGTTGTGGTTTTCCAGAATCTGTTTCCAGGTTTCGGATACGGTGACCAGCTCGCCGCGCACGGCGAATTGTTCAAACAGATAGCGGTGTAATTGGTCGTGTTGGGCCATTTTCATCTCTCGTGCGGGTGAGGGTTACTCGCTCTCACCGTGTTTAAATTTCATCAGATCGCGGCGCTCTTTTTTATCCGGTCGCCGGTCCGGGTGGGGCATGGTCAGCGCATTCATTTTGCGCGCCAGCGCGGTCTTCTCGCGCTTTTCAACGCTTTCAGCCGTCTCTTCGTAAAGCAGTACGGCTTCCGATGCGGGCCGCCGCTGTTCGGTAATGGCTTTAATCACAACCGTACGTTCGTCGTTGCCCTGGCGCAGCGTTAAGGTGGCGTTCAGCTCAACCAGCTTGCTCGGCTTGCTGCGCTGGCCGTTGTAATGCACTTTACCGCCGTCAACCATTTCACGGGCAAGGGCGCGCGTTTTATAAAAACGGGCTGCCCACAGCCATTTATCCAGTCTTACCCCATCTGAGGGCTTTTCTTTCATGGCGTCTCCTTCACGGTCAGTGAGGGGATCATCTGGCGGTAGTCGTTCAGTCCCGGATGGCGCAGATAGCTTTTTTCAGCCAGACCAGAGTCAGGATTAGTGACACCCAGACAGTAGCGAATGCCAAACGTTGCCGCAGAATCCAGAATAGGCTCGCTGTCGTCAATGAACAGCGTGCGCTCCGGCTGCAGGCCGGTCTCTTCCTTCACCGCATGCCACAACCGCTGATCCTCTTTCGGATAACCAAATGTGTGGGTGGAAAGTAATAAATCAAGGTGCGACGCCAGTCCCGTATGCTCCAGCTTCACGGCCAGGTTATGTGGATGCGCGTTAGTCAGCAAAATACGGCGCTTGCCGCTTGCTTTCAGCGCGTCCAGGAAGGGAACCGTATCTTCGCGCAGCACGGCGCGTGGTCCCTGGGCAGTGGTCATGGCACAAATATCCAAACCGAGGCGCTCGCTCCAGTAGTCCAGACAGTACCAGTTTAGCGTATGTTGCACTGCGCTATATTGCGAACGAATGAACGCCTGCGCTTCTTCCGGGGAGATACCCTGCTGCTCACCATAGGTTTCCGGCACCAGCTTTTGCCAGAAATAGTTATCAAAGGCGAGATCGAGCAGCGTGCCGTCCATATCCAGCAGAACGGTGTCGACCTGCTGCCAGTCGATATCAAGATGCATAGGGGGGAACTCCAGCCAGAAGAAACGTGCGCGACAGGGTAGCACATCTTGCCGCGCAACGACGTTATCAGATCAGGCTCTCAGAAGAGGGGATCAGCTTAGGATTGAGGCAATTTTCGTAATATTGCTGGATCTCCGCCAGACGCGTGCGGGAGCGCTGGTAGCGGCGCAGGGCCATAAAACCGTTCCAGAAAATGGCGATCAGCATGGCGATCATCAGCAGAGAGGTGCCAATGTAACGCCACAATCCTGCGCTGTCCGGCATCCGGTGCAGGCCGATATGGCGCGTGCCGTTGGCGTCGGTGTAGATGCTTGTAACAATCCCTTCGGCACTGAACGGCGTTTGCATCAGCATCTGCGCCAGACGCTGGAACTGGCTCCACTGCTCCTGGGCCGGGTAGTCATAAAGCGCTACCTGCGGGTAAGGCTGATCGACCAGGTCGCTGCCTTCATCGCTGGCAATCACAAAGCCGCCCGGTGCCGGACTGTTGAGCGCCTGAGCCGCCCGGGTGGTTTCGCGCATCATAAACGGCGATGTCGAGGTGGCGACCAGGTTATCAAGCGATTCCGCGCTGACCGGACGCAGCAGCACGTTGACGCCATCCAGTCGTCCCGCCTCGGCGCGTTTCACCAGCGAGTCCCAGTCTTTACTGTTCCCGAGGTTAACCAGCGCGTTCTTGAGGCGTATGCACTCATCCTGCGAGGAGCATAAGTCCTGGGTTTTCAGGACAATGTCGCCAAAATCATCCAGCAGAATCATGCCTGATTTCTGGATGGCGGAACGCAGCGCGGGGCTGACGCGTGAATCATCGTCCGGTTTCGGGTGCAGCTGGCGGTTGACCGTCTGGGTCAGCGCCGTGGCTTTATTCACCACTTCGGATTCCGGCAGCGGCAGCGGCGGGGCGTCGTTCCAGATAATTTGCGAACAGTCGAACGGCGTGAACGGTGAATTCTGGCGCGTGTTCCACGCCCCCGGGGTATGGATATTACACATTCCGGTGCCTTTCAGGCGCAGCGTATCGCCCACCCGTACACCCGCTTCATCGAGCTGGTTGACGCTGGTCGCCTCGATGGTCTGCGCGCCTTTGATCCACGACAGGGTAAATTTGATGGGCATATCCAGCGGCACGAAAAGCAGCAGCATGATAAACACCAGCCCGGCGCCGGCGGCGATGACCGTGCTGCGGAGCCAGTGCTGAAGCGGGAAATTTTTCACTTCATCATGCAGAGACAGGAAGCGCCCCTGTCGCACAACGTGGCGGTCAAGATAGATATCAATATCGGTTTTCTGCCCTAAATCCTGCGCAATCCACGGTTGCCAGTGGCGCGGGTAGATCAGGTCGATAATCCCGAGTGAGATATTGTTGAGATGCTCCTGATCGTTCTCACCGAACAGGCCCCAGCGCTTTGGCGTGCCGCGCAGGCAGTGGATCTCCCGCAGCGAGGTTTTGGCCGGTGGGGCAAAGAGCCCCCACAGCCCGGCCGCAAGAAGCAACACCGCGCCACCCGCCAGCCATGGGACAAAGACGTCCGGCGTGAGCAGGCAGACAAAAAAGAGCAGGAAAGCGGCAACGATCAGGATGGCTTCACGAATACCGTCCGGACGGCTCAGGGCGTACTCTTCATGCGTCTCCTGACGAATATTCAGCAGCTCAATCTGCTCGGTCTCTTCACCACGAATAGAGGCCTGCGTTGAACTCGCGCGTTCCAGCGCAAAGCGCGGGGCTTCATGAAGATAGTCATTCAGGGTATGGCCGTTGAGCGAGATTACCAGCGGCAGCGAATCGGTGTGAATCAGCTCAACGCTGTTTTCGTCGTTAATGTACTGCTCCCAGGACGGAGGCAGATGCACCTCAACCGAATCCAGGTAGTAGCGCCACTTGTTGGGGTCGTCAGTCGTAATGCCGTAGCGCGTGATGGAGCGCGTCACGCAGAGCACGGTGTCACTTTGCGCGTTAAGCTTAAGCGCGACAGGTGCAGTCGTGGCTCCCGTCGGCCCAGGCGTTAACTGAGAACGGTTCAGCGTTTCGAGATAGTTTTCAACTGCATCGCGCTCGTCTTGCGTGAGTTTACGCGTTGTCGCACCCGCGAAGGCATTTAAAAAGGGCAGCCGGTAACGGCGCTGTATGCGTCGCCTGTACAGCCACCCTGCAATCAATGCGCTGACCAGCATAGCAGCGAGAACAATCAAAATGGTGCTCATGCTTTCCCCATCTTACTTATCTTACAGGTGTAGTCAGTAGCACCTTTACATTGAATGAGAGTCTGTGGCTGGCTATCGGCAAGTATGGAGTCGAACTTGAGCATTCTAAAGCGCATCCCAGTGACCGGTGATGATAGCAAAGCCTGTCATGGCGCGATATCAGCAAATTCCTGGAAACATTTCAACCTCTTGACATTTGTTTTGAATTGAGGATTGATCCCTGCTGCGTTGCATAAATGTAAATAAAGAACAATTGACATTGCCGAAACCGTGCGGCATATCGCACAATAACGCCAGTTCACACTGCTAAGACCCCATCAAGATGAGCAAACCACTACAAAAACCCACCATTCTGCACGTTGAAACTGTCGCCAAATCGCGCCTGTTTAACGTCGAGAGTGTGGATCTGGAGTTCAGCAACGGTGTGCGTCGTGTTTATGAGCGTATGCGCCCCTCTTCGCGCGAAGCGGTGATGATTGTCCCTATCGTCGACGATCATCTGATTTTGATCCGCGAATACGCCGTGGGGACGGAATCTTACGAGCTTGGGTTCTCGAAAGGGCTCATCGATCCGGGTGAAACGGTCTTTGAAGCAGCAAACCGCGAGCTGAAAGAAGAGGTGGGTTTTGGCGCGAACGAACTGTCGTTCCTGAAAAAGCTGAGCATGGCGCCGTCCTATTTTTCCAGCAAAATGAACATTGTGGTGGCTGAAGATCTCTATCCTGAATCGCTGGAGGGAGATGAACCAGAGCCGCTGCCGCAGGTTCGCTGGCCGCTGGCGCATCTGATGGATCTGCTTGAAGACCCTGACTTTAACGAGGCTCGCAACGTGAGCGCACTGTTCCTGGTTCGCGAGTGGCTGAAAGGGCAAGGGCGGCTGTAGGCCATAAAAAAGCCGGGTGGCGGCTTCGCCTTACCCGGCCTGCAATTCTTTGCCCGGTTTTTACCGGGCATTTTTATGCTTAAAACAGCTCGTGCGTCTCGCCGTTATCAATAATCTCTGTTCCCACCTCATGCACCGCCTGTGTGGTTGGCTGCGTACCTTCGATGAAATACTCGGCACGGCTATTACCGCCGTTAGCGAGCTGGCCGGTGCTGCGGTCAATATTGACCGTCACCACGCCCGGTGGCGGCGTCAGCGGCTGCTCCGGCACGCCTTCAAGAACGGATTTCATGTAGGCATCCCAGGCCGGCTGCGCGCTTTTGGCGCCGCCTTCGTAGCCGGAAATCTGATCTTTAATCGCGCCGGATGCCGTGGTACGGCCTAAATCACGGCGATGATCGTCGAAACCGATCCAGACTGACGTCACCACGCCCGGCCCATAACCGGAGAACCACGCATCCTTCGAGCTGTTAGTTGTCCCGGTTTTACCGCCGATATCATGGCGCTGCAGATCGCGCCCTGCTCGCCAGCCGGTACCCTGCCAGCCGGGTTCACCGAAGATGTTGGTGTTCAGCGCGCTCTTGATCAGGAACGCCAGCGGCGTGTTGATCACATGCGGGGCGTACTCCTGCGCGCCGGTCTGCGCCACCAGCGACTGGTTAGCCTGCTCCAGCTGCGGCTGCGGCAAGACGATATTTGGCTGCTCCTGAGAAACGGCAGGGTCTTCCATGTCCTTGTTTTCGAGCACCTCGGATTTCGGCGTATTGCCGTAAATGACCGGAATATCACATTCAGGGCAGGCAATTTTCGGCTTCGCTTCAAACAGCACGCCGCCCTGGTCGTTCTCGATTTTGCTGATGAAGTACGGGTCAACCAGGAAGCCGCCGTTGGCCATCACCGAGTATCCGCGGGCGACCTGAAGCGGCGTAAAGGAGGCTGAACCCAGCGCCAGCGACTCGGTGCGAACGATGTTCTGCGCCGGGAAGCCGAAGCGCTGCAGGTACTCTGCCGCATAGTCGACGCCCATCGCGCGCATGGCACGCACCATCACCACGTTTTTCGACTGCCCCAGACCCTGGCGAAGACGAATAGGACCGGCATACTCCGCAGGAGAGTTCTTCGGCTGCCAGTCGGAACCGGCACCGGCATCCCAGCGGGAGATCGGCACGTCGTTTAGGATGCTGGCAAGGGTCAGTCCCTTATCCATCGCTGCCGTGTAGAGGAACGGCTTGATGTTGGAACCCACCTGACGCAGCGCCTGCGTGGCGCGGTTAAATTTGCTCTGGTTGAAATCGAACCCGCCGACCAGCGCCATTACCGCCCCGTTCTGTGGGTTGATGGAGACCAGAGCCGAGTTCACATCCGGTACCTGCGCCAGCCACCAGGCATCGCCTGACTTGCGCACCCAAATCTGCTGCCCGGCCTGTACCACGTCGGTCACCTTGCGCGGCGTTGGCCCCTGCAGGGTGTCCGAACGGTATGGACGCGCCCAGCGAATACCGTCCATGCGCAGGGAGACAGACGTGCCGTCCGCCAGCGTCGCAACGGCTTCCTGAGGATCGGCCTGCGTCACTACGGCTGGAAGGAGCGGACCATAGGTTGGCAGCGCTTTCAGCGTGCTGGTGATTTTTTTGCTGTCCCATGCGCTTTCGCCCACTTTCCAGAGCACGTTCGACGGTCCGCGATAGCCGTGACGCATATCGTAGTCCATCACGTTATTGCGCACCGCGTCCTGAGCCGCCTGCTGCACTTTACGGGTAACGGTGGTGTACACGCGATAGCCATCTTCATAGGCCTTGTCGCCATAACGACTCACCATCTCCTGGCGCACCATTTCGGTCAGATAAGGGGCAGAGAAGGCGATCTCAGGGGCGTGATAATTGGCGTCAATGACGTCGTTACGCGCCTGGTCGTACTCGCTCTGGCTGATATAGCCTTCGCTCAGCATACGTGACAGGACGACATTACGACGTGAGGTAGCGCGATCGAGCGAGTAAAGCGGGTTAAACGTGGACGGCGCTTTTGGCAGACCGGCAATGGTTGCCATTTCGCTTAGGGTGAGCTGTTCAACAGGCTTACCGAAGTACACCTGCGCGGCTGCCCCCACGCCATAGGCACGGTAGCCCAGATAGATTTTATTGAGGTACAGCTCAAGGATCTCGTCCTTGTTCAGCAGCTGCTCAATACGGATCGCCAGGAACACCTCTTTGATCTTACGCGTCAGCGTCTTTTCAGGGCTGAGGAAGAAGTTTCGCGCCAGCTGTTGCGTAATGGTGCTCGCCCCCTGGGAGGCGTGACCGGAGAACAACGCAATGCTTGCGGCACGGAAAATCCCGACCGGATCGACACCGTGGTGCTCGTAGAAACGGCTGTCCTCCGTGGCGATAAAAGCTTTCACCATCACGGGGGGAATTTGGTTTAAGGTCAGCGGGATACGACGCTTCTCGCCATACTGCGCCATCAGCTCGCCATCGGCGCTATAGACCTGCATTGGGATCTGGAGACGCACATCGCGGAGCGTGGCGACATCAGGTAGCTGTGGCTCAATATATTTGTACAAACCGTAAATCGAGCCTGCTCCCAGCAGAATGCAACAGACTGCAAGGATGAATAAATACTTTACGAACTTCACCGGAGATTTCCCATTTGGTTTCACTTGGGCAGTTTCTAAACAATCGCGCGGTAGTATAAAGGCAAGCCTGATTCATTGATATAGCCGTCAAGGCGACGGGCGATAAGGAGATCGTGAAGCATGGCTTTCAAAACATGGCAAACGGGCGTTCATATTCAACAGGATAAGGTCCTGATTACGGCACTGGTCCGGGAGAGAGGCGGCTGGTGCTTACGCCGCTGGTGGGCCATTTCTCTGGCCGAAGGCATCATTCGTGACGGCAAAATTTGTCAGCCAGAAGCGCTGGCCGATGCCTTACGCGACTGGCGAAAAGCGCTCCCGCACTACCACCGGGTATTTCTCTCCTTTCCTGCTGCACGGACTCTGCAAAAAACGTTGCCCCGACCGGCTCTTGCATTGCGCGACAGCGAGCAGCTCTCGTGGATGGGGGCGGCGCTTTCGCGCGAACTGGAGATGTCGACAGAGTCCCTCTGTTTCGACTACACCCAGGACACCTTCAGCAATACGTTTCACGTGACTGCTGCACAAAACAAAGAGATTGAAACGCTTCTTGATCTGGCGAAAACGCTACGTTTGCGGCTGGCGACCATCACCCCGGATGCCAGCGCGCTGACGAACCTGCTGCCTGCGTTAGCGCCGACGCAGTGCGTCGCCTGGCGGGATGCGCATCACTGGCTGTGGGCTATGCGCCATCAGTGGGGGCGTCGTTATACCACTGAAGCAGAAAACGTCACTGAGCTGGCGGCGCTGCTGGCCCTTAACCAGAATGACATCGCGTTCTTTGATGCCGAACGAACCCCATGGGAAACGCTGCAGCGCTGGCATGCGCCTCTTCCCGAATGCGGGGCTGACTATACCGTCGCGCTGGCGCTGGCCATGAGCGAGGTGCCTGAATGAACGTGACCAACTTCCTGCCCTGGCGTCAGCAGCGGCGCGCGCGATGCCTGCGTTTCTGGGGCGGCGTATTTGTCGGCGCATTGCTGCTCATGCTGGTGACCGTTTTTAGCGTAAGGATGAATCATCTGGTAACGCTGCGCGCGCTGCAGGCTCAACTGGCGGGCACGCAGTCCGTGCAGCGTGGTCTTGTGTCTCGCCAGCGACCCACCGCAGAGGTGCAGAACCCTGCGGGCACGCCGCAGCACCGCGCATGGCAACCGGTGCTGGAGTCACTTTCTGAGGCCATGCCTGCGCAGGTATGGCTGACAGAGCTGCGTTATCAGCCTCCTGCTCTGATGTTGATCGGCTATGCCACTACCCTGCAGGCGCTTTCTGCCTTGCGTAATGGGCTGGAGCACATAGACGGCTTTACGCCCGGTTCTGAGGGGGAACTCCGGCAGGATAGCCAGGGGCGCTGGATGTTCACTCTGCACCTGAAAAGCGAGGGGTAATGCATGGAGACCTTGCTAGAACGCTGGTGTGAAAGTCGTCCCTGGTGTCGGCTGGTCTGCGGGGGGCTGGGTATCCTCCTGATGGGCCTGACAGCATGGGGTGTATTGCTCCGGCCAGCAGAGAGGCAGTGTGCGGATCAGCGGCAGCAGTTGAGCCAGGCGGCGCGGACTAACGCGTCGCTGTGGCCCACCGCCAGTCAGGTGCCGTTTAGCCCGCAAACCCGGACGGCACTGGAGATAAAGCCCTTTTCACCGCTCGATTTTCAGGGGGAGGGTACAAGGCTCCTTCACTGGAAGCCGTTGCAAAACGGCGGTGAACTGGCGCTGGAGGCGCAGTGGCAGGCGATCCCGCCTCTTTTTTCCCGGCTGGCGCAGCGGGATGTGCGGGTCGCTGCTTTTACGCTTGCGCCACAAAGTACGGTGTTACGCCTGAAGCTGGAGCTGGAACATGCGAAATAGCGCGAGATACCTGCTGGTTTGCTCGGCGCTGCTGTTGACCGGCATGCGCGATCCGTTTCGCCCGCCGGACGACCCCTGCGCCACAGCCGAACTGGCACAGTGGCACTACCGCGGAATGGTGGGAGGGCAGCAGCGCGTTGGTATTTTGCTGGATGGGCAACGGCGCTGGCATCGTCTGAAAGAGCACGATCGTTTCCCGGCGGGCTGGCGGATAACGGCCATCAATGAAACGGAACTGGTTGTTGATGTGGGTGACACATGCGATCCCGAAGAATGGGCGTGGCAACGAGAAGGAAAGGATAAAAATGAAGTTAAGGATAGTGCTGTTGCTGCTGGCGTTCAGCCGCCCGCTGTGGGCCGCCGCGCCAAAGCCGGTCACGCTGGTGGTGGATGACGTGCCGGTGGTTCAGGTGCTACAGGCGCTGGTTGCGCAGGAGAACCGTAATCTGGTGGTATCGCCGGATGTCGGCGGCACGCTCTCGCTTAACCTGACGCGCGTTCCCTGGCGGCAGGCGTTACAGACGGTAGTCACCAGCGCCGGACTCGTTTTAAGAGAGGAGGGCGGTATTTATTATGTCCATACCGCGGCCTGGCAGCGTGAACAGCGGGAACGTTTAGAGCAGGAGCGAGCGCGTCGACAGCTTGATGCTCCGCTGGTCTCGCACAGCATCCCATTTACTTATGCGGATGCCGGAGAACTGCAAAAAGCGGCTGAAAAGCTCCTGAGCCCAAAGGGGAGTTTATCTGTCGACAAACGCACCAACCGTCTGCTCATCAGGGATAACCAGGCGGTGCTGGAGGCGCTGCAGCAGTGGGCGGCTCAGATGGATATTCCCGTCGAGCAGGTCGAACTGGCGGCGCACATTGTCACCATTAATGAAAAAAGCCTGCGAGAGTTGGGGGTGAAGTGGAATCTTGCCGAGGCCGCCGAGGCGGGCAAGGTTGGACAGCTCACGACGCTTGGCAGCGATCTTTCCGTGGCCAGTGCTACCACGCATGTGGGGTTTAACATCGGGCGAATTAACGGCAGGCTGCTGGATCTGGAGCTCTCTGCGCTGGAGCAAAAACAGCAGGTCGATATCATTGCCAGCCCGCGGCTGCTGGCCTCGCACATGCAACCGGCCAGCATTAAGCAGGGGAGTGAGATCCCGTATCAGGTTTCAAGTGGTGAAAGCGGGGCGACCTCGGTGGAGTTCAAAGAGGCGGTACTCGGAATGGAGGTCACGCCGGTAGTACTGCCCGGTGGGCGCGTGCGCCTGAAGCTACACATCAGTGAAAACATGCCGGGACAGGTGCTGCAGCAAGCCGATGGCGAAACGCTTGCCATCGATAAGCAGGAGATAGAAACCCAGGTGGAGGTAAAAAGTGGGGAAACGCTGGCGCTGGGGGGAATTTTCTCGCAAAAGAACAAAACCGGCAGTGACAGCGTGCCCGGGCTTGGGAGTATCCCCTGGCTGGGACAGCTTTTTCGCCATGATGGAAAAGATAATGAGCGGCGTGAGTTAGTGGTGTTTATTACGCCACGTCTGGTCGGTATTCACTAACGGGTAACGATCCCCCGCAATGATTTTGCATTCAGTTTGTTGCAGATGTTTGACGTGGGGCATGAATTAGCATACAAGGAGTACCGATTTGAGTTGGACTTACGTCTTATTACCTTATGCGTCCGGCGCGGTGATTTAATCAGTTGCCAAACAAGCCGGAGTATTGAGATAATTTTTAGTCTGACTCTCGCTCTATTGCATATGAGGTTTCAGTTCATGTCCTGCTACGCCGGGTGTCTGCGAAGCGGGGATTACCATTAACGAATAGTCTTAGTAGTACCGATAAAATGGCAGAGAAACGCAATATCTTTCTGGTTGGGCCTATGGGTGCCGGCAAAAGCACTATTGGGCGTCAGTTAGCTCAACAACTCAATATGGAATTTTACGATTCTGATCAAGAGATTGAGAAACGAACCGGAGCTGATGTGGGCTGGGTTTTCGATGTAGAAGGCGAAGAAGGTTTCCGTGACCGAGAAGAAAAAGTGATCAACGAACTCACGGAAAAACAGGGCATCGTACTGGCAACAGGCGGCGGCTCTGTGAAATCTCGCGAAACCCGCAACCGTCTCTCCGCCCGTGGCGTAGTGGTCTATCTTGAGACGACCATTGAGAAACAGCTGGCACGTACGCAGCGCGATAAAAAGCGCCCGCTGCTGCAGGTTGAAACGCCACCACGCGAAGTTCTGGAAGCGTTGGCCGACGAACGCAATCCGCTGTATGAAGAGATTGCCGATGTGACCATTCGTACTGACGATCAGAGCGCTAAAGTGGTTGCAAACCAGATTATTCATATGCTGGAAAGCAACTGATTCTGGCTTTATATACACTCGCCTGCGGGTAAAAGCATTAAAGGTGGATGTCGCGTCATGGAGAGGATTACAGTTACTCTCGGGGAACGTAGTTACCCTATCACCATCGCGGCTGGTTTGTTTAACGACCCAGCTTCCTTTTTACCACTAAAAGCGGGTGATCAGGCGATGCTGGTCACCAATGAGACGCTGGCTCCGCTTTATCTCGACCGCGTGCGCCACCTGCTTGAGCAGGCAGGCGTAAAAGTCGACAGTGTGATTTTGCCCGATGGCGAGCAGTATAAAAGCCTGACGGTACTCGATACCGTCTTTACCGCATTGCTGCAAAAACCGCACGGTCGCGATACAACACTGCTTGCCCTGGGCGGCGGTGTTGTGGGCGATCTGACCGGCTTTGCGGCCGCAAGCTATCAGCGTGGCGTCCGTTTTATTCAAATCCCGACCACGTTGCTGTCTCAGGTCGACTCCTCTGTCGGTGGCAAAACGGCAGTCAACCATCCCCTCGGCAAAAACATGATTGGCGCGTTCTACCAGCCTGCGTCGGTGGTGGTGGATCTCGACTGCCTGAAAACCCTGCCGAAACGCGAGCTGGCCTCTGGCCTGGCTGAAGTGATCAAATACGGCATTATTCTGGATGGCGAGTTCTTTAACTGGCTTGAAGAGAATATGGATGCGCTGCTGCGCCTGGATGAGGCGAAACTGGCATACTGCATTCGTCGTTGTTGTGAGCTGAAAGCAGAAGTTGTCGCGGCAGACGAGCGTGAAACCGGCTTACGTGCTTTACTGAATCTTGGGCATACGTTTGGCCACGCCATTGAAGCCGAAATGGGTTACGGCAACTGGCTGCACGGTGAAGCCGTCGCGGCTGGCATGGTCATGGCAGCCCGCACCTCTGAACGTCTTGGGCAGTTTAAACCGGAAGAGACGGCACGTATCATTGCGCTACTTGAACGTGCAGGTTTGCCGGTAACCGGGCCGCAGGAGATGTCGGCGCAGGCGTATTTACCCCACATGATGCGCGATAAAAAAGTATTGGCAGGTGAGATGCGTCTTGTACTCCCGCTTGCAATAGGGAAGAGTGAAGTGCGCGGCGGAGTGTCGCACGATGTCGTTCTTGGCGCCATTGCTGATTGCCAGCAGGCGTAACAACTAGAAAGGTCAGGCCACTGTTATCGGTGGTCGTTTAGCTTCAGGCGAAATGCAAAGACGTAGGCATAAGCCTTTGAGTGGGGTGTTAAATGGATGAATTCAAACCAGAAGACGAGCTGAAACCCGATCCCAGCGATCGTCGTACTGGTCGTTCTCGTCAATCTTCAGAACGTGATAACGAGCCGCAGATCAACTTTGACGATGTTGATCTGGATGCAGACGATCGTCGCCCTTCGCGCAGCCGCAACGCGCGTGATGAGCGAGAAGAAGAGGATTATGAGTCCGAAGAAGATTCAATGGACGAACAGCCTGTAGAGCGTCGCCCGCGTAAACGTAAAAAAGCCGCTGCGCAGAAACCGGCCTCCCGTCAGTACATCATGATGGGACTTGGCGTTCTGGTGCTTGTGCTGCTGATTGTTGGCATTGGCTCCGCGCTGAAAGCACCGTCCACCAACTCAACCGAACAAACCGCCTCCGCAGAGAAGAGCATCAACCTCTCCGGTAATGATGCGACGGATCAGGCGAATGGTGCACAGCCAGCGCCGGGCACCACTTCCGCTGAGCAGACTGCCAGCAACACAACGACGCCGCAGGATGTTTCTCTGCCGCCCGTTTCATCAACGCCTGCTCAGGGCCAGGCACCTGTCACGCCCGAAGGCCAGCAGCGTGTTGAAGTTCAGGGAGACCTGAACAATGCGCTGATGCAGCCGCAAAACCAGCAGCAGGTTGATAACGTTGTGGTTAACTCTACGCTGCCAACTGAACCTGCAACCGTCGCGCCGATCCACGGTGCTACCGCGCAGCCGCAGACGGCAGCAACGGAAACTAAACCGCGCCAGACGCAAACTGCGACGCGTCCTGAACGTAAGCAGGCGGTCATTGAGCCGAAGCGTGAAACCAAGCCTCAGGCCGTGGTAAAAGCGCCTGAAGTGAAAGCCGCACCGGCACAGCCGAAACGCACTGAAACGGCTGCCGTGAGCGAGCCGGCCAAAGCGCCAGTCACGCAGACTGCGCCGAAAGCGACGGCAACCACAACGGCACCTGCTGCCACCGCTGCGCCTGCCGCAACGGCGACGGCTTCCAGTGCTGCAGCAGGTAAAACAGCTGGCAACGTCGGTTCGCTGAAATCTGCACCGTCCAGCAACTACACGCTGCAGTTGAGCAGTTCGTCTAACTATGACAACCTCAACGGCTGGGCGAAGAAATCGAATCTGAAAAACTACGTGGTTTATCAGACAACCCGTAACGGACAGCCGTGGTACGTGCTGGTGAGCGGTGTGTATGCTTCTAAAGATGAAGCGAAGCGCGCCGTGGCGACACTGCCAGCAGACGTTCAGGCGAAAAACCCGTGGGCGAAGCCGATTCATCAGGTGCAGGCCGATCTGAAGTAATGTTTAAAGCGCAGGATGCTGTCGGAGCTTTCTCCACAGCCGGAGAAGGTGTAATCAGTTAGTCAGCATGAAAAAAAATCGCGCTTTTCTGAAATGGGCAGGGGGGAAATACCCCCTGCTCGATGATATTAAAAAGCACCTGCCAAAAGGCGAGTGTCTTATCGAGCCCTTCGTGGGTGCGGGATCGGTGTTCCTGAACACCGATTTTTCTCGTTATATCCTGGCGGATATCAACAGCGACCTTATCAGCCTCTATAACATCGTTAAGCTGCGTACCGATGAGTATGTGGAAGAGGCGCGCAAGCTGTTTACGCCAGAGAACAACAGCCCTGACGTTTACTATCAGTTCCGCACGGAATTTAATCAGAGCCAGGATCCGTTCCGCCGCGCGCTGCTGTTCCTTTACCTCAACCGTCATGGTTACAACGGCCTGTGCCGGTATAATCTGCGCGGCGAATTTAACGTGCCGTTTGGTCGTTATAAGCGCCCGTACTTCCCGCAGGACGAGCTGTATCATTTTGCGAAGAAAGCGCAGAATGCAGAGTTCCACTGCCTCTCCTATGAAGAGTGCATGGAACTGGCAGGCGTAAACTCGGTGGTTTACTGCGATCCGCCTTATGCGCCGCTGTCTGCGACGGCGAACTTCACCGCCTACCACACCAATAGCTTCAGCCCGGCCGAACAGGCCCGCCTGGCGGAGATGGCGGAAAAACTGGTCAGCAAAAGAATTCCGGTGTTAATTTCAAATCACGATACCCCTGATACGCGCGAATGGTACAAAGCCGCGAAGCATTTTCAGGTTAAGGTGCGGCGTAGCATTAGCAGCAACGGCGGCACACGTAAAAAGGTGGACGAACTCCTGGCTCTTTATCGCCCCTGAGCCGTTTTGCCCGCCGGTAAACACATTTCAAGGAGATGCGGATGAAACAGTTTTTGATTGCCCCCTCAATTCTGTCGGCCGATTTTGCCCGCCTGGGTGAAGACACGGCGGAAGCTCTCGCAGCTGGCGCAGATGTCGTCCATTTCGACGTTATGGATAACCACTACGTTCCCAATCTGACCATCGGTCCGATGGTGCTCAAGGCCCTGCGTAACTACGGTATTACCGCACCGATCGACGTTCACCTGATGGTGAAGCCTGTCGACCGCATCGTGCCTGACTTCGCCGCAGCGGGCGCCAGCATTATCACTTTCCATCCGGAAGCCTCCGAGCACGTTGACCGCACGCTGCAGCTGATCAAAGAGAACGGCTGTAAGGCGGGGCTGGTGTTTAACCCGGCAACACCGTTGAGCTATCTCGATTACGTGATGGACAAGCTGGACGTGATTTTGCTGATGTCCGTTAACCCGGGCTTTGGCGGCCAGTCGTTCATCCCTCACACGCTGGATAAGCTGCGCGAAGTGCGCCGTCGCATTGACGAGTCTGGCTATGATATTCGTCTGGAAGTGGACGGCGGTGTGAAAGTGAATAATATTGGCGAAATTGCGGCAGCGGGCGCGGATATGTTCGTTGCAGGTTCGGCAATTTTCGACCAACCGGATTACAAAAAAGTCATTGATGAAATGCGCCGCGAGCTGGCGAAGGTAAGTCATGGATAAATTGCAGGCAATTCGGGGTGTGGCATTCGACCTCGACGGCACGCTGGTGGACAGCGCGCCGGGCTTAACGAGCGCCGTCGATCAGGCGCTGTATGCACTGGAACTGCCCGTTGCGGGCGAAGATCGTGTGATTACATGGATTGGCAACGGTGCCGATGTCCTGATGGAGCGCGCGTTGACGTGGGCTCGTCAGGAACGCGCATCGCAGCGTTCCGCGCAGGGGAAACCAAGCGTCGATCACGCCGATATCCCGCAGGATGAGCAGCTGCGTATTCTGCGCAAGCTGTTCGATCGCTTCTACGAAGAGACCGTCGAGGAGGGGAGCTTCCTTTTCCCGGACGTCCAGGAAACCCTGAGCGCGCTGCACGCGAAAGGCATCCCGCTGGGACTGGTGACCAACAAGCCGACGCCGTTTGTTGCGCCGCTGCTGGAAGCGCTCAATATCGCGAAATATTTCTCCGTGATTGTAGGCGGGGATGACGTGCAGAACAAAAAGCCGCATCCGGAGCCGCTATTGCTGGTGGCAGGAAAATTATCCTTAACGCCTGCGGAGCTGCTCTTTGTCGGGGATTCGCGTAATGATATTCTGGCTGCCCGAGCGGCTGGGTGTCCTTCCGTCGGTTTAACCTATGGCTACAACTACGGTGAGGCCATTACGCTGAGTGAGCCGGATGTTGTGTTCGACCACTTCAAAGATTTGTTGCCCGCACTCGGGCTTTCGCACAGTGAACATCAGGAATTGAATAATGACTAAGCCCATCGTTTTTAGTGGCGCACAGCCTTCAGGTGAATTGACCATTGGTAACTACATGGGTGCGTTGCGTCAGTGGGTCAGCATGCAGGATGACTACCATTGCATTTACTGCATCGTAGATTTGCATGCTATCACCGCGCGTCAGGATCCTGAGAAGCTGCGCAAAGCCACCCTGGACACCCTGGCCCTCTATCTGGCCTGCGGTATCGATCCTGAAAAGAGCACCATTTTCGTTCAGTCTCACGTGCCGGAGCATGCGCAGCTGGGCTGGGCGCTGAACTGCTATACCTATTTCGGCGAGCTGAGCCGCATGACCCAGTTCAAGGATAAGTCTGCCCGCTACTCTGAAAACATCAACGCTGGCCTGTTCGACTATCCGGTGCTGATGGCGGCCGACATCCTGCTGTACCAGACCAACCAGGTGCCGGTGGGTGAAGACCAGAAGCAGCACCTGGAGCTGAGCCGCGATATCGCCCAGCGCTTTAACGCGCTTTACGGCGACGTATTCAAAGTGCCAGAGCCGTTTATTCCGAAATCCGGCGCGCGCGTGATGTCGCTGCTGGAGCCAACCAAGAAGATGTCCAAGTCTGACGATAACCGCAACAACGTTATCGGCCTGCTGGAGGATCCGAAATCGGTGGTGAAAAAGCTCAAGCGCGCGGTCACCGACTCCGACGAGCCGCCTGTGGTGCGCTACGACGTGCAGAACAAAGCGGGCGTCTCCAACCTGCTGGACATTCTCTCCGGCGTGACCGGCCAGAGCATTCCCGAGCTGGAAAAACACTTCGAAGGCAAGATGTACGGCCACCTGAAGGGTGAAGTGGCAGAGGCCGTTTCCGGCATGCTGACCGAGCTGCAGGAGCGCTACAATCGCTACCGTAACGACGAAGCTTTCCTGCAGAAGGTGATGAAAGACGGCGCGGAAAAAGCCAGCGCGCGCGCGTCCGAAACCCTGAAAGCGGTGTACGAGGCGATTGGGTTTGTGGCGAAACCTTAAGCCGCCACCCGACAAATACGGACTCAATAAAAAAACCGGGAAATCCCCGGTTTTTTTACGCCTGAAAAACGCTTACTGCTGTGCCGCCGGGCCGCAACCGCCGATGATCTTCGAAATGGAGATCGCCGGGTGCAGCAGGTAATCGTAGCTGCAGTTATTTTTAGTATTTTGAACGTGACCGGTACAGGCGGTCAGAGTCGATAACAGGCCAACCAGAACGGCGGCCTTTGCCAGCTTGAACATACGCATTCCTTGTCTAAAAATCTTAAATTGGATGTAACACGAGGGAATAAATGGAAAAGTTCCACTATGCGAGCGGTATGTTATCGACTGAGGTATGAAGGGAGTAGTCCGCTTAAGGACTACTCGAAGGGGGGAGAATATGCGTTAGTGATTCGAGAACCAGTTCAGCTTATCGCGCAGTTCAACCACGCGACCCACCACAATCAGCGCCGGGCTTTCGACCTGCTGCGCCAGCTCACCGAGCTGCGTCAGCGCGCCATTCACCACGCGCTGCTTGATTGACGTCCCGTTTTCCACCAGCGCAACGGGCATATCAGCCTCCATACCGTGTTCCAGCAGTTTCGCCTGGATGGTGGCGGCCTGGTTCAGCCCCATGTAGAACACCAGCGTCTGCTTTTCAGCGGCCAGGTTATGCCAGTCCAGCTCGCTGCCGGTTTTCAGGTGGCCCGTGACCAGACGCACGCTTTGAGCGTAGTCGCGATGGGTCAACGGAATGCCAGAGTAGGCTGAACAGCCGGATGCCGCCGTTATGCCCGGCACCACGGAGAACGGAATGCCTGCATTGCACAGGGTTTCCAGCTCCTCGCCGCCGCGGCCAAAGATAAACGGATCGCCGCCCTTAAGGCGCACCACGCGTTTTCCCTTTTGCGCTTCACTCAGCAGGATCTGATTAATCTCCTCCTGCGGCACGCAGTGGTAGCCTGCCCGTTTACCGACGAAGACGCGGTCGGCGTCGCGGCGCACCAGGTTCATGATGTCATCGGAGACCAGGCGGTCATACACCACGATATCCGCCTGCTGGATCTGCTGGAGCCCTTTCAGGGTCAGTAAACCCGCATCTCCCGGACCAGCACCGACCAGCACCACTTCACCTCGGTGATCCAGCGGCTCGCTCAGCAGCTGCTCGGTCGTCTCTTCAACAGCTTTCGCGTCCTGATTCGCCAGCGACTGCGCCAGCCTGTCGTTAACGAAAAATTTCTCCCAGAAGCGACGACGCTCACCCACGGTTGAGAAGGTTTGCTTCACGCGGGAGCGAAGCTGCCCGGCGTAGTGGGCTATCTGGCCGAGATGCTGCGGCAAAATAGCTTCCAGTTTTTCCCGCAGCAGGCGGGCAAGTACGGGCGAGCGGCCGCCGGAAGACACCGCGATCATCAGCGGTGAACGATCGATAATCGACGGCATGATAAAGCTGGCCTCTTTCGGCGCATCCACCACGTTGCAGAAGATCCGGCGCGCTTCGCAGGCGTCGCTGACGCGCTGGTTCACTTCATCGTCATCCGTCGCGGCAATCGTCAGCCAGCAGGTATCCAGCAGGGACTCATCAAACTCCCCCTGCACCAGCGTGAGCATCCCTTCCTGAGCCCAGACGTCAAACTGCGGAGCGAAGGTGAGGGCATTGACGGTCAGTCGGGCTCCGGCTTCCAGCAACAGGCGCGCTTTGCGTTCAGCCACATCGCCGCCGCCCACAAGCAGGCAGTCGCGATGGCGTAATTGACAGAAAATCGGCAGGTGGTCCACGACGTTACCTCACAGCATTCAAGGAGGGGGTAAGAATTGACGTCAGGATAACAGCAGGAATCGTACAGAACATACGGTTTTTCCTGCCGTTACCCATAAGGGGTCATAAGCCTTTCCTATTGGAAAAGCGGAGGGTTACGCTTTGAGCTGCACCTTGCCGTCCTTCACGCGGGCGTCGTAGTGCTTCACGGAGAAGCTTTCATCTTCCATGCAGTGCCCGTCGGTTAAGCGGAAACGCTGCTTTTTCAGCGGGCTGGCGACCCACAGCTCACCCTGGTGTTCAGCAATCAGACCGCGGGAGAGCACGCTGGCCTCAAAGAACGGATCGATATTGCTGATGGCAAAGACCTGTTCATCGTGGCGAGGGCGGAAAATAGCTACCTGCTCGTTACCCAGCAAAGCACAGACGCCGGTTGATGGCAGAATGTCGTTAATGTTGCAGATGTTTACCCACTGGCTCATGCGTTTTCCTCCACCTGCATCACCGGAATGCGTTCATACGGGGTTGCAGGACGATGCTGTTCGCGCTCCGGCACTACCTGCACGTTCGGGTCGCGCTGGGTGCTGTTGATAAAGTGTTTGAAGCGCGTCTGCGCCGCCGGGGTGTTGACGGTTTCGGTCCACTCGCAGATCACCGCCTCGCGCAGGCGAGCCATCTCGGATTCCAGCTGTTCGTTCAGACCCAGCTTGTCATCAATGATGACCGACTTCAGGTAGTCGATACCGCCTTCGAGATTATCCAGCCAGGAAGCGGTACGGGTCAGCTTATCGGCGGTACGGATGTAGAACATCATGAAGCGGTCGAGATACTGGATCAGCGTGTCGCGATCGAGATCCGCCGCCAGCAGGTCCGCGTGGCGTGGTTTCATCCCGCCATTGCCGCACACGTACAGGTTCCAGCCTTTCTCGGTGGCGATGATCCCTACGTCTTTACCCTGCGCTTCCGCACATTCACGGGTACAGCCGGAGACGCCGAACTTCATTTTGTGCGGAGTACGGATGCCTTTGTAGCGGTTTTCCAGCTCGACGCCGAAGCCCACGCTGTCGCCTACGCCGTAGCGGCACCAGGTGCTGCCCACGCAGGTTTTCGCCATGCGCAGCGCTTTGGCATACGCGTGACCGGTTTCGAAGCCCGCCTCAATCAGCTGACGCCATATTTCCGGGAGATCGTCTTTCTGCGCACCAAACAGGCCGATACGCTGGGAACCGGTGATTTTGGTGTACAGATTAAACTCACGGGCGATACGGCCCACGGCGACCAGCCCTTCCGGGGTGATTTCGCCACCGGCGGAACGCGGAATGACGGAGTAAGTACCGTCTTTCTGGATGTTCGCCAGGAAGTTATCGTTGGTGTCCTGCAGCGGCGTGTGTTCTGGTTTGAGCACGTACTCATTCCAGCAGGACGCGAGCAGAGAACCGACGGTCGGCTTACACACTTCACAGCCGTAACCCTGGCCGTGTTTCTCCAGCAGTTCGTCGAAGGACTTGATGCCTTCCACGCGGATCAGATGGTACAGCTCCTGGCGAGAGTAGGCGAAGTGCTCGCACAGGTTGTTGTTCACTTCGATGCCCTGTTTCGCCAGTTCAGCGTTCAGCACCTGAGTCACCAGTGGAATACAGCCGCCGCAGCCGGTACCGGCTTTGGTTTCGGCCTTCAGCGCCGCAACGGTGTGGCAGCCTTTGTTGATGGCGGAGATCAGCATGCCTTTGGTGACGTCGAAGCAGGAGCAAATCTGCGCGCTGTCCGGCAGTTTATCTACGCCGATAGATGGTTTACCGCTGGAGGCGTGCGCCGGCAGGATCAGCGCGTCCGGGTTTTCCGGCAGCTCAATGGCGTTCAGCACCAGCTGGAGCAGGTTACCGAAGTCGCTGGTATCGCCCACCAGCACCGCACCGAGCAGGGTTTTGTTGTCCTGGCTGACGATAAGGCGTTTGTAGACCTCTTTGCTTTCGTCCAGATAGACGTAGCTGCGGGAGTTCGGGGTGCGGCCATGCGCATCGCCGATACCGCCTACATCCACGCCCAGCAGCTTCAGCTTCGCGCTCATGTCTGCGCCGGTGAAGGCGTTTTCGCTGCCGAGGATATGGTCCACGGCGACCTGCGCCATTTTGTATCCTGGCGCCACCAGACCGTATACCCGGTTATTCCAGCTGGCGCACTCGCCGATGGCGTAGATATCCGGATCGGAGGTCTGGCAGGTATCGTTAATCATGATCCCGCCGCGCTGCGCTACCGCCAGGCCGCACTGCGTGGCGAGCTTGTCGCGCGGACGAATACCGGTGGAGAAGACGATGAAGTCCACTTCCAGCTCGCTGCCGTCGGCAAAGCGCATGGTTTTACGCGCCTCTGTGCCTTCCTGCACGATCTCTTTGGTGTTCTTGCTGGTGTGAACCTTCACACCCATGCTTTCGATTTTACGACGCAGCTGGTCGCCACCCATGTGGTCCAGCTGTTCCGCCATCAGCATCGGGGCAAATTCGATAACGTGGGTTTCAACGCCGAGGTTTTTCAGCGCGCCTGCCGCTTCCAGGCCCAGCAGGCCACCGCCAACAACCGCACCGCGTTTGCTTCGACGTGCGCAGGATTCAATGGCGTTGAGGTCTTCAATAGTACGGTAAACGAAGCAATCCTGGGTTTCCGACCCTTTAATCGGCGGGATCCACGGATACGAGCCAGTCGCCATGATCAGCTTATCGTAAAAAACCGTACGCCCGGCGCTGGAGTGGATCACTTTCTCCTGACGGTTGATGGTGATAGCGCGTTCGCCCACCAGCACTTTTACGCCATGCTTCTCGTAGAAACCTTCTCGCACCAGAGAGAGCTCTTCGGCGGTATGGTGAGAGAAGTAGGAAGACAAGTGCACACGGTCGTACGCCTTGCGGGGTTCTTCACAGAACACGGTAATATCGAACTGGTCAGCATCGGCTTTATCGAGAAGATCCTCAATAAAGCGGTGGCCGACCATGCCGTTACCGATGATAGCGAGTCTGACTTTGCTCATTTTTGCCTCGATTTCTTTTCTATTACTGCCTACCTTAACGATTCAGCAGGGGCACTTATTGATGCAAATCAAATACGCCTTCACCTACCCCTTAGTGGGTATATCTATGATTTGTCAGGTTTTTTATAAGTAACGGATATTGTTTGATTTTTGTGCTTGCTTGTTTTTCGCACAAATTTGACGGGGTTTTTACGAATCGGCAGTCAGAGCGGGTAAGCAGGGTAAAACCCCTTTGCAGAACGCAAAGGGGTTTTGACGATTAGTGGGTAGCCGTTGCCGTATTGTGCTGACGGTGACGGGTCACGAAGCCCAGAATGAAACACATGATAAACACCACGGCATACAGACCGTTAGCGGTGTGCAGCGCGGCCAGCGGGCCGCTGTGCGCCACAATCGGGCCCGTGACCACGAAGGTCAGCATGGTGCCGATGGTGCCGCAGGTCAGCACGAAGTTCACCAGCTTTGGCGAAGCCACTTTGGTCTGCAGGGAGCCCAGGGTGATGATTGAGGTGTAAATCGCGCTGGAGAAGAAGCCCAGGGTCAGGATGAACCATGGCATATGCTCCGGGGCACCGTTGATGAACAGATACATCAGCACGGTCGCCAGACCCGCCAGGACGGTCAGAATACGTTGCAGGTCGAAGAAGCGCAGGATGAAGCTAAAGGCCCACATACCGAACATGTAAGACATCCAGAAATCGCTCACCAGTTTGCCCGCGTCGTTCAGGCTCATGCCCAGACCTTTGGCGTATTCAGGTACCCACGAGATAAAGCCCAACTGACCGAGGATGTAGCACAGGGCGGCAATGGAGAGGAACAGCACGCCGATACCCCATTTTTCCTTCGCCACCGGCTCTGAGGTGGTCTGCGCTTTTTTGCCCAGCACCGGGAAGTCACAGCCGAAGGTCAGAATGAAGATCGCGACATAGACCAGACCGATACAGGCGTATACCCAGTACCATTCAATGCTGCGCGCGAGCAGATACGCGGCGACCATCGGGAAAATCATCCCGGCCATGCTGAAGAAGGAGTCGGTAAACAGCAGGCGCGCGCCGCGCTGGCGGCCTTCATACATGTGCGTAATAAGGAACGTACCGATCGACATCGTGATCCCGCTGACCAGGCCCAGCACGAACATGGCGGCGGAGAACAGGGCGATGCTGTGGCTCAACATCAGGCCCGCCACGGCGGCAACCATCAGCACGAAGCCGAAGCGCAGCTGGGTTTTCAGCGGGACGATTTCCATCAGCCAGGCATTCAGGAAAATTGAGATCAGGATCCCCGCGTTGAGGAAGGTGAAGGTGTTACTCATGCTGGAAACGGGCAGCTGGAAGTAGTCTGCGATATTTCCCATCACCATCCCGGTGACGATCACCAACGCGCCGGTCAGGGCGTAGGAGAAGAAGCTTATCCATGTGAGCTTGATGCGATTGCTGTTAGTCATGTCTGGCCTGTTCAGAAAAAGAAAAGCGCCGGAAGGGCGCTGAGAGCGGGCAGATTTTAGTCGCTAAAGTGATCTATTCCTATCTTTTAAGGGAAATGAATATGCCATTGCAGGTTTTAGTGTGATCCAGGTCACACTAAATGGCGGTATAACCAATCGTTTGCGCAGTAATAATTGTTTCAATTTCGTAAAATTAGGTAAAAGGCTGGTCTCGGTTCATACTGCTCTTTAGAATCAAGCCATTCGCTTTTTATACTGCGCTTTGTTAAGGAATTCTCATGCTCAAATCAACACTGGCGGCTGTCGCAGCTGTGTTTGCTCTTTCTGCCGTTTCCCCTGCTGCGCTGGCAGCCAAAGGGGACCCTCACGTTCTGCTGACCACCTCTGCCGGGAACATTGAGCTGGAACTAAATAGCCAGAAAGCTCCGGTTTCTGTGAAAAACTTCCTCGACTATGTGAACAGTGGTTTCTATAACAACACCACCTTCCACCGCGTGATCCCTGGCTTCATGATTCAGGGCGGCGGCTTCAACGAGCAGATGCAGCAGAAACAGCCTAACCCACCCATCAAAAACGAAGCGGACAACGGCCTGCTGAACAAGCGCGGCACCATCTCCATGGCGCGCACGGCGGATAAAGACAGCGCCACCAGCCAGTTCTTCCTCAACGTGGCGGATAACGCTTTCCTCGACCACGGCCAGCGCGACTTCGGCTATGCGGTCTTCGGTAAAATTGTGAAAGGGATGGACGTGGCGGACAAAATCTCTCAGGTTCAGACCCACGATGTCGGTCCATACCAGAATGTGCCGTCTAAGCCAGTGGTGATTCTCTCCGCGAAAGTGCTGCCGTAATCGTTCTCCCACACGGGCATATCCTGCCCGTGTCTTTCAGCCCTCCCTGCGAAAGCGCGTTTTGCTGCTTATACTTGTGGCAAACGGACTATTCAGGGAGGCGTTAAGTGAAAAAACTCACCGATAAGCAAAAATCCCGTCTCTGGGAGCAACAGCGTAACGTCAATTTTCAGGCCAGTTGTCTCCTTGAAAAAGGTAATGGTCCTTCAGAGCCCGGCATTGAGACGCTGGAGCTTGGGCCTTCAGCGCCCGGGCTACCGCATCTGTGCCTCATTCATCGCCATCTGTATCACAGAGAGATGAAGCAGGCAGGCGAATTCCGTACCGACGATATTTTTAAGGGTGACATTCCCTTCTGCCATTTTGAGTACATCGAGACGATGGGTAACGAACTGATGGCAGCGCTGGAAAGTGATAAGTATCTTGTGGGTCTTGAAAAAGCGGCGTTTGTTGAAAAAGTGAGCCATTACTACTGTGAAATCAATATGCTGCATCCCTTTATGCGCGGTAATGGCATAGCTCAGCGCGTCTTCTTTGAGCAGCTGGCCATCCACGCGAATTACGCGCTGGACTGGCGGGATATTGATCCCGAGCAGTGGGTGGCGGCGAACCGAAGCGGTGCCACGGGAGATTTGACCGCGCTGAGCGCTATCTTTGCCAAAGTAGTGAGCGAAGCGCGGGAATCTGAGTAGAATAGGGCGGCATTTTTTTTGGGAGCCGCCATGATTCTGCTGATTGATAACTACGATTCCTTCACCTGGAACCTTTACCAGTATTTTTGTGAACTGGGTGCAGAGGTGGTTGTCCGCCGCAACGACGAACTCAGCCTGTCTGATATTGAGACGCTGGCTCCGCAGAAAATCGTCATTTCGCCGGGACCGTGTACGCCGTCGGAATCGGGCATTTCTCTGGAGGTTATTCACCACTATGCCGGCAGGCTGCCGATCCTGGGCGTCTGTCTCGGTCATCAGGCGATTGCCCAGGCATTTGGGGCTACCATCGTGCGTGCCGCGAAAGTGATGCACGGCAAAACCTCGCCGGTCACCCACACCGGCACGGGCGTATTCACAGGGCTCAATAACCCGTTAACCGTGACGCGCTACCATTCGCTGGTGATTGACCCACCGACGCTGCCCGACTGCTTTGACGTGACCGCCTGGAGCGATACGCAGGAGATCATGGGGATTCGCCACCGCGAGTGGGATCTCGAAGGCGTCCAGTTCCACCCTGAAAGTATCCTCAGCGAGCAGGGGCACGCACTGCTGGCAAATTTCCTCAATCGCTGAATATTTGTTGCCTTGTTGTGAGTTTTTATGCATATTTTGTGATTATATTTTCACAATGAATGTGACATAAAATGGATGGGCATGACATGGCAACTGAACAACCAGCAATTACCCGCGCGACATTCGATGAAGTGATTCTGCCGATTTATGCACCGGCTGAGTTTATCCCGGTGAAGGGGAAAGGCAGCCGCGTCTGGGATCAGCAGGGCAAGGAGTATGTGGATTTCGCGGGCGGTATTGCGGTCACGGCGCTGGGCCACTGCCATCCTGCGCTGGTGGACGCGCTGAAAACCCAGGGCGAAACCCTGTGGCACACCAGCAACGTGTTCACCAACGAACCTGCGCTGCGCCTGGGTCGCAAGATCATTGATGCCACGTTTGCCGAGCGCGTGCTGTTTATGAACTCCGGCACCGAAGCCAACGAAACCGCCTTTAAGCTGGCGCGCTACTACGCCACCACGCGCCATAGCCCGTACAAAACTAAAATCATCGCCTTCCATAACGCCTTCCACGGACGCTCTTTCTTTACCGTCTCCGTTGGCGGCCAGCCGAAGTATTCCGACGGCTTCGGTCCGAAACCAGCCGACATTATCCACGTGCCGTTTAACGATCTGCACGCGGTGAAAGCGGTGATGGACGACCACACCTGCGCGGTGGTGGTGGAGCCGATTCAGGGCGAAGGCGGCGTGACCGCGGCAACCCCGGAATTCCTGAAAGGGCTGCGCGAACTGTGCGACGAACATCAGGCGCTACTGGTGTTTGATGAAGTGCAGTGCGGGATGGGGCGTACCGGAGAGCTGTTTGCCTACATGCACTACGGCGTGACGCCGGATATTCTGACCAGCGCGAAAGCGCTCGGCGGCGGTTTTCCGGTGAGTGCGGTACTGACGACGCAGGAGATTGCCTCTGCGTTCCACGTCGGGTCTCACGGCTCGACCTACGGCGGTAACCCGCTGGCGAGCGCCGTGGCAGGTGCCGCGTTCGACATCATCAACACGCCAGAGGTGCTGAACGGCGTTAGCGCGAAGCGCGAGCTGTTTGTGCAGCATCTCCAGCAGATTAACAATAAGTACGACGTCTTCAGCGAGATCCGCGGCATGGGGCTGCTGATTGGTGCGGAGCTTAAGCCGCAGTACAAAGGCCGCGCGCGCGATTTCCTGCACGCAGCCGCCCACGAAGGGGTGATGGTGCTAAATGCCGGGCCTGACGTGATGCGCTTTGCGCCGTCGCTGGTGGTGGAAGAGAAAGATATTGAAGACGGGTTAACCCGCTTTGCCGCGGCGGTCGAGAAGATCGTAAAAGGCTAATACTCGGTTCGCTTTAACCGCCGCGTTAACCAAATGCCGTGATGCGGGCGCTGACGCCATGCCACCGACGAAATGGTATGCATGGTGTTCAGATGCCCGAGAATACGCTGCAAATGCTGCTCCAGGGTGCTCATCGGGCCGTGGGTCAGCGTCTCCGGTGCCTCCAGAATGTTCGAATCCCCCGACTCACCCGGCGCGTCATACTCCAGACGCTGCTGACAGCGCTGCAGGGCAATTTCACAGGACTGCAAATAGCGCTGCGCCAGATCCGGAGTCAGCATCGTGTGCTCGCGCGCCAGCGTGGTCATGGCATTGATGTGCTCAACGATAAACTGGCTGTGCGTGACCCACAGCTTCATGTCCGCCAGATAGTGTGAGTTAAAGCCCGGCTCCTGCATCGCCTGGTTGAGCGAGTTAAACAGGGCGTTGTGCGCCTGGTTGACCTTCATCCGCTGATACGCCAGCGGGGAGGGCTGCGGGTCGTCGCTCAGGATCAGACGAATGGCCTGCTGATCGGCCTCCAGCGCGTCGTGGGCGTTCTGCCTCAGCAGCCCGCTCTGCCACTGCGGCCACAGCCAGACCATGCCGCCAAAGGCGATCAGGCAGCCAATCAGCGTGTCGATCAGGCGGGCAACGATGAACTGTTCGCCGTTAAGCGTCAGCAGCTGAAGGGTATATACCGCCGTCACCGTAAAGCCCACCATCGCCCAGCCGTAGTTTTTGCGAATGATTAGATAGCTTACCAGGGTGATCGCCAGCATGCCCGCCAGGGTATAGCCTTCGGGCACGTGAAAATGCAGCGTCATGCCCGCAATAATCAGCCCCGCCATCGTGCCGCCTGCCCGGTGCAGAATGCGCACCCGCGTGGCGCCATAGCCGTTCTGGGTAACAAACAGCACGGTCATTAAGATCCAGTAGGGCTTCGGCAGATGCAGCGCCATGCCCATCAGGCTGGCGATACTGAGCATGACGCTAATCCTTGCAGCGTTGCGCAGAGCGGAAGATTTCAGAGACAGGTAGCTTCTCAGCGCCGGCAGCAGCGGCAGACGTTTCTGTTTATCCGCCATCAGGTCACGGGAATAAAGCGGGCGCTGGGTGCGCAGCACGCGGGCGATGCGGCTGAAGTGCCAGGCGGCAAACTGGCCGACCGGGTTATCCGGGTGCTGACGGGCGATTTTCTCCAGCGCGCCGAGCTGTTTGTCCATGTTAAAGCGCGTGGGGTAGCGGTGGTAGAGAATATCATCGGCCAGCACCCGCAGGCGCGCGGAGACGGTCTGCGCGTTCCAGCGGATCACCGCTTCGGCATGGCTGCGCTCAACCAGCTTTTGCACCTCCTGCGGGTGGTGAAGGCTAACGGAGATATGCTCCTGAAGATCCAGCCCCACCTGGAAGGTGCGCAACAGCCGTTTGTACTCGTGGTTCTTGTTGGCGGCGAGCATATGCAGCTGCTGATAGCATTGGCTTATCAGGTCTACCACCTTTTGCTGGCGCGTCAGCAGCGGCGGTAAGGATTTTTCCGGATCCGTATGCTGGGTGAGCAGGGTGTATTTGGCTTCACAGTAATCCGCAAGCTGCACGTAGAGCAGGCTCAGAGATTCGCGCAGCGGCTGCTCCCGCCACAGCCAGAACCAGAACCAGTTAAACAGCCCGTACCACAGCGTGCCGAGGGCGTAGATCAGCAGCGGCTCCCACACGGGCATATTACCGGCGAGGCTCAAGGTGAAGATGGCCGCAATGAGTGACGCAGGAAGCAGCCGGGCATGGAGCGAGCTGATTTCGGCGGTGACGCCGAGGGTCATCGCCAGCACGGTCAGGATCAGCGGCAGGGGAATATCGCGAGCCAGCAGAAGCTGCACCGCGAGGCTACAGCCAGCAAACAGCGAGCCGCCAATTATCAGACGTTTGAAAAAGCGTTTATGGGGCGTGTCCAGACCGGCAATGTTGCAGCAGGCGGGGACGAGAGAAAACAGCAGGCCCTGCTGAAGATGTCCCAGGATCAGGCCCACGGCCACGGGAAGACACAGCACCAGCGTTTGTCGTAGTGCGTAGTTAACTTCCGGGTGATAGATCAGCCTGCGCCACATGGGGAAAAGAGACAAAAACGGCGTGACACCTCGCGATGGCACGCCGTTTAGGCAGGATTAACGGGTTCCGTAAACCACGATGGTTTTACCGTGGGCGGAGATCAGGTTTTGATCTTCCAGCATTTTCAGAATACGGCCCACCGTTTCGCGGGAGCAACCGACGATCTGACCGATTTCCTGACGGGTAATTTTAATTTGCATGCCGTCCGGGTGGGTCATCGCGTCTGGCTGTTTCGCCAGGTTCAGCAGAGTCTGCGCAATACGGCCAGTCACGTCCAGGAAGGCGAGGTTACCCACTTTCTCTGACGTCACCTGCAGACGGCGCGCCATCTGGGAAGAAAGACGCATCAGGATGTCAGGGTTAACCTGAATCAGCTGACGGAATTTCTTATAAGAAATTTCAGCCACTTCACATGCTGTCTTTGCACGAACCCAGGCGCTACGTTCCTGGCCTTCTTCAAACAGGCCCAGTTCACCGATAAAATCGCCCTGGTTCAGATAGGAAAGGATCATCTCTTTGCCTTCCTCATCTTTGATCAGCACTGCCACCGAGCCTTTGACGATGTAATACAACGTTTCCGCTTTTTCACCCTGGTGAATCAGCGTGCTCTTTGATGGGTACTTATGAATGTGGCAATGAGACAAGAACCATTCGAGAGTCGGGTCTGTTTGCGGTTTGCCAAGCACCATGCGCTGTTATCCTCTGTTATAAGCTGTCACCAGAGTCTTCAGATGCATCCGGACTCTGGGGTTGCAATCGAATTCTTACCCATACCCTGGGAAGTCGGCTGTCGTAACGTTTCGCAGCCAGTAAAGTTTGATGTCCTCTGCATACATGTGTAACGTCAATGTATTACTGTAGCATCCTGAGTGTTTTAGCATAGCTTTTGCCGCGTGTCTCCTGGTGTCTCGCTTCAGCATGATGCAGGTCGCCTTCCATTGCGAGAAATGTAACGCACGCGTAATCTGTCACCAAAAATGCAACGTTGGAGTTAATGAATATGCAAGCGCGCGTGAAGTGGGTTGAAGGTTTAACGTTCCTGGGCGAGTCCGCATCAGGACACCAGATTTTGATGGATGGTAACTCCGGCGATAAAGCTCCAAGCCCAATGGAAATGGTGCTGATGGCGGCAGGCGGATGCAGCGCGATCGACGTGGTGTCGATTCTGCAAAAAGGCCGTCATGACGTGACGGATTGCGAGGTTAAACTCACCTCAGAGCGTCGCGAAGAGGCGCCACGCCTGTTCACCCACATTAATCTGCACTTTGTTGTCACCGGGAAAGAACTGAAAGACGCGGCGGTCTCACGCGCGGTTGATCTCTCTGCGGAGAAATACTGCTCTGTGGCGTTAATGCTGGAGAAAGCGGTAAAAATCACCCATTCGTATGAAGTGATCGAGGCTTAATTATTGGGGCATCGTGCGTGTTGATGCCCTCACCCTAACCCTCTCCCACGGGGAGAGGGAACATGTTCACGCGATCTGCTTCCCTTCCATCAGTCGCTCCACCAGCGGCGTCATGATCAGCTCCATTGCCAGCCCCATTTTTCCACCGGGAACCACTAACGTATTCATGTGGGAAATAAACGAGCCCTGCAGCATCGCCAGCAGCCAGGGGTAATCAATGCCTTCAAGATTGCGGAAGTGGATCACCACAAAGCTCTCATCCAACGACGGGATGCTTTTCGCCGCGAACGGATTGGAAGTGTCCACCGTCGGCACGCGCTGGAAGTTAATGTGCGTGCGGGAGAACTGCGGCGTGAGATAGTTGATGTAATCTTCCATGGAGCGCACCACCGAGTCCATTACCGCCTCGCGCGAATGGCCGCGCTCGCTCATGTCGCGCGTCAGCTTCTGGATCCACTCCAGGTTAACGATCGGCACCACCCCGACCAGCAGATCCACATGGCGCGCCACGTCGTGCTGAGGTGTGACAACGCCGCCGTGCAATCCTTCATAAAACAGCACGTCGGTGGGTTCCGGCAGCGGTTGCCAGGGGGTAAAGGTGCCCGGCACCTGGTTCCAGGGTACGGCTTCGTCGTAGGTGTGCAGATACTTACGGGACTGCCCGGTACCGCTCTGACCGTATTCGCGGAAGGTTTGCTCCAGCAGGCCGAAATCATTGGCTTCCGGGCCAAAGTAGCTGATGTGTTTACCCAAATCGCGTGCCTTGCGGATCGCCATGTCCATCTCAGGCCGCGTATAGCGGTGAAAGCTGTCGCCTTCGACCTCCGCCGAACGGAGATTCAGCTGGGCGAAAATCTTGCGAAAAGCGAGGCTGGTGGTGGTGGTTCCCGCACCACTCGACCCCGTAACGGCAATAATGGGATGTCTGGCAGACATAGCAACTCCCTGACGGAAAAGGTTGGAAGATCAGCCGTGAAACGCGTTGCGGGGCATGATATTGACCGTCTCATGCAGTTCTGACCACACCAGCACCACGTCGCCGCTTTTCAGCTGGCGTTTTACATCGTTGACCTTTTGCTCAAGCGAACGCTCATGTTCACCATAATCGGTGCCTTCGCGTAATACAAAGCTTTCAATCAGATTATCGAGCGTTTCGGGAGCCAGATCCTGCCAGGGAATGATCATTTTGCACCATCCAGATAAGGAGTCAGCCAGTCAGGAATGCGCGCTTCCAGCCACATTTTCGGCCTGCGCAGCGTGCCGCCGATGAACCCCACGTGGCCACCATGTTCGGTCAGCTGGTAGTGAACGTTGTCAGGCAGGAATTCCTGCGCGGGAATAGAGTGATGATCCATGAATGGGTCATCTTTGGCGTGAATAATCAGCGTCGGCTGCGTGATTTTGCTGAGCAGCGGCATGGCGCTGCACTGTCGGTAATAGTCGATAGCATCGGCGAAGCCGTGAATTTTGGCGGTGATCAGATCGTCGAATTCGCGGATGCAGCGTACTTTTTTCAGCTGACGCAGGCTTACCGGCAGGGTATCCGGATAGGCCTTCAGCTTTCGCGCCGCGTTGGCTTTCAGCAGGTTGAGCAGATAGCGCTGATAGACGCGAGAAAAGCCTTTTTCCATGTGGTAGCTGCACTGCTCCAGCATAAACGGTGCGGAGACAATCACTGCTGCATTCAGCGGTACGCTGTCGCCCTCTTTGGCCAGCAGACAGGCGAGCATATTACCGCCCAGCGAGTAGCCCACGGCGGCCGTTGGCGCGGCGCCATAATTTTCCCGCAGCCAGTGTAGAAACCACGTGCCATCTTCGGTTTCACCCGAGTGATAAATGCGTTTCTGACGATTCGGCTCGCCGCTACAGCCGCGAAAATGCATCACCACGCCGAGCCAGCCGCGCGCTTTGGCGGCCTCAATTAACCCATGCGCATACGGACTGTGCAGGCTGCCTTCTAAACCGTGAAAAACCACCAGACGCGGCTTATGAAGAGCCTGTTCCGGCGCTTCGCTCCAGGCGAGATCCAGAAAATCACCGTCCGGCAGATCGAGCCGTTGCCAGTGCGGAGTGAACTGGACCTTGCGGCGGATCAGCCGCGGCAGCATGGTCTGCAAATGGCAGTTGGCCACGCCGCGCATGGGCACGAACTCGGTGCTGTCTTCGGCTGTAATGTCGAAGTCTGATGGAATGATTTGGGTCATAAGGACGATGCTGATTCTTGTCAGAAATTCACTATACTTTCCGAATTGTACCCCGTTTAGCCTGGATTTCCGAACCAGAGATAGATTCCGTTCGCACAACGGGGTAAAAATTCAGTCTGCCTGCAGCATCGCTTCCAGCTGTTCCTGGGCATCCAGCCATGCCATTTCGCACTCTTCGAGGCTGGATTTTGCTTTCGCCTGCGTTTGCAGACAATCCGTTAGCTCCACTTTACGGCTCTGATCGTACAGGTCGCTGTCGCCCAGCTTCTCTTCGACGGCAGCAAGCGTGGCGTTGAGCTTTTCCATCTCTTTTTCAAGACGGGCAATCTCTTTACGCAGCGGCTGGGTCTGGGTGCGCAGTTCCGCTTCGCGGCGCTTCTGGTCTTTACGCGACTGTGCGCTGTTGACGTTGTCTTTCGCTGACTCTTCCGGCTGGTTTTCCTGCTTTTGTACGTCCGTCAGCCACTGCTGGTAGTCTTCCAGATCGCCGTCGAACGGTTCGACTTTGCCGCCGTGTACCAGGTAGAGATCGTCGGTGGTGGATCGGATCAGGTGGCGATCGTGCGACACGACAACCAGTGCGCCTTCGAACTCAATCAGCGCTTCGGTCAGCGCCTGACGCATGTCGAGATCCAGGTGGTTGGTCGGTTCATCGAGCAGCAGCAGGTTGGGTCTCTGCCAGACGATCAGCGCCAGCACCAGACGGGCTTTTTCGCCGCCGGAGAAACGCTCGGTGTTTTCGGTCACCTTATCGCCCTGGAAGCCGAAGCCGCCGAGGTAGTCGCGCAGTTTCTGCTCCATTTCCTGCGGCGCAAGACGCGCCAGATGCTGAATCGGCGATTCATCTGCGCGTAAAAATTCCAGCTGATGTTGGGCGAAATAGCCAAGCTTAATGCCCTTCGCCAGGCCGATTTCACCGCTGGTTGGGTTAAGCTCGCCCGCGAGCAGCTTAATTAATGTCGATTTACCGGCGCCGTTGCGCCCCAGCAGGCCAATGCGCGAACCCGGCACCAGGTTAAGCTTGATAGAGTCGAGGATGATGCGATCGCCATAGCCTGCGCTCACTTTTTCCATCTTCAGCAGCGGGTTCGGCAGGCTTTCCGGCGCGCGGAAGCTGAAGTGGAACGGGTTATCCACGTGTGCCGGGGCAATCATCTCCATGCGTTCCAGCATCTTGATGCGGCTCTGGGCCTGCTTGGCTTTTGACGCTTTAGCTTTGAAGCGATCCACGAAGCTCTGCAGATGCGCCACGCGCTGCTGTTGGCTTTCATACATCGACTGCTGCTGAGCAAGGCGCGTCGCGCGCTGGCGCTCAAAGGAGCTGTAGTTGCCGGTGTACTCGAACATGGTTTGCTGTTCGATATGAATGATTTTATCCACCACCGGGTCGAGGAAGTCGCGGTCGTGGGAGATGAGAATCAGAGTGCCCTGATAGCTCTTGAGCCACTTCTCGAGCCAAATAACCGCATCGAGATCGAGGTGGTTGGTCGGTTCATCGAGCAGGAGCAGGTCTGAGCGGCAGATCAGCGCCTGCGCCAGGTTGAGGCGCATGCGCCAGCCGCCGGAGAAGTCGCTTACCGGGCGTTCAAGCTGTTCATTGCTAAAGCCCAGGCCGTGCAGCAGGCTGGAGGCGCGGGAGCGAATGGTCCACGCGTCGATGGCGTCCAGCTTGCCGTGAACGGTAGCGATGGCGTGACCGTCGTTGCGCTCGTTGGCCGCGTTGAGTTCCGCTTCGAGCTTACGGTACTCGCGATCTCCGTCGATAACATAGTCGAGCGCCGGTTCGCTCAGGGCTGGCGTCTCCTGGTTTACCCACGCGAGCTGCCAGTTCCCCGGGAAGGTAAAGTTACCACCATCCGCGCTAATCTCGTTTTTCAGCAGCGCCAGCAGGGTGGATTTACCGCAGCCGTTTTTGCCGACCAGACCCACTTTCTGGCCCGGGTTGATGGTAGCAGTGGCGTTATCCAGCAGGACGCGCACGCCGCGACGAATTTGTAACGAGGAGAAAACAATCATAGAAGCGCCGTATGTTCCGACTATGTTAATTTGTCATTATGATAATGTAAGGTGTGGGCCATTTTCCCCACCGGGCCGCCATGGTAGCCCAAAACGACAACAATACACAAAAACAGAACCGGGAGGGGAGTGATGTCTCAGACAGCGAAAGTGCTGCTGCTGTATGCCCATCCGGAATCTCAGGACTCGGTGGCGAACCGGGTGCTGCTTAAGCCGGCCACACAGCTCAGTAACGTCACGGTGCACGATCTCTACGCGCACTATCCTGATTTCTTTATCGATATTCCTTACGAGCAGGAACTGCTGCGTCAGCATGACGTGATTGTATTTCAGCATCCGCTCTATACCTACAGCTGTCCGGCACTGCTGAAAGAGTGGCTGGACCGCGTGCTGAGCCGGGGCTTTTCCAGTGGGGTGGGGGGCAACCAGCTGGCGGGAAAGTACTGGCGCAGTGTGATCACCACCGGTGAACCCGAAAGCGCTTACCGTCACGACGGGCTGAACCGCTATCCCATGAGCGACATCCTGAGGCCGTTCGAGCTGACGGCGGCCATGTGCCGCATGCACTGGATGAGCCCGATTATTGTTTACTGGGCGCGGCGTCAGGACCCGAAAGCGCTCGCAAGCCACGCCAGAGCCTACGGCGAATGGCTGGCATCACCGATTCCGGCAGGAGGTCGTTAATGGAAGGATCGAATTTACTCCTCGCCGGGGTGCTGTTTTTATTTGCCGCCGTCGTCGCGGTGCCGCTTGCCGCCCGTATCGGCATCGGGGCGGTGCTGGGGTATTTGCTCGCGGGGATCGCCATTGGCCCATGGGGACTGGGTTTCATCAGCGACGTGGATGAAATTCTCCACTTCTCGGAGCTCGGCGTGGTGTTCCTGATGTTCATCATCGGCCTCGAACTGAACCCCTCGAAGCTGTGGCAGCTTCGACGCTCTATCTTTGGCGTGGGCGCCGCGCAGGTGCTGTTTAGCGCCGCGATTCTGGCTGGCCTGTTAATGCTGACCAACTTTTCCTGGCAGGCGGCGGTGATTGGCGGGATTGGTCTCGCAATGTCGTCGACGGCGATGGCGCTGCAGCTGATGCGCGACAAGGGGATGAACCGCAATGAGGCCGGACAGCTGGGCTTTTCGGTGCTGCTGTTCCAGGATTTAGCGGTGATCCCGGCGCTGGCACTGGTGCCGCTGCTGGCGGGCTCGGGCGACGATCACTTCGACTGGGCAAAAATTTCTATGAAGGTGCTGGCCTTCGCGGGCATGCTGATTGGCGGACGTTTCCTGTTACGTCCGGTGTTCCGCTTTATTGCCGCCTCGGGCGTGCGCGAGGTGTTTACCGCCGCGACGTTGCTGCTGGTGCTCGGCTCGGCGCTGTTTATGGACGCGCTGGGGCTGTCGATGGCGCTGGGCACCTTTATTGCCGGCGTGCTGCTGGCGGAGAGTGAATATCGGCACGAACTGGAAATTGCCATCGATCCCTTCAAAGGGCTGCTGTTAGGCCTGTTCTTTATTTCGGTGGGAATGGCGCTCAATCTTGGCGTGCTTTATACCCATTTGCTCTGGGTTGCGGTGAGTGTTGCGATCCTGGTGGCGGTGAAAATGCTGGTGCTGTACGTCATGGCGCGTATCTACGGGTTGCGCAGTTCGGAACGCATGCAGTTTGCCAGCGTGTTGAGCCAGGGTGGCGAGTTTGCGTTTGTGCTGTTCTCCACCGCCTCCTCCCAGAAGCTGTTTAAAGATGACCAGATGGCGCTGCTGCTGGTGACGGTAACGCTGTCGATGATGACCACGCCTCTGCTGATGAAGATGGTGGATAAACTCCTGTCGCGCCGCCTGAATCCGGCAGACGATGAAGATGAAGCGCCGTGGGTAGAAGACGATAAGCCGCAGGTGATCGTCGTGGGCTTCGGCCGCTTCGGGCAGGTGATTGGCCGCCTGTTGATGGCGAACAAAATGCGCATTACGGTGCTGGAGCGCGATATCAGCGCGGTCAACCTGATGCGCAAATATGGCTACAAGGTCTATTACGGCGATGCCACCCAGCTTGAGCTTCTGCGCTCGGCCGGGGCGGAAGCCGCGGAGTCTATCGTCATCACCTGCAACGATCCGGAAGATACAATGAAGCTGGTGGAGCTATGTCAGCAGCATTTCCCGCACCTGAATATTCTGGCGCGTGCCCGGGGACGTGTTGAAGCTCACGAATTGTTGCAGGCAGGTGTGAAACACTTCTCCCGTGAGACGTTCTCCAGTGCGCTGGAACTGGGGCGCAAGGCGTTAATCTCCCTGGGGATGCATCCTCACCAGGCGCAGCGCGCCCAGATGCACTTCCGCCGGCTGGATATGCGCATGCTGCGCGAATTAATGCCTGTGCATAGCGATACGGCGCAGATCTCCCGCGTGCGGGAAGCGCGGCGCGAGCTGGAGGAGATCTTCCAGCGAGAGATGCAACAGGAACGACGCCAGCTCGACGGCTGGGATGAATTTGAATAAAAGGTAACGAAAGATGGCTGTACGTAAACGCTTTATCGCGGGTGCAAAGTGCCCGTCTTGCCAGGCTCAAGATACGCTGGCCATGTGGCGCGAAAATAATATTGATATAGTTGAGTGCGTTAAGTGCGGTCACCAGATGCGTGAGGCTGACAAAGAAGCACGCGATCACGTTCGCAAAGAAGAGCAAGTGATCGGCATTTTTCATCCAGACTAGCGATATGCTCTGAGTTTTTTTAAGCTTAAGGGTACACGGGTGCAGATTTCCGCTACAATCTGCGCCAGCAATTTTCCCACGCTCAGGAGATATCATGAAAGTAGCAAAAGACCTGGTGGTCAGCCTGGCCTATCAGGTACGTACAGAAGACGGTGTGTTGGTTGATGAGTCTCCGGTGAGTGCGCCGCTGGACTACCTGCATGGTCACGGTTCCCTGATTTCCGGCCTGGAAACTGCGCTGGAAGGTCATGAAGTTGGCGATAAATTCGACGTTGCTGTAGGCGCGAACGACGCTTACGGTCAGTATGACGACAACCTGGTTCAGCGCGTTCCTAAAGACGTGTTCATGGGCGTTGACGAGCTGCAGGTTGGTATGCGCTTCCTGGCTGAAACTGACCAGGGTCCGGTTCCTGTTGAAATCACTGAAGTTGAAGACGACCACGTTGTGGTTGACGGCAACCACATGCTGGCTGGCCAGAACCTGAAGTTCAACGTAGAAGTTGTTGCGATCCGTGAAGCGACCGAAGAAGAGCTGGCCCATGGCCACGTTCACGGTGCTCATGGTCACGACCATGATCACGATCACGGCCACGACGGCTGCTGCGGTGGTCACGGCCACGACCATGGTCATGACCACGGCCACGGTAAAGGTGGTTGCGGCAACGGCGGCTGCGGTTGCCACTAATTCCGTCATGCGGAAAATAAAAAAGCGGGATAATCCCGCTTTTTTTACGCCTCAATAATGAGGTGGTGGCGTCTCTTCCGACTGAGAGGCAATATTTGACGGCTGCGTCGCCTTCAGCTTTTCCGTTAGCAGGCGCATATGATCCCGCAGTTTCGCCATTTCGAGTTCGTGCGCGGTCACGGTCTGGTTAAGCTCTTCGATGGTGATGTCCTGAAAAGCCAGGCGGCTTTCCAGCTCAGCCATTCTCGCTTCTATCATTGTGTCCTTCATCATTCACCTCGTTTATATCTGATACGCCATATTGGCCCAGCGGCGGCGCAGTTTAACTGAGTTTATCCTTAAGTGCAGTCTCTATCCCGTTGGCAAGAAACTTATTTAAACAAAAATAGTCTGAAAAGTGGCGAGAATTGGAAGTGTCTGTCTGTAGATTTCTTCCGCAACGTTTTATAGTACGTCACTCATTTACGTTTAACGCTGGGGTGAGAGTCCCCAGGCCCTGGAGATATGGATGAAATCACTGTTTAAAGTAACGCTGCTGGCGACGACGATGGCTGTTGCACTGAACGCGCCGCTGTCATTCGCTGCTGATACTGCTGCGAAGCCTGCTGCCACTGCAGACAGCAAAGCGGCGTTCAAAAATGACGACCAGAAATCCGCCTACGCACTGGGCGCATCTCTGGGCCGCTACATGGAAAACTCTCTGAAAGAACAAGAGAAACTGGGCATCAAACTGGACAAAGCCCAGCTGATCGCGGGTGTTCAGGACGCTTTTGCTGATAAGAGCAAACTGTCTGACCAGGAAATCGAACAGACTCTGCAGGCGTTCGAAGCGCGCGTTAAGGGTGCCGCTCAGACCAAGATGGAAGCGGACGCTAAAGACAACGAAGCGAAAGGCAAAGCCTACCGCGACACCTTTGCTAAAGAGAAGGGTGTGAAAACCTCTTCTACTGGTCTGGTGTACAAAGTTGAGAAAGAAGGTACTGGTGATGCGCCTAAAGACAGCGACACCGTTGTGGTGAACTACAAAGGTACGCTGATCGACGGTAAAGAGTTCGACAACTCTTACACCCGTGGTGAACCTCTTTCCTTCCGTCTTGACGGTGTGATCCCAGGCTGGACTGAAGGCCTGAAAAACATCAAAAAAGGCGGCAAAATCAAGCTGGTTATCCCACCGGATCTGGCCTATGGCAAAACTGGCGTCCCGGGTATCCCGGCTAACTCCACGCTGGTCTTCGACGTAGAGCTGCTGGACATCAAACCAGCGCCGAAAGCGGATGCGAAACCGGAAGCGCAGGCAGATCAGAAAGCTGCGACAGACGCTAAGAAGTAATGTGATGCAAACCGCCGCCTTTTAAGGCGGCGGTTTTTTATTGTGGGGCAGATATAATTAACACTGGAAAGCGTTAGGCACGCTGTATTAATTTAGTTGTCCGTGTAGATAATGAGCCTGCCCTGAAAACCTAACGACAGGCTCCTGAAAAGGAGTGTTTTTTTCATGTCCAGGTCGCTTTTAACCAACGAAACCAGTGAACTTGATTTGCTGGATCAACGTCCTTTTGACCAGACCGACTTCGATATTCTGAAATCCTATGAAGCGGTAGTGGACGGGTTAGCGATGCTCATTGGTTCCCACTGCGAAATCGTATTGCACTCCCTGCAAGATCTGAAGTGTTCCGCCATCCGCATTGCTAATGGTGAGCATACCGGCCGTAAAATTGGTTCGCCAATTACCGACCTTGCATTGCGTATGTTGCATGACATGACCGGCGCGGACAGCAGCGTCTCAAAATGTTATTTCACCCGCGCCAAAAGCGGCGTGCTGATGAAATCAGAAACCATCGCGATTCGAAATCGCGAGCATCGTGTGATTGGGCTGCTGTGCATCAACATGAACCTTGATGTGCCATTCTCGCAGATCATGAGCACCTTTATTCCGCCAGAAACGCCAGACGTTGGCTCTTCTGTTAACTTTGCCTCCTCCGTTGAAGATCTCGTCACGCAGACGCTTGAGTTCACCATTGAAGAGGTCAATGCTGACCGCAACGTATCGAACAACGCCAAGAATCGCCAGATCGTACTCAATCTCTACGAGAAAGGGATTTTCGACATTAAAGATGCCATCAACCAGGTGGCCGATCGTCTGAACATCTCCAAGCATACGGTTTACCTCTACATCCGTCAGTTCAAAAGCGGCGATTTCGTGGGGCAGGATAAGTAATGCGTTTTGCATTAATGGTGACGGGCCCGGCGTATGGAACTCAACAGGCCAGCAGCGCGCTGCAGTTTGCGCATGCGCTGCTGGCGGCCGGACACGAACTGGCGAGCGTCTTCTTCTATCGGGAAGGGGTGTATAACGCGAACCAGTTTACGTCGCCGGCGAGCGACGAGTTTGATCTGGTCCGCGCCTGGCAGGCGTTAAATGAAAAGCAGGGCGTTGAGCTGCATATCTGCGTGGCGGCGGCGCTGCGTCGCGGCGTGACGGATGCAGCCGAAGCCGAGCGCCTGGGATTATCAGGCGCTAACCTGCAGCCTGGTTTTTCGTTGAGTGGTCTGGGCGCATTGGCTCAGGCGGCGTTAACCTGCGACAGAGTGGTGCAATTCTGATGAAGCGTGTGGCATTTGTTTTTTCTTCTGCGCCGCACGGCAGCACCTCTGGCCGCGAAGGCCTGGATGCGCTGCTTGCGACATCGGCGTTAACAGAAGATATCGGTGTCTTCTTTCTGGGGGACGGCGTGCTTCAGCTTCTGGCGGGCCAACAGCCGCAGGCCATTCTGGCGCGCGACTACATCGCCACCTTCAAAGTGCTGCCGCTTTACGATATCGAAACCTGCTATGTCTGTGCCGACTCTTTAACGGCGCGCGGTTTAAGCGATAAGACGCCTTTTGTGCTGGATGTGACGACCTTACCTGCCGCAGCACTGCGTGAACAACTATCCCACTACGACACCATTCTGACTTTCTGAGGCTTCCATGCTACATATTCTCAGCCATTCACCATGGCAATGTGATATCGACACGCTGTTGAGCATGCTGCGCGAAGGTGACGATCTGCTGCTGATTCAGGATGGCGTGCTCGCTGCACTTGAAGGTGGACGTTTCGTTGAAATTCTCACGAACGCCCCCATAACGGTCTCTGCGCTGAAGGACGATCTGGATGCGCGGGGTCTTTCTGGTCAAATTTCAGCCAAAATTGACGTGGTTGGCTATACTGATTTCGTCAATCTTACTGTGACGCACGCCAGTCAAATGAACTGGTGATTTGAGATCGCTGTATATTTCTTGACACCTTTTCGACGTAGCCCTAAAATTTCGCGTCCTCATATTGTATGAGGTCGTTTTATTACGTGTTTACGAAGCAAAAGCTAAAACCAGGAGCTATTTAATGGCAACAGTTAACCAGCTGGTACGCAAACCACGTGCACGCAAAGTTGCAAAAAGCAACGTGCCTGCGCTGGAAGCCTGCCCGCAGAAACGTGGTGTATGTACTCGTGTATATACCACCACTCCTAAAAAACCAAACTCCGCACTGCGTAAAGTATGCCGTGTGCGTTTGACTAACGGTTTCGAAGTGACTTCCTACATCGGTGGTGAAGGTCACAACCTGCAGGAGCACTCCGTGATCCTGATCCGTGGCGGTCGTGTTAAAGACCTTCCGGGTGTTCGTTACCACACCGTTCGTGGTGCGCTGGACTGCTCAGGTGTTAAAGACCGTAAGCAGGCTCGCTCCAAGTACGGCGTGAAGCGTCCTAAGGCTTAATGGTTCTCCGTTAAGTAAGGCCAAACTGATTTATCTTAATGTCAAACTAAACTCGTAGAGTTTTGGACAATCCTGAATTAACAACGGAGTATTCCCATGCCACGTCGTCGCGTCATTGGTCAGCGTAAAATTCTTCCAGATCCGAAGTTCGGATCAGAACTGCTGGCAAAATTTGTAAATATCCTGATGGTAGATGGTAAAAAATCTACTGCAGAAGCAATCGTATACAGCGCGCTGGAGACCCTGGCTCAGCGTTCTGGTAAAAATGAACTGGAAGCTTTCGAAGTCGCTCTCGACAACGTTCGCCCAACTGTAGAAGTTAAGTCCCGCCGTGTTGGTGGTTCTACTTATCAGGTTCCAGTTGAAGTTCGTCCGGTTCGTCGTAATGCCCTGGCAATGCGTTGGATCGTTGAAGCTGCTCGTAAACGCGGTGATAAATCCATGGCTCTGCGTCTGGCGAACGAACTTTCTGATGCTGCAGAAAACAAAGGTACTGCAGTTAAGAAACGTGAAGACGTTCACCGTATGGCAGAAGCCAACAAGGCGTTCGCACACTACCGTTGGTAATCCCTTCGGAGTATTAGTCACCAGGCGGGCGCTTCAGAGAAGCTGCCCGCTCTGGGTAACTTAACTGAACGCCTAAAGAAACAAACGAGGAATCAAATGGCTCGTACAACACCCATCGCACGCTACCGTAACATCGGTATCAGTGCGCACATCGACGCCGGTAAGACCACTACTACCGAACGTATTCTGTTCTACACCGGTGTAAACCATAAAATCGGTGAAGTTCATGACGGCGCAGCCACCATGGACTGGATGGAACAGGAGCAGGAGCGTGGTATTACCATCACCTCCGCAGCGACTACTGCATTCTGGTCAGGTATGGCTAAGCAGTACGAACCGCATCGCGTAAACATCATCGACACCCCGGGCCACGTTGACTTCACCATCGAAGTAGAACGTTCCATGCGTGTTCTTGACGGCGCGGTAATGGTTTATTGCGCAGTTGGTGGTGTTCAGCCACAGTCTGAAACCGTATGGCGTCAGGCGAACAAATATAAAGTTCCACGCATCGCGTTCGTTAACAAAATGGACCGTATGGGTGCTAACTTCCTGAAAGTTGTTGGCCAGATCAAAACCCGTCTGGGCGCGAACCCTGTTCCGCTGCAGCTGGCAATTGGTGCTGAAGAAGGCTTCACCGGCGTTATCGACCTGGTGAAAATGAAAGCCATCAACTGGAACGATGCAGACCAGGGCGTTACCTTCGAATACGAAGATATCCCGGCTGAGATGCAGGACCTGGCTGACGAATGGCACCAGAACCTGATCGAATCCGCTGCTGAAGCTTCTGAAGAGCTGATGGAGAAATACCTGGGTGGTGAAGAACTGTCTGAAGAAGAGATCAAAAAAGCTCTGCGTCAGCGCGTTCTGAACAACGAAATCATCCTGGTAACCTGTGGTTCTGCGTTCAAGAACAAAGGTGTTCAGGCGATGCTGGATGCGGTAGTTGACTACCTGCCATCCCCGGTTGACGTTCCTGCGATCAACGGCATCCTGGACGACGGTAAAGATACTCCGGCTGAGCGTCACGCAAGTGATGACGAGCCGTTCTCTGCACTGGCGTTCAAAATTGCTACCGACCCATTCGTGGGTAACCTGACCTTCTTCCGCGTTTACTCTGGTGTGGTTAACTCTGGTGACACCATCCTGAACTCCGTGAAAGCGGCGCGTGAACGTTTTGGCCGTATCGTACAGATGCATGCTAACAAACGTGAAGAGATCAAAGAAGTTCGTGCGGGCGACATCGCTGCAGCTATCGGTCTGAAAGACGTGACCACTGGTGACACCCTGTGTGACCCGGATCACCCGATCATTCTGGAGCGTATGGAATTCCCTGAGCCGGTAATCTCCATCGCGGTTGAACCAAAAACCAAAGCTGACCAGGAAAAAATGGGTCTGGCTCTGGGCCGTCTGGCGAAAGAAGACCCATCATTCCGCGTATGGACTGATGAAGAATCTAACCAGACCATCATCGCTGGTATGGGTGAACTGCACCTGGACATCATCGTTGACCGTATGAAGCGTGAATTCAACGTTGAAGCGAACGTGGGTAAACCTCAGGTTGCTTACCGCGAAGCGATTCGCGCGAAAGTTACCGATGTTGAAGGTAAACACGCTAAGCAGTCTGGTGGTCGCGGTCAGTACGGTCACGTTGTGATCGACATGTACCCACTGGAGCCGGGCTCTAACCCGAAAGGTTACGAGTTCATCAACGACATCAAAGGTGGTGTAATTCCTGGCGAATACATCCCAGCCGTTGATAAAGGCATCCAGGAACAGCTGAAAGCGGGCCCTCTGGCTGGCTATCCGGTTGTTGACATGGGTATCCGTCTGCACTTCGGTTCTTACCACGACGTTGACTCCTCTGAACTGGCGTTTAAACTGGCTGCGTCTATTGCCTTTAAAGAAGGCTTTAAGAAAGCAAAACCAGTTCTGCTTGAGCCAATCATGAAGGTTGAAGTAGAAACTCCTGAAGAGAACACCGGTGACGTTATCGGTGACTTGAGCCGTCGTCGCGGTATGCTGCGTGGTCAGGAATCCGAAGTAACTGGCGTTAAGATCCACGCTGAAGTTCCGCTGTCTGAAATGTTCGGATATGCAACTCAGCTGCGTTCTCTGACCAAAGGTCGTGCATCATACACCATGGAATTCCTGAAGTATGATGATGCGCCTAACAACGTTGCTCAGGCCGTTATTGAAGCCCGTGGTAAGTAATCCACAGGATTAAAACCTAAGTCCCGTGCTCTCTCCAGAGGGGAGAGCACTATAGTAAGGAATATAGCCGTGTCTAAAGAAAAATTTGAACGTACAAAACCGCACGTCAACGTTGGTACTATCGGCCACGTTGACCATGGTAAAACTACCCTGACCGCTGCAATCACTACCGTTCTGGCTAAAACCTACGGTGGTTCTGCTCGTGCATTCGACCAGATCGATAACGCGCCAGAAGAAAAAGCTCGTGGTATCACCATCAACACCTCTCACGTTGAATACGACACCCCGACTCGCCACTACGCACACGTAGACTGCCCAGGCCACGCCGACTATGTTAAAAACATGATCACCGGTGCTGCGCAGATGGACGGCGCGATCCTGGTTGTTGCTGCGACTGACGGCCCAATGCCTCAGACTCGTGAGCA